>JAZKFX010000007.1:0-51053 GCA_040386215.1 Pseudomonadota bacterium
AGTGGTGGAATTGGTAGACACGCTATGTTGAGGTCGTAGTGGCGTAAGCTGTGCCGGTTCGAGTCCGGCCTTGGGTACCATATTTATGTTTTGTATCAATAGTCATTGGTCAAGACACTTGAAAAGCCGCTGATTTAGCGGCTTTTTTTGTTTCTGCATTAAAGATTTTTACTCGGCTTAATCCTGCATTTTATAATTTCCTTTTGAATTTATTAGCCGATGCTTTCCAGGTAATCGGTGCTCAATTATTTCAAATAAATTCTTTTAAAGCATGGCAGCTTCTGAAATTTTCAATACTTCGTAGTGCTGAGGATTTAGTTTTTGTTAGCCGCTGTTTTTTTACGCTGCACTGCTCATGAAGCAGCCTGACATTCTTTGCATATGCATAAACTAAGATACGTGCTACTCCAGCTGTATGGCCAATGTCTCACACCAACTTTGGAGATTAGCTACTTTCGCATTGTGTGGCGATCTATAAAATACACCCACACAAGGACGTTATTGGAACAGGAGTTGCGGTCAGGAGATCAAGGTTTCAAGAAGAAACTCTATTAAGGAAATGAAGAAGGATAAGGCAGTATGCCGACGCGATCAGGAAGATTGCTGCCCCACTAAGGACGCTCGGGGAGCTTGCAGGATGCAAGGCTCCCTTTTTTCTTCCTGTAAATTCTCATTGCATCAACCTAAATTGAACTCCCCCGCGACATCTCAAATAAAGTACAATTGCGCCCTTAAAATTTCCCCCGATGCTGAGGCTTAACTCACTATGCTGATCCTGCGTGGCGCACCCGCTCTTTCTAGCTTTCGTACCCAAAAACTTCTTTTAACTTTGCAGCAAGCTGCGTCTGGTGTTACGGGGGTAGTCTGTGAATTTGTTCATTTTGCAAATATATCTTCGCCGTTAAATGCTGAACAAACACATATATTGCAGCAGTTATTAAGCTATGGCCCCAAACCAGAGGCGGGCTTTGACGCTGAAAAACAAGCTAGTCATAGAGGTGAGTTGTTTGTGGTGGTGCCGCGTTTAGGCACTATTTCACCTTGGGCATCCAAGGCAACTGAAATTGCTAAAAATACTGGTCTTGCGCAAATTTCTCGTCTTGAACGCGGTGTTGTTTATAATGTCAGCGGTGAATTTTCAGCAGAAGCGCGCGTGAAACTAAGTGCGATACTGCATGATCGTATGGTGGAGACAGTATTTAATAGCCTCGCCGCTGCGGAACAAATTTTTACTATTAAAGACGCAGCATCACAAACCACTGTAAATATCTTAGAGGGCGGCCGTGTTGCTTTGGTTGCTGCTAATAAGTCTTTGGGCCTGGCGTTAGCGGATGACGAAATAGATTATCTGGTCGAGAGTTTTATCACGCTGGGTCGCAATCCGGTCGATGTGGAATTAATGATGTTTGCGCAGGCCAACTCTGAGCATTGTCGCCACAAAATTTTCAATGCCTCCTGGACTATTGATGGTGTAGAGCAAGAGCGCAGCCTGTTCAAGATGATTCGTAACACCAACGAAGTGGGCGGCGACAATGTGCTTTCTGCCTACTCTGATAACGCTGCTGTGGTAGTTGGCCATGAAGCAGGGCGCTTTTATCCCGACACCGCAAGCAAAACCTACCAATATCACGCCGAGCCTATTCACCTATTAATGAAGGTTGAGACCCACAATCATCCTACGGCTATTTCTCCCTTTTCGGGTGCCGGTACGGGTGCAGGTGGGGAGATTCGCGATGAAGGAGCTGTTGGCCGTGGTTCCAAGCCGAAAGTGGGCTTAACCGGGTTTAGTGTTTCTAACCTGCAAATTCCAGATTTTATTCAGCCTTGGGAACAAAACTACGGCAAGCCAGGCCGCATTGTGACGCCGCTGGATATTATGATTGATGGCCCTCTCGGTGGCGCTGCGTTTAACAATGAATTTGGTCGCCCCAATATTTGCGGTTACTTCCGTACCTTTGAAGAAAATTTTGATGGTGAGCGCCGTGGCTATCACAAACCCATCATGCTCGCTGGTGGTTACGGCAACATCAAACAAGAGCATGTGCAAAAGCCACCTTTTGGTGCCGGTGCTAAATTGGTTGTCTTGGGTGGTCCAGCCATGTTGATTGGCTTGGGCGGTGGCGCGGCTTCGTCTATGGCTTCGGGTTCGTCTTCAGAAGATTTGGATTTCGCCTCAGTGCAACGCCAAAATCCGGAAATGGAGCGTCGCTGTCAGGAAGTCATTGATGCTTGCTGGCAGCAGGGTGATAAAAATCCCATTGCTTTCATTCATGATGTAGGTGCTGGCGGCCTATCTAACGCCTTTCCTGAATTGGTGAAGGATGGCGGTTGTGGCGGCAAATTTGAGTTGCGCAATGTTCCCAATGACGAACCAAGCATGAGCCCTCTGGCGATTTGGTGTAATGAATCGCAAGAGCGTTATGTGTTGGCGATTAATCCTATAGATTTACCGCGTTTTGAAGCGATTTGTAAGCGCGAACGCTGTCCTTATGCGGTGGTGGGCGAAGCGACTGATGCGCAGCATTTATTGTTAAACGATACCCAGTTTTCGGCTAAACCAGTTGACTTACCTATGTCGGTTTTGTTCGGCAAGGCACCCAAAATGCATCGTACGGCGGAAGCTTATCAGGCAGCTACAACGGCTTTCTCCACCGCAGATATTAATATCAATGAGGCAGCCGAACGTGTACTTATGCATCCTGCGGTTGCCAGCAAAAGTTTCCTGATTACTATAGGTGACCGCTCGGTAACGGGTATGGTTGTGCGCGACCAGATGGTTGGCCCCTGGCAAGTGCCGGTGGCGGATTGCGCTGTTACCACTGTCAGTTACGACAGTTTTAAAGGCGAGGCTATGAGTTTGGGTGAGCGTACGCCAATTGCTTTGCTCGACGGTCCAGCTTCTGGCCGTATGGCAATTGCGGAAGCGATTACCAATATTGCCGCTACGCGCATTGAAAAGCTATCAGATGTAAAACTCTCCGCTAACTGGATGTGTGCCGCTGGGCATAAAGGCGAAGATGAAAAACTTTATCGTACTGTGCAAGCTGTAGGTATGGAGCTATGCCCGGAGTTGGGCATTACTATTCCGGTGGGGAAAGATTCTATGTCCATGCGCACTGCGTGGCAGGAAAACAATAGTGAAGGGTTTACTGAAAACAAAGCTGTAACTTCACCCTTGTCATTGATAATAACCGCTTTTGCTCCTGTAGTAGATGTTCGTCAAACGCTCACGCCACAACTCAGAACCGATAAAGGTTCAACGGATCTGATTTTTGTGGACTTAGGTAATGGCAAAAACCGTTTAGGCGGTTCAATTCTGTCGCAAGTTTACAATCAAATGGGTGATGAGCCGGCGGATTTGGATTCTGCTGCACAGCTCAAAGGATTCTTTGATGCGATGCAGGAGAGCCTCGCGGCTAACGAAATTCTTGCTTATCACGATCGTAGTGATGGCGGTTTGTTTATAACCTTGGCGGAAATGGCATTTGCAGGTCACACCGGTGTTGAGGTCAATCTCGATGGCTTAAGTGAGCAGGCTGACGAGGAAGCAATGCTTGCCGTACTTTTCAGCGAAGAAGCGGGTGCGGTGTTGCAGGTTGCTCGTGAGCATTCATCTGCTGTGCAAGCACGTTTTAAGGCAGCCGGAGTGACTCACGTACAATCGATCGGCGGTTTAAATCATGAGGACACAGTGTGTATACGATATGCGGGGAAAACGCTATTTGACCAATCGCGTGCAGTCTTACAAAGTCTATGGGCAGAAACCAGTTATCGAATTCAAGCCTTACGTGATAATCCAGCGTGTGCGAAACAGGAATTTGAAGGTTTATTAAAGACTGATCGGGGTCTAAGTGTAAGGCTTACGTTTGATCAAAATCAAAATATAGCGGCCCCCTTCATTGCTACCGGTCATCGTCCAACAATCGCTGTGTTGCGTGAGCAGGGTGTAAATGGTCAGGTTGAAATGGCGGCTGCATTTGATCGCGCGGGTTTCAATGCCGTTGATGTGCATATGAGTGATTTGCTTTCTGGTCGTGTATCGCTTGATGCTTTTAAAGGATTGGTCGCTTGTGGTGGTTTTTCTTATGGCGATGTTCTTGGCGCGGGTGAAGGCTGGTCAAAAACTATTTTGTTCAATAACAAAGTCCGGGATGAATTTGAACGCTTTTTCCATCGCAATGACAGTTTTAGCTTAGGTGTTTGTAATGGTTGTCAAATGATGTCAAACCTGAAGGATTTAATTCCAGGTGCAGATCATTGGCCGCGCTTTGTGCGCAATTTATCGGAACAATTTGAGGCCCGTTTTAGCTTGGTAAAAGTGCAAGAATCATCTTCAGTATTATTCAAAGGAATGGTGGGTTCGCATATGCCGGTAGCGGTCGCACACGGTGAAGGTTATGCCGAGTTTGCCAATGGCGATGCATTAAAAGTTTGTAATGAAAGCGGCACTGTGGCGCTGCGTTTTATCGACAATAATTTACATGCGACAGAAGCATACCCTGCCAACCCAAATAGCTCGCCATTAGGCATCACCAGCGTAAGTAATCGTGATGGACGTGTAACTATTATGATGCCGCACCCGGAGCGAGTATTCCGCGCAGTGACCAATTCATGGCACCCTGATGATTGGCAAGGCGATGGTGCATGGTTGCGGTTGTTTAGAAATGCACGAGTGTTTGTAAATTAATTCTGTTAGTTGTAACAGTTAATAAATAACAGCAAAAACAACAAAGGAGGCCTAGCCTCCTTTGTTGTTTTCAGATTTCATTTTTTAAATATTAATTAGCGAGCCTCATTAAGTTTCCATACTAATTTTGCTTGAAAGCGGCAAGCAACCGCGACACCGTTTTCGGTGCAAGGCGAAAATGCCCAGTTATGTTGCGCATGTGTTATAGCGGCGGCGTCAAGCCGATCGGAGCCGCTTGTGGACTCAAGTTTAACATCAGTGACTCGGCCATTAGCCGTCACTAACAGGCTTAGACCAGTCACGCCCTCTTCGTTTAAGCGAGTTGATGCGCTGGGGTAGTCTGGTTTACTCGCTTTGATAAGTTTTGGTTTGGTGATGGTAGGCGTTGGCGGTGCGAACTTGTCCGTTTGGCCAATGAATATGTCAGTAGTTTGGATGGATTGTTCAATATCGATTGTGATAGGTTCGGTTATTGGCAATGCTACGTTTCTAAATATCGAGGTTGAGATATCTATTTCATTAATCGTTGGCGTTTCTACTGGAACAACTTCGTTTTGAATGATTTGAATAGTATCTCGAGGTATGGAAATCGGACTTCCAGTGCTCGTTAGCCCGCTAATCAATCCCCCGATCAACGCTGTGTGAAAGGCAATGACAACGAAAAGACCTAGAGATTTTTGCTGAGTGTTGTGTTGCGTGTGATAAGACATATTATTATTACCATTTAGAGGGGTTAATCTGCAAAAATGGTGTTCGAATACAAACAAACCAGAAGTTTATTCGGTAATCTTGGTAAAAGTAGTCTGGTAGTCGTATCCACCATTCTCGAGTTTGCACCTAAGGCGTTATTGCCCAGGTTATTTGAGTATAGACAAGACTTCAGGATTTGAAACTTTAAGCGACAAAATTGTTGGACTTACCAGGGGGTGGGCTATGGAACAAGTTCAGTCTTAATCCGTCATAGGCTAGCAAGTGAAGTTCATAAGTGGACATACGAAAACTATAGATTTCATAGCAGTCCATCATATTTACAGGAGAGCAGCATGAAATCTAAAATTCTCATTGCATTTATAGTGATTAGTTGTAGCGCCTGTCACTTTATCAAGCCGCATGAAAAAGTTGTTCAAGCACAGGCCGAGCAAGCAGGCTTGTCGCCCGATACCAAGACTCACTTCGACGTTACATTTATTTCATCTGCTGTGGATTTTTCACAATACAAAAAACTTAAAGCAGATAATCTGGATTTAACCCAGGTTAAAATAATAAATCCTAGCGCACAAAATACATTTCAAGAGCCCTGGCAATTAAATGATGACGACAGAGCTTACTATCAAGCTAAATATTTGGTTGCTGTGCAAAAAAGTCTTTTTAATTCTGGTTTATATATATCCACTACGGAAGCTGGCGCGGATACACTAGTATTAAAGGCAAGAATTACGCAAATCGCTCCACATGCATCCAAGGATGATTTAAACGGGCGCCCTAACTTTATGAAAGTTTACAGCGAGGGCTTTGGTCGTATGACGGTTGTTTTTGAAATCCAGGATTCTGTTTCAGGTAAATTGGTCGCCATGGCGGCTGACGAGCATGATTTAGGTTCAATATGGGAAGAAAATAATCGCGCGCAAAACAATATGCAAATTCGTTTGGCATTTGATTTTTGGTTAAATAATTTAAGAAAAGAATTAACGGAAGCCGCGAAGAAATAAATTCTATAAGTATTATTAGGCCGAGTTAATGCTCGGCATTTTTATATCCATACAACAGATAGATAAGCGATTGATTCAAATCTGTTAGACTGCGTGCCCGATATAGGTATAAACAAATATTTTATAAGGCTTCGATTTTATGACGCAATTAGAAAACCTAACCATCACCGACCTGTTTGTAGGCTTGGTTAAAACCTATAGCAAAGCTCTCACGCAAAAAGATATTATTTTATTTGCTGCATGCTCAGGTGACGTAAATCCTATGCATTTGGATAAAGACTACGCAGCAACAACTCCGTTTGGCGAGCCAATCGCCCACGGAATGTGGACCGGGGCGTTAATTTCTGCGGCAATTGCTACGCAATTACCTGGGCCTGGTTCCGTATATCGTAGTCAAAGTTTGATTTTTAAACATCCGGTAAAAGTGGGTGACACAGTTACCGTGACTTTAACGGTAAGTGAGATTAAAGAGCGAGTGAAATTAGTCGTATTAGAATGTGAAGCGCATAATCAAGATGGAAAATTAATTGCAAAAGGTACTGCGGAAGTGATTGCGCCGAATGAGAAACAAATTCTAGTAGCGCCAGTCCTGCCAAAAATTTTAATCGATAACTAAATTTTTTCAAATATATTTTAATGCTTCTTCATTTTTTATGGATTGATCATTAATAGACTTGGAATGGTCGTCATAGGCATCAAAATAACCGCTAAAAAAATGCTTAATATTTTCTTTTTGAAAAAATAGCGTGCATTAAAGATTTTAAGTACACGCTATTTAATTACAACAATAAAAAACCAAAACCATAAGTAGATTACCAGGCGCCGTCCCTGTCACTATCTACAGTTCCATCGCCCCAATTCACACTGTGATTTATCGGAAAGCGGCTAGCGTATTGCCCGCGCAAGAACGAATTGATACCGGCTTTAATCTTATGAATTGGATTTTATTGCTGGGATAGAACCGCGAGTAGAGTTACTAATAGAACTTTAGTTGCGTGGAAATTTTTATTTCAGTAGCTGAAATAGCTTCAGCCCGCAATTCCTTTAAAGTTAGATGTCTTTCGTCCTGACGAAATTGTGAAAAATGTTCAATACTTGGGAATTCCAGAATATGAATTTCTTCACCTGAATCGCTATTGTTTCTCAGGGTTTCGAAAGCAGTAACAAATCTTCCCTGATGCTTAAGCATAATTTTTGCTGCGTCATGTTCGAATTTTTCCAAGGCAGCAAAATTGTTGACTTGAATTTTTGCAAAAACCTGAATCATTGTCTTTAGTCTCCATTTACTTTGCGCGCTGCCACTTTTATAAATTACTTCTTTATAAGTTACGCTTTGAAGCTATTGTTTGTAAAAGCTATTCTGCCTCTTCATCATCTTCTTCAGTAATCGCTATTGGCCAGCCACCTAACTCTTTCCATTTGTTGACGATGGCGCAAAATAAATCTGCGGTAAGTTCGGCATCATAAGCGGCGGAATGTGCGGAGCTGTTACTAAACTCAAGGCCAGCAGTGCGGCAGGCCTTGGCAAGAACTGTTTGACCGAATGCAAGGCCAGCAAGCGTGGCGGTATCAAATACGCTAAAGGGATGGAAAGGGCTGCGCTTAATGTCGCAACGAACAATGGCAGCATTTAAAAAATTCAAATCAAAATGCGCGTTATGTCCAACTACCACGGCGCGCGTGCAACCACTTTGTTTTACTGCACGACGCACGGCCTGCATCATGTCGGTTAGCGCCATGAGTTCAGGCTCAGCCATGCGCTCCGGGTCGTCTAAATCTATTCCGGTAAAATCCAGAGCAGCCTTCTCGATATTAGCACCTTCAAAGGGTTCTATCTCGAAAGCGAAGGTTTCGTGGCGATGGATTAAGCCGTCATCATCCATCCGAATGGTAACTGCAGCAATTTCCAGTAAGGCATCTCTGGCACAGTCAAAACCACCAGTTTCAACATCGATAATCACCGGTAGGAAGCCGCGGAAACGCTGGGCAAGAGGCGAAGATGGATCTTTCGGATTTTCAGGAGGGTTCACAGATTCGCCTTATGCTTTTTTTGATTTTTGATTAAGAAGTTGCCAGCGCAGGGTTTCGCCAGCGCGCAGGGGAATTAATGTTTGGTCGCCCATTGTAAGGCTTTCAGGCGCCTGCCAGTCAGTTTTAATCAGTGTGATTTGGTCATTATTACGCGGTAACTGATAAAAGTCGGGGCCAAAGTGGCTGGCAAAACCTTCCAGTTTATCTAGGGCACCTGCATCCTCGAAGGCTTCGGCATACAATTCAATGGCTGCATAAGCGGTATAACTACCGGCGCAGCCGCATGCAGCTTCCTTTTTATCTCGAGCGTGAGGGGCAGAATCTGTGCCTAAAAAGAATTTTGGGTTGCCGCTGGTTGCAGCACTTATTAGTGCTGCCTGATGAGTGCTACGTTTTAAAATGGGTAAACAATAATAATGCGGGCGAATTCCACCTGCGAGCATATGGTTGCGGTTGTATAGCAGATGATGGGCGGTAATAGTGGCGGCGACATTACTGGGTCCGCGGGCGATAAAGTCGGCAGAGTCGGCCGTGGTGATGTGCTCAAGCACCATCTTTAGCGCGGGGAAATGCGTTACCAGTTGGCTAAAGGTTCGCTCGAGAAATACTTTTTCACGGTCAAAAATATCAATCGTTGAATCCGTGACTTCACCGTGTAATAAAAAAGGTAAGCCAGCTTTTTGCATAGCTTCCAGGGCCGGGTAAATTTTTGTCAGGTCAGTTACGCCCGAAGCCGAGTTGGTAGTGGCACCCGCAGGATAGAGTTTACAGGCAGTAATACCAGCCGCTTTGGCTTTTGCAATCTCTGCCGGTTCAGTATTGTCAGTAAGATAAAGCACCATTAGCGGTTCAAATGCGTTGTCCAAGGGTCGCGCGGCGAGAATACGTGCTTTGTAATCAAGTGCTTGTGCCGTATTCAGCACGGGCGGTACCAGATTAGGCATGACTATGGCTCGCTTGAACTGCGCAGCGGCATCTCCTACGGTACGGTTAAGTGCTACGCCATCGCGCAAATGAATATGCCAATCATCGGGGCGAGTGAGGGTAATTTGCGTTGGCATGAAGGGTATCTCTTGAAGTTCAATGTTGATCTACATTTAAGTGGCGGCATGCTATCAAAATTGCGTTCAATACGCAGCCGCTAGTTCCTTGCCTATACTGTTAAAAGTACTTTTTTGTGAGGTTATTTTCATGGCGCAACGATTTTAATGAAGAAGCCATTTCTGTGATGAAAACCATTTGTAAGTTGCAATTCTATTTATGCTAGGTTTTTGGCGCTTGGCTAGTGTGTGGTCTGTATTCTGGTGTATCGCCAGCGGAGCCACCGCGCAGGTTTATAAAGCCGAGCTTGCTACTTCAGAGTGGCTGCCAGTTTCTGCTAAATCTTTGTGTAGCCTCAGCCATAATATTCCCGGTTTTGGTAAAGCTGTTTTTATGCAAACTCTCGGTAAGCGGGAGAATTTTTATATTGAGTCGCAACAAAGAGCTTTTCCTATAGGTGAGGTTAATATTGAAACTTTGCCGCCCGTTTGGCGTGCTGATCTGGAATCAGTAAAAATTGGCAAGGTAAAAGCTGTTGCTGGAAATCAACCTATCAACATGGATACAAAGCAAATTAATCTAGCGCTTGCACAGTTAAATCGTGGCAATAGCATAGTATTTTTTTCTCAGTCCAGAACTGTTAGTGATAAATCATACTTGGCTGCCAATGGTGTAGTGCGTCTAATTGTAGAGGCTAAAAATTTCGCAGCTGCCTATAAAATGTATCAGCAGTGTAAGGGTGAATATGTTGCCCCTACTGCAGAAAATTCGGGTAAGAATGCCGATATTTCTAAAATGCAGAATTACATTAGGCGCGATAGCAATATTTATGGTTCTACCACAAGCAAACACCAGGGACCGCAAACAGAAACAGCAAAAATGATTGATTACGTTGCGCGTGATGTTGCAATTTATGGTGCAACAATTAAGGGTGATACTAAATCCAATAATAGCTGGCTAAAGGCGCCGGTTTTTGCTGCAGACATCATGAATGCTGACTGGACTTCAACATCTAACCCATTCGCTTGTAATATCACTCATGTTATTCCTGGCTTTGGCAAAGCTAATTTGGCACATAGAGCTGGTAATGAAGAAGTATTTTATATTGAGTCACAAAATAAAATTATTTTTCCTGTGGGTCCAGTTAGAATAGAAACCCTGGCGCCAGCTTGGCGTAGTGCGGTAATGCCGCAAAATTTAGGAACTGTTATTGCTGTTGCAGGGGCACAACCCATCAGGTTGCTGAAGAATAATATTGCGCAAGTGGTGACACAATTATCAAGCGGTGTGAAAGTAATGTTCACTTCTTCGCCGATGATGACTAAACCTAATACCTATGTTTCCACTGGCGAATCGGGAGTGATACGAGTCGTACTTGAAACACGAAATTTTTTATCTGCCTATAAAAATTATCAACAATGTGTTGGTGAGTTAATAAATTACACTTTTTCGCATGTGGCTCGTATTTTAATTAATTATCCGGAAAAGCCGCAAGGGTTAAGTGCTGCGACAAAACTGGAACTAACCAAAGTAGCTCGATATATGAAAGCCGATCAAACAGTGTTGCGGGTGCTCATAGATGCACACAGTGATAACGCCGAGGCTACTAAAATAAACGAGGCAATATCCAAACAATACGCAGAGTGGGTATCTGCTTATTTAGTCGAGCAAGGTATTGCGGTAAGTAAAATTGCTAGCCGCTGGCACGGCGAAAAATTTCCTATAGCGACAAATAAAACTGTCAGTGGCCGTGCACAAAATCGCCGTGTAACTTTGCGCTTGGAAACTGCGCTAACACGTCAGGAAAATGAGAAAAATGCAGCCGCGAGAAAGGCCGCTATTGAAGCGAAAAAATTAAACCCGGAAAAAGAAAAAATGACACCTGAAGATATAGATAAAATCGTTGAAGGTTTAGATTTAATTCCTCAACAATAATCTATCTATCCTCTTAGTGATTTTTTCGCAACTTTCAATCTTACACCTCAGGTTTTCTTTAAAAAACAATAAATATCTTCTGCTAAGCTAACGCGAATAATTTCCTGCATCAAAGTAAGCATTTATAACCCTTGTTACCCTTTTGTCGACCAAGGGAATTTTTTTAATTCACTCATGTCATAAGTGTCGCACAAGGTAGTCTGCGTAAGCAGTTTAAAATTAATGTGGTTCGGAGAAATAATGATGAAAAACCTTTGGGTTGGTTGTATAAATACTATTCGGATAATGGTTGCAGTAACGTGTCTCGTTACGTTTAGTGCTAACGCCGTAACTTTGCCAGATTTTAGCGAATTAATTGAAAAAGCTTCACCCGCCGTAGTGAAAATTACTGCTGTAACTAAAGCGCGCCAAATGGCTGTAGGCCCGCGCAATCAAATGCCCTATGGAGAGCCTCCACTAGGCGAGATGCCTAATGGGCAGTCACCCCAAGACATCCCACCCGGAATACCTGAAATTTTTCGTGAGCTGTTAGAGCAGCGCCAAATGCCGCCGCGAGATCGTGGCTCTTTAGGTTCGGGTTTTATTATTTCAGTTGATGGTTATGTGTTGACCAATAATCATGTGATACATGATGCTGATGAAATCAAAGTCATCATGAATGACCAGCGCGAATTTAACGCGAAAATAATCGGCACTGATGAGCGTTCCGATCTAGCTCTATTAAAAATTGAAGCAAAAAATTTGCCGATTTTAACCCTGGCTAAAGATGAAAAATTAAAGGTAGGGCAATGGGTAGTAGCCATAGGCTCACCCTTCGGTCTGGATTATTCTGCTAGCGCTGGTATCGTGAGTGCGATTGGTCGCAGTATTCCAGATGAGCGTCAGCAAAATACCTACGTCCCCTTTATCCAAACTGATGTTGCGATTAATCCCGGGAATTCAGGTGGCCCGCTGTTTAATGTCGATGGCGAAGTGGTAGGTGTAAATTCGCAAATTTATACTCCCTCCGGCGGGTCAGTTGGTTTGTCATTTGCAATCCCATCCGCAGTTGCTTTCGATGTGGTGGCACAATTAAAGGATAAGGGTCATGTTGACCGCGGTTGGTTGGGCGTCACTATTCAAGATGTCGATAAGGATTTAGCTAGCTCCTATGGTTTAGATAAAGCACAGGGTGCGTTAGTTGCCGATGTAGATCCTAGCGGTCCTGCAGCAAAAGCGGGTGTAAAACCAGGCGATTTAATCATTCAATTTAACAATCAAGTCATTCATACATCCGCAGATCTACCGCACATTGTTGGCCGCTTGACACCCAATACTAAAGTTTCTTTTGACATTGTTCGCAAAGGAAAAAAAGAAACATTAACCGTTGTTGTCGGCAAGTTGCCTGTAAGCCAGGCGCAAGCGCAGCGTAATCAGCAGGAGCAGCCGAGCGAAGCTAAGGTCGATGTGGTGGGTTTAGTTGTAGGACCACTTGACTCCAATACGACAAGCAAGGAAGCCGGAGTGTTGGTGTTATTTGTAGCTCCAAATAGTGCAGCACAAAGAGCTGGCTTGATGCGTGGCGATATTATTACCCAATTGAATTTTATTGATGTAGATTCGGTCGCCAGCTATGACAAAGTCGTTGCGGCCTTGCCCAAAAATGTTCCTAAAGCGATTCGCTTTTTGCGCCAGGGTAATCCGTTGTTTAGATCCATAACGATTAAATAGTAGGGTAAAAGTAATTGCAGCAAGAAAAATACTTGTATTAAGATCAAACAGTAATCCGTAAAAAAAGACTCGTGTGTAAAATACGGGTCTTTTTTTTAAAATCTTAAACAAGAGAAAATTTGTTTAACCCGCTATAATGCCGCTTTTTAACCAAACTCGATTCGCTTATGCAAACCCCTGTTTTTACCAGAGCTCTACTCGCTCCGCATAATTGGCCTGCCTGGTTTGGCGTGGGCATTTGGTTTTTGCTTGCGCAGCTGCCTTATCGCGTACAATTTTATCTTTCTTATGTGTTCGCGCCTTTATTGCGTTACAACAAGAAACGCTTGCATCAAGCGCAGACCAATTTACGATTATGCTTTCCTGAATTAAATGATAAGGAACGTGAAGCACTTTTAAATGAATCTTTACGCTCGATAGCAATGGCTGTTTTTGAAACAGGTATCGCATGGTTTTGGCCGCTGTGGCGGCTACGTAAAATCTTTACCGTCACTGGGCTTGAACATATTAAAGCGGCCCAACAAGATGGGCAGGGTGCCTTACTGCTCAGTATGCATTTTACGACTCTGGATATTGGTAGTGCTATGTTAGGCGCCAATGTCAATTATGATGGTATGTATCGTCCGCACGATAATGCGGTATACGACTATATGCAGAAAACCCGCCGTGAAGCTTATTGTCGAGGTGGCACCGCATTTCATCGCGAAAATTTGCGTGGCATGATTACGCGCTTACGCCAGGGCAGAATGGTTTGGTATGCTCCAGATCGCGATCTCGGTGAAAAACTGAGTATTTTTGTGCCTTTTTTTGGTGTCCAAACTGCCACCGTCACTGCCACCGCGCAATTTGCGCGAATGGGTCGCGCGCGAATAATTCCATTTACACAAAAACGTTTGGCTAGGGGTAAAGGCTATGAATTAGTTGTTCATCCACCCTTTAAGGATTATCCGTCGGGCGACGACTATCAGGACGCATTGCGGGTCAGCCAATTTATGGAAGCTGAAATTCGTAAAATTCCCGGCCAATATTTTTGGGCGCAGCCACGTTTTAAAACAAGGCCCGAGGGTGAGGCCAACATTTATTAACAATTAATCCATGTTTAATCTTTATAAGTTTCATCCCACAAAAAATATAGATGCGACTAGCAAGAGAATCTGTTTGAACCGTTAAGCGAATTGAAAAGCTTGAACGGAATAGTACAAATCTAATATAAATTTCGGTTTGTGATTTTTTTATTAATGCTTAGTGTATTCCCATACCAGTTGGCCCCAAATTAATAACAAGCAAATATTGCCGAGCATAAAGGCTTGTAAGCGATGGATTACATTGTTATTCGTGAGGTGGATCCAGCTATGAGCCACGCGTGTCGCAACAAAAATCCAACTTAACGTCATTATCGTTACGCCTTCGAGGCGGAGAGCCATAGCAATCGTGCCAGCAGCGTAAAATAGGACTGGCATTTCAAATAAATTAGTGTAGTTGCGTGAGGCTTGAATAAGTTTTGTAGAAGCCTCGCCGCCTGAGTTAAGGCGGAAATAACTTAATTTTAACTCGCCACTTTTTACGGCTTGAATGCGTAACCTCAGCATGTAAATAGCAACACTGAACGTAAGTAAAATCATTGCAAACATCGGATAGACCATAATTGAGCCCAGTAATGATAATTAAGGTTAATTGATCGATTTGATATGGTCGCAGGTTGTGTCTGTGCGATTGGTTTGGTTTCTGTATAATATGTTTTTTTTGTATTGTTGTACGTTTTACATACTTCAGACTCTATTTCTATCTCGAAATATTTAACATCACTCAAAGTATTTAACATACAGAAGGTTAATTCAATGATTATCAAGCCAAAAGTTCGCGGTTTTATTTGTATTAATGCGCACCCACAAGGTTGTGCGGCAAATGTACAAGAGCAAATCGCTTTCACCAAAGCTCAAGGCCCCGTTGTTGGCGGGCCCAAGAAAGTGTTGGTACTGGGTTGCTCTACCGGCTATGGGCTAGCTTCACGTATTACATCGGCCTTTGGTAGCGGCGCGGCTACTTTGGGTGTGTGTTTTGAGAAGCCTCCAACAGATAGTAAATGTGCTTCAGCAGGTTACTACAATACTTCCGCGTTTCACGACGCTGCGAAGGATGCTGGCTTGTATGCAGAAACTATTAATGCCGATGCTTTCTCTGATGAATGTAAGACGCAAATACTTGAGCTATTAAAAAACGGAATTGGCAAAGTGGATTTGGTGGTTTATAGCCTGGCATCGCCACGTCGTACGGATCCTAAAACGGGTGTGGTTTATTCATCTGTTTTGAAGCCTATTGGTCAAGGTTACAGTGCTAAAAATTTAAATACAGATTCACTTAAAATCGCAGATATTACTGTTGAGCCAGCCAGCGAACAAGAGATTGCAGACACCGTTAAAGTGATGGGTGGTGAAGATTGGGAGTTGTGGATTAACGCATTGAAAGGCGCTGATTTATTAGCAGAAAATTTCCAAACGGTGGCCTATACCTACCTGGGTGACAAATTAACCTGGCCTATCTACGGTCATGCCACTATCGGAAAGGCCAAAGAGGATTTGGATCGCGCAGCAAAAACCATGAGTGCAAAACTGGCAAGCATAAATGGTCAGGCGCGTGTTGCAGTGCTTAAAGCTTTGGTAACTCAGGCCAGTTCTGCCATTCCAGTGATGCCCCTATATTTGTCAATTTTAATCAAAGTGATGAAAGAGAACGGTACTAACGAAGGCTGCATTGAACAAATCCAACGGTTATTTACGGAATGCTTATACAATGCTAACCCACGTTTGGATGCTGCCGGTCGTTATCGCGTCGACAATAAAGAACTTGATCCCGCCGTGCAGGCAAAAGTAGAGGCTATTTGGCCGCAAGTAAAGGAAGAAAATTTATTCGATATTACCGATCACAAAGGCTATCGCGAAGATTTTTTAAAATTATTTGGTTTTGGTGTTGCAGCAATTGATTACGAGGCAGAGACAAGTTCTTTAGTTGCGACAAATTTTTAATACAGCGATGGCAAACAAATGAAAAAAATAAAAGCGCTATTTCGAAATAATAGCGCTTTTATTTTTATGCTTCGCTTTTTTAACTTAGTTAAGTGCTTCTAGATAACGATCAGCGCGCGGCAAATAATAATTATCGTAATTAAATGACATCACAACGTTGCGTGTGCGCCCAATTATTTCGTTGCGCGGTACAAAGCCAATTACACGCGAGTCGGCACTGTTGTCACGGTTATCTCCAAGCATCAAATAATGACCTTCAGGAACTTGTACTGGTGGGAAATTGGCAAAGTGATGATTGTTTAAATCGCTCAGGCGTACACTGTGATCGGTGTTGAATAAATGCTCGATTTTGTCGATATGTTGGCTGGCGACTTCGCTACTCTCGTTCGTAATCGTAGCGTAGGAAATGAGTTGGTCGTTAATAATCAGTTGATTGTTGCTCATTGCAATTGTATCGCCGGGCAAACCGATTACGCGTTTTACTAAACGTTTATCCGCAGCCTTAGAATCAAATACGACTATATCGCCACGCTCGGGATTTGCCAAAGTAATAAGTGAGATATGTGTAAACGGAATGCGTAAATCGTAAGCTATTTTGTTGACCGCGATGCGATCACCTTCAATTATGGTGGGCTTCATTGAGCCCGTTGGAACAGTATTCCAATCTGCCAAAGCACTTCTAAATAACATCATCAGTACAACAAAAATGAAAAAGGATTTATTTTCACGCCACAACAAATAAAATTGTTTTTTCATAAAAGCTCCGTTTAAGTCAACTCATTAATATTGGTGAACAATATTGACTCAGGAGTCATGTAGAAGTTCATCTGCGTGATTATAACTTGCCGCTATGGCTGCGGAAGAGACAATCTTCAATCGTCTGTTGTTCAGCAGCATATATTGGACATTAAGAATGTCACTTTTTGGAATGTTGCTTTTTTAGCCTGGCTTTCGGGCGTAAAGGTCTGGTTTTGTACAAAAAGGAGTTCAAGTTACTGACGATGTGAATGAACCATTAAAAAAAGCGCAGAAATTTTTGACGGTTAACGGTATGCTAGTCGCGATATCTAATTTGATACCGTGAATGTTGTCGGGAGCTGACATGTTATACACCCTCAAAGACCTGTTTGCTAAGTTAGGTTTACCTAATTCCCCTAGTGATATAGATGCTTTCATTAAGCGTCATCATCCGCTGCCACAAGCGGAGCCTTTAGCAAATGCCAGTTTCTGGACACCAGAACAGGCAGCTTTTTTGCGTGAGGCGCGTCAACCTTATTCCGATTGGGAAGAAGTTGTTGATGAGTTGAATTGTTTACTTCGCGATTAATTACGATGTTGTAAGCGGTATAAATGGCGCATGTCTGCAATAGACTGCGCTATTTTTTTGTCCACAAGAACCTGTTTAGGATAAGGCAAGCCAACCCTTCGCTGCACCACAATAACAAAGCTTTGCGGGGCGGTATTCCAACGTGGCATGCAAGGTGTAAATAAGCTAGAATGCCCGCCATTCGCGGTGACTCCCCCGTCTTGCTGCTTTTTATTTTGGGGGGCTTGCTAACTCAACAACTCCCATAAAGACTCTCATTGCCTGTGACTGACCTAAGCCATATCCGTAATTTTTCAATTATTGCCCACATTGACCACGGTAAATCCACTATTGCAGACCGCTTTATTCAAATGTGCGGTGGTTTGAGTGAGCGTGAAATGGAAGCTCAAGTGCTGGATTCCATGGATTTGGAGCGTGAACGTGGTATTACCATCAAGGCTCATAGTGTGACGCTTTTTTATACTGCTCGCGATGGCAAAACCTATCAACTCAATTTTATTGATACTCCTGGCCATGTTGACTTTACCTATGAAGTTTCACGTTCCCTAGCAGCTTGCGAGGGGGCCTTGTTGGTTGTGGATGCAGCCCAAGGCGTAGAAGCGCAATCGGTAGCTAACTGCTACACCGCCCTCGAGCAGGGGCTGGAGGTTATTCCTGTCCTCAATAAAATGGATTTGCCGCAAGTAGAACCTGAGCGTGTTGCACAAGAAATTGAAGATATTATCGGTATCGATGCTAGCGAAGCTGTGCGCTGTTCGGCTAAGTCTGGCATGGGCATGGAAGATGTATTGGAAGAATTAGTGCGTTTAGTGCCGCCGCCGGTTGGCGATGTTGATGCACCACTGCAGGCATTAATTATTGATTCCTGGTTTGATAATTATCTGGGTGTTGTTTCCCTGGTTCGTGTTAAGCACGGTACTTTGCGGCTTAAAGATAAAATTATCCTCAAAACAATTGGTAAAGCCCAAATTGTTGACGGGGTTGGTGTATTCAGCCCCAAGCTTACGCAATTAAAAGAATTAAAAGCGGGTGAGGTAGGTTTTGTAGTAGCGGGCATAAAAGACATTCACGGCGCACCTGTAGGCGATACCATCACTCATGCCTCTACGCCTGATGTACTTGCACTGGAAGGTTTCCAAAAAATAAAGCCGCAAGTCTATGCCGGTATGTTCCCGGTAAGCTCAGATGATTTTGAAGATTTCCGTGAAGCACTGGCAAAATTAACATTGAATGATGCTTCGCTATTCTATGAGCCCGAAAGTTCAGATGCGCTTGGTTTTGGTTTCCGTTGTGGCTTTCTTGGCATGTTGCACATGGAGATTATTCAAGAACGCTTGGAGCGTGAATACAATTTGGATCTAATCACTACAGCACCGACAGTGGTGTATGAGGTGGTCAATAATAAAGGCGAAACTATATACGTGGATAACCCGTCCAAGTTGCCGGAACCGGGTTTGATTCAAGAAATGCGTGAACCTATTGTAGAAGCTAATATTTTGGTTCCTCAAGAGCATTTGGGTAATGTGATTACGCTATGTATTGAAAAGCGTGGTACGCAAAAAGATTTACAGTTTACCGGGTCTCAAGTAGCCGTTCGTTACGAAATGCCTATGAACGAAGTGGTTACCGATTTCTTTGATCGCCTTAAATCGGTTAGCCGTGGCTTTGCTTCACTTGATTATAGTTTTGTACGTTTTCAACCAGCTAATTTAGTCCGCCTCGATGTATTAATTAACAGTGAAAAAGTTGATGCCTTGGCGATTATTGTGCATCGCGATAAAGCTCATAAAATTGGTCATTCGCTGACTGACAAAATGAAAGAGTTAATTCCAAGGCAAATGTACGATGTTGCAATTCAAGCTGCTATTGGCGGGCAAATAGTGGCGCGTTCTACCGTTAAGGCCTTGCGCAAAGATGTAACTGCCAAGTGTTATGGTGGTGATGCTACGCGCAAGAAAAAGCTGTTGGAAAAGCAAAAAGCCGGTAAAAAACGTATGAAGCAAGTGGGTAATGTTGAAATCCCACAAGCCGCTTTTTTCGCCGTTTTGAAAATTGATAACTAAATTATTGATAACTAATGATAAGGAACCTTAATGAATATTAATCTCCCGCTAATTCTGACACTGGCGGTTCTCATTACTGGCGCTATTTGGCTGTTTGACATATTGGTTCTGGCGCGCCCGCGAAAAGCAAAATTGGCAGCTGTTGAACAACAGTTTGAAAAAATTGACGTTGCTGCACAACATAAACACGAAGCCTACGAAACAGCGAAAACAGCTGCGGGCCATGAGCCTTTGTTGGTTGAATATGCCAAATCATTTTTTCCGGTGCTATTTATCGTATTTTTCCTGCGTTCATTTTTAGTGGAGCCATTTCAAATTCCGTCTGGCTCCATGATTCCTACCTTGGAAATTGGCGATTTTATTTTAGTGAATAAATTTGCCTATGGGTTGCGGGTGCCGGTGTTAAATAAAGTGTTTATCCCTGTCGATAAGCCCAAGCGCGGCGATGTCATGGTATTTTTTCCGCCGCATCATCCTGAGACCTATTACATAAAGCGTGTTATAGGCTTGCCGGGCGATGAAATTTCTTATGTTGACCATCAGTTGATGATTAATGACAAAGTTGTACCCGAGAAATTACAAGCTATGCTTCCAGTAGGCGAGCCCAGGTTTCGCGTAGTCACTGAAACAATTGACGGCAAAGAATTTGGCACCTACAAGTATTTAGTGCCGGGATATTTGAGTCGCCGCGGGGCCTGGATAGTACCGCCTGGTCATTACTTCATGATGGGAGATAACCGCGATAACAGTGCAGATAGTCGCGAATGGGGATTCGTTTCTGAAGATGCGATTGTCGGAAAGGCGTTTGCAATCTGGATGCATTGGGAAAAGTTTTTTAGTATCCCCAGCTTTGAAAATGTGGGTGTTGTTCAATAATTGATAACAGGTATTTTTATGAACGGTTTACAAAAACAGCACGGCATGGGTTTGATTAATTTAGTCTTCGTGTTATTGGTTGTTGCTTTTTGTGGCACCTTTGCTTTTAAGGTTGTGCCTATGTATGCAGACAATCGCTACATTGTTGCGGGTTTGAAATCGTTGGTAGAGCCTGGAATGAATTTGGAGCAAATGAGTGATGCTGAAATCAGGAAAAAGATGAATAATTTTTATATGCTGAACAATGTGCGTAGTCAGGAAGGAAATAAAATTGACATCAACCGAAATTCCAATCGTGTGGTGGTAAAAATTGATTATGAGGCTCGCGCACCTTTCTTTGCCAATATAGATGTTGCTATGAATTTTAAGAATCATTTAGATTCTACCCGTCCCAATGAATGCTGTAAGCCTGTGGATGAAGTTAGTGTCAAATCTAAATATTAATTATCAACAGTTACAGTATCGTCTGGGTTATGAATTTAAAGACCGAAAATTACTTGGCTTGGCACTAACGCATCGCAGTTACGGTGCACACAACAATGAACGTCTTGAGTTTTTGGGCGATTCTATTCTTAACTTTGTCATTGGCGAGGATTTATTTCGCCGTTTTCCCGATGCGCGGGAAGGACAATTGAGTCGTTTACGTGCACAGTTGGTCAAAGGCGAGACCCTGGCCGAAATTGCGCGCGAGTTTGAATTAGGTGAATGCCTGGTGTTGGGTGAAGGTGAAATTAAGTCGGGCGGATATCAGCGCGATTCCATCTTGGCCGATTCTGTAGAAGCTTTAATCGGTGCAATTTATACTGAAACTAATTTTGAAACATGTCGCACCCATGTGCTGCGATGGTACGAATATCGCTTATCGTTGCTGTCGCTTGATTTGACCGATAAAGATCCAAAATCGCGTTTGCAGGAATATTTACAAGCGCTGCATAAGCCCCTTCCTGAATATGAAGTTGTTGAAACGCTTGGCGAAGCCCACGCTTTTATATTCACAATAGAGTGTCGCGTTGCGGTGCTAAAGCAGACTGTTCGCGCACAGGCCAGTAGTCGTCGCGAGGCAGAAAAATTGGCTGCTGTTGAAATGTTACGCTTGCTTAATATTTGAAGCCGCCCCAAATCTCTCTTCAGGTTTTACTATGTCAGATACTGTCGATTCACCTTCCACGCGTTGTGGTTATGTTGCTATTGTTGGTCGCCCGAATGTGGGTAAATCGACATTATTGAATCATATGTTGGGCCAAAAAATCAGCATCACTTCGCGTAAGCCGCAAACAACTCGCAATAATGTCGTTGGCATTAAAACTGAGGGCAGCGTACAAATTATTTTTGTCGATACGCCAGGATTACATTTGGGGCAGCAAAAAGCCATCAATCGCTATATGAATCGTGCTGCAAGTACCGCGATGAAAGATGTCGATGTGGTGATATTTATGGTCGACAGATTTATTTGGACTGAAGAGGATGAAGCTGTTGCCAAGCAACTCAATTTTGTCAGTTCACCGATTATTCTTGCCGTCAATAAAGTTGATCAAATTGATGATAAAGAAGCCCTGTTACCGCACCTGCAAAAATTGACAGAAAAATTAAATGTTGCAGAAATTATCCCACTTTCCGCCTTGCGTGATATTAACCTGGATCGTTTAGAGGCTTTGCTTATAGAGCGTTTGCCTGAGTCGGTTCATTTATATCCGGAAGATCAAATCACTGATCGCAGTTCGCGATTTATGGCTGCAGAAATTGTACGGGAAAAAATTACTCGCCAGTTAGGCGATGAGTTGCCTTATCAAATGGCTGTTGAAATTGAAGAGTTCAAACAAGAAGGAAATTTATTAACTATATCAGCGTTAATTTTAGTTGAGCGCGATGGCCAGAAAAAAATCCTTATCGGCGATAAAGGCGAGCGCATCAAACTCGTTGGGCAACAAGCACGTATGGATATGGAAAAATTATTTGATTCGAAAATTATGTTGAAACTTTGGGTTAAAGTGAAATCAGGCTGGTCAGACGATGAGCGCGCCATAAAAAGCCTGGGCTATAATGATTTTTAAAAGTCAGGCTGTAAAGAACACTATCAAAGAATACATTTATTCATGCAAACAGAACTGCAGCCAGCTTATATATTGCATACCCGCCCTTATCGCGACACGAGTATGCTGGTTGATTTTTTAACGCCTCAGTTTGGACGATTTACTGCAGTGGCACGTGGCGTGCGTTCGCGTAAAACACTCAAACGAAATTTGCTTAATCCTTTCACTTGCTTATTGATTTCTTTCCAGGGTAAAGCAGATCTAAAATTGCTTACGCATTTTGAGGCGGGAGCTATGAGCTTTAGCCTGACAGAAAAGTATCTTTTCAGCGGATTTTATTTAAATGAATTAATAATGCGTTTGTTGCCTTCGGGCGATGCGCATCAGGAAATTTTTTATCTCTATCAAGAAGCGTTGGATTGCTTGCACGAACGTTGGGAGATTGAGTCAGTTTTGCGAAAGTTTGAGATATCTTTATTGGCTAGCTTGGGTTATGCCATTGATTTTCACGCGGATGCAAAAAGTGGATTGGCAATTACTAGCGAGCAGTTTTATTGTCTTGATGTACAACAGGGCTTTTTCCTGGCGGATGCGAATACTCCGCCGAGCTGTCAAATTTGTGGTGAGCATATTCTTGCTATTGTCGGGCATCATTATCAGGATTTAGCGGTGCGGCAGACAGCTAAGCGCATAACACGTTCATTGCTCAAACCACTATTGGGTTCTAAACCCTTGGTGAGTAGAAAATTATTTATCTAGTTTTATATAAATTGCTCGATGGCAAGTTTATTTTACAATCCAAAGACATCGCGTAGATCCCGGTTTTCCCCCCACAGTAAAACGTCATCAATGGCATGGTTGAGTGCGTCAATGGCATTTTCTATTTCCATTATTTTGTTGGCTTGTAATAATTTATCAAGTGCGCCGCTAGTGATTTTTAATTTGGGCGCGCCACAGTAACAGCTGCTACCGTAAAGTCGGTGTACCAATTCGCCGAGAAGAGATAGGTCATTAGCTGCTACGGCTTGATTAATTCCATTTTTTTCTGTTAGCAAGCCGCTAAGCATCAGATGCAACATGTCGTGCGCCAATAAGGGTTTGTTATTGGCCAACTTTAAGCACAGAGCTATATCAACTGGGCTTTCTTTGTCACTGTCAAGCTCAGTATTTGAATTTTTTATAAAAGGTTTTTCTTGAATGGCAGGGATACTTTCCTGGATGGCAATTTCTTCTTTGCCAGCTAAAACGGCCCAGCGGTTAATAATATGCGCAAGCTGTGCTTCGCTGACCGGTTTGCTTATACAATCGTCCATTCCCGCAATTAACAATTGTGATTTTTGTTCGGTGATAGAGTGAGCTGTGAGTGCAATTATAGGTGTTCTATGTAAACCACCTTCGGCTTCGCGAATGCGTTTGGTAGTTTCAAAACCGTCCATTCCAGGCATTTGAATATCCATAAAAATCACGTCAAAGTGATTGTTTTTGTAGGCTTCAATCGCTTGCAAACCGTTGTTGGCTTGAATAACGACAGTCTTTAATCCGCTTAATAATTCGGATGCTAATTGCAGGTTGGCAGGATTATCATCGACTAAAAGAATAGAAATGCTGGGGTTAGCGTCGTTAAGGGGGGCGCTAGTTTCCGGAACAATATGCGTATGTGACGAATTTACATTTTCACTTATTGCTTTAAGCAGTCCGTCGTAAGCAATCGGTTTGCGAATAAAAATAATGTTGTCGTTGTTGCCTTCAGTGCGAAATAATTGCAGGTGCGCTGCGGTGCAGCAAATAATAACTTTACAATTAAATTCGTTGATTAGTTGCGCACTAATTTTATTCAGTAATGTTGGCTGTGTTTTACGTTCATTGACTGCTATATCGAGTATCAGTATTTCAAATGGATTATTATTTTTTGCGTGACGGATACTGGGGAATATATCGTGAATTTCACTTATAGTTTGCTGTGAAATTTGCCATTCATGTAGTAATGATTGTAAATGCTCCAGTGAATCTTTATTCGATCCGCACAGCAATACGCTGTGGTTTTTTAAATGCAAAGGCACAATGTTAGCGATTGATTTTTTATCTATACCAAAGCGGGCAGTAAACCAAAATGTTGAGCCTTTATCTAATTGGCTTTTTACACCAATTTCGCCGTTCATTCGTTCGACCAAGCCTTTACAAATTGCCAAGCCTAACCCGGTGCCGCCTTGTTCTCGTGAGTTGGAAGAATCGGTTTGGGAAAAAGGTTTGAATAAGTCATTTTGTTGTACATGGCTTAGTCCTATACCTTGATCGCTAATACTGATTTTTAGTATCAGGTAAGTTTCATAGGTTGCAAGGGTTGTTGTGCGGACAATTATATTGCCTTGCTCGCTGAATTTTATAGCATTGCTGACAAGGTTGGATAATATTTGTTTGAAACGGAGTGAATCGCCCAATAGTGTGTTAGGAATTTTTGGATCTATATAGCTCATTAGTTGTAAGTTTTTTTCGTGTGCGTTCGGCGCTAAAATGTGCAGCGTTTCATCAATAGTCTGACGCACTGGCAAAGGCGCGTATTCCAGGGTTAATTTACCCGTTTCTAATTTTGAAAAATCGAGAATGCCATTAATAACTGTCAATAAGCTTTGCGCAGAATTGTGAATGGTGTTGAGGTAGTCCGTCTGCTGTTCATTAATGTCGGTTTTTAATGTCAGTGCGGCAAAACCTAAAATACCGTTTAACGGCGTACGAATTTCATGACTGGTATTGGCTAAAAATTCAGATTTAATTCGGCTAGCTTCAATAGCTTCTTTGCGTGCAATATCTAATTCAATGTTTTTAATTTCGATAGTTTCTAAAGTTTCACGTAAATCTTGTGTGGATTGTTCGATATGGTTTTGCAAATCCTGTTGCGCAATTTCCAAAGACTCAGCCATGTTATTAATGGCACCGGCAATATCAGTAAATTCGAAATTTTCCTGAGGGTTTACACGAGTTTTTAATTTTCCTTCGGCAAGATGATTAATAACTTCTTTAATATGGGCTAGTGGGTTGGTGATGGCTCTATATAAACAAACTGCTAAATAAGCTGCAACTAATAAGCAGCATAGTGAAATCGCAATAGTCATTAAAATGGTTTGATAATGAATCACCATATAGGGCGACGATAACATTTCTACCTCAAGCCAACCGATGGGAGTTGAGCCAGCCTTATTGACTATAGGATGTGTAAATAAAATAGTACGGTGAGTTTCGCGGCGAGCCGGCGTAAAGCTGTCGGGTTTAATTCCGTTATCAATTACGGGTAGAAATTCGGGGCCAGTGTGAAATGATTCGCCTGCGGTATTTAAATGCACATGTAGCGCGCGGATGTAAGGATCTTCCAGCGAACCATCAAGCAATGCTTGTACTAGCGCTTTATCTTGTTGAATCAACGGGGTGTAAATAAGTTGCGCCGTTTTGCGTGTCATGGCACTGCCGCGCATATCGACAAACTTTGATAGCTCATGTAGTGAGTAAGATACCAGGCAAACTGATAGTAATAAGATGATAGAAAAAGCAGGGATAAAAATTAATTGCCAGATATTGTGTTTAAAACTACCGGATTTGGATAGCATTGATGATGTGTCCTTCATGTGCTGATGAGCAACGCGGGGTAAATTTGCTTAGCTGTAATCTTGTTTCGGCGTTAGAATAGCCGCCTTTTACCGACAGTGTCAAAACGTAGCCTATCCCAGCCACTGTGCTTGAAAAGGCGCATATCTTGTGTTTAAGAATAACTTCAGTGCCTGGAGATATCATGGAGTTTGGAGATAATCTGAATTTTCCTACCATCGAAGCTTTTGTAGGTAATACACCTTTGGTGCGCCTGCAGCGCTTGCCCGGTGTAACCAGCAATATTATTTTGGTTAAGCTCGAGGGTAATAATCCGGCTGGCTCTGTAAAAGATCGCCCTGCTTTGTCGATGATTCAACGCGCAGAAGCGCGTGGTTATATAACGCCTGGCGAAGTATTGATTGAAGCCACCAGTGGCAATACCGGTATAGCGCTGGCTATGGTAGCGGCTATCAAAGGTTATCGCATGATTTTGATTATGCCGGATAACAGCACTGCAGAGCGCAAGGCTGCGATGACTGCTTATGGTGCTGAGCTGATACTAGTGAGTAAAGAGCAAGGTATGGAAGGTGCAAGGGATTTGGCCCTGGCAATGCAGGCAGATGGTAAAGGCAAGGTATTGGACCAATTTGGCAACGGCGATAATCCGCTTGCCCACTACAGCACGACGGGGCCGGAGCTTTGGCGAGAGACACAGGGGTGTATTACCCATTTTGTAAGCTCCATGGGTACTACTGGCACTATCATGGGCACCTCACGTTATCTTAAAGAGCAAAACCCGGAAATCAAAATTATTGGATTACAGCCGGAAGAGGGCGCGAGTATTCCCGGTATTCGGCGCTGGCCGGAAGCTTATCTGCCGACTATTTATGACAAAACCCGCGTTGATGACATCATCAATATGGGGCAGTTGGAAGCTGAAAATACTATGCGTGAGCTTGCCCGCAAAGAAGGTATATTTTGTGGCGTTTCATCGGGCGGTGCTGTTGCCGGAGCTTTGCGCTTGAGCAAGCAAGTTGAGAACGCCGTTATAGTGGCTATTATTTGTGATCGCGGTGATCGTTACTTGTCGTCTGGTTTATTTAATTGCTAATGAGGGTTAAATTTCCCGTGGCTTGCCACGTTACAAACTTAAAAATATATACCCGCTGCTTGCGGCGAGCCGTTTAATTTAGCAACTCCTTTTTTTACTTATCCGTATTTAGTTTTTGAGATTTTTTAATGTCCAACCGCAATGGTAGCTCCTCAGGTAAAAATGGTAACCCCCCGGGTAACTCTTTAGGTAAAAAGCCTCGCCCAAAAAAAGCCAGTGAAGGCAAGGTGTATGTAAAAGATGATACGCCGCGTCGCGATAGCCCCCGTGCGCCTGAGAAAAAATTATCGCAATTTAATATGCGTTTAGGCGAATTTACGATCGACCGTATGAGCCACGATGGCCGCGGTATCGGCGAGTGGAAGAGTAAAACCTTGTTCGTAGACGGGGCTTTAACTGGCGAGCGGGTAACGGCCAGGTTAATCGAAGAACATACCCGTTATTCTGAAGCGCGGGTCGATGAAGTTATAGCGGCCTCGCCTTACCGCCAAGCTCCAGGTTGCGTTCATTTTGCGCAATGCGGCGGTTGCCAGTTGCAACATCTTAAGACTGAGCATCAGCTGATTCTGAAGCAAGATGCCGTACTTGAGCAGCTAGAGCGTTGGGGTGGGGTGATTCCCAGGAAGATTGCTGCTCCTATTACGTCTGCCGCCGAAGGCTATAGACGGACTGCGAGGATGGGTGTTTGGTATGAGGACAAGGGTGAAGTTACGTTGGGTTTTCGTCAGCGCAACACCAAACAATTGATACAGGTTGATACCTGTATCGTGCTTGCCCCCTCGTTGAATAAATTGCTGGCACCGCTAAAAGGTTGGCTGACGGAGCTGCGCGCCGTTAAAGCGGTAACTCATCTTGAGCTAATTGATTCCGACCAGGGAGCTGCTGTGGTATTGCGCCATACTAAAAAGTTAGATGCCGCCGATATTGCCGAACTTACCGCTTTAACTCACAAACACGATTTTGCAGTGTGGTTGCAAGATGGCGAAGCAGCGGGTTTGAAGAACTTATCAGGTGAGCTGATTGACCCGCGATTGGTGTATCAATTGCCGGAGTTTAACCTTGAATTAGCTTTTCATCCTCAAGATTTCACGCAAGTAAATCCAGCGGTCAATGCGCAAATGATTGCCCAGGCCATTAATTGGCTGGAGCTAAAAGGCGACGAACGAGTGTTAGATTTGTTTTGCGGTATCGGTAATTTCACCTTGCCACTGGCACGTCACTGCGCGCAAGTGTTTGGTATGGAGGCAGAGGAATCAATGGTTGAGCGTGGGCGTGAAAATGCTGCGCGAGCGCAAATTACCAATGCAACATTTTTAGCTGCGGATTTGGTTAACACCAGTGAAAACCGTTTGTATCAAACTTGCGGCAACATTGATGCAATTCTGCTCGATCCGCCACGCGACGGCGCAAAAGAGATTATTGCCGTTCTGCTAAAGCTTAAAGGCCAGCAACTTAAACCTAAAAAAATAGTCTACGTGAGTTGCAATCCTGCAACGCTCGCTCGCGACGCCAAAGTGTTAACTGAAGCTGGTTATGTACTTGATACTCTAGGTGTGTTGGATATGTTTCCGCACACGGCGCATGTTGAATCTATGGCGCTTTTTATTCGCTCTAAGTAAGCAGGTGTGGGCGTAACCTAAGTGTCGCAAGCGGCGCTCCAGCACGAAAATGGATCGACTGCTGCCTGGCAATAGAAATTTGCAGCAAGCAGCACAACCAACAGATTAAATGGCAGCAGCGGCGCCCCACAAAGAAAAATTACAGGACAGAATAAATGGTCAAAGTTCGCCAAGATCACCCCATAGCGGCTGATGGTCAGGTTGATGTCGATGCGTGGATTGATCGCCTCAATAGTATGCACGTGCAATCTGAAGCGACTCGTAAAGAGTTACGTCGTGCTGCTGAATTGAGTCTTTCGTTGGTAAACATTCATACCGAAGATGATCACAGTTGGGGCGATGATTTTACGTGCTTTCGTATTGGCCTTGAAATGGCTGAAATTCTTGCCGATTTGCAACTTGATCAAGATGCCTTGGTAGCGGCCATTCTTTATCGCGCCGTGCGCGAAAATAAAATTACCCTGATCGATGTGCAAACGCAGTTTGGCGATACCGTCAGCAAGCTGGTGAAAGGTGTCTTGCGCATGGCTGCCATCAGCTATCAACGCAACGAACATGAAGAGCGCGTGCTGGGCAATCAGGCTGAAGTTCAAGCAGAAAAAATTCGCAAAATGTTGGTAGCCATGGTTGATGATGTGCGCGTTGCACTCATCAAACTTGCCGAGCGTACCTGTGCAATTCGCGCGGTAAAAACAGCTAGTGTTCAGCGTCGCGGCCAGGTCGCACGTGAAGTTTCCGATATCTACGCACCCTTGGCGCACCGTTTGGGTATTGGTCATATTAAATGGGAGCTGGAAGATCTGTCCTTTCGCTATCTCGAGCCCACCGAATATAAGCAAATTGCTGGTTTGTTGGATGAGCGTCGTCTCGCGCGTCAGGAATATATTGATCATATGCTTGCCATACTTCGCGCTGAGTTGGCCACTGCCGACATAGCGGGTGAGGTCTCCGGGCGAGCGAAACATATTTACAGTATCTGGCGCAAAATGAAGCGCAAGGAAATACCTTTTTCGCAAGTGTATGACATTCGTGCTGTACGCATTTTAGTGCCCACGGTACGTGACTGTTACACCGTGCTGGGGATCGCCCATAGTTTGTGGCGAAACATTCCCCACGAATTTGATGACTATATTGCTTCGCCAAAAGAAAACGGGTATCGCTCATTACACACAGCGGTTATGGGGCCCGACAATAAAATATTAGAAATCCAAATTCGTACTTTTGAAATGCACGAAGAATCTGAACTTGGTGTGTGTGCACATTGGCGTTACAAAGGTACAGATACTGATGCGACCGAAGATAGCTACGAATTAAAAATTGCCTGGTTACGTCAAGTACTTGAATGGCACGAAGAGCTGGGCGGCGATACCGAACAACATCACGGCGAATTGCGCGCAGTTGATCAAGATCGTATTTATGTTTTCACACCTGATGGCCACGTGGTGGATTTACCGCGCAGTGCAACACCGCTGGATTTTGCTTATCGCATTCATACTGATGTGGGGCATCATTGTCGCGGTGCGAAAGTAAATGGCCGTATAGTTCCGCTGAACCATCATTTAACGAATGCGGATCAGGTGGAAATTCTTACCGGCAAACGTGAAGCGCCGAGCCGCGATTGGTTAAATCCCGCGTTGGGCTATGTCAACACCGTGCGTGCTCGCGCAAAAATTCAACATTGGTATAAGCAACAAGCGCGCGATCAAAATATTGCGGAAGGTCAGGCGCTGCTTGATCGTGAATTTAAACGTTTAGCGCTGCTCGATTTAAATTTTGAAAGTCTCGCTAAAAAATTGCGTTTTAATTCGCTCGACGATTTGTATTCGGCGGTAGGCGCGAGCGATGTTGGTGTTGGTCACGTTTTAAATGCTGCACAAAAGCAATTGGATGAAGCGAATCCGCAACAGCCATTAATTCCATTTAAAGCAAAATCGCCGAGCAAGAAAAAGGATTCAGATTTTTATATTGAAGGTGTGGGTAACTTGCTCACGCAAATTGCCAGTTGCTGCAATCCGGTTCCTGGCGATGCCATTACAGGTTACATCACTTTAGGGAAAGGCGTTTCCATTCATCGCCAGGATTGCAGCAATATTTTGCAACTGCAAACCGATGAACCACAGCGCATCATTAAAGTGGAATGGGGCAATGCGCCGCAAAGCGCTTACTCAGTCGATATAATTATTGAGTGCTATGATCGCTACGGATTACTGCGCGACATCACCGCGTTGCTCGATAGCGAACGAATTAATATCAGTGCACTGCACACTCTTTCTGATAAACGCAAGAATACTGTGGATATGCAAGTCACTGCAGAGATTCGCAGTTTCGATGAGCTGAGTAGAATTTTAACCAAGTTAAACCAATTGCCCAATGTGGCATCGGCGAGAAGAAAACATGCCTAATGTTTTATCGGTAACTTTTGCGATGGTTTTTCACTGTCATACTCGCGCAGCGCGAGTATGACAGATAGGAAAATTAGGGCGACTGACAGGATCAAGTGTTTATAGCGAATTATAAAAGCATAGGGAATTAAAAAGCGTTAATTATTTTAGTATTTTTTGAGACCTTTTTGTTTATGTCGTTTTTCAATACAAAGAAAAATAAAAGCCGCACTATAGGTATAGCCGTCGCGGTGTTTATTACTGGTTTTATGACGCTGGGATTTTTGCAGTCCTATCAGCAAACGAAATTAAGGCAAGTAAAAAAAATTGATTTGGTTCAAGTGGCTATTTTTGCGGATAAGAAGCCTGTTGCGGAACCCATACTTTATGAAGTTGTTCCGACCGAAGAATGTATAAAGCAACTTACCTTTCATACTTCGCGAAGCACATTGGCACTAGCAAACATGAGGTCTTCAATTTCACTGCAGGCATCATCTGTTGCGCTGGATGTTATCGCCACTGAAGCAAGAACTCCTGCGATCAACTCTTCTCCTTTATCCGATGCGCATGTTGCTATACCCTCGATCAAGAGTGCTTCTCATGCGAGCGCCGCAAAAGTCGCGGCGGCTACGCCAGCGGTAAAGAAAAAGCCAGCAGCGCGTGAACCAATATTAGTTCCAGCCAAAGCGCCTAAATGTATCGCAAGATCCTTTACGCCTCCAGGTCATGAAAAATTAGGTGCAGGAGGTTTTATAGGGCTTGCGCTGAATCTTGCCAAAAGCGGTCGTATTGAGCGCGGTGAAATAGAAATATCCAGTGGCTTCCCCGAGTTGGATACTGCTGCATTAAAACAAGTTACCGAGGGTTGGCAATTTGAACCATGCAAAAAGCAAAATAAAATTGTCGCATGCAAACAGCATATTCGTTTTCGTTGGCAAGTTATTTAAGAATTAAATAGGACATTGATTCGAACTTTCACCGTCATCCTCAGCTAGGCGCCCCCACTTGCGGGCATGACGGTGAAACAAGAAAGTTAAGTAAGTAGATAAGTAAAATACCTGGCAGAGTGGGTAGGTAGCACGAGTAACGCTAGATAAAAATAACTCTAATAAAACAAATTATATTAAGCAAATTCGATTCATAAAGTCATTTCCCTAAAATTACATCCGCTCCATTACTTCAATGCCTAATAAATCCAAACCCTGTTGAATAGTGCGGGCCACTAAATGACATAAGCGCAGACGACTATCGCGAAGTTCGGGAGCAATACCCTCTTTTAAAATCGGGCAGGCTTCGTAGAAAGTCATGTATAAACTCGCCACATCGTAAATATACGTACAGAGTAAATGTGGCAAAGCTTCACGGGCGACTTGATCTAACACTTCACTGAATTGTAACAACTTAATAGCAAGCGTTTTTTCTTGTTCGGTATTAATAATAAGATCTTGTGTCAGCGATTCCGGGGTAACACCTGCTTTGCGAAAAATACTTTGCACTCGTGTGTAGGCGTATTGTAAATAGGGCGCGGTATTACCTTCAAAACTCAGCATAGACTCCCAACTAAAAATGTAATCGTTGGTGCGGGTTTTACATAGGTCCGCATATTTCACTGCGCCTATGCCAACCTTGCGTGCAATTTCAGTAATTTCTATTGTGTTTAATTCAGAACTCTTTTCGCTGACAACAGCGCTGGCGCGTTCAACTGCTTCAACTAATAAATCAGCCAGTTTTACGGTGCCGCCGGTGCGGGTTTTAAAAGGTTTGCCATCGCTGCCCATCATAGTGCCGAAGGCCAAATGCTCCAGACTCACTTCATCACTGACAAATTTTGCTTTGCGAGCGAGAGTAAAAACCTGTTGCATGTGGAGTGATTGCCGCGCATCAATAAAATACATAATGCGATCTGCAGCTAAGCTTTTTACACGATAACGTAGTGCCGCTAAATCGGTTGTGGCATATAAAAACCCGCCGCCTTGTTTTTGAATAATAACAGGAGAAGGGTTGCCGTCCTTATCAGCCAATTCTTGCAGAAATACAACTTGGGCGCCTTCACTTTCTTTGGCAAGACCTTGTTCCTGTAATTCTTTTACTAGCGGTACTAAATCGTTGTTGTAAAAACTTTCGCCGCGCACATGTGAATCATTTAGGGTTACGTTTAATTGCTGATAAATTTCGCGACTATGATCCAGGGAAACCTCTTTAAATTGCCGCCAAAGCTTTAACATTTCCGCATCGCCAGATTGCAAGCGCACAACATAGTTGCGGGCTTTATCAGCAAAAACCAGGTCCTCATCAAAATGTTTTTTTGCCTGTTGATAAAACACTTCTAGATCTTTTAGGGCCATACCAGCTGCCTGGTTTGATCCGGGATTTTTTTCCAAATCTTCTTCAAGCTGTGCAATCAGCATTCCAAATTGCGTACCCCAATCCCCTACATGATTTTGGCGAGTAACATGATGGCCTTGAAACTCTAGCAAGCGTGCCAGTGCATCGCCAATAATGGTCGAACGCAAGTGACCGACGTGCATTTCTTTGGCCAGGTTGGGGCCGGAGTAATCAATCACCACCTTCTGCGGCTCGTTAACCTTTGCCATGTTTAAGCGGGGATCGCTTTGCGCGTTAGCGATTTGCTGGCCAAGCCATTGCTGATTTAAATAAATATTGATAAAGCCCGGGCCCGCAATTTCTATTTTTTCCGCGATATTGTCCGCTGCTAATTCCAGCGTGAGGGCATCCATAATTTTTACCGCTAGCTCTCTGGGATTGGTGCCCATCGCTTTGGCAGCGCCCATAGCACCGTTGGCTTGGTAGTCCCCAAATCCGGCTTTTTTACCCGGAGCGATTAGCGCAGGTAAGTCTGCTGGAATGCCACAAGTTTGCATGGCAAGGAGAACCCTGGTGTTTAATAATTCGCGGATATTCATAAAGTCATCGATGGCTAGGTTGGAGTGGGGGCGAATTGTACCTGCCGAGGTATTTCTCTGCCATCCTCTTTAGCGGGAGTATGGCGTCAGAATGTTGGTAGAAGTATTAGCGAGCCGGATTAGTTGCCGGTCTATTGATGAACCGCTGGCAATGTCATGGCGCAATTTGAATGGTTTTTTAATGAGGCAAGGTTTTCTTGGCGAAAGTTTAGGGCATAATGCACACTTATTTTTAATGGTCTTATGGTTTTCTGATGGCGCGTAATTTTCTAAAACGATTCATTCCAACCTCTGCGTCTATTAAAAGCAATCCTGCGCTGCATTTTTTGGGCGACTTATTGCACGATCCTAATTTGTTTCATTTGAATCGTCATTCGGTGTCCGTGGCCTTATTCTGGGGTTTGTTTGTTGCTTGTTTGCCCGTCCCGGGACAAATGCCTCTGGCCGCAGTTGCCGCTTTGTATTTTCGTTGCAATTTACCTATCTCATGCGCCTTGGTGTGGATTACTAATCCATTGACTATGCCATTTTTCTTTTTTCTGACCTATACGCTGGGGCGGTTTATCTTACAAGTTGACCCTATCGTTTTTTTAACTCCACCGGAAATGACTTGGGAATGGATTTCAACTGAGCTCGCCTATTTATGGTATCCATTGTTCGTCCCGTTGGTTGTTGGCGGCATTATTTTCGGACTACTGCTGGGCGTGTTAGGGTATTTTGGCATGCAGATTTTTTGGCGTTGGAAAGTGACACGAGATTGGCAAAAGCGTAAACAGGATCGTGCTGCTAACCTTTCAGAAGCATCCAATAATTTGCCAGATGATGGATCGAATAATTTGCCATAATATTTTATGTTTGCTTTACAGCTTACGGATTGATTCGTTTGACTACTTGGTAGCTCGCGCTCTTTAACGAAATAAGGATAAGCCCATGATCACCAGCCCAATTCCCCAAATTCTTGTGCGTCAGGAAGAACGCGTGTGTTATCTCAACCTCAATCGCCCCGAACGTAAAAATGCCCTGTCACTTGCCATGTACGCTGCGCTTGCGGATGTAATCATTGCAGCAAATGCTGATGCCAGTGTGCGTGTCTTAGTGCTCGCTGGAACAGATGAGTTTTTTACCAGTGGCAACGATCTGTTGGACTTTATGAATGACTCACAAATTCGTGATGATCATCCTGTTGTACGTTTTATGTATGCCTTGCAAGACTCCGCAATTCCAGTAGTGGCAGTTGTGCAGGGCCATGCGATAGGGATTGGCACTACGCTCTTGCTCCATTGTGATTTGGTGTATGTCGCTGAGGGCGCGCGTATGCAATTACCTTTTGTCAATCTTGGCCTCTGTCCCGAATACGCCAGCAGTTATTTATTACCGCGTTTAATGGGACATCAGAAAGCAGCTGAACTATTTCTGTTAGGTAAGGCATTTTCGGGAGCGGATGCCGCAGAATGGGGTTTGGTTACCGCGGCCGTACCTTGTGCTGAATTGTCAGTCTATTCCGCCGAAAAAATTCTCGCCCTGGCAGCACAACCCCCCGCTGCTGTAAAGCGTACCAAAGCCTTATTAAAGCAAGCTAATCGCGGCTCGATTGAAATGGCATTGCAAGCTGAGTTTATTGGGTTTGCTGAAGGTTTACATTCAGACGAATGCAAAGAATCTATTACTGCTTTTTTTGAAAAGCGCGCCGCAGATTTTTCACGATTTTAAATTAAGGAAAAATTTATGAATGCACCTTTTGCTTTTAAAAATACCAATGTTCTTGTAGTTGGCGGTACTAGCGGCATAAATCGTGGTGTTGCGGAAACCTTTGCCAAGGCGGGTGCACGAGTTGCTGTTGTGAGCCGCTCGCAAGAAAAAGTCGACGATACCATTATGTCGTTAAGGAAGTTTGGCGCTGCGGAAGCCAGTGGTTTTGCAGCCGATGTGCGCGAACCTGAAGCGCTAAAGATTGGTATTGCTGAATTACATAAAGCCTGGGGGGATTTTGCCGTAGTCGTTTCTGGTGCTGCCGGTAATTTTCCGGCATTGGCAACAGGGATGTCGGCCAATGGTTTTCGTTCTGTGATTGAAATTGATTTGCTTGGCACTTTTCATGTGATGCAAGCGGTGTACCCCTTCTTACAAAAACCCGGGGCATCCATTATTAATATTTCTGCACCGCAAGCTTTGATTCCCATGGTGGGTCAATCACATGTGTGTGCAGCAAAAGCGGGTGTAGATATGATCACTCGTTCCTTATGTTTGGAATGGGGCGGTGAAGGAGTACGTATTAATTCAGTTATGCCCGGGCCCATTGATAATACCGAGGGCATGAAACGTTTAGCTCCAACAGCTGCACTGCGCGCAGCGGTCATAAAATCAGTGCCACTACAACGTATGGGTTCAACGGATGATATCGCCAATGCCTGCTTATTTTTAGCATCTGATTACGCGAGTTACATTACCGGCGCGATTATTCCTGTTGATGGAGGCTGGGTTCAAGGTGGAGCCGGCTTGACGAGTGCGGGCTTGGCCCAGCAGTTACAGCAGGCTAAACCGGCAAAGTAGGCTGCAAGAAATTATCTAAAAATGTGTTTACCTTGATACACGTGCCTTCAATTTCAAGGCGCGTTTTTCCAGGGGCTTATTGTGCCTGCCTTATTCAAGCTATTCCCGCCTTGACAGACTGGTTGGTCTGTTGCTATCTTTCGCTGCCCAGACCAAATGGTCTGTTTGATAATGATGCATCAGCGCCTGGCATTCATCCAGGAAGCTGGCTTCATTCACGAATAGGAATTCCTTATGCCGCATTTCCAGATATCTCGTTCAATAACTTCTTACAGGATTATCTTTGTTGCCCTAAGCTTGCTTGCCTCTGGCTTAACGGGTTGCGCTAAAAAAGTTGAGGTGGCGGAAACTGTTCGCCCTGTCCGAGCTATTCAACTTACTGCCAGTCCGCAGCAGATAACCGCCGAATATTCAGGTAATGTCCAGCCACGGGTCGAGGCCCATCTTGGGTTTCGTGTCGGTGGCAAAATCAGTGCACGTAAAGTGGATGTTGGCAGCCTGGTAAAAGCCGGTCAGGTATTAATGCAGCTCGACCCCGCCGATTTACGCTTGGCGCAATTGCAGGCTGAAGGTAATTTTAAAGCAGCGCAATCCAATGTTGAATTAGCCAACAATGAATTGAAACGCTATCAAGAACTCCGTAACACCAATGCTGTTAGTCAATCCATGCTCGATGCAAAAATAACGGCAGTAGCCACCGCCCAGGGTAATTTTCAACAAGCCCATGCACTTTTAAAGAGCCAATCTAATCAAGCCGCTTACACCAATTTGATCGCTGCCAGCAGCGGTGTAGTTACTGCGATTCATGCTGAAGTAGGTCAAGTTGTCAGCCCCGGCATGCCAGTAGTTCAAGTGGCTCAGCTGGGCGAAATGGAAGTGGTGGTCGGCATCCCTGAAAATAATGTTGATATCATCAGCCACTCAACTAGCGTAACAATTCATTTGTGGGCCAATCCTCAGGAATCCATCACTGGCAAGATCCGTGAGTTATCACCTGTTGCTGACCCGGCAACGCGCACCTTTACCGCAAAAATTGCTATCGTAAATCCTTCGCCAAAAATTACCGCCAGCGTAAAAATGGGGATGACTGCCAATGTGCAATTTGCGTTAAATACTCCCGGTGCATTTATCAAAATACCGCTCACTGCATTGTTTCAGGAAAAAGGCGTGACCTCGGTTTGGGTTGTTGAAAACGATGCGGTGAAGTTAGTGCCAGTGCAAATTGGCGGAGTGAGCGGCAATGATTTGTTATTAACAGCGGGTGTGAGCGCCGGGCAAAGGGTGGTAACGGCCGGTGTGCATTTGTTAAAGCCCGGGCAGCGCGTTAGCATTTTAGAAGCCTTAACAATTACTAAGGCTAATGACGAAACCTATTTGACAGCACAAACTTTATTAACCAGTGCAGCAACTGCAAAAACTTCGGCAGGGGGCCAAAATTCCTATGCAAATAGCAATGATGGAGTCATCGCAGCTGGCAATTCCATAAATAACGATTTAGTAAAAAACAACGCGTTAAAAAACGATCTAGTGAAAACCAACAGAGTAAAAGCCAGCCCAGAAAAAACCATTACAGAAAAAACCATTACAGAAAAAAATAATGCAGTAGGAGTTACAAATTGAGGGAGCCACTAAATCTATCGCGTTGGGCACTTGAGCATGTTCCCCTTATTCGTTATTTAATGGCCGCGTTGTTAATTGGCGGCATTATGAGTTTTTCCCAGCTTGGGCAGGATGAAGATCCACCATTTACTTTTCGCGCAATGGTCGTGATTGTTAAATGGCCGGGCGCAACAGCATTACAAGTGGCCGAGCAAGTTACCGATAAATTAGAAAAAAAGTTGCAGGAAACTCCGTACCTTAAGGAGCTGAGCAGTTTTTCCAAGCCGGGCGAAACCACCATCATTTTAAAATTAAAGGGTTCGACCTCAGCGACTGAGGCCAACGCCGCCTGGTATCAGGTGCGAAAAAAAGTTAACGATATGAAAATGAACCTGCCTCAAGGAGTTTTAGGGCCATTTTTTAATGACGAGTTCGGTGATACCTACGGTTCTATTTTTGCGCTTTCAGGTGATGGATTTACTAATGCTGAATTAAAAGATTATGCCGATTTGGTTCGCCAACAATTATTGCGTGTGCCATTGGTAGCGAAGGTTGAATTACTTGGCATACAAGATGAAAAAATTAATATTATTTTCTCGCACCGAAAATTTGCTCAATTAGGTATATCGCTTGAGCAAATTGTGCAACAGATTCGTGTGCAAAATACTATTGAAGCCACAGGAGTATTAAGTACCGATACTGACAACGTGCAAGTGCGGGTATCCGGTGCATTCACATCGATAACGGATATTGAAAACTTAAGCCTGCGTGCACAAGGCACTAGTTTTCGCTTGGGTGATTTTGCGCAAGTAAAGCGTGAGTTTGTCGACCCGCCGAAGAGCAAAATGCGGTTTAACGGTAAAGAAGTTATCGGCCTTGCTATATCTATGCAGAAGGGCGGTAACATTATTGACCTGGGTGAAAGTCTACTGAAAACCGCTAATGATATTAAACAAAAGTTACCTGTCGGGATTGAATTGGAGCGCATAGCTGATCAGCCTAAAGCAGTGGCCAAATCGGTAAATGAATTTTTAGGTACTTTGGTAGAAGCACTTATTATTGTGCTCGCAGTCAGTTTTATTGCGCTGGGATTCCACAAGGATGATAAAGGTGTTCATATCGATTTTCGCCCCGGTTTAGTGGTGGGGTTAACAATCCCCTTGGTGCTAGCTATAACTTTTTTGTTTATGCGTGTGTTTGATATTAATTTGCATAAAATTTCCTTAGGAGCATTAATCGTTGCGCTCGGCTTATTAGTGGATGATGCCATCATTGCCGTAGAAATGATGGTACGAAAAATGGAAGAAGGTTTTTCGCGTTTTGATGCGGCAACTTTTGCTTACAGTTCTACCGCCATGCCCATGCTCACCGGCACCTTAATTACAGCAGCAGGATTTTTGCCCATTGGCTTGGCCAAATCAGACGCAGGTGAATATACCTTTTCAATGTTTTCGGTGAATGCCATAGCATTATTAATATCCTGGTTAGCCGCAGTATTATTTACACCTTATATCGGTTATTTATTATTACGAGTAAAGCCCCATGCCGCTAATGCAAAGCCACATGAATTATTTGATTCAGTATTCTATAAAAAATTTAGAGCTTTAGTGACCTGGTGTGTGGAATTTCGCAAGATCACCATAGCTACCACCATTGGAATTTTCGTATTGGGCTTATTCGGTTTTAAATTTATCGAACAACAATTTTTCCCCAGTTCCACACGCCCGGAATTGATGGTTGAAATGTGGTTGCCTGAAGGCTCCTCTTATGCTGCTACTGAAATGCAAGCAAAAAGATTTGAGCATTTTATTAATCAGCAGGCAGGTGTTGAGAGTGTTACCACTTATGTGGGGGTAGGCAGTCCGCGTTTTTATTTGCCACTTGAAGAAATCTTTCCCCAAACCAACGTAGCGCAAATCGTCGTGTTACCGAAAGACAATCGAGCGCGCACCCTGTTACGTCAAAAAATTATTGATCTTTTTAAAACGGATTTTCCTGAAGTGCGCGGCCGCGTAAAGTTTCTACCTACGGGCCCACCCGTGCCATATCCCGTGCAGTTTGATGTATTGGGCCCAGATTTTTCCAAGGTGCGTACCATTGCTGATCAAGTAAAAGATATTGTTCGCGAAAATAAAAATACCTTGGGTGTGAACGATAATTGGAATGAATCAATAAAAGTATTGCGCCTGGATTTGGATCAGGAAAAATTGCGTGCGCTTGGCATGAGTTCAGAAATAGTTATGCGAGCGGCGAATACTATTTTATCTGGCACAACGGTGGGGCAATATCGTGAAAAAAATCGACTCATTGATATTGTGGTGCGCCAGCCCATAGACGAACGCTCTACTATTGAAAAATTTAATGATACCTATTTGCCAACAGCAAGTGGGAAGTCTGTTCCCCTTTCACAAATTGCGCGTGTGCAATTTGTGTGGGAGCCGGGCATTGTCTGGCGTCAGGATCGGGAGTGGGCTATCACTGTTCAATGCGATGTTGTGGATAATATTCAAGGCGCAACTGTGTCCAATCAAATTGAACCGAAGCTCGCGCAACTTAGAGCATCCTTACCTATTGGTTACACCATTGTTTTAGCAGGTGCAGCAGCAGATAGCAGCGAAGCCCAAAAATCGATTTCTGTTAACGTGCCTTTGGTGGTGTTTATTATTTTCACTTTATTAATGCTGCAATTACAAAGTTTCTCGCGCTCGCTGTTAGTATTTTTAACCGGCCCTTTAGGGCTTGCAGGGGCGGCAATGGCATTGTTAATTTTGCAAAGACCTTTTGGCTTTGTGGCGCAATTAGGCGTGATCGCACTGTTTGGTATGATTGTGCGCAACTCAGTTATTTTAATCGATCAAATTGAACAGGATATTGCCAGCGGCACTGCGCCTTGGGATGCAGTCGTCGAGGCAGCAGTGCGACGTTTTCGCCCCATAGTATTAACGGCAGCGGCCGCAGTACTGGCGATGATTCCGCTTTCTGATTCGGTTTTCTGGGGGCCTATGGCGGTTGCAATTATGGGCGGGCTTATTGTCGCAACAGCCTTGACGCTGTTGTTTTTGCCTGCACTTTATGCCGCCTGGTTTAACGTGCAAAGAAAGTGATTTTAATAAATGGGGTAGTTTTTCTTAACTCCAGTTGTTTAATTTTTTAATCATTAATAGTGAAATATAAATGAATACACAAGATCAACTTCATAGCGACGCCACTGCGACATCGGCACGCGAAAGAATTTTGCAGGCTGCGCATGAAGAAATGTACGAGCATGGCTTTCAAGGTTTGCGTATTGATGCAGTACTCAAAAAAACACAGCTGGCAAAAGGTGCGCTCTACCATTACTTTCCTAACAAATTAGCCTTGGGTTATGCTGTGGTAGACGAACGTATCATGGGCGAGTTCCAGCAAAACTGGAGCGCTTCTATAAGTTTCTCGCTTAATCCATTGCAAGCATTAAAAGATTTTTTTCAAAAAAAATGCGGGGAATTACAATCGGGTGAATGCGCAAATGGCTGTCCCTTAACAAATTTAATGCAAGAGATGTCCACACTTGACGATGGCTTTCATCAGCGTCTGCAAACGGTGATGATGAGTATTGTTAGTACCGTTGCCACCGCCCTGCACCAGGGTCAGGCCGATGGTATAGTTTGTAAAGATATCAACCCACAAAAAATTTCTCTTTTTGTGCTGAGTAGCTATCAAGGGATTATGGGCGTTGCAAAATGCACACAATCAATAGCATTAACGGTAGAGTTATTTGATACCTTGGCGGAGTATGTGGATTCGTTAGGTGCGCCACAGCAATAATTATTAAACGTTTAATCGCGTAATTTCCGCGAAACATTTTTCTTGGCTTTTGGATCTAGTTTGCTCCAGTACTGGAATTCGGTTTCGTAAACTTCGCTGTCTACTTCCATTACTCGGGCTTGCAGGCGTTCCTGCACATCGGCAACAGCTTTGTTGTAGATACTTGGACCAATTTCTTCAAGAATAAAATCCAATAATAGTTCGGCGCCGAGGTTGCCTATGCTTTCTTCCATATTTGCTGTGAAATAACGCTCGATAGATGTTACAGATTGTTTGCGTGCTTCGTTGGAAAGTTTGATGGTCATTTTGCTGATATCTTTTTTGGGGATTGGATTACAGAGTGGGTTGAAAAAAATATGTTGGTCCGTAGGTTGGGCTGAGCTTGCGAAGCCCAACGTCGTCCGGCCCAACATCTGATACATCAATTAGATTAAAAAACTGGTATATTTTTATTTTTGGTTGATGTGGCAAGATGGTCATGTTGGGCTTCGCAAGCTCAGCACCAACCTACGATAAATTTTATAACCTTAAACTCCAAAAAAATAAACCCGCTTGCGCGGGTTTATTTTTTATTTGTTACTGATTAAACAAAAACTCCATCAGTGCTTTCTGTGCGTGGAGCCGGTTTTCTGCCTCGTCCCACACGACTGCGTCGGGAGAGTCCATCAATTCTGCGCTGACTTCTTTGCCGCGATAAGCTGGCAAACAATGCATAAAAAGTGCATTTCTATTCGCGTGACTCAAAAGCTCACGATTAACCTGGTAGCCACTAAAAATTTTCTCACGCTGCTTCTTTTCATCTTCCTGGCCCATGGATGCCCAAGTGTCAGTCACTATCAGGTCAGCATTTTTCACAGCATCTTGCGGACTGCTGGTGACAATAACGCGGTCCTTACATTTTTCGAGCATATGATCCCAAGGCTCAAAACCTTTGGGGGTGGCGATGCGTAATTGAAAATCACAGAGTGCAGCGGCTTGCATGTAGCTTTGACACATGTTGTTGCCATCGCCAACCCAAGCCACAGTTTTGCCCGCTAGTGAGCCGCGATGTTCAACAAATGTTTGAATGTCTGCAAGCAATTGGCAAGGGTGGTGATCATCAGATAAGCCGTTGATAACCGGTACCCGCGAATACTCGGCAAAGCGTTCTACGGTAACGTGTTCAAAGGTGCGGATCATGACCATGTCGACCATGCTGGAAATGCAGCGTGCTGCATCTTCTACCGGTTCACCGCGACCCAATTGCGAATCTTTGGTGGAAAGAAAAATGGCGTGACCGCCCATCTGCGCCATGCCGGATTCAAATGAAACGCGCGTACGAGTAGACGATTTTTCAAAAATCATTCCCAATACTTTGTTTTTGAATAGCTCGGGTGAAGTGCCTGCGCGTTGAATTTTTTTGAGTTCGATGGCGCGCTGGATGATGTGACTTAATTCATCACGGCTAAGATCATCTAGTGTTAAAAAATGTCTCGGTGCCTTTAGGGGAACCATAATACTGCTCTCTTTTTTTCGTGTGGCATGGCACGTATCGTTGATGCCACACTGCATTACAGTAGGGGTTGCCCCCTAATTGGTGTTAATAAAATTGTTGTTAAAACTCAGTGACCAGGTTTAATTAAAATTCGGTAACCAGCTCCACCACTTTGGTAATTAATTCGTTAGCTTCGGCATCGGTCAGGATAAATGTGGGCAATAAACGTATGGTGTTGACGGAGGTCACGTTAATTAAAATTCCTTTGGCCCGGCCTTTTTCCATCAGCTCGGCGCAAGGGGCATTGAGTTCTATGCCAATCATCAAACCTTTGCCCCGCACTTCAATGACTTTGCTGTTGCCAGCAAACGCAGTTTGGAATGCGCTTAATAATTTATCGCCTAATATTTTTACGTGTGGAATCAGTTGTTCTGCGACCAAGGTTTCAATCACTGCAACGCCAGCACTGCATGCCAGCGGATTTCCACCAAACGTTGAACCGTGATTGCCAGGCTGCAATACATCAGCTGCTTTACCTTGTGCTATACAAGCGCCTATTGGAACGCCGTTGCCTAAACCTTTAGCAGTGGTCACTACATCCGGCAATATTCCGTTGTGTTGATAGGCAAAATAAGTCCCGGTACGACCGTTACCGGTTTGAATTTCATCAAGCATTAATAGCCATTCGTTGGTATCACAAATAGCGCGCAGTTGATTGAGATATTCCGCTGCAGGCACCCGCACACCGCCTTCGCCTTGCACGGGTTCAACCAAAATTGCCACTATGTTGTTGTGCTCTTTGGCGGCGACTTTTATGGCGGCAACATCGTCATAGGGTACGCGAATAAAACCTTCCACTAATGGTTCAAAACCGATTTGCACTTTGGTATTGCCAGTAGCACTCAGTGTTGCCAAAGTTCTCCCGTGAAAACTATTGGTCATAACAATAATTGATGGGTTTTTTACACCTTTATCGTTGCCATATTTACGTGCGATTTTTATCGCGGCTTCGTTAGCTTCGGCACCGGAGTTTGAGAAAAAAACTTTTTGCATGCCGGATTGTTCAATGAGCAAATCGGCAAGACGTTGTTGCTTGGGAATGTTGTAATAGTTGGAGGTGTGCATCAAAGTTCCTGCTTGTTCGCACAGCGCTTTAGTGACAACCGGATGTGAATAGCCGAGGCCGCAGACGGCAATTCCACTAATAGCATCCAGGTAAGATTTACCCTGTGTATCCCACACTCGGCTACCTTCGCCCTTGGTCAGGGTTAAAGTTCTAGGGCCATAAGTGTTCATCAGGGTAGTCATTGGGTTCTCCAAAATGTATTAAAAATCTGTTGGCAAAAAAACAACTATTTGTAAAAAACAACATCACTAAAAGCCAATCAGTGACTAGCTCAGCATTATTAAAGGCAGGGAGTAAACCGCAGCGCTACAACAAAACAGACAGCAAGGTCGCTGCCTGCAGGATATTCGAGGGCCTAATGGTATAAGTAAATGCCGCTATTGGCAAATTTGCGCCCCATGAATAGGCGCCAGTGGAAACTCTAGAGTCACTTTTTGGTGAGTAATTGAATCTCTTTTAACGTTCATAAAAATCTAGATCGGTAGCAAAAGTCTCTTTGACAAAATAAAGGGTTACAAATGTGATGACCATAATCCCGCCGCCGACCCAGAAAAAGCTGGTAACCATATTGTTGCCATTGCCAAGCATGGTCTCTTTATAAATCCAGGCGATAGGAACGAGTGAGCCGCGGGCGAAGTTGGGTATGCTAATGGCAGAGGTAGCGCGAAGATTTGTACCAAATTGCTCGGAAGCATTGGTAACAAACAACGCCCAAAAACCCACCGAGAAGCCGAGCAAAAATATGGCGGTGTAAAAAATGGTGTTGCTGACATCGTTTAAATTGAGGTAAATAAAAATCATCGTTGTACACAATGCATAGAAAAGTGCGAAAGCTTTTTTACGGCTGCGCATGAGTTGGCTGGCGGTACCAGATGCAAGATCACCAAAGACCAGGCCGGCATAGGCGAGAAGAATACACATTGATTGCGTGATATCACCGCGGACATTCAACTCTTTTGCTAATTCCGGTGCGCGTGCCACCAGTAAGCCAATGACAAACCAGGTAGGTAAGCCGAGCAAGATAGCTTGAAGAAAGCGATTGAACCGTTCACGAGTGGCAAACATCATTAAAAAATTACCTTGATGAATATGGTGGTCCTTGTGAGCTTTTTGAAACATGCCACTTTCAAAAATGCCGATGCGTAAAAATAACAAACCCAGACCCAGTACTCCGCCAATAATATAAGACGTCTGCCAGCTAATAAATTGCGATACCAGAGCTGCAGCTACTGCACCCAGTACGCCAACAGAGGCGACAATCATGGTGCCTAAGCCGCGTCTATTCTTATCCATTAGTTCTGCCACGAGGCATACACCTGCGCCCAATTCACCGGCCAAGCCAAAGCCTGCAATAAAACGCAGTACGGCATAAGTTGTCATATCAGTAACGAAGGCATTGGCAAGATTCGCAAGCGAATAACAAATGATGCTGCCAAAAAGCACGGCCAGGCGGCCTTTTTTATCGCCAATAATTCCCCAGGCAATGCCGCCAATCAACATGCCGATCATTTGTATATCAAGCAAATATTGAAATTTTTCTAATAAAATAGGCTGTCCCGCCCATTCGGGGTAAAGTTCGATAAGGCTTTTTTTACCGATAATCAAAAATAAAATCAGATCATAAACATCCACAAAATAGCCAAGTGCGGCAACAATGACCGTGATATTGAGGATTCTTTGCGTGGAATCATTGGGAATGGTGGCGGCGTCATTCATGAGGTTTCTTCTTATTAGTGAATAAATAGATAGCTGTTGGTGAATAAATTGGTGTGCATTGTACAAAAAACTTACCAGATAAATTCAATTTCTTTGATCTTATCTTTTTATTCGGCCTGCTATAATGCATTTCTTGTTAGAATCGTCCAGAAATTCGTGTGAACATAGGGGTTAATTGTGGTTCGATTAGTGATCTTGTTGCTACTAAATCTTTGGGCATTGAGTAGCCTTGCGCAGCAACAATCCGATGTTTACCGTGCGGAAGCTATAGTAGCAAACCAGTCGGAAGCTGAGCGTATTAACGCTGCTAAAGCAACCATTGGTGATGTCATTGTGCGAGTTACTGGAGATGTCACTGCACTTCAACATCCACTGATTCGTCAGGCAATTAATGAGGCGCCTAATTTTTTACTGAGGTTTAGTTATACGTCTGAGCGTGATGTCGGTGCAACTGGTGCTAATCCCTCTAATAGCAAAGTTTCTAATGCTGGTGTTTCTAAAGATGCCACCGGCAACTTAAAACCTGATCGCATTAAACTCATTTTAAATTATTCCCCGCAAACCATTGAAAAATTATTAGCTGATGCGCAATTATTGCAGAGGCCACTGCAACAAGCTGTGCTCATTCAAATAGTAAACGTGCAGGATTTTAGCGCTTTCAAACAAGCACAAGCCTATTTAAAAACTGTATCGCTAATTCAACGCAGCGAGCTATTAAGTATTCATAAAGATGTTCTAGTGTTTAGTGTAATGGCAAAAGGTGATGTTTCTTTGTTAAAAACTGCGCTGGAATTAAATTCTAAATGGCAAGCAGTTGAAGCAACCGATATGGATGCTCAAGCGCTGCCCGCCCAACCATCGCAATTAATCTTTCGTTGGCTGTATCCATCATGAGACAGCAACAACTTTCATTGGGCGTAAGTCTAAATGACGACGCAACTTTTGATAATTTTTATGCGCCACAAGCAACGCCTAATGCACAAGTGCGCAGTGCGGTGCGCAGTCAAATTGAACTTGCCAATGAGCCCTTTATTTATTTGTGGGGCGCGAGTGGTTGTGGGCTCACACATCTGTTGCAGGCTGCTTGCCATCAAGCCGAAACCCTGGGCAAAAGTTTTCAATATTTTCCATTGCGCGATTTGATTGGTTATGCTCCAGATGAACTCTTTGCTAATTTGGAAGCGCTGGATTTTGTGTGTCTGGATGGAGTTGATTTAATAATAGGCCGTGCCGATTGGGAGTTGGCTTTATTCAGTCTTTATAACCGTATGCGTGATGCGGGTAAATTATTTTTAGTTGCTGCTGTGCCGGGCCCGCGCGAATTAGCGGTGAGTTTGCCTGACCTTGCTTCGCGTTTGCAGTGGGGTATAACGTTTCATGTTCATTCCTTGAACGATCAAGAAAAACAACAAGCCTTGCAGTTGCGCGCGCGAACACGCGGTCTTGAATTAAGCGATGAAGTGGCCAACTTTATTATTCAGCGTTTGCCCCGCGATATGAATGAGTTATTTTGGCAGCTTAACCGCCTTGATCATGCGTCATTGGCCGAGCAAAGAAAATTAACTATTCCTTTTGTAAAGAAAATTCTCGGCCTATAATTTTTTTTGGTAAAAAAGTGCTAATTGTTTGCGTAAATCGCACAAAAAGGGCATTTTAGATCCCCATTGTTTAGACAGATTTTTTCTTTTATAAAAATAATGTAGTGACACATTTACCTATTTATTACTTTATCCTGAATTAACCTTAACCAGTAGAATCTAAATTATGCAGACAACACAATTGCAGCTTTCCTTTCCTTTATCTTTTGCTTTCGCATTTGTTTCAAGCATTGTTTTATTAACGAGTGCTTGTAGTAATAATTCCAATCATTCTGTGGCAGCTGGCAGCGATAAAGCTAGTGCTACTGATAAGGCTAGTGCTGTTACTACAGCGAGCGGTATCAGACTTAACCAGTTGGGCTTTTTACCTAACTCGAAAAAATTAGCGGTTGTTCCTGCAACCAATGCAACCCATTTTTCCGTCATTGATACCGCAACAAAGAAACTGGTTTTAACCGCAGCATTGAGTGATGCTGCGTTTTGGGCACCCGCTGAAGAGAAAGTTAAATTAGCGGATTTTTCCGAGCTAAACGTTTCCGGTGACTACCAGATTCGTGTCGAAGGCTTCGTCGATTCCTACCCATTTACCATTGCAGCCGATCAATACAAAGCACTGAACGATGCGGTGATAAAAGCTTTTTATTACAATCGTGCGGGCATGGCTTTAACGCCGGAGTTCGCGGGTAAATATGCTCGTGCTGCGGGTCACCCTGATACTAACGTGCAAGTGCATCCTTCGGCGGCGAGTATTTTGCGACCAGAGGGTACGGTTATTTCCTCACCAAAAGGTTGGTACGATGCGGGCGATTACAACAAGTACATCGTTAACTCCGGCATTTCGACTTACACGATGTTAGCGGCCTTCGAACATTTTCCCGATTACTATAAAGCGCAAAATCTCAATATTCCTGAAAGTGGAGACGCAGTACCAGACCTGCTTAATGAAGTTATGTGGAATATCGAATGGATGCTCACCATGCAGGATCCTAACGATGGGGGTGTTTACCATAAGCTAACTGACAAGAAATTCAGTGGTATGGTCATGCCAGATCAAGCCAATACCCAACGTTACGTCGTGCAAAAATCTACTGCAGCAACACTTAATTTCGCAGCGGTAATGGCCACTGCTAGCCGTGTTTTTACCAATTACGAATCCAGCTATCCTGGGTTGTCCGCGAAAATGCTGCTTGCGTCTAAAAAGGCCTGGGTCTGGGCGAAAGCCAACCCCAACGTTGTTTATAAGCAACCAGAAGATGTAAAAACGGGTGAATATGGCGATGCTATTTTGGCTGATGAATTCGCATGGGCAGCAGCGGAACTCTATATCACCACTAAAAGTGACGGTTATTATGTAGCCATGAATCCTGCCCAAATTTCAAATACCGTACCTGCCTGGGCCGAGGTTAATGGTCTCGCATGGATCTCGCTAGCACATCACCGCAAGCAATTAACCGCAGTGGCCGATCAGCAATTGATAGCGTCGCGTATCGATGGTTTAGCTGGCAATTTGCTGAAAAAGTGGCAAGCATCAGCCTATGGTGTTTCCATGGAAACTGGGGATTTTATCTGGGGTAGTAATGCCGTAGCAGCCAATCAGGCAATGATGCTTATTCAAGGTTATCGTATGAATGGCAATGGTCAGTATCTTGATGCTGCGCAATCTCTGTTGGATTATTTGTTGGGCCGCAATCCTACTGATTATTCCTATGTGACAGGCTATGGCGATAATCCCGCGTTGTTTATTCATCATCGCCCTGCAGCAGCAGATGGAATAGAAGCCTCGATTCCCGGATTTTTAGCCGGCGGCCCACAACCTGGATTACAAGATAAGAAAGACTGTGGTGCGGTAGTTTATCCTTCAACAATCCCTGCCAAAGCTTATTTGGATCATGAGTGTTCTTTTGCAAGTAACGAAATTGCCATTAATTGGAATGCGCCATTGGTGTATGTTTCGGGTGCGATACAGGCCTTAACACAGTAAATATTAGTCATACCGACAGGCATAAAAAAGCCCGATCTGAAAAGATCGGGCTTTTTTATTTGTCCCAGGTATTAACTTGGGAGCATTAGGTATTAACCCAGTTCAACCACAACATTTATGGTTTTTCCTGCTGGCATAACTGGAATGACATTGCCAGGAAGTACTTTACCGTCCACTGTTAACTTGGCTACGCCCTTACACACACCTTTCGGGTTTTTGACTTCAATTTCATAACGCGCACCGCGGAATTCACGGCTAACGCTGAAACCAGGCCAGGCTTTGGGAATACATGGATCTAAACGCAGACCGTGGTAGTCAGGTTGTACACCCAGCAAACCTTGACTCACGCTGACAAATGTCCAGGCAGCAGTACCGGTTAACCAGGAGTTTTTGGCTTCACCGAAGCAAGCCGCATCTTTACCAGCGATCATTTGTGCGTACACATAAGGCTCAGCGCGGTAGGTATCAATCTGGTCTTCTTTAGCGCTTGGGCAAATGGACAAGTAATATTCCAATGCTTTCTCGCCTTCGCCCAACATGCACCAACCGAGGTTGATCCAGGTGTTGTTGTGGCAGAAGATACCGGCGTTTTCTTTCACGCCTGGTGGATAAGAAGTTACTTCACCTAATTCCAAATGGTATTCGGTGTAAGCCGGTTGTTGTAACACCACGCCGTTTTTAGTGAACAAATGTTTGTGCACACTTTCCATAGCTTGACGGGCGCGACCATTATTTTGGCCAGCACCACCAAGTACACACCAGCCTTGACTCTCAATAAAGATTTTACCTTCTTCATTGGTTTTTGAGCCCACTGGATTGCTTTCGGCATCAAATGCACGGGTATACCACTCGCCATCCCACGCCTGGGTTTCAACTATTTCCAGCATGGTGTTGTAGTGTGCGGTCATGCGTTGCGCATCAGCTGTTTTATCTTGAGCTTCATACAATGCTGCCATTTCACGGCTGGCATATAAGAACAAGCCTGCAATCATCACGCTCTCAGCTTTACTACCTTCAACGTCACCTGCCAATTGGAAGCTTTCGTTAGGTTCTTTACTGAAACAGTTCAAGTTTAAACAGTCGTTCCAGTCAGCGTGGCCGATCAATGGCAAACCGTGTGGGCCGCGTTTTGCCATGGTGTAGGCAATACTGGTTTCCA
>JAZKFX010000008.1:0-76632 GCA_040386215.1 Pseudomonadota bacterium
AGGACAATAACAGCAAATCGTTTCATTATTTTATTCCTATGGAGCTGCACAGCCAGGGCGCCTAACGCGAATAGTTGATGCAGGATTTTTTAATAATTTTTCAGCGGGGCGAATCGGACGCATCGCAAAATTACCACCGCAGTTAGGACAAATATTGCCCAAAATATTTTCTACGCAAGTTTTACAAAAAGTACATTCGAAGGTGCAAATCATAGCTTCGCCAGATTCCGGTGGTAAATTCTTATCACAGCATTCACAATTTGGGCGAAGTGCTAACATGATTTTCTCCGGCGATTAATGATTGTTAACTAATGTTTGGATAAGCCAATAGGATTAGTCAGTCAATATTATTTGGCGCTACGCTGCCTTACTGCTTCAAATAACACTACGCCCGTTGCAACTGACACATTCAAACTACTCACCGTACCAGCCATAGGTATATTAATTAAATGATCACAGGTTTCCTGTGTTAGACGTCGCAATCCATCACCTTCAGCACCCATCAAAATGCCAATGGAGCCGGTGAGCTTCGCCTGGTACACCGAGATTTCTGCTTCCCCCGCCGTACCAAATAGCCAAATGCCTGCTGTCTGTAATTTTTGCAGCGTGCGGGCAAGGTTAGTGACGGGTACAAAGGGTAAAACTTCGGCGGCACCGCAAGCAACTTTGCGTGCGACTGAAGTGAGCCCTACGGATTTATCTTTGGGTGCGATAACCGCGTGAACTCCGGCAGCTTCCGCCGTGCGCATGCAGGCCCCAAGATTATGCGGATCAGTGACGCCGTCTAAAATTAATAAAAATGCGGGCTCATTTAGTTGGGCGATAAGATTAAACAAAAAAGCCTCATCATGTGTTTCGCCTGGGGTACAGATTGCCACCACACCTTGATGATTTTCATCGGCAACTAATTCATCCAGTTTATTGCGATTAACAATCTTATAAGGAATTTCATTGCTTTGCGCACTCGTAACAATTTTGGTCAGGCGCTGATCGTTGCGTCCTTGCACCATAAATATTTCTTGAACGCGTTGCGGTGCACTTTTTAATAAAGCTTGCACAGAGTGCAAGCCAAAAACAATTTCTTTATCCACGATCAGTACCTGGTTCTCTATTCATTGCATTGTCCTGCAATCCTGGTTGCTTTTTTTTATCGCCAGCGTCGGTTTTGCAACGCGTTGTTTCGATATGCCACAAACAGCTAATCCTTCTTGCTAATGCGATCCAGAGCTTTTTTAACAGCTGTCTTCGCCGAGCTGAAGAAAGACGAGGTTTTTGCCGTCTTCTTCGCAGCAGGTTGTTCTGCTGTCTGCGCTGCGCCGCTTGAAATTTCTTGAGTTTTGTCGCCATGACTCATTCCATCAAATTTTTTGCCTGCTGCAGATTTGCTTGCCGTTCTGGAATTTTTAGGCTGCGTGGTGTTGTTATCAAGCGCTAGGTCAGTTTTTTTTGCTCTCGGTTTACTGCCACCGACCGTTGCGTTAGATGAAGATTTTCTTGCGGTAGTGGTGGTTTTAGTCGCGCTGCCAGTAGCACCTTTCTTGGGCGCAGTTTTCGCTGTGGTTTTAGCTACAGTTTTCGCAGCTACTTTAGTTTCGGGTTTAGATCCAGTCGCGGTTCTATTTTCTTTTGTGCCACCTTTTTTAGCGAATTTTGGCTTCACTATAGATTTTGGTATGCGTACCGCATCTTCTGATTCCAATTCAAAATCGATTTTGCGATTTTCCAAATCGACACGCACAACCCGCACGACTAATTCATCGCCCAAACCAAATACTTTACGTGTGCGTTCGCCGACTAAACGATGTTGCGCTGGTTCAAAGCGATAATAATCGTGCGGCAAAGCTGTGATGTGAATTAAACCATCGACATATAAATCATTCAGCTCTACGAACAGCCCAAAGCTGGTAACGGCACTGACGTGACCGCTAAATACAGCGCCCACTTGATCGCGCAAATATTCACATTTCAACCAACTCACCACATCGCGAGTCGCTTCATCAGCGCGGCGTTCAGTCAATGAACATTGTTCACCAAACACCAACATATCGCTCGCAGAATAAGGATAAATTTTACGTTGCGGAATTATTTCTGCATCTTCCACGCGGCGCACATGCGTTGACGGCGTATCGCTGCGGACGATAGAGCGTATGGCGCGATGCACTAATAAATCGGGATAGCGACGAATGGGCGAGGTGAAGTGTGTGTAAGCTTCATAGCCCAGGCCAAAATGGCCGCGATTTTCTACCTGGTACATGGCCTGGCGCAAACTGCGCAGCATGACGGTTTGAATTAAATGTGAATCGCTACGGCCCTGAATGGCTTGCATCAACTGCTGATAGTCGCCCGAGGTCGGCTCGTTTCCACCTGCTAAACCTAAGCCTAACTCGGATAAAAATTCGCGCAAATTTGTGAGTTTTTGTTCCGTCGGTCCCTCGTGAACGCGATATAAACCAACGAGGTTATGTGCTTCCAAAAATTTCGCGGAGCAAACGTTCGCACACAACATACATTCTTCAATTAATTTATGTGCATCGTTGCGTTTTACCGGGATGATGCGTTCGATTTTGCGATCAGCATTAAATTGAATGCGCGTTTCTACGGTTTCGAAATCTATAGCTCCGCGTTCATCGCGGGCAATACGCAAACATTTGTAGAGCTCATGCAGTAATTCCAGTTGAGGCACTACGGTTTTATATTCCTCGCGCAATGCACTTGCCGCGTCGCCTTCACCGGTGAGAATTTCTCCCACTTTGGTGTAGGTTAAGCGTGCGTGTGAATACATGACGCCTTCATAAAATTGATATCCGGTAATTTGTCCGGCATCGCTAATGGTCATTTCGCAGACCATGCACAAGCGATCAACTTGTGGGTTAAGCGAACACAAGCCGTTCGATAATGCCTCTGGCAGCATGGGTACAACATAGTCAGGGAAGTACACCGAATTTCCGCGCGCGCGCGCTTCGACATCGAGCGCACTATTGACTTGTACGTAATGCGAAACATCGGCAATCGCCACGCACAAGCGCCAGCCACCGCGACGGCGTTCACACAACACGGCGTCATCAAAATCCCGTGCGTCCTCACCATCAATGGTCACAAAGGGTAAATTGCGAACGTCGACACGATGTTGCTTGGCAGATTCTTCTACCTCAGCAGATAAAAGCGCCGCTTCAGCAGTGACTTCTGCCGGCCAAATATAAGGAATACCGTGGGATTGAATGGCTAATTCAATTTCCATTCCCGGCGCCATGTGGTCGCCTAGTACCTGGAATACGCGCCCCATAGGCAAGCGACTTTTATCCGGTTGCTGGGTAATTTCTACGATAACAATTTGGCCGTGGACAGCGCCACCGTAGGAGCCAAAGGGAATCATCACATCTTGCGTGATGCGTGCATTTTCAGGACGCACAAATTGCACGCCGTCTTCATTATAAAAACGTCCTGCCAGTTGCGTAGTGTTATGGGCCAGCACTTCAACTATGGCACCTTCCTCTTTGCCGCGATATTGTTCACCGGACATGCGCACCAATACTTCGTCACCGTCGAACACTTTGCGCATTTGGCGATTATGTAAGTAAACGTCCTCGCCACCATCGGCACGAATGACAAAACCATACCCATCTTTATGGCCCTGGACACGACCGCGGATCACATCAATTTTATCCAGGCGCAGGTACGCATCCTTACGGTTGCTAATCAATTGGCCGTCGCGTGCCATGGCAATCAAGCGACGACGGAGCGCTTCCACTTGGTCTTCGTCCGTGAGGTTTAACATTTCACACATTTGTTCGTGTGTTACCGGGGCATCGGCTTTATCGAGCAAGTCGAGAATAAACTCGCGGCTGGGGATGGGGTTTTCGTATTTCTCTGCTTCGCGGTCAGCGAAAGGGTCGTTGTGAGGAAGTTTGCGTTTGGTCAAGGTTGGAGTCCTGTAATGAATAGTTAGCGGCCAAATTGCCACTTAAGTAAACTGTTTTGAATTATAAGGCAGCCGTGCCGACAAACCCACAAATAAAAGCGTTTGCGCGTTGACAAGCCGCAGGCCGCTATTTATAGTTCGCGGCCTTGGTGCGAGCCAAGTTTGCCCCAGTGGTGGAATGGTAGACACGCCAGCTTCAGGTGTTGGTGGCCGCAAGGCCGTGGAGGTTCAAGTCCTCTCTTGGGCACCAAACAAAAAAGCCTCGATACGAAAGTATCGGGGCTTTGTTGTTTATAGAATATATTCCGCTTCGATCCTGCTCGCTGACTAAAAGCTTTTTGTTTAAAAAAATCTGTATTAGCAAATTAACTGCCATTTTTATTTAACTTGTCGTTCAGCTGAGGCAGTTAAGAACGCTTATGGGATTAACAAGGGTTCATCCGGTTTTTGAATTCATGAAGTTGATCTTTTATTCGGTGTGCTGCAGGAATCCATTTTTTTCTAAATACAGCAAGGCTGGCAAATTCGACTCTATTATTGCTGATGGATTCTTTATAGTTGGATTTTTTTCCACGCCCAGCCATTAAATCGTAATAGTGTACTTCTGGATTACTAAATGCAGCTTCAATTTGATACCCCAAATGTAACATGCCTAAGGAAATTCCCTTTGCGCAATTTTCTTTATAGCCGGATTGTAGATTATAAGTTCTATTGCCACATTTGATATCAAAAACGGCTGACACTGGAATGTCATCGAGCGTCATAACAGAGCAGTCTAATTTGATATCTTCATTGTTACAGTTGTCTAAAAAATAATTAATCATTTTTTCGTTAGTTTTAGAAAAACATGGCTTTCCCCACCTATCCATATGAAATTCATTTAATAGCTTTATAAAATATTCTTTATCGTCACAAATATTGTTGATACTAATCTTGCCTAGTGAGTTTAACCTGGACCTTTTGTTATACAGTTTTATTTTAGTGCTTTTACTTAACTGTTTGACGTAGGTTAAAAAATCACACGCAGCGGTATTGATGCCGAAAGCCACCTCTTCATTTCGCGTTAAAACGGTAAACCCTCTTCTTCTAGCCTGGTTTATAAGCATAGAATAATCGGCTGATTTTTTTAGAATATCGTCGAATAAAATTCTATCCCAGCCTTGTGAATTTAGATCCGACCAAAAATCTTCCCAGCTTTGATGATCATTGGGTGCAAAAGGGAATTGAAAATATTCGTTGCGAATGGCTGGTAATCTTTTTGAAGTTTTCCCTTCCGGGTATATTGTTTTTATTGGTAATAATTTAAATAATTTATCCTTGTAGCCATAGGCAGATAGATTCCCACAAGTGAAATGAGTAATTGCTTCTGTTGAATTGGGCGAGCTCTTATCCAGCGACTCGTTCCATGCCTTATGCCATGCGTCAAGCCATGTTTTACTGCGAAATAAGTTCGGTGTAGGCTGAGCGTCGTATTCTGGAAGCGACATAGTTGTTCCTGTTATTAACCTTAAGTTAAACCTGGAAAAAATATTGATCTTCGTTGGCGTTGACGTTTAGATTTGTAGTTTTAATTCAGCAGTTGCATGGTCGCGCATAATATCTATGGTAGTAACTATGTGTCCGTGCGGAATTTAACATAGTGGTAAGGCGTGCGGCAATCATAATTTTATTTTTAATAGCCGAGCAGATCATCGCTAAATTTGTATAAAAAAATTTAGCTCAACAATATTTCAATCTGACTGTTTATATTGAAAATCAGCATGAATTTTATTGTGGGTTATCAAGCTTTAACACGCTGTGAACAAACATTTCTAACGAAAGTGACAGTAATTTTTGGTGTTTTTTTTATGTGCGCAACAAGGGTTTAAACAATCCATAACGCCAGTTCCGCACAGCCATTACCACGGTAACGCCATTGCGCTGCGGTAAAGGCAATGCCGCATCGTCATTGTTGAGATCATCAAACTCGCGGGCAAGCTTTTTGATTTTCCGCTGAAATTCACCATTGCTTTGTTGCGATAACATTCCGTTTAATACAATTAAGCATTCATCTTCATTTTTAAATTCCGTTTTGAAATATTCCTGGGCAATTTTTTCTTGAAAAAAACGTTGGATAGGTCCGTTGTCCAGCCAGCTAAAGTTGGTGGTGACTAATATTTTTATTTTATTTTTGGGCAGCAGCTCGATAATTTTTAGCTTATCTAACCGCGCTAACTTTTGAATGCAGTCACCTTCGCTGAGTTTGTAAAACAAAATAATATCTTGTAAGGTCCAGCGATTGAGTACGGAAACCGTTACCAGTAACAGCACCAAATCCTTAGTGATTTCTTCTTCTTGTGCTACGGTTAAGTGCTGTAAGCGTGGCTGTTGCTCGTTCATCATTTGTACCAGATCCGAAATCTCTATCTCCATGATTTGGCAAATCTGCTCCAGGCGTTGCAGAGAAATGGACTGTTCGGAAAAGAGTCTCTTAACGCTCGCCTCGGTGATGCCCAGGCTACTTGCAACTTCGGCATAGGTTAAGCCGTGAGCTTTAAGAGCTTTCTTCAATGTGGCTAATAAAGTATTAATTTGTGCCATAAGTTTCCCAAAGTATCAAAATTCACTACCTAATAGTCGTCTTGTTGCTACTTTAGCAAAATAAGTAGCCTAATTCACTCAGACTGGGCATTCTGGTCGCGTCATTCAACTGCGCGTTACTTAATTAAGGAGAAAGTTGCCATGCAACAACTGTTTAAAATGAAAGGCTTTATGCCCTACATAATCGTCTTGTTCGTCAATGCATTTGTGGATCTCGGTCATAAAATAATTATTCAAAATACCATTTTTAAAATGTATGACGGTCAGACCCAGGTAATCTTAACTGCCGTGGTCAACGCACTTATTCTGATTCCCTTTATTCTCTTATTTTCACCGTCGGGGTTTCTCGCGGATAAATATCCCAAACAGCAAGTGATGCGCTACAGCGCGTGGTTCGCGTTGATCGCGGTTTTATTCATTACCTTTGCTTATTACCAAGGGTGGTTTTGGTTTGCATTTGCAATGACCCTGGTGTTAGGAATTCAGGCAGCCATCTATTCGCCTGCTAAATATGGCTACATTCGTGAATTAGTGGGCGATCAACATCTCGCCGGCGCTAACGGTATTGTGCAAGCAATGACTATTGTCGCCATCCTGGGCGGCACCTTTGTGTTCTCAGCCTTGTTTGAAAAATTATTAGTGGGCATCGATCTCACCGGCGAGGACGTTATTGTTCGTCATATTGCTCCGCTTGGCTGGGTGTTAGTAGGGCTGACGTTGTTAGAGTTGTGGATGGCCTATCAGTTGCCTGCTAAACGTGATCTCGATATCAGCAAACAGTTTTCACCTGCGCATTTTTTTAAAGGACATTATCTGCAGAAAAACTTGAAAACAATTTTTGAAAAGCGTGCGATTTGGTTGTCGATTGTTGGCTTAACCATGTTTTGGGCTATTGCTCAAGTAGTGTTTGCATCCTTCCCTGCCTTTGCAAAAGAAGTGTTACATGAAACCGATACGTTGGTTATTCAAGGCATCATTGCTTGTACGGGTTTAGGTATTATCCTGGGTTCTTTACTTGCTGGAAAAATTTCGAAAAATTATATTGAGCTCGGTTTGATTCCAGTTGGGGCCCTGGGTTTTGCTTTGTTATTAGGCGTAATGCCCGCTTTGGATTCGCGTATCACCATGGCACTTACATTTTCTGCGCTCGGTTTTTTGGGTGGACTTTTTATTATTCCACTCAACGCATTAATTCAATATCACGCCAACGACGATGAATTAGGTGTAGTGCTCGCAGGCAATAACTGGATTCAGAATATTGGCATGTTGGGTTTTCTGGCCATAACGATTTTATTAGCCTATCTCGGCGTTACCAGCGCGCAATTATTTTTTATCTTGATGTTAGTCGCTTTAGCCGGTGCTTGTTACACCGTATACGAGCTACCGCATTCGTTAACGCGTATTGTGTCGTCAATATTAATTCAGGGAAAATATAAAATAGACGTGGTCGGTTTTGATCATTTGCCAAAAACCGGCGGTGTTTTATTATTGGGTAATCATATCAGCTGGATTGATTGGGCAATGGTACAGATTGCCAGCCCGCGCCCGGTACGTTTTGTCATGCTGCGCAGTATTTACGAGCAATGGTATTTGCAACCGATTTTCAAATTCTTTGGCGTGATTCCTATTAGCAGCGGCAATAGTAAAGAATCACTGGAAAAGATTAATGAATTGTTAAAAGTCGGCGAGGTCGTGTGCTTATTTCCCGAAGGCGCTATCAGTCGCACTGGTTCGCTCGGATTATTTCACGCGGGTTATGAACGTGTGGTGGAAGGTGTCGATGGTGTGATTGTGCCGTTTTATTTACACGGTTTGTGGGGCAGCCGTTTGTCGCGTGCCGGCAGCGAAAAGTTGCGTAAAAATACTTCGCGCGGTTTGCGCAGGGAAGTCATTATTACCTTAGGCAAAGCTTTGCCCATGGCAACTAAAGCTGACGAATTAAAGCAAAAAATATTTGAACTTTCGTTTGATGCCTGGGAACATAAAACCGAAAAGTTTGATCCATTGCCCTTAGCCTGGATTCGCTCTGCTAAGGAACATCTAGCGGCACCTTGTGCTATTGATACCAATGGCATGGAGTTAAGTTACGGAAAAATGTTGGCGGCTACTGCAAGTTTTGCGCATAAAATGTGGACTCTGGATAAAGAACAAAATGTCGCCATCTTATTACCTGCAAGTAGCGCAGCAATTATTGCCAATATGGCGGTCATGCTAAACGGTCAAACCGTGGTTAATATCAATTTCACAACCAGCATATCCGCCATCCAGGCAGGGTTAAAAAGTGCAGCGATAAAAACAGTTTATACCTCGGAAAAATTTATCGAAAAAATGAAGGCCAAGGGCCTGGATACGGACGCTATGTTACAAGGGTTGCAAGTCGTGCACATGGAGCAATTGCAAAAAGATGTTTCAAAGCCGTTATTGGTGCTGAGTTTTTTATTGGCGTACCTTTTACCAGCTTATGCTTTCTATCGCTTGTTTGGTCGCAAGGTTGGTATTAATGATCCTGCTGCTATTTTATTTTCCAGCGGTAGTGAGGGTTCACCTAAAGGTATTGTGTTAAGTCATCGCAATTTTATGGCGAATATCAAACAAATTAGTGACGTATTAAAAACTCGCAGTGATGATGTTGTTATGGGTTGCTTGCCTCCCTTCCACTCTTTTGGTTTAACGGTAACCACTTTCTTACCTTTAATTGAAGGTATACCGGTGGTCTGCCATCCAGACCCTACTGATGTGTTGAATATTGCCAAAGCCATATCGCGCCATAACGTCACCGTCATGTGTGCAACTGCCACTTTTTTACGGCTCTATACAAAAAATAAAAAAGTTCAGCCCCTGATGTTGGATTCGTTGCGGGTAGTCGTTGCCGGTGCAGAAAAATTGTCAATCGATGTGCGTGAAGAATTTCACGATAAATTTAATAAGGTCATTTATGAAGGTTACGGAGCCACAGAAACTACGCCGGTTGCCAGCGTGAATATTCCCGACCAACTCGACACTAATAGTTGGCAGGTTCAAGTCGGCAGTAAAATTGGCACTGCGGGATTGCCTTTGCCGGGTTGTTCATTCCGTATCGTCGATCCTGTATCTATGCAATCCTTACCCATCGGTGAAGATGGTTTAATTTTAATTTCCGGTACCCAGGTCATGCTGGGATATTTGAACGATAAAGAAAAAACCCAATCAGTCATTGCTGAAATTGATGGTCGTCGCTGGTACAAAAGTGGTGATAAAGGCCACCTCGACGCCGATGGGTTTTTAACAATAGTGGATCGCTATTCGCGCTTCGCCAAGCTTGGTGGAGAAATGATAAGCCTGGGTGCGGTTGAAAATGAAATTAGAAAAGTAATTCATGATGCGGATGTTGAAATGGTGGCAGTGAATATTCCTGACGAGAAAAAAGGCGAACAAGTGGTTTTGTTAATCACTCTGGATATCGATAGTAATGAATTGCGCAAGCGCTTGCTGGAAATCAACTGCAATCCAATGATGATCCCTTCGGTGGTGAAAAATGTCGCGGCCATTCCCAAGCTGGGTAGCGGTAAAACAGATTTTAGTGGTGCGAAAAAAGTCGCGCTGGAACTGGGAGCATAAACGAATGACCTCTAAAAATTTATTAACTATTATATTTTCGGTCGGCTTGTTGCTCAGCGCCGGCCGCGGCTATGCGCAAAGCGCTGAAAATTTATTGCCATTTGCAGGCAAGGAAATAATTGATTTTCATGCCCATGTTGCAGGCTTGGGTTACGGAGACTCAGGTTGTTTTGTGAATGAGGAAATGCGTAATAATTTTCGCTTTCGATTTTATTTAATGGCGATGGGCACATCGCTTGAAGAATTGGAAAAGGAAGGCGACAAAATTGTTTTTGAAAAAATTAGTGTTGCTGTAGCGCAATCCAAAGTGGTTGATAAGGTGGTTATTTTAGCCATGGATGGTGTGATCAATGCGAAAGGTGAATTGGATAAACAATTAACACAAATATATGTGCCCAATGATTATGTTTATGCGCAAACCCAAAAGTATCCTAACTTGTTGTATGCGGCCAGTATTAATCCCTATCGCAAGGATGCGATAGAAAGATTAATTGCAGCAAAGGCGCAGGGCGCCGTATTGGTGAAATGGTTGCCATCAATTATGTTTATTGATCCTGCGGACCCTGCGATCACACCTTTCTATCAAAAAATGGCAGAACTTAATATACCGTTATTGACGCACACTGGAATGGAAAAATCTTTCAGTGCTGCAAAAGATGAGCTGGCAGACCCGCTTCGCCTGGTCTTACCTTTATCGCTTAATGTTAAGGTTATTGCTGCGCATATTGCTACCACCGGCGAATCTGAGGGCGAAGATAATTTTGCGCGAATTTTGCCAATGTTTAAACAGTATCCAAATTTGTACGCGGACATTTCCAGCCTGACCCAAATCAATAAATTGGGTTACTTAAAAAAAGCGCTGGCACGCCCTGAATTAGCAGGGCGGCTGATTTACGGCACTGATTGGCCTTTGCAATTTTTTCCGATCACTTCACCTTGGTACCATATCAATGAAATAAAAATTTCTGAAGCATTCACGATTAGCGGCATACAAAATCAATGGGATAAAGATGTCGCGTTAAAAATTGCCATGGGGTTGGATAGAAATGTTTTTGTTCAGGGTGCCAAGCTCTTTATGCCAAAATCTGATCCACATGACCTGTAATTTTTCGCAAAAAATTATTTTATAATTTCAATCAAATGGAGCGATCGACATGAACAATATTTTTCAAAAATATAGATTAAATTTGCTAATGGTTTTAGTGGTGCTATTTTCAGGTTGTTCCAGTCAGCAAAAGGGTACCAAGAGCAGTGTTGTTGATTATCTTTACCCAAAGGAAAGTGCAAAAGTCATTGCACCCTCAATCCCTTTACTTAAACTGCCCATCAAGCTCGGCATTGCATTTGTGCCAGAACAAGCTGCACGAAGCCATGGAGCAAATTTTTGGGGCAACGATAGGGATATATCAAGCGCGCTCACGGAAGCCAAAAAAATGCATATTCTGGAAAAGGTATCCAGCCATTTTAAGAAGTATTCATTTGTGGGCGAGACGCAAGAAATTCCATCAACTTATTTAACGCCTGGAGGAAGTTTTGCAAATTTAGAGCAAATTAAAACTATGTATGGCATAGATGTTATTGCTTTGGTTTCCTATGATCAGGTGCAATTTACTGACGCAGGTTTATTATCGATAAGTTATTGGACAATCGTCGGCGCCTACATTGTTTCTGGCGAGAAAAATGATACCAATACTTTAATGGACACCGTTGTCTACGATATCGCGAGTAAGAAAATGCTTTTTCGTGCGCCGGGTACCAGTATTGTCAAAGGCCGATCCACACCGGTTAATCTCAGTGAAGAATTGCGCGCTGACAGTGCCAAAGGATTTGAGTTGGCTACCAATGTTATGATTGCAAATCTTGACATACAACTCGCCGGTTTTAGAGAAAAAGCAAAACAAAACCCGGAGCAAATAAAAGTTATTCGCGCTTCAGGTGGCACTGGTGGAGGTGCAATTGATTTGCTGTTTTTAGGAATGCTGGCGTTGTTTTTTTGCATCAAACTCAACCTGCTTAATACCAGGCGCGTACCGGGCAACAACGGCATTAGCAGTCACTAAAATATAAGCTTCAACTAACCCGGCACTAAACCTCAGGTTTTGTTATGTTGCACCATAGTTAAAGTTAACAATTACAAAGAATTATGGTTATCACATTAAACAGTCCTCATCCTGGCCTTGACCAAATTCCCGTTACTGCCTTAAAAGGTGTTGGCGGGAGTTTGGCTAGTAAATTGGCAAAAATAGGGTTGTTTACACTGCAAGATATTTTGTTTCATTTACCGCTGCGTTATATGGATCGCACGCGCATCACCCCCATAGGTGCACTGCAACCGAATGTAAATGCAGTGATAGAAGGAGAAATTCGCGGCTGCGAAATTGTTTTTGGCAAGCGCCGCAGTATGGTGGTGCGCTTGCAGGATGGCACGGGCAATATCACTTTACGTTTTTACCATTTTAATAATGCGCAAAAACAGCGTTTGCTGGCAGGTACTGAGTTGCGTGTGTTTGGCGAAACGCGGCGCGGTTCCGCCGGGCTGGAGATTTATCACCCGGAATATGAAGTGCTGGATGAAGCGGCGCCTTTGCCTTTGGAGCAATGCCTTACGCCTATTTATCCGGCGACTGAGGGCTTGACCCAGGCGCGGTTACGCACTTTGGCCCTGCAAACTTTGACCTGGCTCGGCACTCATTCACTGCGTGAATTATTACCTGACGCGGTGCGTCGTCAATTGCACCAAAGCTCGCTTACGGATGCTTTAATTTATTTGCATCAACCACCGGTAAACGCTAACACGCATTTATTAGTGGAAGGTGAGCACCCCTTTCAGCAGCGCTTGGCGTTTGAGGAATTATTAGCGCATCACTTGAGTTTGTTGTTGTTGCGTCAGCGAATACAAGCTGACGGCGCAACACCTTTAAAGACTCAGTCTGCTTTGCGCCAAACATTTCTTAAAAATCTTCCGTTTAGATTAACCGGCGCACAAGCTCGGGTTAGCGCAGAAATTGCTATGGATTTAGGCAAATCCTTACCCATGCTGCGCTTAATTCAGGGCGATGTCGGTTCGGGTAAAACAGTGGTGGCAGCATTGGCTGCGCTGGCGGCGGTGGCCAGCGGTAAACAAGCGGCCATTATGGCACCCACGGAAATACTGGCCGAACAACATCGCCTTAATTTTACGCACTGGTTGGAACCGCTGGGCATTAAGGTTGGCTGGCTTACCGGCAAGCTCAAAGTGAGCGAGCGACGCACGCAATTGGCAGCCATTGCCAACGGCGAGGCGCAAGTGGTGATAGGGACACATGCGCTGTTTCAGGAAACCGTGGAGTTTTCAGATTTAGGTTTAATTATTATTGATGAGCAACATCGCTTTGGTGTGCATCAGCGTTTATCGCTGTCGAATAAGGGACCTCGACCCGTCGCGGTGGCAGCTTTGGAAACAGTCTCGCAATCCGGGAACGCGCAGCCTGTAAATATTCAGCCTGAAAATACGCAGCTTGTTAACCGGCAAATAGAGAAAGACAAACCCGGCAATTTGCGTCCACATCAACTCATCATGACGGCTACCCCGATACCGCGTACCTTGGCCATGAGTGCCTATGCAGATTTGGATTGCTCGGTAATCGACGAGTTGCCGCCCGGGCGCACCCCCATCACTACAGTGGTGATCAGCGATAAGCGCCGACAGGAAGTGGTGGAGCGAGTGCGTTTGGGTTGCGCCGAGGGGCGTCAAGCTTATTGGGTTTGCACGCTCATTGAAGAATCTGAAGTTTTAGAGGCGCAAGCTGCGCAGGTCACGGCCGAAACACTTGCATTGGTGTTGCCGCAATTACGTGTTGGACTGATTCATGGCCGTTTAAAGCCTGCTGAAAAAGAAGCCATTATGGCGGCGTTCAAAGCCAATATGCTGGATCTGTTAGTCGCGACCACGGTCATTGAGGTGGGTGTCGATGTGCCTAATGCCAGCTTGATGATTATTGAAAATCCTGAGCGTTTGGGTCTTGCGCAATTGCATCAATTGCGAGGACGAGTGGGGCGCGGCGCTACCGCGAGCCATTGTGTATTGCTTTACGGGTCGCCACTTTCTTATCACAGTAAAGAGCGGCTGCGCGTAATGCGAGAAAGCAGTGATGGCTTTTACATCGCCGAACAAGATTTACAGTTGCGCGGCCCTGGTGAAATTCTGGGTACCCGGCAAACCGGCGAAATGCAATTTAAAATCGCGGATTTGCAGCGCGATGCCGAATTATTACCCTCTGTAAAACACGCCGCAAACATCCTGACGGAACAATATCCGGAACTCTGTCACAAAATTATTCAGCGCTGGCTGGGTAAGAACCAGGTTTACCTACAAGTCTAATGCTTTACCCTGCAAGATTTTAATTGTCGGCTATGCTGATAAAAGATACGAAATTTCAGCGAGACGGAATTTCAAAAACCTAATTTCACGCGCAAACCCACCTTCCCTACAATCACCCAAAAAGGAGTAGGCCGTGCCAGTCCCAACGAGCGTTCAATCATTATTGCAGCATAAGAATGTTGCCTATGGCTTAGCAGCCACACCCTTCAGTAGTGAAAATAAACGTTTGATATGGCATGACCAGTACTTACGCGATATGAGTGCAGCCAAATCATTAATTTTGCAAGATGAGCAAGGCCGGGTCCAAGTGATTATCGCAGCGGATCGTTTGCTTGATCTTAAAGCGGTAAATCGCAAAATGGGGCGCGAGCTGCATGCCACCAGCCGCGAAGAGACCCGTAAATTTTGTGCCAAGCATAAACTGGACTCGATACCGGCACTGCCAAAACTTGACGGGTTCCTGACCTTGGTCGACAAGCATCTGCTCGACCGCACCGAACTGCTGCTCGATTCCGGCAATGAGGATCAACTGGTACGACTCGGCCGGGCTGAGTTTGAACAAATTCTTGCAGATGCCATTATTTGTGATATTTCAGTACCGCTCGCGCCGCTTGAAGTGGACGATTCCGATATCAGTGATACTGACCAAATTATGACTGCGGTACGCAATTTTACGACGCTACGCATTAAGCAACGCCTTGAAGAAACTCTGGAGCTACCACCCCTTTCTGATACTGCCCAGCGCATTATTAAATTGCGCGTTAACCCCAATGCGGACATTAGTGATTTAGCCCAAATCGTCGAAGCGGACCCTAGTTTGACGGCGCAAGTGGTGAGCTGGGCGGCTTCTCCCTATTATTCCGCACCGGGTAAAATTAAATCCGTTCACGATGCGATTGTGCGTGTGTTGGGATTTGATATGGTGCTCAACCTTGCCTTGGGTTTATCCCTGGGTAAAACCATGACGCTGCCAAAAGAAGGCCCCCACGGAACTTTGCCCTACTGGCAACAAGCGGTGTATATGGCGGCGATGATTGAAGGTTTGGTCACTGCGATTCCACGTGATCACCGCCCCGGCTTTGGTATGGCGTATCTCTGTGGTTTATTGCACAACTTTGGCTATTTAATTTTGGCTGAGGTATTTCCGCCTTATTTCCACTCCTATTGCCAATTAGCGGATGCGAATCCTCATGTAAACCATCAGGCCATCGAGCGGCATTTGCTGGGTGTTACGCGCGAGCAACTTGCCAGTACGCTGATGTCGCTGTGGTCAATGCCGGAAGAGGTTGTTATCAGCTTGCGCCACCAAAACAATCCGAATTACAACGGTGAGCACGCAAGTTATCCCAAGCTTATTTTTGTCGCCCAACGTCTGTTGCATCAACACAATATTGGCCAGGGTCCGAAGCTTGAGATCCCCGCAAAAATATTTGAGGATCTCCATCTCAACCCCGAAAAGGCACAACAAACTGTCATAAACGTGCTTGAGTCTGGCCCTGATTTATTACACATAGCGCACGATCTAAGTCCGCATCATTAATCGCCCTCACCTTCTGGTATGCTGCGCTTGCTTATGTCCTAAACCCCTGACAAAGGGGTTTTCTACTTTTAAGAGGAGCGAAAATGCCTAACTCTGTGCAACAGGTCGCGCAACAAACAACACAACAAGCCGCGCAAATATTGGTTGAGCGCCGCATCGCTGGAGCTCAAGGCGACCGTCTGCCGGAAGCCTGTCGCCCTGCGAACCTTGATCATGGATTGGCTATTCAAGCTGCGGTAACCGAGCGCTGGTGTGAGTTGATGGATGACTCTATTGGTGGCTGGAAATGTAGCTTGCCAACAACCGACAAAATTGTGGTCGGCCCAATTTATACCCGTACTATTGATTCGGTGCCGCCAGTGGCAGTATGGGCAAATAAGGGTAACGCGAGAATTGAACCAGAGCTGGCATTCTTCTTTGGGGTTGACTTGCCGCCTCGGGCAATGGCTTACACTTCTGCCGAAGTGGATGCAGCCATCGCTCGGACACATATGGCATTGGAGCTTATTAACAGTCGTTATGCTGACCCTAAAACCTGCAGTTTCCCGGAAATGTTGGCCGATGGTCTGGTTAATCAGGGGTTGTTTATTGGCCCGCAAGTGGATGCAGAGCTGGCGCGGTCAGCGAGTGAATTTATCATCACGGTGAGTTCTGACAATGGCGAACGCACAGAACATCAAGGCCGCCATCCCAATATTCACCCGCGCGCGCCGCTCTATTGGCTGGTAGAATTCTTGCGGCAACAGGGCACGGGTATTGTGTCTGGGCAAGCAGTGATTACGGGCTCGTTTGCCGGCGTAATCGAGGTGCCACTCAATACCAATATTCAGATTGGCTACGCTGGTTTGGGCGAAATGCAGGTTAGCTTTAAGGCGAAGGAGTAAATTTCTAAAATGCACTATCGCAATCTTATCTTCGGCATAGCCCTAAGTATTTGCACGCTTAGCTCGCTGGCGGGTGTTGCCTACACTAAAGATGTCCCGCTGCCAAAAAAGGAATATTTGCGGCTTGAAGAAATAGTTTGCGTTAAACCTCACAACTTAAAAGCAAAGCTGATTCAGGGCTCTAAAGATGTGCAAGCGAAAGTGGATTTTGACTCGGCAATGGTACAGTGCCAGGCGCACGACGAGTTTAGAGGCAAACCTATGCATTATCAGGCGGGCTGTTCTTTTGCTAAGGGGCAATGGCAATGCAACCAAGCCCAGCTTGAAGTAGTTGTGAGCGCCAACGGTAGGAATGTCAAAATGCATCCGTTGGGGATGACACCGGAATCGGCTTACAAGATTCTCGCAAAAGTCAGTACTTACGGCATTTATCAAGGCAGAACTATGGATGATGCAATAGGTTCGAGCTGTTACATTTCTCCCGCTAAAGACAAAGAGACTGTTGAACTGAATTGCCAATCTATTATTACTGTGTCTTTCTTTTGTCCGCAGCCGCAACTCACCAATTGTCCCCGGGTGGTGTATGTCAGCCCACAATTGTTCTAATCCAGTGATTTCCAGTCACACTATTTCTGGCTACAATTATTTTCCGACGCAGTTATTTTAAGCACATTGATTTAGATAAAGGAGTCTTATGTCCAACCAGCCCCTGGCAATTCCTGCACAAACAAGTCCGTTTTATAGCTGCCATATTCCCGTGCGTTGGGGCGATATGGATGCGTTCGGCCATGTTAATAACACCGTATATTTTCGCTACTTTGAAGAAACTCGTTTTCAATGGATGATAGCGGAAGGCATACCTGTAGGGGGTGATACCTATCCCGTGGTCGTCAATATCGGATGCACCTTCTTCCGCCCGCTTTTTCACCCGGATACCTTGCGCATCGACATCTATATCTCCGAGCCAGGCCGCTCCAGCTTTATGGTCACCTATAAGCTTTACAGCAGTGCTGACCTGGAAAATCCAAGTAGCGAAGGCTATTCAAAAGTTGTGTGGGTAGAGAAGGCGACGGGAAAATCAGTGGCTTTACCCGACGCAGTGCGCGCCTGGTTTTCGGAAGTAAGCTGAATATCCTCAAAAAGTCGTGACTGAAGTTTCAGAATTTACAATGCTAAAAATTAAAAAAGGCGCAATGAATGCGCCCTTTGAGTAAACGACTACTTTGAAAACTATACGTTTACTGCATCTTTCAACGCCTTGCCTGGCTTAAAACTAACGCCGTTTGAGGCGGAAATCTGAATGGCAGCGCCGGTTTGTGGGTTGCGGCCAGTGCGCGCAGCACGGTGGCTTTGGCTGAAGCTGCCAAAACCTACTAGCGCTACTGCTTCGTCGCGGCTGAGGGCGTTAGTAATTTGCTCGATAACGGCAGAAACAGCGGCATCAGCTTTATCTTTGGTTAAATCAGCCTGAGCAGCAACGGCATTTACTAAATCAGATTTGTTCATGTGGTATTCCTAATCTTGTCGTAATTAATAACATTGAGGTCTTATTTCAAATTACTGTGCGAGCATATCTCTGCCACCCTCAATTTGAGCTGCTAGAATGCCAGCTTCCTTCGTCTTTCGCCTAGAGTTTTTTTATCTTGCCGACTTTTTTACACTCAGACCATGAATTGCACTGGTTTAATAACCCCAGGTTGCCTATAAATCCAGCACCTGGTGTCAAATTGCGTCCATGGCTACTTGATAAGGGCTCGTTGACGGCCAAACTACTTATTTTAAGCCAGGGTGACTTTCGCGTTAAAGTGCTTCGCCAGGTTCACGCGCGAGCCAGTCGCAGTGAAGCTTTAGCCTTGGGTATTTCCCCTCATCGGCTATGTTTGGTGCGTGAAGTAATATTGCTTGGGCATAACCAGCCTTGGGTTTTTGCTCGCAGCGTGTTGCCGCTCACCAGCCTTACCGGGAAGCTTCGGCATTTGCGCAAACAGGGCAGTCGGCCGCTCGGTGCTTTTTTATTCAGCCAGCCAAAGTTAACTCGTAGCCCCATTTCTTTGAGCGTCATTTATCGCCATCATCATTATGTGCCCACAGTATTAATGGATGATGCGCCGGTCTGGGGACGCCGTTCAATTTTTTATGTTGAGCGCAAACCATTATTAGTTAGCGAAGTTTTTTTAACGGGTTTCCCCTGTGCAATTGCTAACAAGATATCTATCGGCAGCGATAACATCGAAAGTATTGTTAACAAAAACCGCACGGTTAACCAAAACGGGCTAAACCAAAATAAGATCCACGAAAATAGGCTGAACGAAGGCAACCACAATGACACCCTCTAAAACGCACCCGCGTAAAAACAATCCGAAACCTATGCCATCCAGACCACAATCAACGGCCACATATTTATCGAATTACGCCAGCTTAATGCGCCTCGATAAACCCATAGGAATATTGCTATTACTGTGGCCAACGCTGTGGAGTTTGTGGCTTGCCGCCAAAGGTCTGCCGCGCTGGGATTTGCTGCTTATCTTTACTTTGGGGGTGATTCTTATGCGTTCGGCTGGTTGCGTGATTAACGACTTTGCCGACCGTAAAATTGATGGCAAGGTTGCGCGTACTCAGGGGCGGCCTCTGGTTACTGGCGCTGTGTCCAGTCGCGCAGCCATCATCTTATTTGTAGTCCTATGCCTTATGGCCTTGGGTTTGGTGTTGTTGACAGATCCGCTCACAATCAAACTTTCCGTCGGCGGCTTGGTGCTCGCTTTTATCTATCCATTTATGAAACGCCATACCCACCTACCGCAAATAATATTGGGTGCCGCCTTCGCTTGGGGAGTACCTATGGCGTTTGCTGCCCAGGCAGGTGAACTCAAAAAAGACATGTGGCTGATCTACCTCACCGTAGTACTTTGGACAGTGGTTTACGATACCTTCTATGCGATGGTTGATCGCGCTGATGATATAAAAATTGGCGTTAAGTCCACGGCAATTTTATTTGGTGAGCAGGACCGTTTTATCACCGGCGCCCTGCAAGCTATGACGCTTTATAGCCTTTATCTTATCGGCCAACATTTTAATCTGGGAATTTTTTACTACTTAAGTCTGGTCAACGTCGCAGGTTTATTTTGCTATCAACAAGTTTTAATTCGTTACCGCGAGCCCGCCGCCTGTTTTAAAGCCTTTTTAAATAATAATTGGGTGGGTGCCGTAGTATTTCTTGGTATAGCAGTCGATCTGGCCATAAATTAATTTCCAATACTTCACATAAATTACAGACAAAAAATTCAGGAATATGATGAAAATACTCTCTTTGCTAGCTCCCATTGCTCTAGTTCTTTGCACCTGTTTATTGAGTTCATGTGTCAATAATAATGAAAAAATATCGCACCAGGAACCGGCTTCAAGCGATAAAAAAAATACGCATGAAAGCTGGCGCTACCTGCTCGATAAAGACTTGAGCCAATGGAATACTTATTTAGGATTTCCTCTTCCTGAAACAAAGATTTCCAACTTGCCGAAAGACGCCAAGGGCAATTACACCCAACCTATTGGCCACGGGAAAGATGAGCGCGGTGTATTTCGCCTGACTGAGATAGGTGGCGAGCCGGTGTTGCATGTATCCGGTGAAATCTATGGCAGTATTTACACGCAAGAGGAATTTGAAAATTATCATTTAGTGTTGCAATTTAAATGGGGCACTAAAAAATGGCAGCCACGGCTGGATCTGGAGTTGGATAGCGGCGTGCTCTATCACGCTATTGGCGAACACGGAGTGGATTATTGGAAAGCCTGGGCCCTCTCACAAGAGTTACAAATTATTGAGCATGGCGTGGGAGATTGGTGGCAAATTGCAGGTTCGCAAATCGATATTCGCTGTGAAAAACATGCAGGTGAGCAATTTCCTGGTTATGCACTCACGGCTAAATCTGTCACTTATGGGACTGATGGTGCGGGTATAACCTGTCGTCGCGGTACAGATATGGAAAAGCCCAAAGGCGAATGGAACACTGTCGAACTCATTACCTACGGTGACAAGAGTTTGCATATAGTCAATGGGGTAGTCGTTATGGCCCTTAGCAATTCCCATTACACTCGAGACGGTAAGAAAATTCCCCTGACTAAGGGCAAAATATTATTGCAAAGTGAAGCTGGAGAGGTTTTTTATAAAAATATTAAGCTCAAGCCGGTCACCGCCATTCCTGCGCAATATGCGGCTTATTTTTAATAATTACAGAATGTACCGAACACCTGTTGCCGAGCTATGAGGTCCGAGTGCTCTTAAGCGGGATTGGCGGAAAAAATTGGAGCTATTAATAATTATTTGTAGAAATGACCCAGGCTGTCACTAGCGTGTAACAAATACGTCATTTAATAGGCTGCAACATTTAGCGTCACATTTTGAATGTACTAACGAGCAAGCATATGACTAATCGGAAAATATTAATCGTAGATGATGAATCTGCTATTCGCGATATGTTGCGTGTAGCCTTAGAAATGGCCGAATACGATTGCCTGGAAGCAAGTAATGCCCAAGATGCCCACGCTATCATTATCGATGAAAAGCCCGATTTGATTTTGCTTGATTGGATGATGCCGAATACGAGCGGTATTGAACTGGCCCGCCGGCTAAAGCGCGATGAGGTTACTGCCAATATTCCTATCGTTATGCTCACTGCCAAGGGTGAAGAAGATAATAAAATTCAGGGCTTGGAAATCGGTGCTGATGATTACATCACCAAGCCATTTTCACCCCGTGAATTAATTGCAAGGTTAAAGGCAGTATTGCGTCGTAGTAACACCAGCGTTATTGGCGCGCCTATCATAGTAAAAAACCTATGTATGGATCCATCAAGTCATCGCGTTACTATTAACGATAGCCCGGTTGATATGGGCCCAACTGAATATCGACTGCTTGAGTTTTTTTTAACTCATCAGGAGCGCGCCTATACGCGCGGGCAATTGCTCGATCACGTGTGGGGTGGCAATGTCTATGTAGAGGAGCGAACTGTGGATGTTCATATTCGTCGTTTACGCAAAGCGCTTTCGGTCGATAGTCATGAAAATTTAGTGCAAACTGTGCGCGGCACCGGGTATCGCTTCTCTACTAAAGCCGAAGCTTAAAGAGTGAAGCGCAAATAAAACCTGGTAAGCAGTAGCACTGCCGCATTACGGCAAAACATTAAGAGGTTTTTATTTTGCTGCATGGTTTTAAAGCCGAACTTCGGCGTCTGATCATTATTGTAGTTCTGTGCACTATTTTTGGATTGTTGACACAGAGGCTAAGTTGGGCGCTATTACTTGGCATAAGTTATTACGTAATTACCATGCTCTACCAAATGCGTCGCCTTAACCAGTGGTTGCTACATTCAAACCATAGCGAGCCGCCAGAAGCAGGCGGTATCTGGAGCGAAATTTTTGATAATATCTATCATTTACAGCGTAACCAGGATACTGAAACAAAAAATCTGCAAGCTGTTATTAAACGCATTCAGGAAATTACTTCCGCGTTAAAAGATGGAATTATTATTCTCGATTGGCGTGGCCATTTAGATTTTTGGAATCCCGCTGCACACCGCTTGATTGGTTTTCACAGCAAAGATCAAGGTCAATCATTAATTAATTTTGTTCGCCATCCAAAATTTGTCAGCTATTTTGAATCGGGTGATTACAGTGCTCCACTCGAACTTCCTTCACCGCGACATGCCACCAAACAACTGCAATTTCAAATTACCCGTTTCGGTCAGAACGAGCGCTTAATTGTTGTGCGCGATGTAACACAACTGCATAGCCTTGAACAAATGCGTCAGGATTTTATTGCTAACGTATCTCACGAGATGCGTACACCGCTTACCGTTATCAGTGGTTATGTAGAAACCTTAAATGACAACAACCCGATTCCTGCATGGACCAAACCCCTACAACAGATACAACAACAAGCCCAGCGTATGGCGCTGCTTGTTAACGATTTGATGATGCTATCAAAATTGGAAACCACCGAAATTGGTGCCAATCAAAAAGTATTTTTATTGGAGCCTTTATTAATTGCCATAAAAAATGAAGCCGATGCACTGGGTGGCGATAAGCAGCAAAGCATCACGCTCACCTGCGAAGAACCTATCAGTATGTTGGCGAATGAAAAAGAATTGCACAGCGCTTTCTCCAACCTCGCCATCAACGCAGTAAAGTACACGCCCAACAATGGCAAAATTGATTTGCGTTTATGGCAGGACGCACAGCATATTTATTTCTCCGTCACTGATAATGGCCCCGGTATTGATAGCAAACATATTCCGCGGCTCACCGAACGTTTTTATCGGGTGGATCCTAGCCGTAACAGTGGTACCGGTGGTACTGGTCTAGGGTTGGCGATAGTAAAGCATGTGCTGTTGCGTCATGACGGGGAATTAAATATTCATAGTGAGCCGGGCAAAGGTAGCGTGTTTACCTGTGTATTGCCTAGAGCCGTGTAGTTGCCTTATGCTGCGTGACATCGACATAAAATATATGACCTTGTCGCACACCTAAAAGACCCAATATGCAAAAAAATAATCCCCTTCACGGCATTACCCTTGAGCAAATAATCATCAAGCTGTCTGATCATTACGGTTGGGAGGAGCTCGGTCAACGTATCAATATTCGCTGCTTTCAATCTGAACCCAGCGTCAAATCAAGTTTAAAATTTTTGCGCAAAACACCTTGGGCGCGCGAAAAAGTTGAACAGCTTTATATTGATAGCTTACCCTAGCTGATCGGGAAGGAAGGCTTGCTGAATTGCTTTATACCGCAAATGCACGTTTTGCTTTAAACTCCCGTTTGGAAAATAAATTTCGCAAAATCAGGGCCACAAATAGGGACAGCTTTGCTCGCTCATCCCACATCCATGCTCTTTTTAGCCGCGGCTACGCCAGGTTATTTTCTTGCGGGTGTTTCAGGAATGTACGACAGAAACACTCAGGCTCACCATATATTTATAACGTCAACCAAGGGAATTTAAGTAAATGAAAACCTCACGCCTGCTCTTAACACTCTTCAGCACAAGCTTACTATTTGCCTGTTCTAGCAATCATGCAAACAAAAATCCAGTAAAAGAAATTTCTATTTGCTCTAACGAAAAATGTGATGCTGCTGCACAAACATATTCTGCTGAGCAATTGTTAAGCGGGTTTCAGCAACTGCTCATCGTCAATGAAAACGAAAGCGTACCCATGTGCAATGCTGACCCTAAAACGCACCTGTGCAAATCTGCAAAGGTTTGTCATTTTGTATTAGGTGGCATAATTCCCGGTAATGGTTGCTCCAAAAATTTGACATTCAGCGAGGTGGCCAACGATAAGCAAACCACACAATTAACGATGAAAACCAAAATGCCACTGACTTTTATTGGCACGCCGGTAAATTGTTCTATAGCAGACAGCATTGTTTCTGTTGGCTCAGTAAACGATATTTCCATTCAGCTTAAACCGCATTTTTGCAGTTGGATGGTTGTGGGCGCCATGACGGCAAAACTGATTTTTCAGGTAGAGTCGATTAATCTGGAGCGCGGAGAAATAGGCGGATATTGGACGCATTCCGTAAAAGGAACCGGTATGGGTAGAGGTTCAGGCTATCTCGTATTAAAATTTCCAAAAAATATTTCCTGGAAAAAAGCTGATTTAGCAAACAACAACTCAGCTCATTCATTCTAACAACACACAACCCAGCAATGGTCCGTGCTTGAATAAAAATATTATGTTTGGCAGGAGTATGTAGATAGCCCTGGATATTTACGTGAGTTGAAATGCAAGTTAAAAGTTTCTACTCCTCCAAACAAATAACCACAGCTGCGTGGTAGGCTTTCCAATAAATGGGTATTACGTAAGAGCGCGATTTTTCCGGCAAATGGATATTGCTAGGCGCGCCCTCCAGCATCACCGGTACGGAAATCATAAATTCATGACCAAAAATACTGCGTGCATTGCCAGAAATTGTATTGGCAACTTCGCCCACCAAATCAAACAAGTTTTCACTGCGTGTATCAGTTTCACCAATACTTAACAATAAATGTTTCAATAATATACGTGGTGCTGTGAAGTACACGCAGCCCCGTGATGGGCCAGAGATACCAATAATGCCTGTCACATCGTAAGCCGCTGGATTTATATTTTCCACCAAATAGGGTGTGCCAACTTTTACTTCTTTATCATTTGTATGTTCAAAAAATCTTACTGCACCATCAATAAAAACTTGTAAAGTCTGTTCACTCATTCTCGTCTTCCGTTAGCTCAATCAGAGCATCAATTAATTGTTGTTCGGTAAAAGGTTTGCATAAAAATCCGCGCGCGCCTTTTTTCAATGCGGAAATTCCAGTGGCTTTATCGGAGAGCGCAGAGATCACTAAAATTCGAACGTCTGAGTCGATGGCCACGAGCTGCTGAATACAGGCAATGCCATCCATTTCTGGCATGGTTAAATCCATGGTGACTACCTTGGGACGCACCTCGGCAAAACGTTCTAAAGCTTCTGCACCATTCGCTGCCATGGCCACCACATGAAATTTTTCCGAATCATTACAGCGTTCAATTTTGCGGCGAATAATATTTGAATCATCCACAATCATTAGCGATAACATAACAATTTCCTTTGATAAGTAGCTTAGGCTGCAGCCTGCTCGCCGGTAATAATAGGCAGCGTGATAACGAAACGACAATGGCGGCCACGACGACTCGATACCGAAATTTTACCGCGGTGCTCAAGCACATGATTCATGACTGCTTCCATGCCTACACCGCGCCCCGCATCTTTGGTAATTTCTTTTGCGGTGGAAAAACCTTCGTGAAAAATCAATGCCAATAAGTGCTTGTTGCCCCAGCTTTCAATTTCATCTTCACTCCAGCGCTGCGATGCCATTGCTTGCTCGCGAATAGCGCTATAGTCAAGCCCGGCACCATCATCCATCACCGTAATTTCCATCTCTGTATCAGTAACTTTCGCCATGCGCAAATCAATACGCCCTACCATCGGTTTCTCGCTGAGCTCGCGATCACTCGGTGCCTCAATGCCATGAATCACTGCGTTACGCAGTAATTGAATACAAATTTCTTTTACTTTTTGCGCATAGGCAGGAAGCAATTCTATTTCACTCAAGCCACTCGTTACCAGCGTGACCAGTTTGCCATTCCGTTGTGCAATACTTTGTACAAATTCCGGTAAATGTGACCAGCCATCTTGCTGACGGTGACCAACAATACTGTGCTCACCTTTGGTTGTAGCAACATTGGCAAGCAAATGAGTTGATGTAGAAGCCTGATGACCAAATAGCGCAAGCTTTTGCGTGAGTTGCTCAACTTGTTGGGTGTAGCTTATCAGGACATCCAATTGTACTGTTAAGCCAAGATAATCGTTTCCACCTAAATTATTTTTGCTGCGTAACTCTGTTAAGGTATCTTCAATGCTGTGTGCTTGTGCTTCAAAATATTCCAATTTTAGCGATGCCGCTTCACCTTTAAAGTTATGAATTTCTCTGAATATTTCGGTAGCTTTTTGTTGCACCAGTTGATTGTTTTTAGCAGGTTTACGGAGAATATTATTAATGCGGTTAAAGCAATCATAGCTGTTGCGAATAAATTCCTGTAGTAGCGAAGGGTGAGTATGCAATAAACTCGTTAACATTTGAATTTGCGATTCATTATGTTTGCGGCTTTCTGCCAGGGCTTTTTCCAAGCGTGTTTTTTCCGTCACATCGGCAACGGTTACAAGCACGTGAGAAATTTTTCTTTCGCCAGGAATTAATGACTCTTGATAAGCTCGCGCAAAACTAAATTGTAGATTTTTAGTCAGGAATCCCCCATTGGCTTGGGCAATATTGACCTCAACAAGGTTAAGCGGGTTCAAGCTGCCAATCAGTTTCTCTTTTACTTTTTTATCAAACAGTAGTTCAATAAATCCACGCGCCGTTTCTGCATCCTTTTCCGAAATCATGTTCTCTAATAAAAGTTGAAATGATTGGCCAGCAATTTCGTTAGTGCCCAATATGTCGACCAATTTAGCTGAATATTGTTGTCCGATACGCATGTTTCTTCCCACCAGAAATAAACCCTCATTAACGGTTTGGAGAATCTCGGTGGTTTCTTTGCGTGCTTGTTCAAGCACTAAATCGCTATCGCGTAACTGCCGCAAAAAGTGCAGCATAATAAATAGGAAGTTAATAATAGCGAGGGAAATTCCGACTGTTTGAATGATGCGTAAACGTGAGGCCTTAGATGCGGCGACTTGCTCAAGATTAAGCGTTAATTCATTCATCAATCCTAATAATTCCAGGTTGTGAGTCTTGGCTTGAATGAGTGCGTTATTTAAAGCTAATGCTGGATCACTGCCTTTAGCAATATCCGCTAATAATGTATTGATGGTTGCTTTATAAGGCGACCAAATTTCTGTAGCTTCCGTAAGAAATTGTTGCCCATCAACAGATTTGACCTTGGGCAATGTTGCCATGTTTTTTCCGGCACTGTGAACCTCGCCGCCATGAGTAAACGCAGTTAAGGTCTCATCAAATAATATTTTCGAATTTTTTAATTCTTTAACCGATGCAAGGTACTCGGGTGAGCCTGGCGATTCGCTATTTAAGGAATAAAGACTCTTAGCTATTCGCTGCGACAACATGCGCTGCCGTCCCGCGAGATTTATACCTACCGCATCATCGGCAATTTCAAAAGAAACATAAAAATTTAAAATCATTACCGAAGCATCAAGTAAGATAAAGAGTGCTACAGAAATTAAAATCCCGCGATACTTTCCATAGTTGATACCCAAGGTATTGCTGTTGCGGGAGGATTTTTCGGGATTAATATTGTCACCAGCATCCAAGCTATTAATAGCTTGGATGCTGCTAAACGATGAGGTTGTCATAAGTCACCTGTGTTATATGGAGGCATTGCACTTGCATAGCTTTCAACGAGAAATTTTGTTAATTTCTATAGAAAAACTAGTGCCAGACGCAACTAATATCTAGAGATAGCGAAAGTCATGCCAGCATTAGGCAAAAGTAAAAAAGAGTGATTTGACTAGAGGTTTGGCTATAAATAAGGCAGGTTTTGCGCGCGCTTTCTCGATGACGCGCTACAACTGGAGCAATAGATCGCAATTGATTTATCTATCTGGTGCAAAAAATATATACATGCGCCATTTTGGCTCCGCAATCCTTCGCGTTTTAGCAAACTTTTGGTGCTACTGGATTTAGTGTTCTTGTTGCTGCATTGCCCACATCTGCGCATAACGGCCTTGCAATTTTAATAATTCGCCGTGGCTACCTTGTTCAACCACGCGGCCATTTTCCAGCACTACAATCATATCGGCATCCACAATAGTCGATAAGCGATGAGCAATAACCAATGTGGTTCTACCCGTTGCAACTGCGCGCATCGCATCTAAAATGGCGGCTTCGGAATTTGAATCCAGAGCTGAGGTTGCTTCATCAAAAATCAAAATGGGCGAGTTTTTTAACAATACGCGCGCAATCGCGATGCGTTGTTTTTCACCGCCGGAAACTTTTAATCCACGTTCACCCACCAGGGTTTTATCACCTTCGGGTAAGCTCGCAATAAATTGATCCAGGTGCGCCATTTGTATGGCGCGATCTATTTCTGCAGCATTTGCTAGTGGGTTGCCGTAAGCGATATTCTCGCGAATACTGGTATTAAATAACACCGTATCCTGAGGCACTACCGCAATTGCGCTGCGTAAACTTTTTTGCGTGACTGATTGAATGGATTGGCCGTCGATAGTAATGGTGCCGCTGTTGATATCGTAAAAGCGGTACATTAACCGTGCAATAGTGCTTTTGCCTGCGCCTGATGCGCCAACAATGGCAACTTTGCTGCCGGCAGTAATATGCAAGTCCAAATTTTGCAGAATAGGCCGCTCACTGTTGTAAGAAAAATTGACCTGGTGCCAATGAATCTCACCTTTAGTGATTATTAGATCAGGAGCATTAGGTGCATCAATAATTTTGGCCTCGCGCTTTAATAACGCTAGCATGTTCTCAATATCTGTTAGTGCACGGCGAATTTCGCGATACACAAAACCTAAAAAATTAAGCGGGATAAATAATTGAATCATGTAAGCATTAATCATAACGAGATCGCCCAGCGTCATATCTTTTGCAATTACACTATTCGCAGCCATTATCATCATAACCGTCATGGCCAGCGCGATAATAAATGCCTGACCAGAATTTAGTGTTAATAAGGACATGCGATTTTTTAATTTTGCGGTTTCCCACTTCGCTAAAAAATTGTCGTAAGTGTCCGCTTCGTATTGCTCGTTGTTAAAATATTTTACGGTTTCATAATTTAACAAACTGTCAATGGCCCGCGTATTGGTAGACGAGTCCGCTTGGTTAGCTTCACGCACAAAACGATTGCGCCATTCAGTGGTGATAATAGTGAACGCAATATAAATCGCTACTGAAACTAAAGTGATTACCGCATACCAAACAGAAAAGGCCACTGCAAATATTCCCGCCACCATTAAAATTTCAAACAATGTTGGGACAATATTAAACATTAAAAAGCGCATTAAAAAGCTAATGCCATTGGTGCCGCGCTCGATATCGCGGCTAATGCCTCCGGTAGCGCGATCCAAATGAAATCCTAATTCCAGCGCATGCAAATGTTTAAATACTCGTAAGCCGACTTTGCGCATAACATGTTCTGTCACGCGGCTAAATAATGCATCGCGAATCTCTCCCAAAAATACACTGCCAAAACGCAGCAAGCCATAAAAAACCAGAAATAAAATGGGCAAATAGACTTCGGGCTGCAAGCTGCGATCTACTGAATCCACAATATGCTTTAACGCCCATGGCATTAATAAACTTGCTGCCTTGGTGCCAATCAGCGCGAGTACTGCAAAAAATACATGCGCCTTAAAATCCCACAAGTAAGGCAATAAATAGGAAAAGGTTTGTTTGATATTCACGCTGACATCGGCACCGTTTTTTTTGGCGATAGATTCGGGGTGTTTCATGGGGCGCATGGATTACTTACCTGGTGGACTATAGCTAATCTTCAAAATTGGTGAGCCAATATAGCACTGATCGGCAAAAGCCTGGTACCTCCAGTCGAGCTTCCTGTAATATGTTGCGTGTCGAATGCCGACATTGGAATAACAAAAATATTGGAGTTTTATTTTATGATTAATTGGTCTGCTCGTGCCGCTAGTTTTGCTGCAGTTACCTTTGTATTCTCTTGCTTTACCCTTGCATATGCTACACCTTCGCTAAAAGATTATGGTTCACTTCCAGAAGTCGAACATGTCGCACTTTCGCCCAGTGGCGATTTGGTTGCATTTCATAGAATAACCGCTGAATACAATCGTATTGTGGTTATATCATTGGCTAAAAATAAACAACTTAGAGCAATCGATGTAACGACTACCAGCCCTGATAGCATTCGCTTTCTAACTGAAAATAAGCTCGCGCTCGTCATGTCCAAAACAACTTTCAACCCTATGTTTGAGGATCCGTTTGAATTAAGCACGGCTTTTTTGCTTGATATAGAAGAGGGAGCTATACGGCAGCTGTTAATTCCGGGTGCGACCCCTGTCTATGCTGGACAAACTGGTTTGGGGCGGGTGCTGGGCGTATCATCGGATGGCAATTATGCTTATATGCCAGCTTTCACCTTTAAAGAAAAAAAAGGCTCCGTGACGGATGATGGTGCAGGTGTTGTCTATCACTCACTGCTCAAGGTCAATCTAAAGGAAAAAAGGTCTCCGATTATTGTTAGTAGAGGCGATCGCGATACTAAAGATTTTTTTCTGGACAGTAAGGGAAATGTTCTTGCTGAAGAAAGTTATGGTCAACATTCTAATCTGCATGAAATTCGCGCGAATCTAAATGATGATTGGGTGGATATTTTTAAAGAAAAAACTGATATTCAAACCAAAAGTTTTGTTGGCGTAACACCTGATTACAAATCGCTGGTAATGATTGAAACCAGTCCTGATACAGGGCGCAAAGCTTATTACACCATGTTGCTGGCAGACGGCAGCGTTTCTGGTCCTATTTTTGGTCGTGACGATGCCGATATCGAAGAAATTATAAAAACCAATCAAGGAGTTGTACTTGGCGTACGTTATTCCGGATTTCACCCTAGCTACCAATTCTTTGATGCTGCTCTCAACAAAAGAATGAAAGATATTACTGCCGTGTTTCCTGAGCAGTCGGTTTATTTGCGCGACCACAGTGCTGATTGGAAAAATATCCTCGTTTACGTTGAAGGTCCTAATGCTCCAAGCGACTATTATTTATTTGGCGAGGGCAAGGCTGCGCAATTTCTTACTTCAGCGCGTCCACAAATTAAACCCGAGGATTTAAATCCTATTGGAACCGTCACCTTTACTGCAAGAGATGGATTAAAGATCCCGACCTTGCTAACAATTCCAAAAGAAAAAGTGGCGAATATGAAAAATTTACCCGCAGTGATTTTGCCTCACGGCGGCCCTGAATCATACGATAGCATGGGCTTTGATTGGGAAGCACAAGCGCTAGCCAACAACGGTTATTTAGTTATCCAACCTCAATTTCGTGGATCGAGTGGTTTCGGTGCAAAACACACCCAGGCAGGTTATGGCGAATGGGGTAAAAAAATGCAAGATGATTTATCAGATGCAGTGGCCTTTGCTGTAAAAAAAGGCATGATAGATCCAAATCGCGTTTGTATTGTGGGTAGTAGCTACGGTGGCTATGCTGCACTCGCGGGCGGCGCCTTTACGCCAGACTTGTATAAGTGTGTTGTTTCGGTTGCAGGTATTGGTGATTTAAAAAATATGTTGAATTGGGATAAAGGTAAAAAAGGTAGAGACAGCTGGATTGTTAGCTACATGGAACGGCAATTTACGAATGGTGAGGCTGACACCAAAGCAATGGCAGCTGTATCCCCGGAACGTTTTGTCGAAAACTTCAAAGCTCCCGTATTACTAATTCATGGTAAAGATGATAAGCGTGTGCCTGTTTCTCAATCTAAAGATATGAATAGTGCGTTAAAGCGAGCAAATAAATCAGTAATATTTGTTGAGCTTGAATACGAGGATCACCACCTTTCAAACGCTAAGACAAGATTACAAACTCTCGAAGAAATTGTGAAATTTGTTAATACCCATATTGGGCAAGAAAATGTGAAGGCCTCAGCGCAGTAAAATTATTTTAAAAATTAAGTAGGAAAAAAATTCGCATCATTTTATTTTTAAGGTGATGCGAGTTTGAAATCACCAAGCTTTTTCCAGATTGCGCAAAAGCAACGGCAGTGAACGAAAGAGACTGTACTTCCACTGAGTCTCAACCCTGGCACATGAAAATCTTTAACTCCTAAGCCCACTTTGCGAAGCACATGTTTAGTAACCTGGCTAAACAACGCATCGCAAATCTCACCCATAAACACACAGCTAGCAGCTAATATCCCGTAAAAAACCAAAGATAAAATGGGAAGGTATAGTTCGGCCTGCAAGCTGCGATTTACCGAATCCACTATTTGCTTTAACGTCCAGGCATTAATAACTTGTCGCCTCGGTGCCATTCAGCTTCAAGCGTACAAATATCAAACCTAGCTTAGGAGTGACTGCCCAGCGATTGACGCGTACAGGCAAAACAGCCTGAGGCCTGAATGCTTTTTAGCAGCACGGGCGGTATGCGTGTGAGATATCTCCCACAGGATAGCGAACTTAGCGGATAGTGAATGTTAGGGTATGTTGCTATTCTACGGCCATCATTTCAAGGGAGCTGGTTTTTAATTTTACATGGGCTACTGCGTAGCTCCATTTTAATAAGCGAACTCTTAGTAACTTATATTTATACAAATTTTAACTAGGGTAGGTTATGAAAAAAACACTATGGTTATCTTGTCTTTTATTTGCTCTTTCTTTGTCTGCTTTTGCAAAACCGCTTGCGACTGAAGATTTTTCTAGCCTGCCCGACGTTTCAAGTCTGAGTTTGTCGGGGTCAGGAGAAAAGATAGCATCGGTTATCCGTCTTGATGTTGAAAATCAAAAGGGCAGCGCAGTGCAAGTCGCCAACATAAAAACGGGCGAGAAAAAAATGGTGCTGTTTACTGATAACTCGAAATACATAATCAATTGGGTGCGGTGGAAAGATGAACGAACTTTGTTGGTTGGCACAGTCTATCCGTCGCAGCGGGATACATGGACGGGTATGGGTCAAGCGCGTTTTAAGACGAGAGAGTCCCGCTTGCTGATTGTGGATACGGAGGCAGAAGGCGTTGTGAGGTCACCGTTTAAGAATACATTTCTTAAAAAATATAAAATCCTGCCGTCTGGACTGGATCAAGTTGTTGATGCCTTGCCCAATGATCCACAACATATTTTAATGGCACTGCCTGCGCTGGAAAATAGTTGGAGCGGCTTTACCGCCGTATTTAAGGTAAATATTATTGATCAAAAGATAGAGACAGTTCAGACGCCTGTCGACAATGTTTGGAGTTGGATGGCAGACCAACAGCACCGAATTCGTATTGGTTCTTTCCAAAAGGATGAAATAGTCAAAACATTGGTGCGCGACATTGATAGTGAAAAATGGTGGGAGTTATGGCCATACAAAATATTTTCTGAAGAACAAGTTTCGCCTATCAGTTTTGGGGCAGACCCCGATCAGCTTTACATTCGCGCTTATCATCAAAATCGCCTTGCCATTTTTAAAGTAAACTTAAAAGACCCTAAGTTAACAAAAACTTTAGTTTTTGCTGACCCTGAGCGCGATATTGAAGGTAGCCTGATTTATTCGCCGGTAACGAAGGATGTAATAGGTGTTAGTGGTTCAGGCGATGGCGGCAGTACTTTCTTTGATCCAGGCATGCAGAAGTTGCAACTGCAAATAGATAGCGTACTGCCAAAAACTAAAAATTATATTAGCTCGCTATCTTACGATTTACAAAAGTATATAGTCTATTCAACTAGCGATATCGATTCAGGCACTTACTATTTGGGTCAGCGTAATCCTGCAAAATTGGACGCAATTGCCTATCGCTATAAAAAACTAACGCCCGAGCTAATGGCCGCAAAAAAAAGTATTACTTATAAAGCGCGCGATGGATTGGAGATTAGGGCTTATTTAACTTTGCCAAAAGACGGCACACAAAAAAATCTGCCTACCATTATGCTTCCTCACGGTGGCCCCATCTCAAACAATGATGACAGCTTCGATTATTGGGTGCAGTACTTAGCCAATAAAGGTTACGCCGTTTTGCAAATGAACTTTCGTGGCTCTTCAGGGCAAGGCCTGGAATTTCGCAATGCCGGTTTAAAAAACTGGGGCATGGCAATGCAAGATGATATTGAAGACGGTGCTAAAAAGCTGATTGCTGAGGGTATCGCTGATGCTAATGCTATTGGCATAATGGGCGCAAGTTACGGTGGTTACGCAGCCTTAATGGGGGCGGTAAAAACGCCAGACTTTTATAAGTTTGCCGTTAGTGTAGCGGGTGTTAGCAACGTTTATGATTTAGTAAAGGATAACCGTGCTTTTTGGCGAGGATATAATGTAGTCGATGCGCAGATAGGAAATGACAATAGCCATTTGCGCGAAATTTCTCCGGTGAATTATGCAAAGAAAATTAAAGTACCTATTTTGCTGATTCACGGAGATAGCGATAGACAAGTAGACAAAAAACACAGCGAGCAAATGCATGCGGCTCTGCAAAAGGAAGGTAAAAATGTTACCTACTTATCCTTACCGGATGAAGATCATTTTCTTACAAATGAAGAAAGTCGGCGCGCGACATTTCGCGCGATGGATGAGTTTCTCGATAAGTATTTTCCAGTGAAAAAATAAAAGATCAAACAAAGTATATGAATACATTGAATTGGTTGATGGCACACATAATCTTGATTATTTTTCTGCACCCTAAACAAAAAAATTGAAATAATCGAAGTCTTCTCGAAAATATTTATCAATGGCATAAAAAAGTCGCATCACTTTTATATAAGGTGTTGCGACTTTTAAATAACTAAGCATTTTCCGGATCACGCAAATGCAACGGCAGTGAACGAAAGCGACTGTATTCCCACTGATATTGTGTAGGCGCTAGCCGCACGCAAGCTTCAACACTAAGATTCAACCCTATCAAAGATTCGCGCATATTCTCGCTATAGATTTCTGCCGCTGCTGGCTGAATAATAATGTTGAATCCACCCTCTACACGCTTTGCAAAAACTGAAATCGCACGGCAATCGGTTCGCTCTATCAGGGCGTGCACCAAGCTCATGGTCATGGCCGGGTGGCCAAAAAAATTTACCGGCTCTGCGCCCGCACCTTTATCCGGAACCTGATCTGGCAAAATTCCTATTGTGGTTCCCTGCTGCAATGCTTTTAGTAACATGCAGACACCTTTGCGATTGGTCGGTGCCAAACTGATATTTAATTTACTGCGGCCTCCGAAAATTAAATCATTTAACGCGGGAAGTAATAGTGGTTGGTACATGACTGTGAGCGGCGCAATCTTAGCGATATAAGGTCCGACCACCTCCCAGTTGCCAATGTGTGGCGCTAATACGAGAAGCCCTTTTCCTTTCGCTAATTCAGATCGTAAAATCGCTTCGCCTTCTACTGTAATGATTTTGCTATGCAGCCACTCCGATGAGTTATGCCAGATTGCGCCAGCTTCCAGCATAGTTTTCGTTGTTTCTATTAAGCTCTCGCGCACAAAGCATTGAGCTTGCAGCTCACTGAGTTCGGGAAAACATTTGCGGACATTGCGTAAGGTTATGCGGTAACTTCGTCCTCTTATTAACCAGATACCATAGCCCAGAATCGTACCCATGGTGCGAGCTGCGTTAAGGGGTAAGTGGGCGAGAAATCTAAAAATCAGCGGGACGATTATGTTTTTCATTAATGGCTAACTCGTGCAGATCAACCTTCAAAGAGGTTTATTATTTTTAAAGTATAGCCAGCTTACCGGAATTGTATGCTTAACAAAATTCGGACTTGCTATAGGCCTGCCGCTGCTTCTGGTACCAATGCTCTGGCAGTGCGGCTATAATCCCGCCTTATTTTTTATTTCCCGAATTTACCCCCCAGCGGAGGCAGTGTTGTCGTGTCTAAATCTAATGTAAGCGGCTCAATAGCGAGTGGAAGTAGCGCTAAACCTGATGCTAAACCTGATGTAAGTACCTTCCAAGGCTTGATTTTGGCTCTGCAGGAATATTGGGCGCGTCAAGGTTGTGTGATTTTGCAACCACTGGATTTGGAAGTGGGTGCTGGTACTTTTCATCCTGCGACTTTTTTGCGTGCGATTGGCCCTGAAACCTGGAATGCCGCCTACGTGCAACCTTGCCGCCGCCCCAAAGATGGCCGTTATGGAGAGAACCCAAATCGCCTGCAGCACTATTATCAATTTCAGGTTGCCCTTAAGCCATCACCAGACAATATTCAGGATTTGTATCTAGGCTCGCTGCGCGAGATGGGGATAGATACGCTGGTTCACGATATTCGTTTTGTCGAAGATAACTGGGAATCGCCCACGCTTGGCGCCTGGGGTCTGGGTTGGGAAGTCTGGTTGAACGGTATGGAAGTCACGCAGTTTACTTACTTTCAACAAGTCGGTGGCCTTGAATGTTTTCCAGTGACTGGTGAAATTACTTATGGAATTGAACGTATTGCTATGTATCTGCAAGGCGTGGACAGCATTTTTGATTTGGTGTGGACGATTAATCCCAACGGCGACAAGGTTACTTACGGTGATGTGTTCCATCAAAATGAATTGGAAATGTCCACCTACAATTTTGAAGAAGCCGACGTCGAATTTATGTTTAATAGTTTTGATTTCTACGAGCGCGAAAGCCAGCGCTTAATGGCAAAAAGTTTACCGCTCCCCGCTTATGAAATGGTGATGAAAGCATCGCATGCATTTAATTTACTCGATGCTCGCCATGCTATTTCTGTCACTGAACGGCAACGATTTATTTTGCGAGTGCGTACTTTATCGCGCGCCGTTGCTCAAGCCTATTACGATAAACGTTTAGCCCTTGGTTTCCCACTTGCCCCCGAGGCCCTACGTAAAGAGTTGCTTGAAGCATTTGCAAAAAGTACCGCTGCAGGAGAAAAAAAATAATGAGCGCCGATTTTTTAATAGAACTGGGTACTGAAGAGCTTCCGCCTAAAGCTTTAAAAACATTAATTGCTGCACTGCAAGATAATATTGCCGCAAGTTTAACCGCTGAAGAATTATCCTTTACGTCGATTAAATCTTTTGCCGCGCCGCGCCGTATGGCGGTGGTGGTTGAGAATCTTGCCAGCGAAACGCCGTCAAAAGAATTGGTGGTTTGGGGCCCGCCAGCCGCAATTGCTTTTGATAAAGACGGTAATCCAACTAAAGCCGCTATCGCCTTTGCCGAAAAAAATGGCATAGCTGCGTCGGAATTAAAAGCGGAAAGCGATGGCAAGGTTGAAAAACTTGTTGCGCGAATTGCTACGCAAGGTAAGAAAACCACTGTGTTGCTGGAAGCCATAGTTGAAAACGCTTTTGCAAAATTGCCTATTGCGAAACGCATGCGCTGGGGTGCTAAGCGCAATGAATTTGTACGTCCTGCGCATTGGTTGATCATGCTGTATGGTGACGATATTGTTCCAGCAACAGTGTTAGGTTTGCAGGCCGGTCGCAGCACCCGCGGCCACCGTTTTCATTACAACAATTCAATTGAGTTAGCCTCGGCTAGCGGATATCTCAGCGCGTTAAAGAATACCGGTTACGTGTTAGCAGACATGACAGAGCGTAAAAATTTAATTCAACAACAAGTAGAAGCTGAAGCGAAAAAAATCGGCGGCAAGGCCGTGATTGATGCAGATTTGTTGGATGAAGTGACGGCTTTAGTCGAATGGCCCGTTGCACTTACCGGTAAATTTGAACAGCGTTTTTTACAAGTGCCAGCGGAAGCACTAATTGCTTCAATGAAAGAACATCAAAAATATTTTCATGTGGTTGATGCAGCGGGCAAGCTGATGCCAAACTTTATTACGGTCGCTAACATCGCCAGTAAAGATCCCGCACAAATAATCGATGGTAACGAGCGTGTGATTCGTCCACGCTTATCGGATGCAGCTTTCTTTTTCGAAACCGATAAAAAAACTAGCTTAGAAGCTTTGCGTGAACGCTTAAAAAATATTGTGTTCCAGGCTCAGCTGGGTACTGTTTATGAAAAAACGGAACGTGTGGCGAAGCTGGCCAAACATATCGCTCAAGCTTTAACTAAACAAAAATTAAATGCAAATGAAACACTTGCAGCGCGGGCAGGCCTGCTGTGCAAATCAGATTTAGTCACCAACATGGTAGGCGAATTTGACAATATGCAGGGCATCGCTGGTTACTACTACGCATTAAATGATGGCGAAAATGTGGATGTAGCTGCAGCCATGAACGAACAATATATGCCGCGTTTTGCCGGCGACCAATTGCCTGCAACTATGACCGGCGCGATTATCGCCTTGGCGGATCGTCTGGATACTATCAGCGGTATTTTTGGTATTGGGCAACAACCTACGGGCTCTAAAGATCCTTTTGCATTGCGTCGTGCGAGTATTGCGGTGTTGCGTATTCTGGTGGAAAAGAAGTTGCCACTGGATTTGCGCGAGTTGTTAACCGTGGCTAAAAGCCAACACAATAATTTAACGGTTGGCGATGAATTGGTGGAACAAATTCTGGGTTATATGCTCGATCGTTTCCGCGCCTGGTATGAAGATGCCAATATTCCGGCTGAAGTTTTCCAATCAGTAACGGCAAAACAATTGTCACAGCCGCTCGATATAGATCAGCGTGTGCATGCTGTATATGCGTTTAGTCAATTGCCTCAAGCGCAAGCATTAGCGGCTGCGAATAAGCGTGTTTCGAATATTCTAAGCAAGCAAACCGGTGTGGTGAGCACACGGGTCAATATGGCGTTGTTGCAAGAGGATGCGGAAAAAAATCTCGCACAGGCTGTGACTGCAAAAGCTGCGTTGGTCGCGCCATTATTTGCTGGGCGTGAATATACTAAAGCCTTGGCATCGCTCGCGGATTTGCAACAAGCTGTTGATGTGTTTTTTGATAACGTTATGGTGATGTGCGAGGATCAGGCATTGCAACAAAATCGTTTGGCGTTGTTGCAGCAATTGCGTGGGTTGTTTTTAGAGGTGGCGGATATTTCTTATTTGGTTCCGGCAAAAAATTAATTTAAGAGAGACCCTACCCTAGCCCTCCCCTTTGCAGGTGAGGGGACTGATTGCACTTTGTCGTTAAGCTAAGTAGTTCTTCTTGCTAATGTAGAGGCGAATTAGGTCCCGCATAAGGGAGAGGCAAAGTTAAATAACTTCTAACGCTGCTAACGGGAAGGCTGAGTTAAATAGCTCCTCCCCCTGCCAAGGGGGAGGCTGGGAGGGGGTTCTAATCATTGAGCACATTATGAAATTAATAATCCTCGACCGCGACGGTGTTATCAATCACGACCGCGAAGACTATGTTAAATCTGCTGACGAGTGTGTGCCAATTGCGGGTAGCATCGAAGCCATAGTGCGTTTACATAAAGCGGGCTTCACGGTCGTAGTCGCCACCAATCAATCGGGTTTAGCGCGCGACAAATTTGATCTTGATGATCTTGAAGCTATGCATGCAAAACTGACGCAATTGATTGAAGAGCAAGGCGGTGAGTTAGGGGCAATTTTTTATTGCCCCCATGCCCCAGAAGATAAATGTAAATGCCGTAAACCTTTACCCGGTTTAGTGGATGCCATTGAAGCGGAGTTTAATATTTCTGCTGAAGGTTTTTACTTTGTCGGCGACAGTCTGCGCGATTTGCAAGCTGGTGTAATAAAAGGCTGTAAACCAGCATTGGTAAAAACCGGCAATGGTTTAAAAACATTGGCGCAACTTGCAAATGCAACTTTGCAAACGGATACCCCCTTGTTAACAGCGGAACAAATCCAGGTGTTTGACGATTTAGCCGCGGCAGCAGATTTTATTATTGCCAATAATGTTGAGGATTAACGTGCTCTATTTTCGTAGCTTTTTATTTATTCTCGGCCATACCATTAGCGGAATTATTGCAGGCACTATTGCGGTAATTATTTGGCCCATTTTCCCCTATTCCTGGCGCTGGCGGATAGTGACTAGCTGGAATCGGTTTGTGATGTTCTGGCTGTGGGCTTGTTGCGGAATTCGCATTAATATTATTGGTATGCGGCGTGAGGATAAATATCCCTGCGTTATTTTAGCCAAGCATCAAAGCACTTGGGAAACCATGTTTTTACAATATTATTTTGGCCCGGTGTGTATCATTCTAAAAAAAGAATTATTGCGTATTCCTTTTTTTGGTTGGGGGCTTGCGAGTATTCGTTCTATCGCCATTGATCGTACAAACCCCATGCAAGCGCTTAAGGATGTTAAAAGCAAAGGTCTTGAGCGTCTTAAAGAAGGCATTAATGTATTAGTATTTCCAGAAGGTACGCGCGTGCCACTTGGCACAGTAGGCAATTATGCCCGCAGCGGAGCGGATATAGCGGTAAGTGCGGGTGTACCCATTATTGCAGTAGCCCACAATGCAGCCGAATGCTGGCCGAATAAACAATTTTTAAAGTACCCGGGAACAATTACCGTTGTGTTAAGCGAGCCTATAGAAACGGCAGAAAAAGATCGCAAAGTACTAACGGAAGAGGTGAAAAACTGGATTGAGCAGCAAATTAGTCAAATGCCGGCGGGGCGTAGTTCACGCTTATAAATAATATCCATCTTACATAAAACGCCGTTCATGGTTTTACTGAGCGGCGTTTTTTTATGCAATAAGATCAAGAGTTATCCAGCGAATGATACGAAGAAAAACGTTACATGCAGCACAATCAATACACTAAATGCAGCAACTTGCTGACGAGGGCTCAGTATGACCATGATAATACCTATTATTGTTTTAAAGTTATTATTAATTATGGTTGTGCTGTCTGCGTGAGCGATAGCAAAGCCACCCAAGAAAGTTAATTCCTATAACTTGCAATATTTGTATCATTTCCTGGCGGGTCAACACAACTTTTGCTTTTGTTTTTAGTGTATTTAATTCAACAGTGCACGTTTTTCTTGTTAAATTGTGTAGGTTGTTACTTTTAGTAAATCAGTTTTACCCACTGTTACTCTTCACTCGAGTGGGTATCCCACTGTTTAATGTTCCAAGACAACCAAGTGCAGAGCACACTCGTTGTCTATGATGATAATGTTCGATTACAACAATAAGATTTGAGCCTAAACTACTTTTACTTCCGGAGGCGTTACATGCTGACTGCATTAGCCAATATTCTTATCACTTTGATTGCCATCTTGCATATTTATATATGCGTGTTGGAAATGTTTTTATGGGATAAGCCAGCTGGCTTAAAAGCATTTGGCCACACTAAAGAATCTGCAGCAGCATCAAAAGTGCTTGCCGCTAATCAGGGTTTATATAACGGTTTTTTGGCGATAGGGTTGTTTTGGGGTTTGAGTCTGGGCGTTGCTGGTGCCGATATAAAAATATTCTTTCTCGGTTGTATTTTTATCGCTGGGCTTTACGGAGGATTCACTGCAAAACGAAAAATATTATTTATTCAGGCTGCGCCAGCAGCATTGGGATTGATATTACAATTGTGGGTGTGAAAGTAATGCAAAACCTATTTAAGCTTTTTCGGCCAATATATTTCAGCCCTTGCGCCGCTTAGTTGCTGCGGCTGCACAAAAACTGCATCACCCCGGTGCCATTTCATAATGCGTTTGACAATAGCCAGGCCCAGCCCAAAACCTCCTGCTGAGTTGTTAGGTTCTGCACTATAAAGTCGCACAAAAGAATCGAATACGCGTAGTCGTTCCAGGTCGGGAATTCCCGGGCCGTCATCTTCTACAAAAATTCGATATTCCGTTGCGCTTTGTTCCAAGCCAACAAGAATACAGGTGCGAGCATGGCGGGCCGCGTTGTTCATTAAATTTTGCAGTACGGTTTCGATGAGTTTCCATTCACAGCAAAAAACCGCACTGTCTGAATAATCAATAATTTCTATTATTAAATTGTTTGGGTTATTGCGCGCGAAGCGTTTACACATATCGTCCAGCAGTGCACGCATATGCCCTTCACGCTGTTGTAGCTGTTGCGAGTTCTGTTCAAATCCCGCATACATTAATAAAGATCCTATTAAGGATTCCATTTCGCCAATGTCTTGCGCAATACTCGCATGTTGTTTTTGAATTTTTTCAGGATGGGCTTGCGCTTCCAGGATGGCCAATGAAAACTTCATACGCGCTAGCGGTGTGCGTAACTCATGGGAAACAGCGTTGGTCATATCGCGATGCGACGCAATTAAATCGCGCAAGCGTTGCGCCATATGATTAAAAGCTCGCGCGAGTGGGTAGAGTGTAGAGGCTGATGAAATACGCAAGGTTTCCGGCACCGCATCTTTGCCTAAAGTGCGCGTTTGCTTTTCAAGTTTTTTTGCGTCGCGTGATAAGGGCCATAACCATAAAAAAACAACCAATGCTATGCCGACATAAAAAACAACTAAAAGTGCTTTGTACAGAGGTGATGCAAGTGCATCACTTTTAACAACGCTGAGCATCAGTATTTTATCGTGCCGCAATAAATGCTTATACCAAACTCTTGCGTCAGGGCTACCGGCGGCAGCAATGGTATCTGCTTGCATGAGTTTAATGCTGGAAGAGTCAACCAAATCATCGGGTGATAGCAACTGGATGTCTATGGCTAGGGTTTGTGACAGTTTTTGCAAATATGCTGAGTTTGTAGTTGCTGAATTGCCTAGATTATTTTCTGGATTTTCCAAATCATTTTTTGAGCTAGTCAAGCCATCTTCAATCAAGTAAAACAGCGCTTTTATTTCAGGTGTAATAACCGGTTCTGGTGCGAGGTTTTCCCAGAATTGATTTAAACCCCAGCCCATGATTACAACCGATAACACTATCACCGCATAGAGAGAAATAAACGCACGATTCACAAAATTTCCTCTTATTAGTTGCGATAACAATCTTATATTTTTAATTACGATCAACGTGTAATTTTTGCAGTTTGCTGCGACTAGATACTGTATTGTTGGTGATGAGAGACCTATTTACCAGGCTTCGGCAATAAACAAATAACCTTTCCCCCAAATGGTTTTGATGCGTGTGGGAGTTTCGGCATTATCATTTAATTTTTTTCGCAGCTGGGAAATACGCACATCAATCGTTCTATCCAAACCATCATATTCGCGATTGTAAATATAATTGAAGAGAAATTCGCGGCTGAGTATATGTCCCGCTTGCCCCGCTAAACTAATTAATAAATCATATTCGTGACTGGAAAGATTAATTTCTTCTCCGGCTAATAATACCTTTCGTGCGCTGGGTTGAATGCATAATTGGCCAAAAACAATGGTTTCTTGCTCGCGTGAATCTTGCTGGTAGTAGCGACGCATCAGCGCGCGAATGCGTGCAAGTAGTACGCGTGGTTCTGCAGGCTTTATCACATAGTCATCTGCGCCGTATTCCAGCCCTAATACTTGATCGAGATCGCTATCGCGTGCTGTCAGCATTAATATCGGGCCTTTAAAGCTTGGACGCAGTTCTTTGCACAGAGTTAAGCCATCTTTGCCGGGCAACATTAAGTCCAATATAATTAATGCAGGATTAACATTTTGCACTTGACGGATTACACGATTGCCATTGGCTTCAATTGCTACCTGAAATTCATTAGCTTCTAAAAATTCCTTAACTAATAATGCCAAGCGGCGATCATCTTCGACGAGTAAGATAATATTATTGTGCAGCATAAAATAATCCAAAAATGACAACAGGGTGATTTGTTATTAAAAAAAGCTCCAGGGATTGCGCCGCTCTTTACGATATTTTTTATCGTTATAAACAACTTGAAAGCGCTGATCGCTTAAAGGTTTTTGGGTAATGTTTTCGCGCAACTGGAAATCAGTGGTAACGCTGGCAGTTAATTCAAATTGATATTCGCCCTGAGTTGCATTTTCCCAGCAGCGTAGAGGTTGTTCTTTATCGCTTTGGTATAAACATAAAGAGCGTGCTGCGACTGCGGACCATTTTACGGTTAATTCGTCATGGCATACTTCTTCGCCAGCGGCCAGCACACAAAGTCGTGGCTTTATAGAAAATTGAATTAAAGGTAAATTAATTTCGTCAGCAATAGCTTTTGTGCATACCACCATCGGCAGCAAAAAAATCAGAAATATTAAGGGAAAACTAAAATTTATTGCTTTCTGTTGCTTTATTTTTGGTGAGGATCTTAAGCTATCACGAGTTGGAACGGCGGGATTAAAAATGGTACACCCCCCCGACGAAGGTCGTAAGGACGTTATTATTATTGACGATTGGGCTGGCACTGATTGCCCTTGGCAAGTGCCGATAAGATGTTAAAAAACGCAAGTCCCAATGTTCGCTTAGTCGGTAATTCCAATCAAATCGCACCAGGGTGGATGTACCGCTATTGGCATTGTAAATACTGGCTGCATCGGTTTCTTGAGCGTTCACACCGTAGTAGTAGTTAATCACTTTATGGCTTTGCCAATTTGCACCTATGGCTAGACCCAGCCGATGTTTACCCTTTGCCCAATGCTTGGCTAGTGTCAGGCGAACCTCGTCGCCACCGTGCACTCCGGTAACATCATGGACAACCTGGGCCTGCAATTCAATTTGCGCCAAGCTCCGGTTGTACTCAAATCCAGCCAAGCCCGCGGTATTTCTTTTGTGTAGTTTGCGCCAGGTTACTGGCGTCGTGTCCAGACTATCGCCTTTGGAATTTCCACCCGCTGCAGGCGACCCACCATTTTCAAATCCTGAGGTGTTTTGCAGTTTAAGTCCCTCGTTGTTAAGGAAATAATTACTGGGATGGTTGTTATGAAAATAAATTGGATCGTAGCTGGGTGTAATAAAAATATTAAGTTGATGTTGTGAATTCTCAAAGAGAAAAACTCCCACATCCAGATTTTGAATAAAAAAACGTTCGCCGGTATAACTCACTTGCGGGATTAAAATAAGTGGGATATTTTTCGAATCGATTAGCGGATTGGTTCGTACGCCGGCGCCAATGCCTAAGCTAAATTGCCATTGCCCAATTTCATCACAGTGATCATTATCGCTCGCACAGTCTGTTTCAGCCTTTACTAAAGCTGCTGTAGTTAAACTCAGGTATAAACCAAGGCTTGATAAAACATTTAAATATTTATTCATAAAATTCTGCGTGGTCTTTTGTTTTGTGGCTACAAAAATTAATTGTTTAGCGTACTCAGAAATCTATTGATGGATTGTAATGATTTGTAGCGCGTCACTTCACCCTCGAAAGTTGTAAAACTGGTAGCACATTTCGGATTAATCCGCATTATAAACGCATCAGTGTCCTAAGATTTAGAGTCCTTGCTATTACAATTTATTACATATTAACGCAATTGCATAACAACTTTAATGAGTCGGCCTCATTAACATGATGGTCGCTACAGCTATGCGGTTATACCTATAACAAACGTTAGTTATTTCTCATTCCAAAGGACATATATATGAATATCCCTTTATTTCGATCCCTGTTGCTGTGCCTGCCACTGGTTGCCTGCGGGGGCAAGGCAACGCATAACACTGATACAAAGACAAAAAACACGGATTACTCGCAGTTGTCTGAACAACAGCTTGAGCCTGGTCCCTTGCGTCAGGCCTCCGCTGATGAGCTTGGACATTTCCTCAAAAATGGCTTACGTGTTTCACTCAAAAATAATCAAAATTTTGCTACGCTGGTTCGCGAATCCGCCATTAATAATGCTGCTGCTGATGTAAAAACTGAAATCAATGGCCACTCAATTACCAATGTGCAGGTGCAGGGAATCGATGAAGCTGACAGCGTGAAATACGATGGTCATTATATTTATCTTGTGACTCCAACGGTGTATGCCGAAACCGGCACAACAACCGGCATCAAAATTTTTGCCACAGATGCCCTTACCGCAAAGGCAACAGAAATCAGTAGGTTTGATTTAGATACAACACAGTGGGGCGATGTTTCCGAACTATATTTGGTCGGTGATAAACAGGCTTCGACCGGGTTGGTCACTGTGCGGCGCTCGTGGAATTATATTGCGCTCACAGATCCAGGCATTAACGCGCCGGCGGTCATGGATATGATTTGGCCCGAGGCTAGGAAGCACGGTATCGACATCCGACTTTATGATGTACGTTCACCAGCTTCTCCGAGCAAAACCTGGTCATTAAGCCTCAGTGGCAATCTCATTGGCAGCCGTAAAATTGGCAATAAACTTTATATTGTCAGCAGCTTTGTTCCCCATATCGAAACTCTGGATTATAGCGCTGGTACAGAAACCAGTAATGAGAGCAAAATCGCCAGCGCGACTGATGCGCAAATTCGCAATGAAGCTGTAATCGCGGCAACAAGTGTTGAAAAATTATTGCCTGAATATGCAATTAATGATGGGAGCCCGCAACCACTTGTTGGTGCCTCTGGTTGTCTTATTCCCGCGCATACTGATAAAAACCAGGGTTATTTGAATATCATTAATATCACTACCATTGATTTAAGTTCGCAACAGTTGCTTAGCTCCAAGTGCATCAGTAGTTATGTTTCGGGAATATATTCATCGCTTCAGAATTTGTATCTTGGTGGTTCGGATTACGGAACCTGGAACGACTGGAAAAGTTTTACCGTTGTGCATAAATTTTCATTCAATGACTCCGGTGTGGAGTATCAGGCCAGCGGTTCTGTTGAAGGTGTGTTGGGCTGGAATCAACCGTCTTATCGGATGGATGAAAAGGACGGTTATTTACGAATGGTCACGACGGATTACAGTAATTTCAGTGAGCCTAAACATCACCTCAATGTACTGCACAAAGTTACCGCGCGTAGCGAATTGGCTGTGGTTGCGCACCTGCCAAACGATACTCAGCCAAAGCCCATCGGCAAACCAAGGGAAGATATTTACAGTGTTCGCTTTAACGGCGACAAGGCTTATATTGTGACTTTTGAACGCACGGATCCGCTGTATGTTTTAGACCTTGCGATAGCGACTGAGCCAAAGATTGCCGGGGAATTGGAAATCCCGGGGTTTTCAACTTATCTCCATCCTGTGGGCGATCACTATTTGTTTTCTCTCGGCAATGAAACCGACAGCAATGGACGTCAAGCGGGTGTAAAGGCATCACTGTTCGATATTCGCGATATCAGCAAACCAACCTTAGTCAGTGCGCAACTGTTAGGCAGTAGCAGTAGCTGGAGTCATGCACTTTACGATTATCGAGCTATATCTTTTCTGCAAGCGAGTGACGATCAATTACGTATAGCCTTTCCCTTGTCCGAGTTATTCCAGGTGGATCTTCTCAGTGAAGATCGCGGCAGCTTAAAATTATTTGAAATTAATGGTCTGACCAAAGATATAGCGTCCCTGGATTATGCCGGCGAGGTAAGTAAAGATGGTATGTCGGATGTTTATTCATGGAGCGGCAATGAGCGCGGTATCCTGCATAATGATGTTATTTTTTACACGTATGGCGCCAGTGTAACTGCCAAACCCTGGCGGATTATTGCACCGTAAAATTTTATCAATCTATCCTCGTTAAACAGCCTCGCAGTTTAATCGCTGCGAGGTTTTTTTTTGCGATAGGTTTTGTATCTCTCATCTCCGGGCATCGCTAGAGAAGTCGCCAATAACCCGTTAGAATAACGCAACTTTTATTTCTTCTTTTTTTATCTCCTTTTATTTAGCTGGAAAATTATGTCTACTTTCAAAAAATCGGTTGTTTTACTCATACTTGATGGCTTTGGATATTCCGAAAAAACCCGCTATAACGCTATTGCCGCCGCACACAAACCAGTGTTCGATAAGCTTTGGGCGAACAATCCCAAGAGTTTAATTGAAACTTCGGGAATGGCAGTGGGTTTGCCCGAAGGCCAAATGGGGAACAGTGAAGTTGGCCATATGTCGCTAGGCGCCGGGCGTGTTGTCTACCAAAGCTTTACGCGGATCAATAAAGCCATTATGGATGGTGATTTTTTCACGAATCCGGTTTATGTAAACGCTATCGATAGTGCAGTAGCCGCAGGCAAGGCTATTCATATTCTTGGTCTATTGTCTGAAGGTGGAGTGCATAGTCACCAGGATCACATCTACTCGATGATGAAGATGGCGGCGCAACGCGGTGCCCGCGAAATTTATCTGCACGCCTTTTTAGATGGCCGTGATACTGCACCACGCAGCGCGCAAAGTTCGTTACAAAAGGCCGAAGATTTATTTAAAGAATTAGGTGTTGGCCGCGTAGCATCCATTGTTGGCCGCTATTTTGCGCTCGATCGCGACAATCGTTGGGATAGGGTCAAGCAAGCCTATGATGTGATGGTCACTGGTGACGCTGACTTCGATGCCCATACTGCGGTGGAAGGTTTGCAGGCGGCTTATGCTCGTGGTGAAAATGATGAGTTTGTGAAGGCCACAGTAATCTGCGATGAAGAACAGGAAGTCGCTACCATTAACGATGGTGATTCTGTGATTTTTATGAACTTCCGCCCGGATCGTGCCCGCGAAATAACGCATGCGCTGATCGATGCAGACTTCACCGGTTTTGAACGTGAATTACATCCGGAAATTGCCCACTTCGTGCAAACGACTGAATACGCTTCCAGCATCAAGGCGCCAGTTGCTTTCCTCCCTGAAGATTTAACCAATTCTTTTGGTGACTACCTTTCAACGCTTGGTAAAACGCAATTGCGGATTGCTGAAACTGAAAAATATGCCCATGTCACTTTCTTTTTTAATTGTGGAAATGAAACGGTTTATCCTGGCGAAGATCGCATTTTGGTACCTTCGCCGCAAGTCGCTACTTACGATTTGCAACCGGAAATGAATGCGCCTATTGTTACTGATAAATTGGTTGAAGCTATTGAGTCTGGTAAATACGATGCAATTATTTGTAACTACGCTAATTGCGATATGGTCGGTCACTCCGGAATTATGGAAGCTGCTACTAAAGCCGTCGAAGCAATTGATATCTGTTTGGGGCGTGTATTAGCGGCAGTAGAAAAAGTGGGTGGTGAGGCATTGATTACCGCTGATCACGGTAATGTGGAAGAAATGTTTGATGAAGAAACCGGCCAAGCCAATACACAACATTCCACTTTGCCAGTGCCGTTTATTTTTTGTAGTACACGCAAGGGTAGTATTGCCAGCGGTGGCTCCTTGGCCGACGTTGCACCTACGATGCTGCATTTGATGGGCTTGCCGCAGCCTGCTGAAATGACGGGTAGAAATTTAATTGCTTTGCTGGATTAGTTATTGATTGAATTGTAGTGGCGTAATTTTATTGCGCTATTACAACGTAAACATCTTAAGCGGGACGAACTATGTTACTACGCAAATTAATAATAATGCCGTTGCTCCCCGCGGTATTTTTGTCTGCATTATTATTGCTTTCGCCAGCGGTTATGTCTGATGACAAAGCTGAAATGGAGAAATTGCAAAAAGAAATTGCGGAAATGCAAAAGGAATTGAAAAAAGTGGAAGGTGCGCGCACCAGCGTACAACAAGATTTACAAAAAAATGAAACGCAAATGGGCGAGCTGCAAAAGAAAGTTGAAAAAATTCAACGCGAAATAAATGATCAAAATAAACAAATCAACAATCTTCATAAAGATCGAGAAGATTTGCAGAAAGCCCGCGACAAACAACAAAAGCAGGCAGCCGAACAAGTGCGTGCAGCTTATCAACTGGGGCTGCAACCACAATTCAAAGTATTTTTGAATCAGGAATCGCCAGAACGCATTTCACGCATGATGAAATATCACAGCTATTTTATGGCTGCACATGCGGAAAGAATGAAAGCATACTTGGAAACCATCGCACAATTAACGGAGCTTGAACCACAAATCGCGCAAAAAATGGCAGCATTGAGCGAAATTAAACTTCAGCTCGACGCGCAGCAAAATGAGTTGGCCCAAGCTCAGGCACAACGTAAACAAACCCTCGCCAAAATTAATCACACGATTACGAGTAAGGATCGCGAATTACAAGAAATGCGCGAGGATCGTCGGCAGTTACAAAGCCTGCTGCAAAAAGTCGCACGTGCCACCACGCGTTTGGCAACTGCGCCAAGTTATGTCCCCTTACCGTCAGTGGGGGAAAAATTTAGTAGTCGCAAAGGCCGTTTACCCTGGCCGACCCAGGGGCAAATTGCCAATAGGTTTGGTAGCAATCAAATGGAAGGGCAATTGCAATGGAACGGGATATTAATCAATGCAAATTCCGGCCAGCAAGTGGTGGCTGTGCATTATGGTCGCGTAGTATTTGCAGATTATTTTCGTGGGCAAGGTTTGTTGGTTATTATCGATCACGGTGAAGGTTTTTTAACGCTCTACGCTCACAATCGGCAGTTATTAAAAAAAGCGGGCGACCCGGTTAAGGCAGGCGAGTCTATTGCGAGTGTAGGCAATACCGGCGGCCAAAATAATACGGGCTTATATTTTGAAATTCGCTTTGATGGTAAAGCGATTGATCCAGCACTTTGGTTAGCGCATGCATGACCGCGAAGATTATTGTGTGAAATCGACGCAAGTTGGAGCTGTAAATGTTATGTCTTTTTCTTAAGTTAAGAAATTTCCGTCTTTTATTTAAGCGGGTATTGATACTGTCGGTGATGGTGGGTTTTTCCCTACCTCCAATTGCACAGGCGGATAAGAAAAAAATATCCTCTGATGAATCCCAATTACCCTTGGAAGAGTTGCGTACTTTTACTCGCGTATATGACCATGTACGCAACGCTTATGTGAAAGAAGTGAGCGATACGCAGCTACTTGAGTATGCGATAAAAGGCATGATTGCCGAGCTTGATCCGCACTCTGCCTATCTCGATAAAGAAGCTTTTGCCGAACTGCAAGCGACTACCAGTGGAGAGTTTGGCGGCGTCGGTTTGGAAGTGGGCCTGGATGAAGGTGTGATTAAAGTGATTACGCCACTGGATGGCTCGCCATCGCAAAAAGCCGGCATTAAGCCTGGCGATATTATCGTACGTCTCGATGACCAATCCATGAAAGGCAAAACCTTAAGTGATGCGGCGCGCATCATGCGCGGCCCTAAAGGCGCACCCATAAAAATTAGTGTGCAGCGCAGAGGTGTTGATGAGGTTTTGGATATAGTCATTATTCGCGATCTGATTCAGGTTCAGAGCGTGAGTATTAAACCTTTAGCTGAGCGTTATTTGTATATCCGGATTGCGCAGTTCCAGGTTAATACCGGCAAAGATTTAGTGGCGAGACTACGCGATAGTTTCAAACAGTATCCAAAAACCAAAGGCTTAATTCTGGATTTACGCAATAACCCTGGTGGTGTTTTACAAGCATCAATAGAGGTGGCGGACGCTTTTTTAACTGATGGGTTAGTGGCTTACACGCAAGGTCGAACAGATAATAGCAACATTAATTACAACACCACTCCAGGAGATATTAGCGCAGGTTTACCACTGGTGGTTCTTATTAACAGCGGTTCTGCGTCGGCATCTGAAGTTGTCGCTGGTGCACTGCAAGATCAAAAACGCGCGGTTATTATGGGTACTCGCAGTTTTGGTAAGGGCTCCGTGCAAACGGTTATCCCAATTTCTGAAGATCGTGCGATTAAACTCACAACTGCACTCTATTACACACCGAACGGTCGCTCCATTCAGGCTAAAGGTATTGAGCCCGACGTGAGGCTTGAAGCCAACACAGCGGCTGCAGATAACAAGATGACAACTTCTGAAGCTGATTTGGTAGGGCACATACCCAATAGTAGTGGAGATGAAGCTACTGCGAGTGAGAGTGAGGTTGTTATCAATGACGATATTCTTAAGGACAGTCAAGTATTAGACGCTGTTAACTTACTTAAAGGCTTGCACATTCTGGACAAGCAAGCTCGCAACCCTTAGGGCATTGCTTTGTTCCCTATTATCTCAACAGGAGGAGTTAAGGTGGATATTTAGGAATCTACCAATTCTGTGTGATATGGCGCACCTTAAATACAATTTCATTAGCGTTATAATTTTGCTAGCGTTTCAATTTGGTGAAGCGAATGCTCAGTTTTATCTCAACTAATTATATTCAAGCTGTTTCAAAAGGGTCTATAATTGTCGTGGGTAAATTTTAACCAAATACCTTTTAATTAAGGATAAAAACGCTGCAAAGCACAAGTAGCAATTTAATGAGGAACTGAAAATGACAACACTCAATCGCACAGGTGAACTAGGCGCTGTACCTGATCGCAATAGTCGACTCCTGCAGAAAGAAAAATATTGGTATTACAGCACTCGTGAAGGTGTAGACATTGGGCCGTTTGATGGTCGTAAAGATGCAGAAGTGGGGGTTGGTGACTTCATTAATTTCATTTGTGCTTCAGAACCTAATGTCTTACATATTCTGAAACAATGTCGTGCTGCTTAGGCCGACCTGACTTTATAGTTAGGCAAAATAGTTAAACAAAAAAACAAAAAAAACAAAAAATATAAGACAAACATCGACAACATAAAAAGGGCGCCTGGGTAAACCAGGCGCCCTTTTTATTGGTGTAACGGCTGCTTAAAGGCGGATTTCAATTCCTTGAGCATGCATAAATGCTTTAGCTTGCGGAACTGTATATTCACGGAAGTGAAAAATACTCGCCGCCAAAACTGCATCTGCGTGACCCTGGATAATGCCATCACACAAGTGTTGTAGGTTCCCCACGCCGCCAGAGGCTATAACCGGAACGGGTACTGCGTCGCTAATCGCGCGCGTTATGCCTAAGTCATAACCTTGTTTGGTGCCGTCGCCATCCATGCTTGTTAGTAAGATCTCCCCTGCGCCGTAGTTCGCCATACGTACTGCCCATTCCACAGCATCAATTCCGGTTGGCTTACGACCGCCGTGAGTAAAAATTTCCCAGCGCGGTATTTCACCGGCAATACTAACTTTTTTAGCGTCGATGGCGACGACGATACATTGAGCACCAAAACGATCAGAGGCTGCTTTAACAAAATCGGGATTAAAAACAGCTGCTGAATTAATGCCCACTTTATCAGCCCCTGCATTTAGCATTCGGCGAATGTCTTCAACCGTGCGGATACCGCCACCCACAGTGAGTGGGATAAACACTTCGCTCGCGATTTTTTCTACCGTATGCACGGTCGTATCGCGCCCTTCATGGCTCGCGGTAATATCGAGAAAGGTGATCTCATCTGCGCCTTCCAAATTGTAACGTTTGGCAATCTCTACTGGGTCACCGGCATCGCGGATATCCAAAAATTGTACCCCTTTGACTACACGTCCGTTGTCGACATCAAGGCAGGGAATAATTCGTTTTGCGAGCGCCATAGTTGTTCCGCTAATTGTTGGATAAAAATGAAATTTATTCTGGACGCAGTCTAATTAGCGTCGCAGTAGATTTGCGCCTCTGCCATAGTCAAGGTGCCTTCATAAATCGCGCGACCAGTAATTGCACCACAGATTCCTTTATGCGCTTCGGCTTTTAGGGCAATGATATCGTCCATATTAGTGATGCCACCTGAAGCGATAATCGGAATACTGGAGGCTTGTGCCATGGCCACAGTGGCTTGCACATTTACGCCTTGCATCATGCCGTCGCGGGCTATGTCTGTGTAAACAATACTGCTTACTCCATCCTGCTCAAAACGTTTGGCTAATTCAGAGGCTTGAATGTTAGATATTTCTGCCCAGCCATCGGTAGCCACCCAGCCATCTTTTGCATCCAGCCCCACAATAATATGACCGGGAAACTGTTTGCACATGTCAGTCACGAATTGCGGTTCTTTCACTGCTTTAGTTCCAATAATTAAATATTGCACACCGGCATTTAAGTAGTATTCGATGGTTTCTGCACTGCGAATACCGCCGCCGATCTGGATCGGTAAATTGGGGTAGGCTTTGGCAATAGCAGTTACCACGTTGCCATTGATCGGCTTGCCTTCAAACGCTCCATTGAGATCAACCAAATGTAGACGGCGACAACCCTGTTGTACCCATTGCGCAGCCATAGCGACGGGATCATCGGAAAATACGGTTGAATCATTCATCAAACCTTGGCGTAAACGAACACACTGGCCGTCTTTTAAATCTATAGCTGGGATAATTAGCATGGTTTAACTCTCGTAGGGCGTTATTTTGGAGCGCTCTTATGGATTATTTAAGGGGGAATGTATTGGAAGCGGCAAGAGGTGCCCCTATGATTGACCGTCCCAGTGTAAAAAATTCTTTAATAACTGCAACCCGGCAGTGTGGCTTTTCTCCGGATGGAATTGCACAGCGAAAAGATTGTCTTGAGCCAGGGCGGCGTGAAATGGCAAGCCATAACCACAGGTCGCTGCTACCAGAGCTTGATCATTCGCTAATACATAAAAGCTGTGCACAAAATAAAAGCGACTATCTTGAGGGATGTTCGCCCACAATGGATGGTTGTTGTGATTGACCTGATTCCAACCCATGTGCGGGACTTTAAGCGAGTCGCCTTTGCTATCTTTATGATGCTCGCCAAAGAAGCGCACTTGACCTGATAAAAGACCTATACAAGCAACCCCATCATTTTCTTCGCTATGATCCATCAAGGCCTGAAGCCCTACACAAATAGCGAGAACCGGTTTACCTGAAACAATTTGCTCATTCAATAGCTTATCGAAACCGAGGCGTTTGATTTCCGCCATGCAGTCACGAATTGCACCTACTCCCGGAAATACGACACGGTCGGCCGCAGCAACTACACTTGGGTCGGAAGTGACTATTACAGATTGTTCGGGAGCAACGTGGCTTAGGGCACTGGCAACCGAGTGCAGGTTACCCATACCATAATCAATCACCGCAACAGTTTGTTTACTCATGAATCACAGGCTTCCCTTGGTAGACGGCATTATTCCTTCCATGCGGGGATCAAGTTCAAGAGCCATACGCAACGCACGGCCAAATGCCTTAAATACAGTTTCAATCTGATGATGCGCGTTATGACCACGCAGGTTATCGATATGCAAGGTAACACCCGCATGATTCACAAAACCCTGGAAAAATTCCCAAAATAGTTCAGTGTCGAATTGCCCTACACGCTTTTGCGTAAAAGGTATTTGCATTATCAGACCTGGGCGGCCAGAAAAATCTATAACAACTCGGGATAATGCTTCGTCCAGAGGAACATAAGCATGACCGTAGCGGCGAATACCTTTTTTGTCTCCCACCGCTTTAGCGATGGCTTGGCCGATAGTTATGCCTATATCTTCCACAGAGTGATGATCATCAATATGAATATCGCCTTCACATGTCACATCAAGGTCAATCATGCCATGACGTGCTATTTGATCCATCATGTGTTCTAAAAATGGTACACCAGTGTTAAATACACCTTTACCCGCGCCATCCAAATTAAGGTTAACGCTGATCTTGGTTTCTAAGGTATTTCGTGTAACTTGCGCGATACGGTCTGACATAAACTTAACTCCAGCATTGCCAAGCACTCTTTTAAAATGCCCGGCGACTAATAAGCGCGAATTATATAGCTATGGCGCAATTAATTCACTGGTCATGCGGGCTTCGCTAGCGATTAAGGTTTAGTACAGCCTCCGCGCTTTAGCCTAAGAGCGTGTAAACTTACGGGCCGGGCTGCAGTGCTCAGCTATGGTTACTTTTCTCTATTTACGGATGACACCTTATGCGTATTACCTTATCTAAATTTGTTACCGCTTGTACTATTCTTGCTTGTAGTTTGGCAAGTTCCTTAACCTTCGCGCACAATGACCACACCTATGGCGGCTGGAGCATAGCGACCAACGTGGATCATATTAATATCGATCCCAAGGCTGCGAATCGTTTTGACGTTATGGTCGATGAGTCGGCAACGGCCATAGGTGTCGCGGGTGAATATCTTTTTTACGACAGCGATATGACCTTTGCGGTGGGCCTCAATTACGTCATATATAACGATAACAATGAATTTTCCCAATATGTAGAAGATAACTGGGATGACGATTGGTACGATGATTGGGATAATGGTAGTTACGAAGAGTCGGACGCAGATGCTTTTATGCTGTTTGCCGAAGTCGGTCCAAAAATATACTTTGGTCCTGATGCATTGAGCTTTTTCAGTGTCCGCGGCGGTGTTAGTGGAATATTCGACTCGACTCGTTCGATTAGCTTTTGTGATGATTGTTATTCTGAAGACATTAACCTGGATGGCGGCCTGTACGGTGCTTTGGGTGTAGGCCATAGCTTCAGCCGGTTTGACCTCAGTCTGCAATTCCAACAGTATTTTACGGGTGATTTAGACAATAGCCTGCGTCTTAAAGCAGCTTTTAATTTCTAATACAGCCGCGCCCGTGCTCTCATTCCAGGGAGTACGGGCCATCGCAATCAGCATTCGCAATAACCGCTACAGATCCCGCCTTTCTTATACAAACTCGGTCTTAATTCCAGCTTGCGAATATGCGCTAATGGTTTACTTTTAAATAGGTAAAACACATAACTTACGCGCCTACGTTGTAGGTCGTCCAGGCTAACCGCAGCTAGAGATAAGATGAACCATAAGCTCACACGGATTCGCAGCCTGATATCAAACGCAAAGCATCATATCGGTGTGGCTGAGCAAGTATCGCTGTTGCTCTCCGAACGCACCCATCAATTACACGATGCAATAAAATTGCCGCCACAAGAGGCCGCTCACTTATTAGCAACTTTTATTATCCGCTATATCGCTCAGGTTCCAGAGTTTATTGAAGTGATCAGCGAAATATCTAAAGAAGCCGGAATATATGAAGGTGTGAGTCCATTGTTACATATCGCGAGTGATTACTTTTTAGCGCCGCCGGACATTATCGGCAACCACAATCAATTGGGGGTGTTGCTTTACGAGGCCTATCTTGCGCATCGTTTGCTGGAAGAAATCAATGATCGTTTTATTGGCTACTGCGGTATTCCTTTGGCGCCGATGGATATGACCCGCGCTAACGTAGTTGCGCACGAACTTATCGGTGAACCTTTCGCGAATGAACTGGATCAGGCGGTATTATTTTCTGCAGAATTATTATTAGACCAATGCAGCTTTGCTAGCGATAATTTTCAACATTATATCGCTATGCATAAAAATGACGGTTGGTCTGTAGAGTTGGCGCGTTGGCCCTGCTTAACCGAAAACCTGGCAATCGTATTAGATTTTAATCATTCGCCTCGCGGTAATACCAGTCATTAATTTTTATCTGAAGGCACAATGGTAATTACTTGCACATCAGTTTTTCCTTCACTTTGATTTACTCGCGTTTCTAATTCACGCTTCACGGGTTTAAAATTCATTTCATCTTTAAAGCCACAGCTAACACACTCGCGAAAGTCTTTTCCCTCTTCGTTGTAAACGACTAATTTATCCATTTCAGAGCAGCGCGGACATACCGCACCCGCCATAAAGCGCCGCTTGTTACTATAGGCCATTACACATCTACCTCAATGCCAGAGTGACGCAACAATGCGTCAATGTTCGGTTCGCGACCGCGGAAGTTTTTAAATAAATCCATTGGCGCTATGCTGCCACCTTGTTGCAAGATTTCTTTTAAAAAACTGGCACCCGTTGTGGCATTAAAAATACCTTCTTCTTCAAATCGGGAAAACGCATCTGCTGATAAAACTTCAGCCCATTTATAGCTATAGTATCCTGCAGCATAACCGCCAGCAAAAATATGACTGAAGCTATTTTCGAAATGATTAAATGCGGGAGGTTTAACTACCGCAACTTCATCGCGAACTTGCTGTAAAACATCGCGTGCTGTTAAGGGGTTGTTGCTGGAATATTCTGCGTGTAAACGAAAATCAAATAATGAAAATTCAATTTGCCGCAGCATTTGTAGCCCTGATTGAAAATTTTTCGCGGCGAGCATTTTATCTAATAATGTTTTCGGTAAGATTTTTCCGGTTTGATAGTGCGCAGAAATTAAGGTTATTGCGTCCGGTTCCCAACACCAGTTTTCTAAAAATTGGCTAGGTAACTCAACCGCATCCCAAGCTACGCCATTAATACCGCTTACCGCCGCCACATCAATTTTGGTAAGCATATGATGCAAGCCATGACCAAATTCATGAAATAAAGTAGTCACTTCATCGTGTGTTAAAAGCGAGGGCTCGTCACCAAGGGCCGGTGTAAAATTGCAAGTTAAAAAGGCTACAGGAAGTTGCAAGCCATTTTCTGTCTTGCGTCTTACCCGTGCATCTGCCATCCATGCTCCGCCGCGTTTTGCTTCACGTGCAAAAATATCTAAATAAAAACTAGCGATGCAGTTATCATTTTTGAAGATATGGTAAAAGCGCACGTCTGGATGATAGGTGTCGAAGTCGCTTTGCTGTTTTACTTCAATACCAAATAACCTGTTTACAATTTCAAACATTCCGGAGATCACTTTCTCTGCGGGAAAGTAAGCGCGTAATTCTTCTTGTGATATTGAATATTTAGCGGCACGCAATTTTTCACTGTAATAGGTGCTGTCCCAGGCTTGAAAATCCTGGCAGCCTTGGGCTGCGGCAAAGTCACATAATTCGGTGTAATCACGTTGCGCATAGGGTTTTGATTTTCGCGCAAGCTCTTGCAAAAAACTTAACACTTCACTGGTGCTCTGTGCCATTTTGGTGGCTAGTGATCGTTCAGCGAAATTATTGAATCCCAGTAGTTGGGCTAATTCATGACGCAGAGCAATTGTTTCGGCAATAATTTTACTGTTATCAAATTCGGCGGTTTCCTCTATCCGTTGTTCGCTGTTGGTTTTTTTTGATGTGGCGGATGCGCGGGTAACATAAGCTGTATATACCTCTTTGCGCAAAACGCGATTATCCGCATACATCATGACTGCGTAATAGGAAGGGAAGTCGAGTGTAATCACATATCCAGAAAGAGATTTTTTTTCTGCCGCTTGCGCTGCTTGTGCCAGAGCTGATTCTGGTAAACCTGTGAGTGAGTTTACATCTGCAAAATGTTTATACCATGCTTGAGTTGCATCTAGCACATGATTGGAAAACTGTGTCGATAACTCCGACAGGCGCTGCTGGATTTCGCTAAAACGTTGTTTATCTATCGCATTTAACGCAACTCCACCCAAGCGAAAGTCACGTAAGGAATTATCAATTGCTTGTTTTTGTGGCTGGCTCAGTGCGAGGAAATTTTCGCTTTGTTTAAGTTTTTGATAACAATCAAATAAGGCTTCATTCTGACTCACTTCTGTGCTGTATGCCGTTAACAATGCGACGCTGGCGGTGTAAGCGGCACGCAATTGATCGTTATTACATACGGCATTCAAATGGCTAACGGGGGCCCAAGCCTGATCTAACAAATCATTTTGATTTTCCAGAGGTGTAATTAGCGAATCCCAGGTTATTTGCGGCAGGTTTGCCAATAGATTTTGCAAATGATTCCGGTTATTGGCGATGATTTGACTAATGGCAGGTTCCACATGCTCGGTTTTTATCGCAGAAAATGGTGGAAGGTCATGTAATTCCAACAAGGGATTGGCTGATGGATTGCTGACAGAATTTGTCATTCGTTGCTCCAGAATATTTTACTTTCGCGTATCATACACCTTCAGATCTTTAGGTGCTTTTATGAAACATGAATTTATGAAACACAATAATAACCCATTAAGCATTCGTAGTTATCAAGGCATTAAACCGCAATTCGGTGCGCAGGTATATATTGATCCCACCGCCGTTGTGATTGGCGATGTGGTGATTGGTGAAGACTCATCGCTATGGCCATACGCCATAGCACGCGGCGATATGCATCGAATTCGCATTGGCGCTCGCACCAGTATTCAAGATAGCTGCGTACTACATATAACGCATGCCAGCGATTTTAATCCTGAAGGATACCCGCTTATTATTGGCGATGACGTCACTGTCGGCCACTCGGTAAATTTACATGGCTGCACAATTGGCAATCGCGTATTGGTTGGTATCGGCTCAACAGTTTTAGACGGTGCCGTTGTGGAGGATGACGTTGTGATAGGGGCCGGGACCTTGGTGCCGCCCGGGAAGCGTTTAGTCAGTGGTTTTTTATATGTCGGTTCACCTTGTAAACAGGCTCGCGCACTCAAAGACAGTGAAAAACAATTTTTTAAATATTCAGCAAATAATTATGTGAAATTAAAAAACTTACACATTGCCGATCTCGAAGCATTGCTCGCAGATTAAAAGCTATGCCGGAAAACTAAAATTATTTTTTTATGTCATTGAAATTTTGTTGTAAAAATTCATCATGTGTTGGCAAAGTTTTTACCATTGCTTGAATGGCTTGTTTGGCAACTTTTAATGTTGCGCTAATTTCTTGATAATCCATATTATCCACGCGCGGGCTATATTTTGCTGGCCTGATCCCCATGCCTTCAAATACGGATTGCCAGCTTGAGCTGCGAAATAATTCATCGATACCTTCGCGTAATACTCCATGGCCTTTAAACAAAGCGATTCGGTCTTTTAATGATTCAGGTATCTCCATATTTTTGCAGTGACGCCAGAAGGGCGTATCTTCACGTTGCGTAGTGCAGTAATGCAAAATAATAAAATCGCGCACCTCTTCAAAATCGGTGGTCATTCGGCGATTGTATTCCTTTATCAATCCGGGATCGCAATCGCGGTCAGGAAAAAAGCGTAAAAAGAAATCCACGCCGCGGGCAATCAAATGAATTGATGTAGATTCTAGTGGTTCAACGAAACCAGAAGCCAAGCCCAGTGAAAGGCAATTATTTTTCCACATTTCTTTGCGTCTACCCGTAACAAAAGGTATTACACGTGGCTCGTTAATGCGCTGACTATCCAAATTTCTTAACAGAGTAGACTTTGCCTCGGCATCGCTACAAAATTTGCTGGAATATACATAACCGTGGCCGGTGCTGTTGCGGAGGGGGATTTGCCAGCCCCAGCCCGCTTTTCGCGCAGTTGCGGTGGTGTAATTTTTGCGCGGAGTTTTGGCTGATGTTTTGACTACTACGGCGCGGTCACAGGGTAGATATTGTGACCAATCTTCAAAGCCTGCAGCTAGGGTTTTCTCAATTAATTGCGCTCGGAAACCAGTGCAATCGATAAAAAAATCACCGTGTATTTCTTCGCCATTATTTAATATTAATTTTTCAATGTTGCCGTTAGCTAATTGCGTAACCTGTGTAACCCTGCCTTCTGTGCGTTTTACGCCTCGTGCTTTCGCATAGGTGTGTAAATATTCCACTACTAATTTTGCATCAAGATGCACTGCGTAGCTGGCGCCGCCAATGGGTGTGTTTTGCATTTGCGTTGGCCAAAAAAAACGTTCTTGCTCCGCCATAACTGAGCATGGTGAAAAATCCTGTAGTGCAGACGTATCACCTTGCATGGTTGCTTTTAACCAGCATTGATAGAAATCGTGTGTACCTATTCGCTTACCTATTACGCCAAAAGGATGGAAATATGCTTCATTTTTTTGTCTCCAATCAACGAATTTAATTCCGAGTTTGAAGCAAGCCTGAGTTGACTGAATAAATTGTTGTTCGTCTATGCCAAGATTTTGAATTAGTCGTACGACTGGTGGGATAGTGGATTCACCAATACCTATTGTCGCAAGATCTTCAGATTCTACTAATTCAATTTGACAAAGTTCAGGCTTGAGATGACAAGACAGCATGGAAGCCGCAATCCAACCTGATGTTCCGCCGCCCACAATGACAATTTTTCTTATGGGATTCATTGCATTATTAATGGCATCAATCATTTTTTCTTCACCAATTATCATTTTCTACCAATAAACCTTGACGAGAATTATCATGCGCAGTTGTAAATTGCCATGTGCAAATTTGTACCGCACTGCGTAAGACAGCAATAATTTTATGACGCGGAAAGCTGGTACGCCAAGCCAGGGCAATTGTGCGAGTAGGAGCGGGAGCGATCAGCGGACGAGTAGTCAGCAAACTATTTGCAGGCGATGTTGTGCTTACTGCTGAAAGGGGAATGATTGTAATACCGAGCCCTGCAGCAACCATATTGCGTAGCGTTTCAATGCTGCAGGCTTCAATAAATGTGGGTCGATCACGTTCCCCCAATAGTGAGAAAATATTAAATACTTGATCACGTAAACAATTCCCTTCGTGTAACAATAAAAAATCCTGCCCTTTTAAATCAATAGGGCGAAGAGTTTGCTGCGCGGCGAGAGGATGTTTAATTGGCATCAACACGATTAGAGGTTCTTCAAAAAAATTTTGTGTTAATACATCTACACCCGTAAATGGTTGTGATACTAAAACAACATCCAGCTCACATGCGCGTAGCTTTCGGAGTAAATCAGCGCTGTTGCCCTCAACTATTCGTAAGTTTATTTGGCTTGCCATCACACGTAATTGTGGGATCAAGAGTGGTAATAGATAGGGCGCGAGCGTTGGGATAAGGCCTATGTGCAGTGTGCCCACCAGTTGATCTTTGGCTGCTTCAGCCAATGCTTTGATAGCCGCAGTGCGATCTATCACCTGCTTTGCTTGGGCAACAATTTGTGTACCCATCTTAGTTATTTTTATACCAGATTTGTTGCGCTCAAAAAGCTGTACATCCAAGTCATTTTCCAGTTTACGAATGGCCATGCTTAGCGTTGGCTGACTTACGTAACAGCGAGTAGCTGCACGACCAAAATGAAGTTCGTCCCCAAGGGCTACCAAATATTGGAGTTCTATTAGCGTCATTTCAGAAGTGCTTTAGGGAAGGGGGAGACCATTCTAACCGGTTTTTTATCAAAGCCCATCGGCATTAAGCTCTGCATAGAAGGTACATTAATGAAATAGATTGAATTTTTGGTGTCGATTTTTTTTACATCTCGGTAAGTTACCTTATATTTTTTGTGACCTGAATCACTATAAAATAGGCATTTAGACGACGTTGGCACGTAAGTTGCTATTTGTGTTCTGTCAGTAAAAAATATCAGGAATTTAAAATGTTAATCGTTACTCGTCTTTTTTTTGCATTAATCTTTAGTCTAGGTTTCGTTAATAGTGTATTTGCAAGTCCCATGGCTATTGATATGGTGCGCGCGAATCCGAAAGATAATGCTTTTGAGGTGATGTTGGCTAGTCAGGCTGCATTTATTCAAGCTGAAACTAATACTTCGCTTCATGGGATTCAAAATAATCATTCCAACCTTGAAAATGTTAAACAAAAACCTGATAAGGTTTCTAAGGTTGCTGAGCCAAGCTCAATAATACTTTTATGCTTGGGTCTGTTGGGTTTAGGTTTTTTGCGTCGTCGTAAGCATTAATAAACGTTTCAGGCTCAATAAAAAAAGCCGTATTGAAAGATACGGTTTTTTTTATTGAGCATAATAATGCTTGGGTTCACTTATATTAATGGGCCTCATCCCAGTTATTACCTACGCCGAACTCCACCAATAATGGCACTTTTAAGCTAGCAGCTGCAGCCATTCGTGCAATTAAGCCCCCGCATACTTCTTCTACATGAGCTTCTGCTACTTCCAATACCAGCTCATCGTGTACTTGCATAATTATTTTAGCATCCAAGCCGCTACTGCTAAGCCATTCATCCGCAATTATCATGGCCTTTTTAATAATATCAGCAGCGCTACCTTGCATTGGGGCATTAATCGCAGTGCGCTCGGCTCCCATTTGCAAGTTCTTATTTTTGGCGTTAATGTCTGGTAGGTACAGACGACGACCAAACAGTGTTTCTACGTAACCTTGCTCATGCGCCCGGGAGCGAATTTCGTTCATATACCGCTGTACGCCGGGATAGCGCTCAAAGTAACGATCGATATATTGTTGCGCGTCGTTGCGGCCAATATGTAATTGTTTAGCCAGGCCGAAAGCGGACATGCCGTAAATCAGACCAAAATTAATGGCTTTTGCGCTGCGACGCATTTCATTGGTGACCGCTGTTAATTCAACTCCAAATACTTCTGCAGCAGTAGCGCGATGAACATCCAAGCCTTTTGCAAATGCGCTGAGTAGACCTTCATCCTCAGAAAGATGCGCCATAATTCGCAGCTCTATCTGCGAATAGTCTGCTGCCACCAGCTTATAGCCGTTGGGAGCAATAAAAGCCTGACGGATCCGCCGACCTTCTGCAGTTTTGATTGGGATATTTTGTAAATTGGGGTCTTGTGATGACAGCCTGCCTGTGGCTGCTACGGCTTGGTGATAGCTTGTATGAATACGCCCTGTGCGAGGGTTGATCATTTGTGGCAGTTTATCAGTGTAGGTAGATTTGAGTTTAGCGAGGCCGCGATACTCCATTAAAATTTTAGGTAGGGGATAATCAAGCGCCAGTTCTTGAAGCACGTCTTCAGCGGTTGAGGGAGCGCCTGTTGGAGTTTTTTTAATTACTGGTAATTTTTGTTGATCAAACAGTATTGCTCCCAGTTGTTTGGGGGAGCTGAGGTTAAACTCCTGTCCCGCAAGTTCGTAGGCGCTCCGCTCTATCTGAATTAGCCGTTCTCCTAGTTCTACACTGTGTTGGCCGAGTAATTTTGCATCCACTAAAGCACCATTACGCTCGATGTTTGAAAGCACTGAGACTAGGGGTATTTCCAATTCTTCAAAGACACTTTTTAAGCCTGCGAGTTGCTGCAGTTGTGGCCAAAAGTATTGATGTAAGCGCAAAGTAATATCTGCATCCTCTGCTGCATAATGACCGGCTGTGGCAATTTCGAGCTGGTTAAAACTAAGTTGCTTTGCGCCCTTTCCTGCGAGGTCTTCGAAACTAACTGTTGTGTAATCAAGGTATTTAAGAGCTAGAGCATCCATATTATGACGGCTGGCAATAGAGTTAAGTACGTAAGATTCAAGCATGGTATCAAAAGCGATACCTTTCAAATGAATGCCGTGGTTAAGCAGCACGCTGCGATCGTACTTAAGATTCTGGCCGATTTTGCGTCTATTTTGGTCTTCCAGTATAGGCTTCAGTTGCGCTAAAACATATTCAATCGAAAGCTGTTCCGGCGCGCCCATATAATCATGGCCGCAAGGAATGTAGGCAGCTGTGCCAGGCTCAATAGCAAAGCTCACACCAACAATCCGTGCATTCATTATATTCAGGCTGGTGGTTTCAGTGTCAAATGAAAAGATGTCCGCTTGGGAGAGTTTAATAATCCATTCAGCTAAAACATTTTTTTCGGTAATGATGGCGTAGTTAGATAAAATCGCTGTCGATATAGATTCGACGATTTCAACAGTGACTTCGGATGAGCTTATTATTTCTGTAGCCGATAATTCAATATTGGATATCCTTATAGGGTTTTCAGGAATTAGGGTTGTGGTGGTTGATACTTCAGCCGCCCAGGCTTTAAATTCCAAGTGCTCAAATAATTCACGGAGTCGATTGTTGTCAGGGTTAGCGATATGAATGGTATCTGGTCTTAGCGCGAGCTCAACATCCGTTTTAATAGTCGCTAAACGATAGGATAAGTAAGCCATATCTCGGTGTTCGAGGAGTTTTTCAGGCATGGTTTTCGCTCCGCGGAATTCCAAGCCGCGTACAGCTTCAAGATTTTTATAAATAGAATCTAAACTTCCCAAGCCTTGAATTAAGCCTAATGCGGTTTTTTCGCCAACGCCAGCCACCCCGGGAATATTGTCAGACTTGTCCCCCATAAGTGCAAGGTAGTCAATCATTAATTCTGGACCAAAGCCGTATTTTGCGTTAACCCCTGCAACGTCTAAAAAGCTATCTGTCATGGTGTTGACGAGGCTAATATGTTCATTAACGAGCTGCGCCATGTCCTTGTCACCAGTAGAAATAATTACATCCTTTTTTTGCTCGGTCGCCTGGCGTGCAAGAGTGCCGATCACATCATCCGCTTCTACTCCTTCTACTACTAACAACGGCAGGCCCATCGCTTGCACTATGTCATGAATGGGCTGCACTTGCGGGCGTAGATCGTCCGGCATGGCAGGGCGATTCGCTTTATATTCTGCAAAAAGTTCATCGCGAAATGTTTTACCTTTTGCATCAAATACCACAGCAATTTGGCTTTCTGGATAATCTTTAATAAGGCGCTTTAACATGCTAATTACGCCTTTTATTGCCCCTGTTGGATGTCCTTTGGCGTTGGTGAGAGGTGGTAAAGCGTGATACGCACGATATAGATAAGATGAGCCGTCTACTAATACTAACGGGGCAGAAGAAGAGAATTGCGAAGCCATGGTGGATATACCTTAATATCTTAGTAAATTGCGGTTAAATTTTTGAGCGCGTGAAGAATACATCATCTAATCATTTAACGCCGAGCTCTGATAATTGCATCTTAAATAACTTGTAAAACTTTTATATGTTACCGTTGAACACAAAATGCGATACGCGTCACAGAAAGTTATTTTTACCTAAATTGTTGATATTAAATAAAAATATATTCTCTTATTACAAAAAGTTTTAAATGCGGGCTAGGCAAATAAAAATAATGTGTTACTATGCGTAACAAGAGGTAACACAATTGCCTCGTAACTAAGCCCCCCCTCCCAAAAGGTGATCGTAATGAAAAATTTGTCTGTAATCCTTATATCTTTGTTCTTGGCTGTGCCAGTGTTAGCTGAAGAAGTACAAACTCAGATTGCTCCAGTGTCATTAAACACCAATGTTTCTAATGAAGCAGAAAGTCTTGAGTTGGCGGATTTGGGTGCATTTCTGGATCAAAAAGTTCAAGAAGTCAGTGATTTATTAAGTGAGAAAATTGCAGCTGAATTACCGGCACTCGGAACTAAAGAAACGACCGCAAATGTTAAGTTTTAAAAGTTGCCGTAAGAGTTAATTTCAATTGTTGTTTTTATGAATGCGTGCTTCGTGCCTGATCTGTGATTATCAGTGTAAGTGAAGCATTTGATTTAATGTTTTTGGTACATGTAGCATCTAGTGTTTGTCTCTTTGCCATAGCGTTAGAGATATGATGCTCATAAATTTTTTGGGTTTGCTGCGGCGCTTGCCGGGCGGACTCGCTTAATGTTTTCCTCTGGCTTTATCCTGCATTGGCTCCATGTTCCGTTTATAGCTTTTAGTTATGGCGGCTTGGGGTCATTTTTTTACCTGCGTCACACTTTTAAACATTTAATAAATAATGGCGCGTATGCAAACACCGCTGATTAATTCCTATCCTAGACTGTGCTGGCTTCACATGTTTCTTCTCGTTCACTAATTCAACATGATGCTCATGTCGAAGGAGTCTTTTATGGATACACTCATTTTTTCTCAGACTGCAATTTTTCGCTTACAACAGTTAGGCAGCCAATATTATAGGATTACGGGCGTGCGACATAAGCTCGCCACGCAAGAAGGTATTTTAGATCTATTACGGGAAGCCGCTTTAACTTCTGAGCGAAGCGTTATTAGTTGCTACGATAGTTTTGTCATTGAGCTAAATAAGCGTCAGATTGATGCTTTAGCTGATCGCGGGATAAAGCTACAGCTACCATTACATACTTCTCGCACTATCCCCGTTCGCCAGACAATGTGAAAAGGCGTCAGCCATCCGTTCTAAAAGCTGCTCATAAGAATTAACATTTTGGCTGCCTAGCGCATCTAAAGTGCCAAGTTTTAAATTTAATTCTTTTGCTAAGTCTCGCATAGATTGCTGTTCATAGTAGGGCTCTAATAATAAGCAATGCCCTTCTTTACTCAATATTTTTCTAAGCTGGTGCAAGTGTTTTGCGCCCGGTTTTTGTTCGGGTGTAAAGGTCACATAATTCAATTGATATAGGCCATAATGACTTACAAAATGGCTATATCCTTCGTGATAAACCGCAAAGCCGCGCCCTGCGAACGGTTTTAGCTTGGCTGTTAATATCATATCTAATTGCGTCATCCTAGCTGCAAAAGTTTCCAAATTTGCCATATATGCAAGCTTGTTTTTTTCATCAATTGCTGCCAATTTTTCACTTAAGGCCTGGGCTATTATTATAGCGTTACGTGGATCTAGCCAAAGGTGTGGGTCGCGTTCATGATGATGCTCGTGGTTTGCGTGAAGCTTTTCTTTTGGCCAAAAGAGTCCTGGTAACTCATAAGCAGTGATGAGCTGGGAAGCGAGTGGGCTCGATAGTGGTTTCTGCAAAAAACTTTCTAATTCGGGGCCAATCCATAGAACCAAATCGGCCTTTTGTAAGCGGGAGTGATCCGATACTTTTAATGGATAATTATGTGGTGAGGCTGACTCTGGCAAGAGCGTGTCGACAGTAGCGCTATCTCTGGCAATTTCTTGAGCTATGAGTGTTAAGGGTTTAATGCTAGACAACACTAGGGGTTTTGCTTGAGCACAAATGACTATGTTGAATAATCCCCATGTTATTATCTGCAAAATTTTTTTTGTCATTGTTTTTTTCTCGTTATGAAGCTTCATGCGTAAGAGTCGTGTTTGAAAGCCAGGGATGAGCAGTTATAGTGTAACCATCTTTATAGATTAACAGCATTTGCCAGTCCTATAGCAAAGAGAATGAAATGATAAATAAACAAAAGCTCGCCACTTTTGAACAGCCTGCATTTATTGACACGCGGTCATTAATTCAGGCGCATGGAGTGGGAGTCGTGCGCAATGGACGTCATCTAATCAAAAATGCGGACTTACAAATTGACCCAGGCAAAATTGTAACTTTGATTGGCCCCAATGGTGCTGGTAAAACCACTTTGGTGCGTAGTGTTCTCGGTCTAATCAAAATCGATGAAGGCACCATCACGCGGAGTAAAGATTTGCGTATCGGCTATATGCCACAAAAATTGCACCTTGATGCAAGCTTGCCTCTTTCGGTAGAGCGGTTTTTGACGTTAGGTGGTAAACCACGTATTGATTTGAGCGAAACCTTACAACTTACAGGCATAGAAAAACTTACCCGGACACCAATGCAATTACTTTCCGGCGGTGAAACTCAACGTGTACTCCTGGCTCGCGCCTTACTTCGTGACCCACAATTATTGGTTTTAGATGAGCCAGTGCAAGGTGTCGATGTGAGTGGGCAAGCAGCGCTCTATGCTTTGATTAACGATATTCGCAAAGCGCGAAATTGCGGCGTCTTGCTGGTATCCCACGATTTACATTTAGTAATGGCTACTACTGATACGGTAGTTTGTCTGAATCAACATGTTTGTTGTTACGGTCATCCTGCGCAGGTGACACATGATCCTGCCTATCTCGCTTTGTTTGGTGCAAATATTAATGCGCCTGGAGCCAGCAAAGCGTCTCAAGTTGCGCTTTATACTCATCATCATGATCACCAACATGACGCGCACGGTAACGTGATTGCGGGTAATGTGGGTTGTACTGATTCTTGCGAGCATCATTAGAATGCCTGATTTTTTACTCCACGCCTTACTTGTGGGGATTGCTGTGGCATTAGTCGCGGGGCCCCTTGGTGCTTTTGCTGTATGGCGGCGAATGGCTTATTTTGGCGATACACTTGCGCATTCTGCATTGCTAGGAATTACCTTCGGTTTGTTGCTTGGGATCAATCTTAACCTTGCGGTTGCCATAGGCTGCTTATTGCTAGCACTTGTTTTGGTCGCTTTACAAAACAATCGGTTCCTGGCAACAGATACATTGCTGGGGATCTTATCTCACTCCACGCTTGCGCTTGGCCTTGTTTGCGTCAGCATGTTTAGCGGTACGCGTATCGATTTGCTTGCCTATTTATTTGGCGATATCTTGTCAGTTAATTGGCTTGATGTAATAAGCATCTGGATAATATCAATGGGCGTTATAGCGGCTCTTATCTGGCTTTGGCGCCCTTTACTAGCCATTACAGTTCATGAAGAGTTGGCTCAGGTTGAAGGTGTCGCTGTAACCAAAGTTCGTACCGCACTTATGTTGCTAATGGCATTGGTTATAGCCATAGCAATGAAAGTGGTAGGCGTATTGTTAATTACTGCATTGTTGATTATTCCTGCTGCTTCCAGTCGTCGTCTTACGCATACACCTGAATCTATGGCGTTGGTGGCCAGCGGGCTTGGTTGCGTCGCTGTTATTTTGGGGTTACTTGCGTCTTTTTATTGGGATAGTCCCGCTGGCCCGTCAATTGTATTGGCTGCAACTGGATTATTTGTTTTAACGCTTGGCAAGAAGCAACAGATGTAAGCCAAAGCTCACAAAGTTTGACGTCACAGTCGTCTGGCGGCAGCTGAATGAAATACGGATAATGGTAAATACCGGTAAAAAGGAATCCAGGAAACTCGATGAAAAAACTTAACATTGGCAATTTAGAATTTAACAGTGAAGATATCGCACGGAAGGTAGAGAACGATATCGCTTTTCTAGTTGATCGACTCCGCATGCTTGAGCAGCAAAAGATACCCAACGCAGTGGTAGTGCAAACCTACCGCGATATGTTAGATAGCCGTTACGCAGTTTTAGCGTGGTTGCGTTTTAACAATGAAGCAATTCACGAAAAGGTTGCTAGCAATTAATTTTTTCTGAGCGCCAAAATATTATGGTGTTGCATAAGTTTCTAACACCCGATTCAAAAAGCGCTGCCCCAACAAAGTCGTTCGCAAAAACCCATCCACATTTTCAACCAATCCTTTTTCTACTAATAGCTGCCATCTTGGCTCAAGTGTACTTGGGTTTAGCCCTGTACGCTCTGTTAAAAAATGAATTGGGACACCTGCATTTAAACGCAATGCATTCATTAGAAATTCTAATGGTAGCGACTCTGGTGTAAGAATATCACTACCGCCACCAAATACATTTTGATGACCGTTAAGATTGATGGAAATTCTATTGCTTTGCATATTGCTTAAGTAATGTTTAGGTAAGCGGGTTTTCCATAAACGCATAACTTGCTGCTGCTGTAGCAACGTTATTTTGCTATGTGCGCCAGCGCCAATGCCCAAGTAATCACCAAACTGCCAATAGTTAATATTGTGGTGCGCATACTTATTATTTTTTGCATACGCAGATATTTCATATTGCGCGTATCCGGCTTGTGCAAGCAGCGCTTGGCCGGCATCTTGAATATCAGCCAAAACATCCTCTTCTGGCAATAGCGGCGGTGCAGAATAAAATGCGGTATTTTGCTCAATCGTAAGTTGATACCAGGAGATATGTTCGGGTGCCAAAGTAATTGCTTGTGCAAGGTCCGCTTGTGCGGCTGCGTTCGATTGCTCGGGTAATCCATGCATTAAATCCAAGTTTATATTATCAAATCCGGCTTTGCGTGCTACGGCTATTGCTCGCAGTGCTTCATTGCGATCATGCACTCGCCCCAGAGCTTTTAATTGCACATCGTTAAAACTTTGAATGCCGATAGATAAACGATTGACTCCAGTAGCGCGAAAATCCGAAAATTTTACTTGCTCAAACGTACCGGGGTTTGCTTCTAAAGTGATTTCAATTCCTGGTTCGAACCCAATAATGGATTCTACGTTATTTAAAATCTGTGCTATGGCATTTGCGGACAACATGCTCGGTGTGCCACCGCCAAAAAAAATACTTTTAAGTTTGCGGCCTTGCGCCAAAGATGCATCCTGTTCTAAATCAAAACGCAATGCTGCGACATATTCTGCTTCAGGAATATCATTGTCTGCTTCATGCGAATTAAAATCACAGTAAGGGCATTTGCGAATACACCAAGGGATATGGATGTAAAGTGAAAGCGGTGGCAATATCAAAGACATGCAATACTCAATGAGATAAATTTTTAAAGATAAACGCTACTTCTGTAATTTCGCTAGCAACTTTGCCATCGCGAGACCGCGATGGCTAATGCGATTTTTTTCTACTTTTTCTAATTCTGCTGCAGCGCAATTGTGTGAGGGTACATAAAATAGCGGGTCGTAACCAAAGCCATTTTTGCCGCGCGCCTCGGTAAGAATTATGCCTTCCCAGCTGCCATGACACAAAATGGGAGTTGGGTCATCAGCATGACGCATATAGGCAAGCACTGCATGATAACGTGCAGTACGCTTCTCTGTAGGGATATTAGCTAGTTCAGTTAATAGCTTGCTGTTGTTGTCTGCGTCGGTCGCACCGGGGCCAAAGTATCGAGCAGAAAACACTCCGGGGCGACCATTCAATGCGTCCACTTCAATACCAGAATCGTCCGCAATCGCTGGCAATCCAGTTAAAGCACAAGCATGCCGTGCTTTGATAATGGCATTTTCCACAAAAGTGGAGCCAGTTTCATCAGCATCCATCACCTTGAAATCAGATTGAGGTATTAACTCAAAACCGCAACCGGAGAGTAAAAGCTGGAACTCTCGCAGCTTACCGACGTTGTTGCTGGCAATTACAATTTTTTGCATTTTTTATACCTGAATAAGCGGAATAATCGAAACTGCCGCCTTAAAAATAACCATTTAAAATAACCTGTGTATTTTGCCATAAGTTTGTGATGTGTCTTGTTTAAATCGCCCTAGGCAAGGTGGCGCTGGAAGCCTACAATGCCGGTTTCTATAAGATGACAGCAACTCATGCTTCACGAGATCCCAACCAGCCGCCCTATCACCCCGCTTTTGGATAGTATTGACTCTCCTGCAGATTTACGAGAGCTCGACGAAAAGCAATTACCGCAACTAGCAGAAGAGTTGCGTGCATTTTTGCTATTTAGTGTCGGGCAAACCGGCGGCCATTTTGGCGCGGGTTTGGGAGTTATAGAGCTAACGATTGCTTTGCATTACGTGTATGACACTCCCAAAGATCGTTTGGTATGGGATGTAGGTCATCAAACCTATCCGCACAAAATTCTTACTTCGCGTCGCCAGCGAATGGATTCTATTCGTCAGAGTGGAGGTCTGTCCGGATTCCCCAAGCGCGACGAAAGCGAGTTCGATACTTTTGGTGTCGGTCATTCCAGTACGTCGATCAGCGCTGCATTGGGGATGGCGATTGGTGCGCATATCAGTGGCAGTGAACGTAAGTGCGCTGCCATTATTGGTGATGGAGCTATGACTGCCGGGATGGCATTTGAAGCACTTAACCACGCCGCGCACACTGAAACTGACATGTTGGTAGTGCTCAATGATAACAACATGTCGATATCGCCCAATGTGGGTGGTTTTTCCACCTATCTTTCCAAAATTTGGGCCAGCAAGTTTTACAATTCTTTGCGCGAAGGAAGTAAGCAGGTTCTGGGTAAAATTCCACCGGCGTGGGAGTTTGCGCGTCGTACTGAAGAACATCTAAAAGGATTTATGTCACCAGGTACTCTATTTGAAGAAATGGGTTTTAACTATGTTGGCCCCATTAATGGCCATGATTTGGGCGATTTAATTCGTTGCCTCAGTAGCTTGCGCGAGATTAAAGGCCCCAAGCTGCTGCACATTATTACGCAAAAAGGTAAAGGGTTCGAACCGGCAGAGTTGGATCCTGTTGGTTACCACGCGCTCAATAAACTTGAGCCAAAAACAATTGAATTGGCTGCGGCCCCAACTATTTCTAGCCAAAATAAACCGGTTCATCAACCTAAAAAGTTCCAACAAATATTCGGCGATTGGTTGTGCGATATGGCAGCTATGGATGATCGCTTGCTCGCCATAACACCCGCTATGTGCGAAGGTTCTGGCATGGCTGATTTTGCTGAACAATTCCCAGCGCGGTTTTATGATGTTGCCATTGCTGAGCAACATGCCGTCACACTCGCCGCTGGTATGGCATGTGAGGGGCAAAAGCCGGTTGTTGCTATCTACTCAACTTTTTTACAGCGCGCTTATGATCAATTAATTCATGATGTTGCTTTGCAAAATTTAGACGTTACTTTTGCTATTGATCGCGCCGGGCTCGTTGGTGAGGACGGCCCTACCCATGCGGGCAGTTTTGATCTTAGCTTTTTACGCTGTATACCCAATATGATTATTGCCGCTCCCAGCGATGAAAACGAATGTCGCCAATTGCTTTACACCGCCTATCAATATGCTGGGCCAGCCGCTGTGCGTTATCCGCGTGGCACAGGAACGGGTATAGCCGTTGAAAAAATCATGACGGCGTTGCCCATTGGTAAAGGCCGCCTTGTGCGAGCTGGCATTAACGGCCTGGTTGATGAATCATTCGGCCAAGTGGCGATTCTCTGCTTCGGCACCTTGTTGGCATCAGCGCAAAAAGTTGCAGAAAAAATTAATGCCAGCTTATGTGATATGCGGTTCGTGAAGCCTCTCGATACCGAACTCATTGAGCGCATGGCTAATACGCATGATCTGCTAGTGACTATTGAAGAAAATGCCGTAGCGGGTGGAGCTGGCTCAGCTGTTAGCGAATACTTAGCGAGTCAAGGCTACGTGATGCCCGTGATGCATTTAGGTTTGCATGATGCCTTTGTTGATCACGCGAAACATTCGCAGCAACTGGCAACGCAAGGTTTGGATGCTGTGAGTATTGAATTGGCAATTCTGGATCGTCTGCAAGTATTAAAACTAGCCCGCAATAATGCACAAAAATTACAAAAAAATATTATATGAAAAACCAAATCTCTACTTTTGTTCATCAGGTTTATTTTTGGCAAAAAAATGTAGGATCAGAAACTGATTTTGCACAATTAGTGATTGGCTTAAAAACATTGCAGAAAATTGAAGTCATTATTGGTCTTCATATTGGTACACCGGCGCTGTCGCAAGATCCGGATATTGATTGCAGTTACAGTGTTTCTTTATTGGTTTGCTTCAATAGTGCAGAGGATGAAAAGCTTTATCAGGTGCATCCTATCCATATGAAGTTTATGGAGGATTGCGGGCATTTGTTCAACAAGGTCAGGGTCTATGATTCGCTGCAAGTGCCGCTTGGATCGCTTAGCACGTAAGTCAGTTGAAGGATGATTGTCGTCATCCTTCAACAGGTGCTTTAGTCTTTAATGTAAGTAATTTTTTTGGTACCTCCCGCACAACTACCTACCACTTTTTGATCTTTAATTTCCTCAGTTGGAACAATTTCCAGTGTGTAACCAACAACTCCTTTAGCGTCAAGTTTTGCAGCAATTTCGCTTTTCAATTCTTCGCAATCTTTCTCTGCAAAAGCAGGGGAAACGAAACAGCCGAGTGAACCAAGCATAACTAAAGCAACAATTTTTTTCATATGCAACTCCTTAATGGTTAAAAGAACATGGTTTGGGTAACGCTGCTTAACTATGGGATTTCTTCTGCATAAATCTCATAGGAAATTGTGGCCTTCACTGATGTGTCGCGCGATCCGTCCTGTAAAAAATACAGTTTATAATCTGCGACAAGGGGTATTGCAGGATAGGTAGCCATTGCCTGGTCTGCGGCTTTTTTGCCTTCCTTTTTTGCTAGTCCCCCGCGAACTAGGGCAGGCCCGCCCTCAAGTTTTTTCTCTGAACTAAAATTGATTTCAAAACGAATATAGTACATTTCCGCGCTAGGTAGCTCGATTATTTTTTCATTCAAATTCGCGATGACTGGCATCCATTTTATTTCAGTTTCTGATGGATGAAAAAATGCTACGCCATTGACGTAAACCACAACATTGATTTCTGCAGATGGGTCATCCGGGAAAAGCTGTATTTGTTTCAGTTTCATAAAAGTGCGCGATTTTTCTAAACCATCAGTCGGTGTGGAGTGCATTATTTTTTTTGCGGCGCGTGCACGCGCTAAAATTGCCAGCAAAGCGACCAATACAGTGAAAAAAACCAAAATTAGGAGCGTCGCCCAGCTTGGGAAAACAGCTACGAGCTTAACGATATTGTCCAGCATTTCTAATAATCCCCCCTTGCGACATCTTCATGATTTAAAGACGAACTATATCGTTACCCAATTTTAAATACATCCATTAAATTAATATAGGTAGCTATGATCACTACCACGGCAAGCGTTCCCCGTTGGAATGCCAAAAGCCGCCGCTGGTAGTTATCGTTAATTCTTCAATGCGCTGGTATAACCGTCCTGCTGATGCGTCGGCAGAAATATCGCCGCCAAAATTTACCATTGCCGTTTGCACATAACCCGGGTGCAATATAGCTACGGCAATGCCGCGTGATTTTACATCATGACTGAATGACACTGCCGCGGCATTGAGTGCAGCTTTTGACATGCGATAGCCGTAATATCCACCGGATGAATTGTCAGCAATCGAGCCCATACGACTGGTAATAAAAGCGATTTTGGCATTCGCAGAAAATAAGCCAAGTAGCGCTTCACTGATTCGTAAAGGCGCAATAGCATTGACTAAAATCTGTTGGGCCAGGGTCGTGTAGTCGATATTTCCCAAGCTTTCGCCATGCAAAATACCGGCATTATTAATCAGCAGATCAATATCGCAATGGGCCAATAGAGAAGGCAGTTGCATTACTGCATCAGTGTTGGTTATATCAATGTCCGCAATTACTGTGGCGCCGGTGGCGTTTAATTCTATTGAGGAGCTGCGGCAAATTCCGTAAACCTGCCAACCTTGTGCGAGATATTTTTTGCACAGAGCCAAGCCAATGCCGCGGTTTGCGCCGGTAATAACAGCTGTTTTCATAAGTGCTGCCTCCAGTTTGTTTTTTTACGGATAGTGTTGTTGTTACAGAGAAAGATATTTGATTGTTTTTTGAGCTCCATTGTGGGGCTACGCAATCCAGCTTCAGTAAAAACTCTGCTTTATTTGTGAGTAAACAGATTATGGGGATAGGTAACAATTGCGTTCGAGTTTACTCACTAATAGCGTGGATGGATATTCATAATTTGAACTGGTAGGGATCTATTACACGTTACCCAAAAAAATTAGCCTATAACACCCTTAGCTAATTGCACCGCGCGACAGAACAGGGCAAGATTCGCCCGCAGCATCGCGCTAATTCCAACCACATTCTAATAAGTAACTAACCATGCTAAAAAAATTACA
>JAZKFX010000009.1:0-70069 GCA_040386215.1 Pseudomonadota bacterium
CTCTCTAAACCCCAACAAATACAAAATTGCATCTAACCCCAAGGTTGATATCGCATGCTCCGCAGAAGCTTTGACTAAAGGTTTTGCTCTAAATGCCACACCTAAACCCGCGACGCTTAACATTGGTAAATCGTTAGCCCCATCACCCACTGCTATAACTTGCTCCAGCGCAATACCTTCCTGTTGCGCAAGCATTGCTAATAATTCTGCTTTGCGTTGACCATCTACCACAGTACCAATGACTTCCCCAGTCACCTTCCCGTCAACAATATCCAGCTCATTGGCATAGACATAATCAATGCCCAATTTACGCTGCAAATAACGGCCAAAATAATTAAAGCCGCCGGATAAAATAGCGGTTTTATAACCCAATTTTTTCAGCGAAAATATTAATTTCTCAGCGCCTTCTGTCAGTCGCAAGGTTTCGGCAATACCCTCAAGTACAGATTCATCCAAACCTTTCAACAAAGCGACACGACGTGCAAAACTTTGCTTAAAATCCAATTCACCGCGCATCGCAGCTTCGGTAATTGCAATAACCTGATCGCCCACGCCAGCAGCTTTGGCTAATTCGTCGATCACCTCCGCTTCAATCAATGTTGAATCCATATCGAAACAGACTAAACGACGGTTACGGCGGTATACCGAGTCACGCTGGAAGGCAATATCAATATCCATTCGCCCTGATAATTCCATAAACTCCGAACGTAATGCAGCAATATTATCGGGGGTACCGCGCGCTGAAAACTCCACGCAAGCATTACTTAGATTATCTGCAAGTCCTTGAATAACATCGAGCGACGTGCGACCCGAAAGCCGATTGATACTGTCAATATTCAAACCGTGTTTTGAGGTAATAGCCGTCAGCTCAGCAATGTGTTCAGCAGTGACCTGACGCGCAAGCAGTGTAACTATATATCGCGCTTTACCCTGCTGCTCTACCCACTGCACATACTGCTCGTGAGTAATATTTTGAAAGCGAACGTGAATCCCCAAAGGTGTGGTGCGCTGTTGGATTTCCGCTTCGAGTGCCGCTTTTTGCGCATCACCTAGTTTAACTTCTACGAGAATCCCAAGGGCGAGCGTGTCATGAATCACCGCCTGGCCGATATCAAGAATGGTAGCCTGATATTGCGTCAACACTTTGGTGATAGCACGAGTGATGCCCGGCTTGTCCACGCCCGAGGCGTTAATCAATAAAATACTATTCACTGTAACTCCACAGTATCCACAAAAGGAAAGCGCCGCATTCTAGCCTAATTCAGTGCCCTAGACTAATAGGCGAAATTGAGAACTTAGACTAAAGTTAAGCCGAACGCGGTCTACAGCGGCAGATTAAATTACGTTAGAATACGCGCCACAATAAACCTATGCATGTTTATTGTTAAAACCTGCGCATTGCTAGATTATGGATGATGCAAATAAATTAAACTGATTGGGATACACATGTCACTTTTTACACATTATCGCCGTTACCCCCAACTCAGTTTATGCACCGCCCTGCTGCTCGTTCTAGGTTTTTTAGGGGCCTTTCTTTATATTTATAGCAGCGCTGAAAATCAAAAAATTAATATCGAACGTTACGGACAAATGCTGGCCGTCAGCAGCGCACGCCAAGCGGTAGATGCAACGCTTACGCAAGACATGGTCAGCCTGCAAGCTATTCTTCAGGATGTAGCGCTATACCCGAATGTGATAGGCACTACGCTGCATAATGTCGACAATAAATTGCTTGTCCAAAGTGGCTACAAGCCTAAACAAAATTCCCACGGAAAACGTTACAGCTTTACTGCCCCGGTTGCTCTGCACAATAACGTGGTGGGCTATTTGGAAGTCACACTGGAAGTCCCTTATTACACCGCGCAAGATATTTTATTTTTATGCTATTGGGCACTCGCTGTTGCGATTGCATTATTGATTATCTGGCGTTCCATTTATCGTCAATGGTGGTCTAGCCTTAGGGACAAATTTCCTTCGGCCAACGCGATAGTATCTACTGTAGTAGAAAACTTACCGAATATTCCCGAAGCATTTCTCGAAGCAGCTCCGACTCCGGAGCATGATGTGGAAACCAGGCCTGCGTCGGTACAAATTGCGGTGCGGCTCAGCATTCACGTTCTCAATATGAATAAACTTTACCAACAGCTGAATAGCGAAGGTTTTGGCATCGTATTAAATCGCTTTGAAAAGCAATTGCATATATTGCTCAGCATTTATAACGGCAAGCGGCAATTATTAACGGGCGAAGTATTATTGATTGATTTTGTCGGCGAAGAGCTTCACGATTGCAGCTTTCGTGCACTCTGCTGCGCAAAAATATTGATGAACATGACAGCGCGCAACCCAAGTCCGCGCTTACAATTAGCCGCGAATATTCAACCGCTCGCGGCGACGCCCTTACCCGCGAAAAATAACGACCACACTAATGAGCCACCTGCTGAGATAACCAAAACATCGGAGCAAGCGATTCAGCAGAATTTACTGAATGATTTTATTGTTCAATTTAACAATCCCCTAACTCCCGTAAAAAATGAAATTTTTATCAGCACCAGCTTATTAGACAGTACCTTGCAAGAGCATGCAGAATTCGATATCACTCAAGGTAAGCTTATTCAAATTAAATCGCCCTACAGCGAACATATTGCTAAACAGGAAGAGCAATTGTTGCTGCACTAATTCAGCAAAACTATTTAACACTGTTTGTGCAATATTCCTATCACACTACCCGCATTAAATAGCCATTTCCTAAAGCTGCAAACATAGGCATTTGGTTAAGACATGCGGTACAAATTTTACCCCGACGCAGCAACAGAATTTCAACCACACAATAGTTCATGGTAAGCTCGCATTATTCAAAAGCGACAAGAGCTTTACCATGCAGATTCCTCCCACAAAACATATTCACATTCTCGGCATTTGCGGCACCTTTATGGGCAGCCTCGCACAACTTGCAAAAGATTTGGGCTATAGAGTCACCGGCAGCGACACCAATGTTTACCCGCCCATGAGTACCCAGCTTGAGCAAGCGGGCATTGAACTCACGCAGGGTTTTGACCCGTCACACTTACAGCCAGCACCCGATTTAGTGATCATTGGTAATGCCATGAGCCGTGGCAATCCAGCGGTAGAATATGTACTTAACCAAGGCATAGCTTATACCTCAGGCCCACAATGGTTACACGATCATGTGTTGCAAGATAAATGGGTATTAGCCGTTGCGGGCACCCATGGCAAAACCACAACCAGCTCAATGCTGGCGTGGATTTTAGAATTCGCAGGTATGGACCCCGGCTATTTAATTGGCGGAGTTACCAATAACTTCCCCACTTCCGCGCGCCTGGGTTCAACGCCCTTTTTTATTGTCGAAGCGGATGAATATGACAGCGCATTTTTTGACAAGCGCTCCAAGTTTGTTCATTACAGTCCACGCACAGTTATTTTAAATAATTTGGAATTTGACCACGCCGATATTTTTTCTGATCTCGCTGCGATTCAAAAACAATTTCATCATTTAGTTCGCACCATTCCTGGCAATGGATTAATTATTTCCCCAGCCGATGACCATGCCATCGCAGAAGTTTTTGCCATGGGTTGCTGGACGCCACAACAACAATTTTCTCTCGCGCCAGATAAAAATGCTGAATCCAAAAATGAAAGTGAATGGCAAGCGCAATTAAAGATAGCCGATGGCTCAGAATTTATTGTTCTGCATCAAGGCAAAGAAGTTGCACATATTCAGTGGCAGCAAACTGGATTGCATAATGTTAATAATGGTTTGGCCGCAATAATTGCCGCGCGCCACGTTGGCGTAACTCCCGAAGTCAGCGCACAAGCACTCGCACAATTTGCCGGCGTAAAGCGCCGCATGGAATGCCTGGCAGACGTGCACAGTGTAAAAATTTATGATGATTTTGCGCATCATCCTACTGCAATCAAAACTACTCTGGCTGGCTTACGTGCAAAAGTTGGCAGTGAAAAAATTATCGCCGTTATCGAACCGCGCTCAAACACCATGCGCATGGGCGTGCATAAAAATGCTCTAAATCAAAGCTGCACCGATGCGGACGATGTGCTTTGGTATCAACCCGCCAATACCGACTGGGCGATGGATGAGGTAGTTAATAAAAGCCCGGTACCCGCAAAATTATTGCGCGACCTGAATGAATTAATTCACTGCGCAATTTCATTGTGCGAAACCAACACGCATATTGTGATTATGAGTAATGGTGGATTTGGCGGTGTACATCAGAAATTAATTGAACAACTGAAAAAGCACGCGCTTTAAAAAAAATATTGACCCACACGCTTTCAGAGAAACTTGCTATGCAACGTACAATCACTCTTGCCATGACTGGCGCTTCTGGTGCGCAATATGGCTTACGATTATTGCAATGTCTGCTCGCCGCAAATTGCAAAGTGTATTTGCTATTATCCAGCGCCGCTGAAGTCGTTATTCGTACCGAAACAGATTTGGACTTACCTGAAACACTCGGTGAGCAACAAATCTTTTTGAGTGAGATGTTTGAAGCCGATGAAGATCAATTGCAGTTATTAGCGAAAGACGATTGGTTTTCTCCAGTGGCTTCAGGCTCCAGCTCGCCAAGTTCCATGGTGATTTGCCCGGCCAGCGGTGGCACACTTTCAGCGATTGCTCACGGTGCGAGCAACAATTTAATTGAGCGCGCGGCAGATGTTGCTTTGAAGGAACGGCGTCAATTAATTTTTGTCCCGCGTGAAGCGCCTTACTCGGCGATTCATTTGGAAAACATGTTAAAGCTCACCCAACTCGGCGCAGTGATTATTCCCGCGAGCCCTGGTTTTTATATGCAACCGCAAACGATTCAGGAATTAATTGATTTTATTGTGGCGCGCATTTTAGATCAGCTGGGCATTGCCCAGGATTTATTACCGCGTTGGGGTGAAGATTAGATGAACCTACCCAAAAAAGTTCGTATCGTTGAAGTGGGGCCGCGCGATGGCCTGCAAAATGAAAAACAAATTATTACTACTGCTGCAAAAATTTTATTAATTGACCAGCTCGTGGATGCGGGATTAACTTATATTGAAGCAGGTAGCTTTGTTAATCCAAAATGGGTGCCGCAAATGGCGGATAGCGCGGAAGTTTTTACCGGCATTGCACGCCGCTCTCAGGTAACTTACGCAGCGCTTGTGCCAAACTTACAGGGTTACGAAAAAGCTATTGCGGTGAACGCGAATGAAGTTGCTATTTTTGCTGCAGCATCTGAAGCTTTTAGTCAAAAAAATATTAACTGCTCGATCCCTGAAAGCTTACAACGTTTTGAAGTATTAATGACCGCGGCGCAAGCACAAAAAATCCCCGTACGCGGCTATATTTCCTGCGTTCTTGGCTGCCCCTACTCTGGAACTGTTGGGGTAAAAAATGTTGCATCTATCGCCAAAGAATTAATGACCATGGGCTGCTACGAAATTTCCCTGGGCGATACCATAGGCGTGGGCACCGCAGGACAAGTAAAACATTTGATTGCCACGCTTGCGCAAGATATCCCCATCGAAAAACTCGCGGTACATATGCATGACACCTATGGCCAGGCACTCGCCAATATTTTTGCTGCGCTAGAGTTGGGTGTAAGCGTTATTGATAGCTCAATCGCCGGCTTGGGTGGCTGCCCCTATGCAGCAGGAGCCAGCGGCAATATTGCCACTGAAGATCTGGTTTATTTGTTAAACGGCTTAGGAATTCATCATGGCCTAGATTTAAAAAAATTAATTATTGCCGGCAATAATATTTGTCAAAGTCTTGGCAGACCCACCGGCTCTAAAGCAGCGCAAGCACTAAACCGTCAGAGCTATGGCACAATCAATTAAATTATTTTTCTGCTATTTTTTTCAGCTTCATCCATCCCTTTTTATAAAAAAATAAAATTTTACTTATGATGTAATGTTCTACTGAGTGACATTAATAGGTGTATTTATATGCAAGCACTAAAATTCAACATTCTTCGCAATATACATTACCCCGCTGCATAATTATCGCTATATAGGCAGCATAAATTCCCATTTCTTATTGCAAAATCATTACCTAAATATTTATTTAGTAAAAATTAATGTAAGAAAAAAACTTGAAAAACAAATAGTTTCCGCTTACGTCCATATGCAGTTTCAAGTTTTGCGGCGCTTATTTTTTCTGCCATTGCATCTCTCAAATTAACAACTATGGTTTAGTTCATGAGTTTTTTGAAGTAGCTCTCAGCATATTGTGCAGGGTAGCGAATAACTCGGCGAATGATATTTTTTTAAAATTTTAGGAGTATGCAGAATGCAAAACAAATCGCTTTATTGGATTGGCATTGCCGGTCTGACAGTATTATTAACAGCTTGTGGAGGTGGTAGTTCCGGCTCCAAGGCGAGTAGCGCGGCAGCAGGCGTTACAGCATCCAGCGTTGGTGTTACGGCTTCCAGCACAGCTGCATCAATTGCAACCACTTCAAGTGTCGCCATTGCCGCATCCAGCAGTAACGCAGCATCAAGTGGTAGCGCTACATCTGCAATCGCAACGATCAGTTTAGTTCTTCCCGAAAGCCTGGAGGTAGTTACAAAATGAAATCACTTCATAACCTAGCGATGAAAAATATTCTCGCGCTCGCCATAGCCAGCACAACCGCCACCGCCTCGGCAGCATTTGACGATATGGGCACAAATTACACTACCGACCCACAGCGTTACCATGTTTGGAATCAGGCATTGAAACCGATTGAGTTGGTCAATAGTATTTTATGTTTTACGGGACAATTTAAAGCGAATAATTTTGTTAACGCAGGCCCTTACATCGCCCTCGCGGATGAAACAGCTTGTTTTAAAGACGAAGGCAATAGCGATGCATCAGCGCAATCTGCAGGATCTTCCAACACTCCCGCTTATGTAAAAGTGATTGTGGAAGCGACCCGCGGCGACGGGCCAACCGACCCGGTCATTGTTAAAGTATGGATGCCCGAAATGGGCGGTGGCGGCGAAGATGAGTCATCATCCATTAGATTTAAATCAGTCATTAGTAAAGGCGCTAGCGAGGAAAATCCTTTCGGCAGCTTTACGTTCAATTTTGCGATGTTTGATTCTTTTGCTGCTGGAAATTCTCAAGGTGGTGGTGAAATAAAAACTATAGATATACCCAATAAAATTGGTTTTACTTTTTTTGAAAATGAATTGGGAGAGGAACATACCTCCAGTAAAAGCGCTAGCGTAGTTATGAGCGCTGATCGCAGTTCGGGAATTGCATTGACCTCTAATGAAAGTTCTGGCGGCGGCGGAGATGGCGGTGGCGGTGGCGGTGGCGACTCATCTCAAGCAAATGCATTTGGTTTAGCATTTAACGCAAGCAATGTATTACTGCAAACCGCCGATAGTTACGCGAATTTGCCTTATAAAGATGGCAATGATGGCTCAGGCACAGAAAGCTGTTTAAACCGTACCGCATTTGATGAAACCGTGGGGCGTTATGATCTTTACCATGCTGCTGACGGTAGCCGCGTAGAGCTAAATTCTGGCTTAGCATTTAAATATGATAGCGATGACGATTCAACCTTCGATAGCTTTGGGCACGTCGGTTACTGGGGTGTATGGTCAGAAAAGCCAGATGCTTTAGTCAATGGCGCCACTATTAAAGTCGAAACTCCCGGCACTCAAACAAGCGTTGATTACACCATTATCAAAGCACCTGGTCGCTTGATAAAAAATACCGTACAAGAGCTAGTGCTGAGTGAAGCGCACGGCATTGAGTTCTCTTACTGGAGTCAAGATGCGCAACAACGTAATTTTAACAATTGGATTGTTCAATACTTAACTACCGCTGCTGATTCCGTTGAAGTCGATGGCTTCTACAAAACAGCTGGCAGTCAAAATGGTGATCAGGGACCCATGGTCATGGAGCTGGATGCACCTGAACTAATTGTCCTGACTGATCATGAATCCTTGCATATGAACTCACAACAATTGGGTGGCAACATTCAATTTACCGAGGGCAACGATTCCCTGACTTTCTTCAAGCAAGAATTTATCAATGGCAGTGAAACAACAAGCCTGTTTGTCGACGGCCCCGCAGCGCTGGTGTGTATTGACCGCTGCCCTGTTGGAACCTTGGGTGAAGAAGAGTTAGCATCCTGGGATTCAGTCTATTCGCCACGGGTGACTGATTTAGACAATGTCATTATGTTCACTATCGATAATGACGGTGAAAATCCATTAGCGCTGATTCGCGATTCTAACGATGAAGTCGTTAAATATGCCGATGGTATTACGCAAACGAGCCTGCAACAATCACATTCACCCAATGCTTGGGGTGTGCGCTCAGGTCGCATGGTGACTCCGGATGTTTACGCAGAATTAACGAACGTCTGGGATATTCATAATTCATCCAAGGTAACGGTGTTTTATGAATGGGAAACCGGGCTCAATGATTTTAATAAAACCACTTCTATCAAAGATAGCAACGGTGTGATTCAAACCTTCGATAAACCTATTCAAATTACTTATACCCATACCGATGCTACAGATCGCAGCGGCGATGCAAAAACCTTCAACAATAAATTATTTATGTTGAATTATGGCGGTAGCGGTAATCTATGGGGCATTCCTGGAACACAATCCGACGATGGCCGCTATAACCCGGTGTTTAACATTGCAGACGGTACTCTTATCGGCTCTGACAATGAGTACGTTGTAAAAGCCCGCGAAGTTGAAGGGACCATGCAAGCTGCCGACGACAGTCAATGCGAATTGTTGGCACTTACAGAACCCGATGCACCAGTGCCTACAGGCATCACCGGCGATGCTGACATAGGTGAAATGCCAGTAGTTACCAGCGCTCCTGCGGTTATTGGTGGGGTAATACAAACGCCGCAAGAATAGCGCGAGATCGGACGGGTAAAGACAAAATGGAGAGGTTAATCACCTCTCCATTTTTTTGCTTTGAGTATTTCGGATTTATCCTACTGACCAGAATCATCCTTTTGAATAACAATAACGTTTGTCCCTTCTAAACTGCGAATGACAAAAAATTCTTCACATCCGCCTCGTTTACGTGTTGAATAGCCACCCTCCAAATCCCTCTTTTAAATAAATGTTCATTTATGACTAACTCTATTATCGAGCCACAACCTCTCAACGAAAAGCTCAACCAGGAAACCGCGCAAATTCATTGGCATGAGCTACAACGTTTTTTCGCAAGTGGCCATGCAATTATGGTGGATGCTCAACTAGACTTAACCAATGTAGCGACCCAAATCGCACAGGATAATGCAGCGCAAATTAAAGCCTGGATGGCTACCGGTTTAGTCGATGTCGTAACAGATACTCAAGCACAGCAATGGTATGAACAAAACACTCTGCTCTGGGCGGTTGTTATTAAGCCCTGGGTGCTAGTGCAAAACAAACCCGTCATCAACGCAGAGTAAATCGCATGCCCACTAAACGCGTATTAATTATTGATGATGAGCCGGATATTCGTGAGTTACTGGAAATAACACTGGGCCGAATGCAACTAACAACCGATTGCGCAGAAAATATCGCTCGCGCAAAACACTTATTGCAACAAAACACTTACGATCTATGCCTCACTGACATGCATTTGCCGGACGGTAATGGCCTCGGTCTAGTGGAATTTATTCAACAACAATTTCCGCGCTTGCCGGTTGCGGTGATCACTGCACACGGTAGTGTTGATGCTGCTATTGAGTCAATGAAAGCCGGTGCATTTGATTTTATTTCGAAGCCCGTGGATCTAACAGTGCTGCGCAAACTCGTTACGACGGCGATTCAATCCAGCCAATTATCTACCGCCGAAAAATTGCCCGCTGAAAGTTTAATTATTGGTCACTCTAAAGCCATTCAAGATTTAACGCGCAGCATTCAAAAATTAGCACGCTCACAAGCGCCCATTTATATCAGCGGTGAATCTGGTTCCGGCAAAGAACTAGTAGCGCGCTCAATTCACGAACTTGGCCCGCGCGCAGCGAAACCTTTTATTGCCGTCAACTGCGGTGCGATTCCACGCGAGTTAATGGAAAGTGAATTTTTCGGCCATAAAAAAGGCAGCTTCACCGGTGCACATCAAGACAAAGCCGGATTATTTCAAGCAGCCGAAGGCGGCACTTTATTTTTTGATGAAGTAGCCGACTTGCCACTCGATATGCAAGTGAAATTATTGCGCGCGATTCAGGAAAAATCCGTACGCCCGGTTGGCGCTGCTGAAGAATTATCGACGGATGTGCGCATACTTTGCGCCACTCACAAATTGCTTGAAAACGAAGTTAAAGAAAATCGCTTTCGTCAGGATTTATTTTATCGCTTGAATGTTATTCAACTGAATGTTCCTCCCCTACGCCAACGTACTGAAGATATTCCATTATTGGTTAATTATTTTCTTGAAAAAATTGCCCAGGAAATTCATCTCCCGACACCCAAGCTCTCGCCCTCTGCATTAACGCGACTGAATAATTATTCTTTCCCCGGCAACGTGCGCGAGCTTGAAAATATATTAGAGCGCGCATTCACACTTTGTGAAAACGCGATAATTGATAGCGAAGATTTACAGCTGCACGCAGGAACAAATACTGCTGGCATTGTTAGAGGCTCAGAATTTTCAGAGAGAAAAATTCAGGCAGATCTTAATAGGGAAATTAAGGTAAGCAACCGCTCGGATTACCCAGCCCGCTGCGCCGAATATCCTTCACTGGACGATTATTTATTAGATGTTGAAAAAGAGATTTTATGTCACGCGCTTGAGCAAGTGCGGTGGAATAAAACATTAGCGGCAAAGCAATTAGGGATTACGTTTAGATCGTTGCGGTATAGATTGCAGAAGTTAGGGTTGGATGATGAGTGAATTAAAGCCCCCCTTAAAAGGGGGCTTTAATTCAAGTGTTATCGCTTCCAGCATTCGGCAGTATTATCTGTAGTGGATTTTTTTGCAGTTTTTACGCCGATTTGATTAAGACTGAAGCTCGTACAAGCTGTGTCTTTAGCCTGTCGCTTTCCTGTAACAGGTGTAGCGGTAAGCACGTAAGCAGTAGCGGTGTATGAAGTATCATTTACCAGATTTATTTTATAAAGACCATCTGTCGAAATAATACCAGCCGTGGCCACTGCAGAATCAGCTACTGCACAAACTCCTGTAGCCGTAGGCTTATAAGTACTTTGCGCAGTAAAACAACGCTGCATACGCTGCGCAACATCACTTAATGCGACCATTGCATCTGTTCGGCCAGCGGCTAAAACCGTCCTTTGATAACTATTAAATGCTAACGCACTTAACGTCGCTACAATTGCCACTGAAATCATCAACTCAATAAGAGTGAAACCTTGATTATTTTTACGCATACAAGCTCCGTTATTTAAGTTGGCGCCATGACATACGACCATAGGCACTTGCAGGTTTGTCTCTTAGAAACCCTTCTATTGAACCGTTAATGCCTGGCTTGAGCCCGCTGCCTAAAATCTCGACTTTCTTACTACCAAAAATTGCAATCAGGTTACCCAGAACAACATTGTCAAGTATGTGATTACCATGGGTTCCCAATAAATCATAACCTATAAATTTATCGCCTACACCGGTTAACTCCATTAGCCAGCCTGTTCCACCGTACCCGCATTGATAAGATGAAGGGATAAAGGTATTAATAAGTACACGGTCAAACAGCAATAAGGGTTTTGCAATGATTCGCTCTCCACTGGCAGTAGCTCCAAATGTCAAATCCAAAAACCAGCCTTTCTTCGTTGCCCAGTCAACAGTAGGAACACCTGTTGCCGGGGTTTTATCATTGCTGATAGTTCTTAGGCTAAGCGTTTGCGTTGCTATGGTTTTCTGATGCAATACAGTTGTACGTGTTGCTATAGTTAAAGCCGGAATAGCACTACCTGAATCTAAGATAGCGTAAAGACTTTGAATTTGCGTAGTTGTTTTATCAGTTGTTTCACTAAGCTTTCCAGTTCCGAAATAAATCATATTTGATGGGACAGGTATGGTATCCGATGTTAATTTCAACGCATTTTTGCCAATTGTTGGGGCTGCGGTAATGGGTTGGGCGATGCCAGAGGGATCAATCACTTTAATTAATGGCGCAGGCGCAAGAGCAGTGCCATAAGCCACTTTCCAAGCAGACAAAACATTTGAACTTAGATCAAATTTCCACATGTTACCCATCATATCGCCAGCGTAAGCATAGGTATAAATACCATTCCCATCAGGCAACAGCGATACACCTGAGAGGCCATTAGCCAATAAATCGGCACCCGTTAACATTTTCGCTTTTGTATCAATCACTGTTGCTGTAGAGCTCTCTGGATCAATAGTTATTAGCTTTGCATAACCATTGACACTATTAGTTCCATTCCCAAAAACAATACTCCAGCGACTTGCTCCAGCTGAAGCCTTAACAGGCACAATAAAAATTTTGCTGCTGTTAAAGCCTAAATCAGCCTTATAAGTGGGGATGGTTGTATCAGTGTCGCTAATATCAAAGATAACCTTTGGGGCGGAGTCAGGATTTGTAACATCCAAAGCGAAGGCACCCCGGCCCCCCGCACCTAAGGCACCGACCACAATAGTGTGCCAGGATTTCGCTGTCTCACCCGCTAACTGCACGAAAGCATCACCTACAGTTACTGAGCCGTCCACTATGAATTGATGGGAATAAGTTGGTGAACTTAAGGCTGCTAATTTGCTATAGGCACCACGGGGAATATACGCAAAAATTTCATTACCGAATTTTGCATTAAAGGCGTGCAACATCCCATCATTAGCCCCCACATAAAGTACAGGGGTTCTAGCTTTTTTGGTCTCAACATAAGCAAGATAACTATCAGCGCCATAACTAGCAGGCAACTCTTCATAATGCTGTGTATCTCCACCAGCAAGTGCAGGTGTAGAGTTAACAACATCACCTAATATAAAAGTACGCGGCCTAAGCGTACCCGAAACAGCACCTTGCGCATTTCTGGATATCTCATCTGTCGCGCTCCCTAATAACCAAGCAAAGCGTTTTTCGGCATTTACTTCACTTGCACCTTCCGTCGTTAGTTTAAGTGCTGCCCGTAAGCCGGTTGCATCGGTGCTTAGGGCCGTAAAGATGGTACTACCCATAGCGGCTGCAGCACTAAGTTTAACGAGAGATCTAGTTGTGCCACCATCATATGTATAAATAGAGCGACCCGTTCTGCCTAAAGTCGTGTCTGTGGACCATGTAGGCGTAGCCCTCGTTGAACCATTTGCTTCAATTTGATAGGCCTTAATTTGGCCAGACCAATCGGAACTACTAAAAATAGCCTGGTAAACCAATGTTGCTGCATCCAACCTTGTTGAACTCGAAGCTGCTGTAGCAGATGCTGCAAGTGATTTGCTAACTTTATCAAGCGCAGTTTTTAAGCTTGCCTGCAATTTTCGAGGATCAGTTGCAAAAAAGTAATTGGGAGCTGTTGATGCAGTTATAGCGGCAACTGTAGCATCGTCATCGTCGTAGCCACCCCATTTGGCTGCGTAATACAAAGGGTCTTTTAATGACTGCTCCGTTGAAGTACCTAGAGTGTAAGTTTGTGCAGCACTTACAGCCCCGACATTACAAGCGGTTACACAGCCAGTACTGGCCATGGTGAAACCATTAATACCTGAATTTACTTTGAACCCATCACTTGTTGTACCGCTTATGACATAGCCAAAACCCATTGCATTGTTTGATGATTGCGCTGCAACGTAAGTAGTTATAGCCAGGGTATTGGCAACAGGATTAATAACATATTTTATCGTGCCCCACATATCTTGATCGAAGTCACTACCTTGCTCCATATCTTCCCAATCAACATATAAAGTACCGGTAGTGGCTGTCTGTGCGACTATTTTGAAATCTATTATTGCGCAACTGGTATCACGCTCTTCATCTCTTGTCGCATAAGACGATGTGTTCCTGCAAGCAGGAATTATGGTGAACTCATTTAGGTTTGTGGTTGATGTTGGGTCAACTCTAACTGACACCTTGGGAGTTGCCGGCGCCATAGCCACGGCGTAAGTTTTGACCTTTCCTATTGTCGTCTCGCCGGCGACAGTTGTCGTACGTATACCTACAGAGCGCGCATGATAGGCTAGACCGGCCATTTGGTAGCCTCCCTCTAACCTTGGTGCTTCCGGGCAAATACCGGTTATAGCGGAAAGATTCGCTACATTTTTTGCTGTGCATAGCTGATTAGTATTAGTAGGTGTTTGACCTATGAAAAAATTATTTCCCGTTACTATTCCTTCTGCAGTGCCAACCTCATCTGTTTTTACACTGACATTCGCCAATCCTATAGCGCTAGATGTAGCTAATTCGTCAGCATCATAGGATGTAACTGATGCGTTAAACATCAATACGTTCAATGGCGCGCAATAATTGCCCGCAGCTGTTGTAGTTATTGGATCGACCCAAGATGTTACCGAGTTCAAACTGCCAATAAAAGACGTATCGGTTGCTGCAAACGTGGAAGTCGGTTGCGCACCCGCTAAATAGCGTAGCGACTCTAAATAAATTTCGGCTTGGGGATTGCCCCAATTGCTACACCTGGTATTGTCAAATCCAGCACGCGGGTAATTGTTAACATCTGTTCCAACCGCTGCACCTATCCAACCGCAATTATCGCTACCAGCAGGTGTTTGCGGTTCGACATACCATCCACCATCCACTGTATTGGGTATTACTCTTGGTGCGCCCATATATAGACCTGAAGTAGTATCGTAGCCATAAATTCGCAGCAGATCGAGAGTATTTATAATGCTATTCGTTGGGGGTGTCTTAAATTGACCAGTAAGATCATCAATTTCATCATCAAGGCTACCTGCGGCTTTACGTAAAACACCACCAGACTTACTCGTGTCGTAAGAACCTGTCATCAGACCGAACAGAACAGCAGCTTTTTGTTTTATGGTACGATTTGCTTCAAATTCACTAGTACCGTACTCCTGCAGTAAACCCGTTGGCTTTTGTGCTGCGCCTGTAGCAGTGCTATAAACCTTACAGCCCTCATCATCGCCTATCCTTCCGGTAACACAAGTTTGCACTCGGGCAACATAACTGCTGCTGCCGGTTGCGGCAGAGGAAGGGTTACCCGCTGCTGCGTTCAATCCACTGGTAGCTGGCACATTGCCATTGCTAGCGCTCTGCTGCTCAGACCACTTACACTGCCAGCGCTCATTATTGGCCCACAATGAATAATCACCCCTGGCCACTTTTATAAGGGGCGGTTCAGTTGCATTTTGTGAATACCTTTGGGCAGTATCCGTCGTATTGCATAAAGTGATGCCGCTGCTATGGAATACTGATGTAGGTACTAAACTGGCAAGATCGCTCCCGTTATAAAATTTTGCAAATGAGTGGGTATCACTTGGCAGGTATGAACGCTCAAGTACCGTATTGCTTGTCGAATCTATTTTACGAAAGCCCCCGTAAAGAATTTTACGAATGGCATCGATACGAGTCATGGTTGCCCAGTTTAAAAAATTACCACTCCACATATTAGTGCAGGTTTTGCTGGCAGTAGTTGATGGCTCAAACCGAGTGTTAGTTGCGTTATAGGTGTAACACCTGTAACTATCAAAATAACCGTAATAATCAAAATTATTGTTGAAGGTTATATCTGCTATTTTATCTGGAATGCCGCCACTAGGACTTGTTATATCCGCATAGTCATCATAAAGCCTAAAATACAATTGATGATCTTTTGACATATTCAACATTAATAATGGCTGTGCCTGCGCGGTTAAAAATACCGGGTTTTGGGCTGGCTCTCCCGCATATGCAAAATGTGCAACAGCAAGCCACAGCATCACCGATATCGTCGTTGCCAACGTTTTGATAAGGATATTTGCGCGATTAATTGTATTTTGCATATCGGTCTCCATTTAAAAAGTACAATCTTAATTAGCGATGTAAGTGGACTGTAAAACCACTTCAGAATCGGCGGTTCCACCTAACCCACGGCTGGTTATTCGGTAATAAAACTTATCATCTTGTGGACTACCGGTATCTACCCCACCGCCCTGGTTTGCGGAATCAAACGGGACAATAATCTTTTCGATCACATAACGTGGCTGGTCGACCACTTTTTTCATTGTCTCGTCAGCTAACTTTATGCTGTTTGTTCCTGTTTCCCAGATTGCTTTATCCCACAACGCTGGGCGAGTGGGTCTGCCAGTAACAGTAATATTTAAATTATCAAAATACCCATTCGAATTAATTGCACGAGGCACCGCCAATGCGCTTATATCACTACTCACCATTTCGCCCGTTCTCAGGGCAGCTTCAGCTGCCTGAAAGCCTATATTGCGATCCCGCATATTACCCGCCATCCGCTCTTGCATATCGCTACCACGGATGGAGGCAAGACCAATAACGGTAAGGAGTAAAAGCATAATAAGACCAACAATAAGCACAGCCCCACGCTCTTTTACTGGCAATTTAATTTGCACTCTCATAAAAACCCCGCATATTTCAATATTCCGCAAATCAAAAATCAGGTTGACAATTATTCCAAACGACTACGAATACCTATGGTGGTAGTAAATACCTGCCGTAATCTACGATCACCGGGATCTATCGGTGAGGGGTTGGCGGCAACATTAAAACTATATTTTTGTACTTCAGGGATCACATTATTTTCAATACTCGCAACCAATAGTTCGATTCGTACAGACACAACTTTTTTCCAGTTAGCGGCTGTCACTAAACCTGCCCTTACATACATATTTGGAATTAAATCAGCACTAGCATCAGTATCAACACCATAAGTAATACTCATATTTTCAACTCCCTCCAGCAATTCCATGGGTGTGCCATTATTAATTTTTTGCCATAAACTCGGACGTAGTGATGTGCCTGGAGCAATAAAATATACAGTGTTAGAGACCAACAATAATTCCGCACCTGATTTATATATTGCGGACGTCTCAGTACCCCAATCAAATACGGCATTACCAGGTGTTCCGGCCTCAACGTGAGACACAAGACCACTATCTGAAATATCAGTTATTTGAAACACTCTGGATTTTACGCAATCGGTCACTACGGCTAAATCATCCTTACAAAAACCACTTACTCGATTTGTTGTGCCACACGCACCGTCTATTTTACTTGTGACTTTTATGTTGATATTAGTTGCATCACTCGTTGCCGTTACGCTCGCCCCCTCACCAGTAGCACTACGAACTACAATGATGTCAGTCAGTGCTTTAGGTGTAGGTACCAAGCCAGAAGGCACGGTAGCTGCTGTATATCCATAGACGGCCTCCACAAAATTATATTTAAAATCCGTTGGTGTCTTCAGCGCATTTATGACATTAAGATTTTTGCCTTTAATTTGATTTGATTCACAACCCATGAAACCTGCCATACGTATATCGCGCGACATAAAATCAATTGCTAAACGCCCGGTTTCCTGCACGCGCGATAACGCTTGCTGGGTTGAATAAACTGTTTTACTCGATAGAAACACTTTCATTACACCGGTTAACAAGATCAAACCCAGCGTAATAGAAATCATTAATTCTATAAGCGAAAGCCCTGTTTGTTTTAGCATCATTTTTATGCGCTCATATCGAGGTTGAGTAAATCAATTCTGTAGTCGCTTCAGCATTTGAAGTTGCCGCACCAAATAACTGCTCATCGTCCCACTTAATAGAAAGTACACAAATGCGAGTTGTAAGCGTGCAGACAATTTTGCCTTTTCCACCCGGTAAGTTGCGCACTATATTTGCTCGCCACGCAGTAACATCTGCGCTAGCCAGGGTATTGCCACTTGGAGCTGCGTCATAATCAGTCGTACTATAAGTACCGATATTAGTAGCGTCTTTTCCTCGATTAATGCGTATCCGATCAGCAATATCATAAGCGTGTATATTGGCTTGAGAGCGCATAAATGCAGCTTGATTAAATTGTAAGGAGCGGGTTTGCAAAGTAGCCATCGCTAATAAAGAAGAGGCCAATAACAACACCGTAATGGCAACCTCTATAAGCGTTGAGCCTTGTTGGGTTTTTAACAATCTCATCAATAATTTCCCCTAAACTTAAGGACATGCTGTCTTAGTTGAACTATTCATTCCCGCCAAACCGACTGTAATTGTACTTTTGGAATTTCCACTACAGCCAGTTGCATGGACTACAAAAACCCGCGGAGACACATCGGTATTACTTGTGCGCGCAAGCATGCCAATGCCGGTAAAACGAACATAGTCAATAGCTGCTGAAGCTGTTGCTGAAATAACCGCCTTAGCGTTCATATCACTCCATTGCTTCAAAGGTGTTTTTATGTCGAGCGCAGCACCATCGGACGTCGCGCCATCTTCAAACACCATCCATCCTTTGGCCCAATCTGCACTGGTTAAACATGTGGCGCCATCAGTAGAGGGGCAAATTGAAACTCGTTTCCCACGTTTTACTGCCTCCAGACGTGCAAAATTCAGTGCAGCAACCAAATCATTACCCAATGTAAGCGAGCGATTATTATTAATTTGTCGGGAAAAACTTGGTATGCCAACAGCTATCACTATGGCAAGCACCGCCAGCGTCACCATCAGCTCAATCAACGTAAAACCATTTTGTTTTTTAAACATATCTATACCAACTATGTATTGCGATGGATTTTCTAACCAGAATTGTCTTCAAACCAAGGCTAGACGGAATTTAATCCAGCCGTTATATTGATTCACCCTATCACATGCGGTGCAAACAGTTCTTATCGGTGAGATATGTGGTCAACAAGGACGAATGAACGGCTTCTATGGTGCAAAAATTTGCGGACCTTTTAGCCAACTTACAATTTCCATGGAGGGATACTTATGTACAACCGCGGCTTTACACTGCTCGAACTCTTAATCACCCTGGCTATTCTTGTTTTAATAATCACCATGGGTATTCCCAGCCTTTCCAAACAATTCCAAAATACTCGATTGCAGACTACAACATTGAGCTTATTAGAAGCCGTTGCAACCACGCGTACTCAAGCAGTCTTCATCAATAATCGTGCAACGCTAAAACACCAAGGCACTTGGGAAAATGGTTGGGAGGGGTTTATTGATAGTAATAATAATGGCCAGAGAGACGCGGAGGAAAAACTTTTTCTATCACACGAAAAAACTCAAGATGTTCGCATCACAGCCAACCGTCCTTTAAAAAATTATATTTCATTTATCGGCACGGGTGAGAGTCGTTTTATTGGTGAATACAACAACGGAGCTTTTCAAGCAGGAACACTTAAAGTGTGCCCGGTGAACAAAGGCGCAGGCTTTGAGTTAACACTTGCCCGCAGCGGGAGAATGCGAATGAATGAAATTAGTGCTGCCAAATGCAATGAACATTAACTAAAAGCACTATAAAAATTAAGTAAAAATTCAATGCTATTTAATTAAATAAGCGATGAAAAATAATTAAAGCAGATGAAGATGAAAGGGTTAATACCAAAAATACTGCAGCGAGAAAAACGCTGCAGTATTTTTTTAATTTGATTTAATTATTCAAACGTAATGCCTTAGGCAATGAAAAGCTCATGGTTTCAGGCGTGCCTGACAATTCTTCCGGAGGAGTTGCACCCCAAGCTTGTAGTTTTGCGATCACTTGCTTCACCAAAACTTCTGGCGCCGATGCACCAGCAGTAATACCAATGCAACTCTTATCCTGAATCCATTCCAGACTAATATCATCTGGTCCATCAATTAAATAAGCTTGGGTTCCGCAACGCTCAGCCAATTCGCGCAAACGATTTGAATTAGAAGAGTTAGGTGAACCAACGACCAAAACCAAATCACATTCCAGCGCTAATTGACGCACTGCATCTTGTCGATTAGTGGTCGCGTAACAAATATCATCTTTACGTGGCCCGCTAATACTGGGGAATTTTTTGCGTAAAGCATCAATAACTTTTGCGGTATCGTCCATGGACAAAGTGGTTTGTGTTACATAAGCCAAGGCTTCAGGATTTTTTACCACTAACGCAGCAACATCGGCTTCGTCTTCCACCAAATAAATTTCACCGCCTTTACTGTTATCGTATTGCCCCATGGTGCCTTCGACTTCGGGGTGACCAGCATGACCGATTAGCACGCACTCGCAACCTTCGCGACTGTAACGTGTAACTTCAATGTGAACTTTAGTCACTAGCGGACAGGTCGCATCAAATATTTGCAAACCACGATCCTGGGCCTGGGTGCGCACAGCTTGCGATACACCATGCGCACTAAAGATTAAAATAACATCGTCTGGGACCTGCTCAATTTCTTCAACAAAAATGGCACCGCGTTCGCGCAAACTATCGACAACAAATTTATTATGCACAACCTCATGGCGTACATAAATCGGTGCACCGAACACATCAAGGGCGCGATTCACAATATCTATAGCGCGATCTACACCGGCGCAAAATCCGCGTGGGTTGGCAAGTTTAATTTGCGTCATAATTGATGCACCTGGTTATTAATCGCATATTGAAAAATCATTAAATTGAAAACTAATGTTTGCACATTATTGTCAATGAACTTGAACTGGCTCAATTTTTAAAATCGCCACTTCAAAGTAAATATCGTGCCCGGCAAGCGGATGATTGAAATCTATTATCACCACATCATCGTTAAATCTTTTCACCACACCGGGCAATTCAGTTTTCTGTGCATCGGCAAAAGACAGCATTAGACCTTCTTCCAGTTGAATATCCGCGCCAAACTGATTGCGAGCAATTTCCTGCACATTGTTCGGATTGCGTTGGCCAAAGCCATCTTCTGGTTTAATGGTTAAGGTTTTGCGATCACCTTCCTGCAAACCAAATATCGCTTTCTCAAAGCCCTGTAATAAATTTCCGTCGCCAACGGTAAAGGTGGCAGGTTCGCGTTCAAAGTTGGAATCAATAATTTCGCCATCGGGCAAACGCAAGGCAAAATGTAAAGTTACCCGAGTACCGGGACCAAGAGCTAAATTACGCATGAGATTTTTTCTCTTTCGTCAAAAACATATCTGCTATTAAAATAAATGCACCCAGTGTGATGGCAGAATCAGCCAGGTTAAATGCGGGGAAAAAATTATCGTCGTAATGCACTACGATAAAATCAACAACGTAGCCAAGCGCAATTCGATCAACTAAATTCCCCAGAGCACCACCTAAAATAAGGGAAAGTGCAAAGGCTTCGCGTTGGTTGTGCACAACAGCGCGTGCAATCCAAACCACTAATACTGCACTAACTAAAATGGCAATAATTGTAAAAAACCAACGCTGCCAACCGCCCGCATCACTTAAAAAACTAAATGCCGCCCCGTGATTATGCAGCAGGGTAAAATTAAAAAAAGACGTCAACTCAACTGGCTCAGCATAATTGAGGTGATTGGAAACCCATAGTTTACTAAGTTGATCAAGCACTACTACAGCAAGTGCCAGGAAATACCATAAGCTCGCCTGCCGGGAAATTTTAAACAACATTATCAATCCTGAAAAATAAATTATGCAAACTTACGCAATTCGCCTTTGCCATCCACATTTTCTACGCAGCGTTCACATAGCTCCGGGTGTACGACAAAACGACCCACATCTGCACGGTGATGCCAGCAGCGCGCGCATTTAGGATAAGTTGATTTTTTTACCGATACTTGCAGCCCGTCCAGATCTGTTATGACAGCATCTTGCGCCTCCGCAAGAGAGCGAACTTCTGCGGTGGAAGTAATCAACACAAAACGCAATTCATTGCCCAGCTTTTGCAATTCATTTTTTAACTTTTCATGGCAATACAAAACAACTTCTGCGCCCAGGGAACCGCCCACCTCACCCGTGCCACGTTTTGCTTCAAGCACTTTGTTAACGGCATTTTTTACTTGCGCAATTAACTCCCAATATTCATTGCCGAATGCATCAGCAGATGCTGGTGGTAATTCATACCATTCCGCCACAAACACTGACTGACTGCGATCACCGGCAATAACCGGCCACATTTCATCAGCAGTAAAACTTAATATGGGAGCAATCCAGCGCACCATAGCTTCAATAATATGTTGCATGGCGGTTTGCGCTGAACGGCGCGCAAGGCTATCCGCCCTGGTGGTGTATTGGCGATCCTTAATGATGTCGAGATAAAAACCACCGAGTTCGACCACACAGAAATTATGCAATTTTTGATAAATTAAATGCAGTTGATAATTGTCGTAAGCAGCAATAATTTCTTGTTGCAATTCTGCGGTGCGACCAAGAATCCAACGATCCAACTGCAGCATGTCATCTACCGCAACTGAATCCGTTGCGGGATTAAATCCGGTGAGGTTGGATAAAATAAAACGCGCAGTGTTGCGAATACGACGATAAGAATCTGCTGTGCGTTTTAAAATTTCATCAGACACGCTCATCTCGGTACTGAAATCAGTGGCGGCGACCCATAAGCGCAAAACATCTGCGCCCAAGTCATTCATTACTTTTTGTGGCGGCACCACGTTGCCAACTGATTTAGACATTTTGCGGCCTTGCGCATCCACCACAAAACCGTGAGTTAATACTGTTTTATAAGGAGGCACGCCATTCATGGCCATGGATGTTTTCAACGAGGATTGAAACCATCCACGATGTTGATCTGAGCCTTCTAAATATAAATCTGCAGGGAAACCTAAACCTTCGCGTTGTTCTAATACCGCATAATGTGTAACACCGGAATCAAACCACACATCCAAAGTATCGGTCACTTTGCTGTAGTTATCTGCATCGGCACCAAGCAGTTCTTTTGCATCCAAATCGAACCAGGCGTCCATTCCATGCTGTTCAACTTTTTGCGCAACGGCTTCAATTAATCGAGCGGTTTCGGGATGCAACTCCTGGGTTTCTTTATGAACAAATAATGCAATAGGTACTCCCCAGGTACGCTGCCGCGAAATACACCAATCCGGCGATGTAGCCAGCATGGCATCGATGCGCGCCTTACCCCAATCTGGAACCCAGCGCACACTATCAACCGCTTGGGCAACCTGATCGCGTAAATTATTTTTACTCATGCTTACAAACCATTGCGGTGTAGCACGGAAAATTAGCGGCGTTTTGGTGCGCCAGCAATGAGGGAAGCTATGGGTAATTTTGCTTTGCGCTAACAATGCATTTTTTTCAATTAATAATGCGATAACTTTTTCATCGACTTTGTAAACATGATCACCGGCAAATATTTCTACGCCAGGGCGATAATACCCATTGTCATCAATATAATTAAGCGTACCAATTTTGTATTTCACACCTACATTAAAATCGTCCGCACCATGATCAGGTGCAGTGTGCACAAAGCCAGTACCGGCATCAGTCGTAACATGGTCGCCCAGAATCACGGGCACATGGCGCGCATAGAATGGATGTTGTAATTGGAGATTTTCTAAAGCCTCTCCTTTCACATAACCAACGATTTTATAGTCTGTTATTTGTGCTCGAGCCAACACATTAGCAAGTAAAACCTCTGCAATTAATAAACGCTCAGCGCCAACCTGCAACAGCGCATAATTTATTTCAGCATGAGCACTCACCGCTTGATTCGCTGGCAATGTCCAGGGTGTGGTAGTCCAAATGACCAGGGAAATTTTTCCACTACCAGCTACATCAGTCACAACTTTTTCAATCGCAAGCTGATCAACAAAAGCAAATTTCACATCGATAGAAAATGATGTTTTATCCTGGTACTCCACTTCCGCTTCAGCTAACGCAGAGCCACCAACAACACTCCAATACACCGGCTTAAAGCCCTTGTGTAGATGGCCATTATTCACAATCTTGCCGAGCGAACGAATGATGTCAGCTTCGAATTTAAAATCCATGGTGAGGTAGGGATTTTGCCAGTCGCCGAGCACACCCAGACGAATAAAATCCGTTTTTTGACCTTCCACTTGTTTGGCCGCGTACTCACGGCATTTTTGGCGAAAAGTTTTAACGTCAACTTTGTCACCGGCTTTGCCGAGTTTTTTCTCAACGTTATGCTCGATGGGTAAACCGTGGCAATCCCAACCCGGCACATAAGGCGAATCAAAACCACTCAGCGTTTTACTTTTAATAATAATATCTTTCAAGATTTTATTAACAGCGTGACCGATATGAATATCGCCGTTGGCATAGGGTGGGCCGTCATGCAAAATAAATTGTTCACGGCCTGCACGTGCTGCACGAATTTTTTGATACAAATTATTTGCGGTCCATTGCTTAAGCATGTCAGGCTCGCGTTGAGCCAGATTCGCTTTCATTGCAAAATCTGTAACAGGTAAATTGAGTGTCGCTTTATAGTCGGTCATGGTTTCTTTATGGTCGGTCATAGTTGTTTTATAGTCGGTAGTGGTTGCGTTAAGTCGGCAATGGTTGCGTTAAGCTGGCAATAATTGTTGGCTAAAATCCGGAGTCAGCTTATTAACAAAATTTATTAAAAATAATCACCAAAATTTATTGTTTCTCTTTTCGATCAGCTAGATCAATAATTTTTGGCATAATGAGCAGAACCAATAAGGCTAACAGCGTGCACAGTATCGCAGACGATTCGCGTCCCAAACCTGCCGCAATACCGATTGCAGCGGTTAACCAAATACTAGCGGCAGTTGTTAGCCCCTTAAGATGCTGCTCATCGTCACCTTTTAAAATTGCACCCGCGCCCAGAAAACCAATTCCGGCAATAACGCCTTGAATGACGTGACCTAAATGAGTATCAACAATCCCCACTTGCTGCGGAATAAATACAAAAAAGGCGGCGCCAATGGCAACTAACATGTGAGTTTTTACGCCTGCGGCCTTGCCCCTATGTTCGCGCTCAAATCCGAGAATACCGCCCAGCAGCGCAGCCATTAATAAGCGAACACTTAGTTGTGTTATTTCGGTTACATCTTTCAAATCCGAAAATTCGGCCGCCACCGTAGTGGATATTTGCTGTAAAACGTTAGTCATATTCATCTCATTTGGATTTACAAAAAATGGCCCAAACGTTACTGCATCCATTAGCCAGGATTTGTTGTTAAAAAATCCTGTGCTTGCAAAATATCAAGTTGTAATTGTGCTTTCAATTCATCAAGCGAGCCAAATTTTTTCTCGTCGCGCAATTTATGCCGAAACTCTACATCAATCACTGCGCCATAAATATCGCGTGAGAAATTAAATAAATGAACTTCGAGTAGAGGTTTTTTTTCGCCAGGCTCGCCATTTTTTTTAAGGGTTGGCCTAACACCTATATTGGCAACGCCTTGGTAGCTGCTGCCATCCGCAAATTTTGCAATTACCGCAAATACGCCATGCAGTGGCGAGCGATAACGACGCAAATCGACATTGGCTGTAGGTACGCCTAACTGTCTGCCAAGCTGTTTGCCATACACAACGCGACCGTGAATCGAGTAAGGCTTGCCTAATAATTTTGCCGCTTGTACAAAATCACCCAACTCCAACAATTCACGAATGCGGGTGCTGCTTACACGTTCGCCTGCAATAGCCAGGGTTTGGGTATCGGAGACAACGAATCCAAGTTGACTGCCCCGAGTCGTTAGCAGGCTAAAATCGCCACGCCGGTCACAACCAAAACGAAAATCATCACCAACGACTAAATGCTTAATGCCTAACCCATTAACCAATACGCGATCAATAAACTGCTCGGCAGACAATCCCCGCAGCTCCTGATTAAAGCGCAAACACAAAATGCGATCCACGCCTGCTGCCCATAAAGCACTGACTTTTTCACGTAACCGCATCAACCGCGCGGGCGCTTTGTCGCCAGCAAAAAACTCATGGGGCTGTGGCTCAAAGACAATTACGACTGTCGGCAAGTTTTGCGCGCGGGCAACATCAATAAGCTGCTGCAATATGGCCTGATGGCCAAGATGAACTCCATCAAAAGACCCAATCGTCGCCACACAATTTCGATGTTCCGGACGGAGATTATGTAAACCGCGAATAAATTCTTGTTGCACGGGTTCCGTTACCTGAATTATTGCCAAGGGAAAGGGTTGAAGTATACAGGAGCAGTGCTTCCTATCGCTAACGCTGAGTTACTGTGCCGCACGAAAATCTTTCAACCTGAAACCCATTATGGCTAAACCAAAAAGGTAAGCTGCCATGCCCGCCGAACAGAGTATTGTCAGGAAGATAATATTCAGCCAGGTACTCCATTCATGCCAGCCATTCAAATAATGCATACCTACCAGCAAGGTAAGGGTCATTAGCAGATTGGCAAAACCGTAGCGCAACCAGAGTTTTGGCCAGTCGCTTGCAGGATTATAAATTTGCTGGCGGCGCAAACCCCGATACAACAGATAAGCATTGACGTAAGCGGCCAGAGCGGTAGTTAAAGCCAGACCGACATGACCCAGCCCCCAAAAAATGACCAAGGGAACAACGACTATGGGTTTCATAAGGATATTAACAAGGATCGCGATAACACCGATCCGTACCGGCGACTTCATATCTTGCCGCGCAAAATAGCCGGGTACCAATACCTTAATTAGCATAAAAGCAAACAGTCCCAAGGCATAAGCTTTCAGGCTGTAGCTAGACATGAGCAACGCATCAACAGTCATTTTCCCATGATGAAATAGCGTAAATAAAATGGGTTCCGCCAAAATCACCAAAGCCAGGGTGGAAGGCAGGGCAATGAGTACGACAAAGCGAATCGCCCAATCAAGGGTGCGACTAAACTTTTCGGGCGCCTGCGCAGCACTTTGCCGCGATAGACTGGGCATTATCACTGTGGCAATTGCGACGCCAAAAACCCCCAGGGGAAGCTCCACCAAACGATCCGAGTAAAACAGCCAGCTGACACTGCCATCGACCAATTTAGTTGCAATGATCGTGTCCAGCAGCAAATTGATTTGGCTAACGGATACCCCAAACAAGGCTGGCGTCATCAACATTAAAATACGCTTCACCCCTGGGTCCGACCAATTCAATTTGGGTGAGGGAAGTAAGTGAATCTGGCGCAAAAAAGGCAACTGAAACAATAAGGAAAATACACCAGCGGCAAAAATACTCCAGGCAAGTGCATAGACGGGGCTGGGGAAAAAGTCCGCCAACAACAAGGCAGCAGCAATCATAAAGACATTGAGGAAGATGGGTGTTACGGCGGGAATGGCGAAACGGTCGTAACTATTCAAAATCGCTCCGGCAAAACCGGTAAGCGAAATTAACATAAGGTAGGGGAAGGTGATGCGAACTAACTCGGTCAGTAAGGTGAATTTTTCCGGTTCATCGACGTAACCATACCCAAACACAAATGCTACACCCGATGCCCCCACGACTCCGATTAAAGTGACCAGGAGCAGAACTGATCCCAGACAACCTGCAACATTATCGACCAATAATTTCACTGCATCGCGGGAACCCTTTTCGCGATACTCAGACAATACCGGGATAAATGCCTGGGAAAAGGCGCCTTCGGCAAATAAGCGACGAAAAAAGTTGGGGATTTTTTGCGCTACCGCAAAGGCATCCATAGCACCGCCCGAACCCAATACGCTCGCCAATACTATATCCCGCACCAAGCCCAGAACCCGCGAGCCCATGGTCATAGAGCCGGTTAATAAACTGGAGCGCAGTAAACTTCTGGGTTTAGTGGTTACTAGCTGTTCTTCGGTGAGAGGCTCTTCTGGTAAATCCGACACATGTACTTCCTGCCTAAAGTTAATGGCGTATTATCAACGTTCAAGCCGAACACACACAAGCAAATAAACCACTGAAGCTAAAGACTCAGGAAGCCATTAACCCAGGGGAACGAGCAAGCTAAGAGGAGCTATTAATCGAGCGCAGCCATCCTGGCTTTTAAAACTCGTACATTACCGTTTTCATCACATATTTTAGTCACGCTGGAATAGCTTTTGTTGGCGCTGATCCGTTTTGCTAAAAACTCACCCTGCCCCAAACCGCATTCAAAAATTAAATAGCCATTTGCGCGCAAATAAGTCGGAGCCAAGGCAATCAGCTGATTAAAAATCGAGAGTCCAAACGGGCCCGCATCGAAGGCTTCTTCGGGTTCATGCTGAGCAATTTCTTCAGCCATGTTTTTTACTTTGGCTGAAGTAATATAAGGGGGGGCGCTCACAATGATGTCAATTGAACCCTGCTGCGACTCAAATGGGCTAAATAAATCGGCGTTGAAAAAAGTTGCGCGCTCGACCAAACCAAAATGTCGAGCATTGACAATAGCAGCCTCAATCGCAGGCGTATAAATATCCGAACCGAACACACGTGTATTGTTGCAATGAAACGCAATGGCAAGTGCGACAGTACCAATCCCCGCGCACAAATCTATTGCGGTGATTTCAGCTTCTGGCAAATAATCATTCTTCACGGTTGCAATTGCAGCATGCGCTAATAATTCAGTTTCCTTACGCGGAATATAAAGTCCTTTGTTGACAATATATTCCATCCCCATAAAGTGCTGTCGCTCCGTCAAATGCGCGAGCGGCACGCCTGCCAGCCTGCTTTTAACCAATTCATCCAACTGCAATAATTGTGCTTGCGTCAACAATGGCAGAGAAAGATTTTCTGCGGCAATTGGAGAAACCCATTGCCCTGCAGCGGCATGCCACAATGCGCACAAAGTATTATTGGGGTTTTCTTCACTTTTGTCCGGCAAGATACTCAACTCTTTTTGCAACAAGCCGAGTAAATTTTGAAAGATAGTGTCTTGCGGCATGGCAACCCCTTATTCTTACAGCAGCTCTACAAAATTAACGTGATGTATAAGTTACGATGAGCACTTTATTTTCAACTACCCGCACTGAGTACAACCGGGCAATTTTCTATCGCAATTGTGGTTTTCGAATAGCTGGATTTTTTGTAAATTTTTCCATCAACAAAATGTAACACATCAACTCCACGCCTGCTTTCCGGTTTACCTTTATATATTTTCTCTAGCGAGGGCCAGTCCAGCTGCCAACTAAAAAGTGCTTTCTGTTCCAGCTCATCAACAAAAATATCTTCCAGTGTAAAAGTAAAATTGCCATGATGAAGGAACCATGGAAACCAGGCCCGATACAAAGATTTTTTACCCGTTATAATCACCCCTGTCCAGTTTTCAAAAACCACATCTTCGTGTATTAAATCCATAACACCATCAAGACTATGATCATTCCATGCTTGCAACCAAATTTTTATCTGGTTCTGCATCTCGGATTTAATCAGAATCATAGCGCCGCCTGACACAAATTAAAGTGCTTCATCTGTGTCACACAAACTCAAAAACCAATTATTTTCATTCAGCACTGAAGGGTCGACCTGGCTTTGTGACCAGAGAAAAAAACCATCATCACCGGCGCGATGACTGAAGCCGGTGCGGAGCAAGCTAGAGCGCGATAATTCATCACTCGCCATAACACTCAATGATTGTGCAGCATTTTTTACCGCGTATTTTGCTACCGCGCTCAACAAAATCTGCAAATGGCTTTTATCGCGAAAACCTGGCAAAAAATCCCAATCCATTAATTGCCAATCTTTCAACGGCGTGCCTGCCACCTTATCCTTTACAGCGGCATAACCTACGAGGCGATTTTCTTTACGCAGCTCCAGAATTTTAAATTGTGATTTTGGATTGAGGTCGTAACGCCAGCGACAATATTTTTCGGAACGCGCGATAACATTAAGATTTCGACATTGATATTCAGAATCATTAAAGAACAGCGCTAAGTTGTCAGCATTATCACTCCAGCTTAATGTATAGCCAGAAGGTAAAGATTTTAAATAAGGACCTCGAAGCAATGCCAAAGGCACCACCGCCAGCAAGGATGCAAACGTCACAATAAAGTTCGGCCACTGGCGAATTTCAAGATAATTTTTTATGGAAAACAACATTTTAAAATGATGGCGACAATTCATGGGTTTAAATAAACGCCGCACCATAGTATCGGAATTTTCGTTGGAGCCCATGGCAATAACAATAGGAAATTTGTCTTGTAAATATAAATTCATCCAGCCGCCAATACCACGCTTCATATGCTCGGGATGCACCACAATATCGGAAGCTATTATTCCTTCATACTTATTACCCTTAACGTTTACCTTAATGGGTTCAGCGCCAATAGCGCCAATAAGCTTACCTTGATAACGCAACACAAAAATATCTGATGGATTATTAGACGAATCAAAATAACGCCACGCAATAACTTCCTTACTCACGTTATCAGCAACACCAAAACCAAGGTGCATAAGTTCGCAAACAGCTGCAATATCCGCCGCCGTTGCACGATCATAGGAATGCATCAGCTCTTCAGTAGTAATACCGAGCGACTTGGCTAAAACTTTGGAAATTTTTGCGAAGTTCTGATTCATATTATTCGCTTAACAAGCCAGCATCTTTAACCACTGCAATAATATCTTTAACACCTTTTAACTTAGCCAAAGCAACTTCATTTAAGGTAATGCTAAATCGCTCATCCATTTCTGCCATTAATAGCAAAACCCCCATGGAATCCCAACCCGGCACATCGACTAATAATGTTTCAATGGCAAGAGAGCCCTCATCAAGATTTAATAATTGCTCAGTTAATTGCAATAACTCAGCGACTGTTATTGGTGCTATGGATGACATATTTTTTGCTCTGTTGTTATTAGCACGAGGATTATTGAACTATTATCTAAACTATTTTATCTAAACCATTTTCATCTTAACCAGTTTCATCTAAACCCTTTTCATCTAAACCATCTTCATCTAAACCATGCTTATCTGAAATATTTTATCCGAATCAATTCTGGATCTTAATTGCATGACTTAGCTCTGCTCAGCGATTTCGCGATGGCTACTGAAAATATTTTTATCTAACTCAATAAAAGCTGAGCCCCAGGATAAACCCACACCATACCCCAACAACATAACTTTAACTGTGGACTCCAGCATATTTTCCGCAAGATATTGCGTTATGGTTAAAGGCACAGATGCACCGCCAATATTGCCGAACTTTGCTAAAGTGAGGGGCACTTTGGCGAGATCCAGTCCACATTTTTTGGCGATATGTTTCATAATAAATTGGTTTGACTGATGGAAAAAGAAGATGTCCACATCGTCAGCGCTACAATTCATCAGCGCTAATGTTTCATTAATAACTTCAGGCACTCGTGCAACCGTAAAGTTAAAAAGATTGGGGCCATTCATTTGCAATTTTGTATCGCGTTCGTTCTCCGGCTTGGGCATTCTAAAGCCGCCGCCGGGAATAATTAAATCGTTGCAGCCTGCGCCATCCGTATGCAAACAAAAACCCCACTCGGCATCAGTCGCAGATGCTTCAATCGCCGTTGCTGTGCCACCATCACCGAAAAGTAAGTAAGTTGATCTGTCTTCCTTATCGGTAAACAAACTCGGAGTATCACCGTGCAATACCAGCACGCGTTTAGCAGCACCGGTTTGAATCATCATGTTCGCCAGCCATAGCCCGTAGGGATAACCTGAGCAACCCAAGCCTACATCGAAGGCAACACAATGATGACTCAAACCTAAATCGCGATGCATAAGGCTGCTACTGCCCGGTAAGAAATAATCCGGCGATTGTGTAACAAATATCAACGCATCAATAGAGGCTGCCGGCCAAGCCAAACCCGCCAATAAATCTTGCGCAGCCGCCAGGCATAAATCTGAACTACATAAATTTCCATTGCTGATACGGCGGGCTTTTACACCCGCCAAGGCAACCACTTTTTTTACTTCTATAGGATCAAATTGTTGCGTATCGCGCACATTATCAAATTCAGTAACAGGCACTGCACTAGCGACACCTGCCATTCGCGCACCGCGAAGAATTGTTGCTGTCATTACTATTCACCTGACTACTGGCCAACTTTTTCTTGGTTAACCTTTTATGAATTAACTTTTTCTTACCTAGCTTTTATTGACTAGCTTTTATTCACTAACTTTTATTCACTAACCCGTGACTGCCAACTTCCAACTCAGCTAACACTTGTGCTGGCATATGCAAATAGCGAGTGGTTTTGCGTTTGGTTTCTATATCTTTATAAGCGTAAGCAATTTTTTCCGCCGGAACATTTAGCTCTTTGGCTACGAGGCTCGCAGCCACACCGTGATTATAGCCCCAGAGCGCAAGGTCCATTTGCTGATAAGGTAGTGCAAAATAAAATTCATCCTGCCCTTGTTGCAAACTGTAAGTATCAGTAGAGGGAATAGAATTACAAATAACATCGGGCAAGCCTAAATATTTTGCCAAGGCATACACCTGGGTTTTATAAAGATGAGCAATAGGTTTTATATCAGCAAGCCCATCACCACCTTTTACAAAAAAACCTTGATCATACTCAAGCCGATTAGGTGTTCCTATTACGGCGTAATTAAGGCGTTCAGCGTGAAAATATTCTGTTGTTTTACGCACGCGCTGTTTAAAATTAGTGGCCGCAACAATGGTGAGATATTCATTTAACGGCAGCACTGCACTGTGCAACTCGCCAAGGGGGTTTTCTACTATCAACTTAAAATGATTAATTTTTCCTTCCAGACCGCCCTCAATAACAATTTTATTTTTCCAGGAACCGTCGTAGTCAGGAAATACATTTTTAATCGCCTTATCGCGCCACTCATAACAGTCAATTGCGCTTAAGGTTGACGAAATATTCTTAATCTCATAATCAATCTCTAACTGCTTTGCCACCAGCTCACCCAGCGACGTACTATTTTCTGAAGAGTCCTGCTCCGGCATTAACAAGCCAAACACTTTTTTTGGACCAAGCGCTATTACACAAAGTGCAGCGCAAACAGCGCTATCCACTCCACCGGATATGCCAATCACCAAACCGCGGCGATTAATTTTGGTTCTTAGTAGCTCACGAATACTTTGCGTGATGCGCGTAACTTCTGCCGCTGCATCAATTGCCAGCGCGTTCTTGAGTGTTGATACATTTTCCATCATCGCAGCTTTCCCACTATTAAAAAAAATGATATTGACCTAACGCAAACTTTTTTTACTGATTTTATTGGAATCCGTTTTAGGTAAGGATTCGAGAATAACCACTTCACGTGGCACCATAAAATTTTCCAGATTAGCAATACAATGTTGACGAATTTTTTTGGGGTCCATGGTGGTGCCGGGATCAAGCGCAACAAAGGCCTTGATGGTTTCACCCTCCAGTAAATCAGGCACACCAATAACAGCCGCTTCGCGAATCCCGGGCAAGCGATACAGCACATTTTCAACTTCAACCGGGCTGACTTTTTCACCACGCGATTTGATAATGTCGTCAACGCGGCCATGAAAATAAAGATAGCCATTTTCATCCATTACAAACTGATCTTGCGCGCAGAGCACACTACCGTGCGGATCAAGATTGTTGCGCAACATTTTTTGTGTTTCTTGGGGCTTGTTCCAATAGCCCTGCATCACATGTGCACCACGCACATAGAGGGTTCCTAATTTGTTGGCCGGAACCGGTTTTAATTCATCATCCAATAAAAATACTTCTGTGCCGGGAATTGCTTTGCCAACAGAGTTAGGGTATTTCTCCACATCTTCCGGCTCTAAATAACTCACGCGCTTGCACTCGGTAAGGCCATACATTTTATAAATTAACGCATTGGGAAATATTTGTTGCAAATGAAATACATATTCAGGAGGCAAAGCAGCAGCAGTATTGGTCACCCGCGTGACGCTCGGAAAACATAATGGCGATTTTTGATGCAGGCCAATAAGCGTAGAAAAAACCGTAGGTACGCCAGGAAAAACGGTAGCTGCCTGATCGCGGATTTCTGCAAATACGACACTGGGAAACGCGAAGGACTTACTGATAATAAGGCATGCACCCAAACGTACCGACATTAAAATCTGGTACAGCCCATAATCAAAGGCTAGAGGCAGAAAACAAATAATTTTTGCATCGGCATCCAGACGCAAATATTCAATTAAACTATCGGTAGTAAACACCATATTAGCGTGCGTCATCATCACGCCTTTGGGGTCTCCGGTACTGCCTGAGGTATAAATTAACGCGGCGAGATCCTTGTTAATTGTTGGTGCTGTAATAGCGTTTTTGGTGTGCAAGGCCGCATCTAATACATTAATTAATCGCACCAGCGGTTTGGTGCAAAACTCGCTTGCGTCTTTATCGCTAAGTTCTTTTTCGTTAAGCTCAGTGCCGGCATAAATAATTTCGCGCAAGTCTGGCAAATCCACCACAGCGGGTACAAATTGTTTGGCGACTATTGCATCGGTTAATAAAAAAGTCGCACCGCTATCCCGCAAAATATATTCCAGCTTATTGGCTTTGGTTAGATGATTCACCACCAAAAAAATACCGCCAGCATAAAGCACCGCATAGAGACTCGGTAACAGCGCCCAGGCATTCTCCATAAAAATCGCCACGCGATCACCGCGCTGCAAACCGCGGCTTTGCAAGTAGGCTGCTATAGCTTGGCTCTGCTCATAAAGCTGTTCGTAGGTGTAATGTTCATGACCTACCTGCGCAGCCATTTTTTGCGGATGTAACTTGCTCGCAATAGTCAAACTGTCAGATAAAAGACGGCGAATTTCCATGGTCATTTTTGTGCTATGCCTGCGTTTTTGTGCCAATAAATTTGAGCAGGCTATTAATCGAATCCAGATTATCTGGAACCAATTCATCCCCTTCCACTTTTATACCCAGACCTTCATCGAGATACTCAATCAATTCCAGAATCCCCATGGAATCAAGAATGCCACCATCCAAAAAAGAATCCTCATCTTTTAGAGCAGTTTCATCGTCGCTAAACAAATAATTTTCAAGAATAAAATGACGCAGCTTCTGGCGAATCTCATCAATATTTATAGTGCTATTTTCTATCATCTTAATATCCGTCCAGTCCTGATTTATTTTTAACAAAATTGTTTATGCAAAATCTGCGTGCTTAAAATTCCGGTTAACGCTTGAGACTCTGCGGTATTTATAGACTTTTCGCCGCGCGCTTTTTTGAGCAAAAAAGTAATTTTTTTTGCATCAAATAGCCCTACATTCTCGATGGCGGGTGCGGTCAAATATTCGCTCAATTCGCCATCAAATAGCGATGCCTGGCTCGCCGACACATTAGGAGCGCGATAGGGTTGTTTATGTCGCTGACTAATTTCCGCTGGCAAATAACGCGCCGCCATTTTGCGGAGAATATTTTTTTCTTGCATCGCCTTCATTTTTATTTTTGGCGGCAAGCGGTTGGCAAATTCTATTAAGCTATGATCCAAATAGGGAAAGCGGCCCTCAACAGAATTTTTTGCCAGCATTCGATCACCTTGCGAGGTGAGCAAGTAGCCAGACATCAGAGTTTTTATTTCAAGATATTGCGCCCTATGGAAGGGGTGCCAATCTTTAGCCTGCGCTGGAAATAAATGGGCTATTTTTGTTTCGTATTGATTATCTAAAAGTTGTCCTTTTAACTCCGCATTTAATTCTGTGCTAAAAAACAACTTGGCTTTGCTGGTGGTTTGCCAGCGCGGTAAGTGCGAATGCCACAATAATTCCGGAGTTTCCAAACCTACACCAAAAAATCGCTTTAAATAAACAGCAGCGTCGCCTTTAGGTAAATCCATATAAGGATACAGTCGACTTAACAGCAGCGGTCGAAAGCTTGACTGCGGATTTTTTGCCCAAAATTGGCGAACTTTTGCTTCTTTAAAAATATCGTAGCCGCCCAATACTTCATCGGCGCCTTCACCCGTAAGCACTACGCGATAGCCTTGCTCATGCACGAGTTTAGATAAGATTCCCATGGGGGTAGGCGCCGCGCGCAAAATGGGCGACTCGGTGTGCCAAATGGTATTCGTAAATTGTTGCGCAATTTGCGTGTTATCAACCTGTGTACGCGAATGATCGGTGCCGAGAAAATTGACGACTTGATTTTGAAAATAAGTCTCATCTAACGCAGCATCAGTAAAGCCTAAGGAAAAAGTTCGCAAGCGAGCATCGGTTTGAGTATGCATCAACGCCACTAATACAGACGAATCTAAACCACCCGACAAATAAGCACCTATAGGTACATCTGCGCGCAGCCGCAGTCTGGTTGCCGCTAAAAGTCGCTCATGTAATTCTTCGACTAACACGCTTTCAGAACGATTATCGTATTCATCGCGGTGCGTGGGAAATTGTAAATCCCAATAAATTTTTTCGGTTATCTCACGCCCTTTAATGACTAATAATGCCCCTGGCTTTACCTGAAAAATATTTTTAAAAATCGTTGCTGGCGGCACACAAGTCCAGCCGGTAAAAATGGCATCGAGGGATTGTCGATCAATCTCCAATTTATTTGGTTGCGCAGGCACCAAGGCTTTAATTTCTGAAGCGAAAGCAAACATGTCGCGATTGGCGAAATAATACAACGGACAAATGCCCACCCTATCGCGCGCTAAAATTAATGTTTGTTCGCGCTTATCCCACAAACCAATGGCGAACTGACCGTTAAGATAATCGGGAAAATTCAGTCCGTATTCGCGATAGAGATGCAAAACAACTTCAGTATCGGATTGCGAAACAAACTGGTAGCCCTTGCTCACCAGTTGCTCACGCAACTCAATAAAGTTAAAGATTTCGCCATTGAAAGTGAGGCACAAATCGCCATCAGGAGTTTGCATGGGCTGGGCGCCGCCCGCGAGGTCAATAATACTTAAGCGGCAGTGCGCCAAACCGATAAAATCGTCGCTGTAGAATCCTTGTGCATCAGGGCCACGGTGCTTGATGGCATCAGCCATAGCACTTAGTGTCGTTAAGGCTCGCTCCTGCACCAATATACCTTCAGTCGGTAAGATTCCCGCTATACCGCACATGTTGTTCCTCGATCTCTTCCAGTCAGAAATTTTCGCCTGTCATAACATTAGGTCAAATTTTCTGCGGGGTTAAATTTTTATCAGTTTTTTTATTATAGGGTGAAGATTGTCGCCGGATTATACTCACCAACAACGCCAAAAGAATTAATCCTATGCCACATTTATGGATAATTAGCTGGATGAGTTACGAAGGGTAACCAAGTAGCAGCGGGCCATAGGCTTGGTAACCGCCTACTTTTCAACCAAAACAAATCCCAATCTTTACTCCTTATCCTTTATACTGCCCGCCTCTTTACCTGGTACACGCCCTGTTTTCAGTTTCTCTCCCGTCACCCCTTTTAGTTAGTCGACTTAATTATGAATTTTGCCTCACTCAGCTTTGCCCCCGAATTATTGCAAGCCATTAAAGCTTGCGGCTTTAAAACCCTGACGCCAATTCAGGAGCAAGCGATTCCACCCGCCCGGCGCGGCCGCGATTTGCTTGCCACGGCACAAACCGGCACGGGAAAAACCGCTGCTTATGCCTTGCCGATTCTGCAACAAATGCTTGATACACCTAAAGAAGCCGTGGCATGTAGCCCACGCGTGCTCATTTTGGCACCCACTCGCGAGCTGACCGAGCAAGTTGCCGACAACATCAAACAATTCGCGCAATTTTTATCGTTCAACATCACTTCCGTGTATGGCGGCGTAAAACTAACCGGACAAGCCACCAAGCTGCGCACGGGTGTGGATATTCTGGTGGCAACGCCGGGACGCCTGCTGGAGCACATCGAACTCTGCAATGTGAATTTATCCAAAGTGGAATTTGTGGTGCTCGATGAAGCCGACCGCATGCTCGACATGGGTTTTATTACCGATATCCAAACCTTACTGAAGGGCGCTACCAGCAAACATCAAACGCTGTTATTTTCAGCCACGATTTCTCATGCAGTGACATTGCTAGCCAATCAGTTGTTAACGCGGCACGAAACAGTTGCGGTGTCGAAACAAAATGCTACCGCCGACACAGTGACACACGTGTGTTACCCCGTTGAGGAGCGTCGCAAATATGAATTGTTCAATGAACTGATTCGTCAACAAAACTGGTTTCAAGTGCTCGCATTTACCAGCACCAAAGAACAAGCCGACAAGCTGATTAAATCCCTCAAAGACGACAACATATCCGCCGCAGTTTGTCACGGGGACAAAACCCAGGGGGCTCGCCGCCGTGCATTGCAAGATTTTAAGGACAACAAAATTCAGGTGCTGGTAGCTACCGAAGTTGCTGCACGCGGGTTGGATATTGAGGGGCTGGATTTTGTAGTAAATCTTAACCTGCCCTTTTTGCCGGAAGACTACGTACATCGCATTGGCAGAACCGGTCGCGCTGGCAACAAAGGCATGGCAATATCGTTTATCAGCCGTGAAGAAGAACGCACCCTGTCTATTATCGAAGCCATGATAGGTACGCGCATCAAACGTATATTTATGGAAGGCTACGAAGTGGGTGATCGCGAACCGCTGATCAAATCACTACAAGAAAAACCCGCTTACGCTAAAGCAAAAATGGGCAACAAGGCAACTGAAACACGCATTGCCACCAAGCGTTCCGAAGCCAAAAACGACACGCCCGTGTCCTCTGCAAAGCAGGCGCGAATTACCAATAAAGCAGGAATAAAAACCGGCGGTGTAAAGCAAACAGGTAGCAAAAAATCAGGCGTTAAACAATCTAATGCGATGAATACCGGGGCGAAGAAACGCTAATAACCAATTAACCCGAATGATATTTACTTAAGCTTGTCATCCTCAGCTAGGCGCCCCCGCTTGTGGGGATGACGACCCCCACTTAAAGTCAATAATTTTTCAAAAAACGCAAAGCCTTAAGTAAGCGCTACTACTAACTGGTCCTAATATCACACCAGCTTATTTTGGCCTCTGGCCCGAGCTGTAGGTATCTAGCATTAACTTATAAAAGGTTGCTAAAACATTAGAAATAACATTAAAGTTTTGTTTATATATATCACGAATAGCGTTTAATTCTGCGAGGGAAATGGCATCATTATTATTTAAGTTAAAGCTATCCATTGACCAGCCACTGAAACTTCTGACATATACTGGCTCGTCAATAATTCGGATAATATTTTTGTGACGAGGATCCCTGGCAATATTTTTCATTAACAGTTCGAGCGAATTTTTATCGCCTTCAATAAATTGTAAAAATCGCAAATTGTGATAAAACAACAATCCTGAAATTTCATTTTTTACATTATTGATTTTTGATATCTTAATAATATCCCTTAAAATATTGTCGATCTCTTCAGGAGCTTGAGCGAGCTCGCTGGTGTAAACTAATAAATGTATATGTTCCATATTATCCACTAAAAAATAAACCGAATTTACTTTTCACAAGCCTATGAACAGACAGTGACACTAGCTCTTAAGCTCAATTTACACCTTGGCAAGAAAAAAGTAACCCTACAAATGCTCTTAGTTTAGCAAAGCAATGCTGCGATTCAAGTCACAATCATTCATGGCGCAGCACCCAGGCAAGCCTTGAGTGCTGTAGAACATAATCGCAGTAATTTATAATCATAAACTGGTGATGAGATGAATTTACCCCCCTGCCCCAAATGCGGTTCCGAATACACTTACGAAGATGGTGCAACGCTGATATGCCCGGAATGCGCACACGAGTGGAGCGCCACCGCCCTCGCAGAAAGTGATGAAGATATTTTTACTGTACGCGATGCTAATGGTAATTTTTTAATTGCCGGCGATATGGTGACTTTAATCAAAGACTTGAAAGTCAAAGGCACTTCGTCAGTAATAAAAGTAGGCACCAAAGCCAAAATTAATCGCCTGGTTGATGGCGATCATAATATTGACTGCAAAGTGGACGTGATTGGGGAAATGATGTTGAAGTCTGAGTTTGTGAAAAAGGCGTAAATCTATTGCCTATACTCAATTCAGCCGCAGCAGCTATATTACTTATTAACTCCAATACGCCAGCAGCTTACCAAGATCTATAGAACAAGGTTCGTTGAAAGCCTCTGACAAAAACTCAATGTAATCCTCGATAGCTTCATGTGAGACCAGATTAAAAATACTATTATCTATTAGTTAAAAAGCAGCTAAAATAAAATGATCATTTTTTCATTGTTAGTCTGCTTCTCTAATACCTCAAAAAAGGGATACCCATTTTATGCTTGATAAAATCAAAGACATGAGTTCGCAAGCCGTTTCAAAAACCAATGGAGCTATTGACGGAATAACTACAACAATTAAAGAAGGTGTTGAATCACTTTCAAATACAGCTTCTTCTGTTACCGATTCTCTTAACGAAAAAGCAGTTAGGGCATCAACATCTCAAATGTATAGAATACTTGAGATTGCGCTACAAGAATTGGAAGGCAGACCATTGGCAGAAAGACCATTATCGCTTACTGCTAGTGTCAATATTGGTATTGCGGCGCTTGAAATGCAAATACATCTGAATCAGCCTGACTTAACAGACTCTAGCGAGTCAATATAGCAAGAAAATTTAAATTACACTTCAATTGTGGTTTACATTTAGATAGTTTTAGCAGGTTTATTTCGCTCTATTACGCATGCAACGTGGAAGGTCCTTTATTTTTGCTTCCGTAATTGACAAAAATTTTGACCTTGATGCGATGCTTACCATAACAACGATTTTAACAAAGATATTAAATTTAATAACAAGCAAGCGTACAAAATAATTTTTGCTTTTATATAAATTTTTTCATCGTATTTTTTTAATGCCTCCAAATCTAATAGTTTTGAGTCGGCTTCAGGGATATTTTCTTTGATATGTTTTTTTAAATATAAAACCGATAAAATCGAAATTGCTATCGTAAAGTAGAACATTAAATAGTCCTGCCTATAAAATAATATTTGGCAAAAGAAATTGCCATTAATTAGATCAAGCTCTGCTTTGCTGGTATATATTTTTCATATGCCCATCAACCAATTCAACATACCAGCACCAAATACTACAACCCTCTAGACCGCGCTTAAGAAATTACTCCACAAATGTTTTGTAAATAAAAAATATAACTGCAACATGGAATCAAAGGATGTATATTTCTGTAAGCATTTATTTTGACTTGATGTCAACTTCACTTTAACCTACAAAATTAGAAAATCCCGAAGAAACTCTATATACCAATATAAATATCGGAAAAACAAAACAACTTGAACAATTAATAAAATAGAAAATAACACAACAAACCATGGATTATTAAATTGATGGAAGCTATATCATTGTTCACATCCCGCAAAAATACACATGATTCCAATCCAAAATAGCCCGGTGCATTTCTATTGCGGATTTCGGATATCATTTTTTTTAAATTTCTTACCTATGTGGAACATTGCAATTAGCATTAAAAATATACCACCTTGTAGAATCAACAAGCCATATACTGCTCCCACCGTTGATTTTGGTTGCTCATGAGAAAAGAAAACATGCATATAATTCAGCAAGCAACAAATTGAAAAATATAATGCTATTCCATATATTTTATCTTTCCCTGAAAGATATTTGTGAATAATTAGTGCGCCCACAATACTAGACCACAGTACGGCTAAAAATATAACAATGCCATAACCAAAGTAACTACCAATCAATGCCATGGGATACCCGAGAAATGTAATCATCGCAAATGCAGTCGATTGTTTGTTTAATTTCATAGTTAGTTACACCTAGGCAGTTTTACACCAAGACTAGTCAGTACCAATCCCACAGCGAACGAAATTAATCCTAGCCAGACTTCTCCAAACACCAATGCAGCAAAAGGAAACGCTATCAAATAAATTATCAAACTTATTATTACCATACTTAAGACAATTTTGATTGCCATTTCAATGAACTCATCGGATGTAGCTCCTTTTAGATAACAATCATAAAGAGTTTCGACAAAATCAAACATATTCTGAAGATTTCCGAGTTTTTCAAATGGAAACATTGAAGCCATGGCAATGGTATCTGAACTGCCACCATTTGTTTTACTTCCATTCCCCCCACCCGCAATAATATACCCACCAGCCCCCGTCAGCGGATCAACGATCACGTACTCCTCACCAATCCAACCATTGAAGTTGATTTTAGCTTCATGAGCGGTAACCACTTTGCCCGCATTCACCGCATTGAAAATATCCGCTTTTGCATCAGAATCTATGGTGATTTTACTTAAGGCTAGCTCAAGATTGTCTTCAGTGATTGTCCAAATTTTTTGCCCTTGTTGGCTGGCAATCGCCAAGGCTTTTACCGCTGAAATTCCCTCCGCTTTGTTTTCGGTGGTTGAGAACATTTGCTCGGGTACTAAATGCTCCATCGCACTCATTCGGGCACCAATACTTTGCGTAAAGGCAACAGCCTCTTGCGCATTATTATTTTTGCTTACGCGCTGCGTTGTCATCCGATCCATATCCACACTTAAACCGCCAAACGCCACATTTCTCGGAATTCCGTACCAATACTGCGTGGTTAAGCTCGGGCTAAACGTACCATAGCTGGGTAAGCGATAGCTAAGAATGCAACTGGATTGTGCTGCAATTTTGTTTCGTGATCGACTTATTGACTTGCGCAGTGAGCGCAATTTGACACAACAGGAAATGGCTGACGCTATAGGTGTACACGTCAACCAAATTAGGCGTTATGAATCAGGAGCGACCCAACCTTCGCTCAACGTGCTTAAAAAAATTAGCGACCAGTCTGCATGTGACCATTGATTCACTGGTATTTGGTGACGGTGAACGCGACCCAACGGATGACCTGCGTTTGCAGTTTGAGGCGGTATCGAAAATGCCTGAAGAAGAAAAGCGGATTATTAAAGCCTTACTCGAAGGCATGATTGTGAAATACCAAACCAAACAATTGGTGGGTGGTTTAAGCAGCTAAGAAAAGCAACTAAATAAAAAAAGCCCAGTGCATTTAAAATGTACTGGGCCTAGGGAAGGTTTTAACTAATTTTTAAGGGTCGATCAAAAACAAATCACTACGACCCCTTTAGCCCATCAAACATAATGCTAACAATTACTTTTTATCGCGCTTTACTAATCTTACTTGCCAAAAACAAAACAAAACTGACAGAAAAAAATATTGAAACAAAGATATTCGTAGAGTTTTCACAAACAGCATTTACAGGAAGAAACTCAAATTGACATGAAAAAAATGTAGTAAATACACCGAACAAGATGTAACACAATGCAACACCGCCAAACAACTTGGTTTTAACAGACTCCCGAATACCGGAAAAGTAAGCAACCAACAATAGCATCATCAAAAAACCATTTATAAAAATAAGATAAACCATAACTAGTACTCACTAAATTAAAGCACATGCCGCAGCGCCGCTAGCACCGCCCCACCACAAATATCCTTTCATCAAACTCGTGAGTCCTGTAACAGTCAACCCAAACACAATGGCGCCCGTACCAAAAAAACCAAGCGTGTATACCATCGCCTTAAACCCAGCACACCAATCAAATACCCCACCTTCAATAGCATATGTAGCAAGACCGATTACTGCAAAAGCAGCAAAAAAAGCTATAAAAGGAAGTATCACAGCTGCTAGCAACGGAAAAAAAGCTGCCCCTACCACCACACCAGCCAATCCAACTAGACCAAACACCGCACTTAACGCGCCCAGATCTTTATCTGTTAGCTCCCCCCCATTCCCCCCACCCGAAATAATATAACCCCCCGCTCCCGTCTGCGGATCTATCAAGGTATACCCCTCACCTATCCAACCATTGAAGTTGATTTTAGCTTCATGAGCGGTAACCACTTTGCCCGCATTCACCGCATTGAAAATATCCGCTTTTGCATTAGAATCTATGGTGATTTTACTTAAGGCCACCGCAAGATGGGGCAGAAAAAGATAGGCAATCGCTCGGGTCGTATAGAGCCGCGAGCAATAAAACGAAGACCAAAAGCCTATCCGTTATTAACAAAACCAAGGGCACAGGCAAGAGAAGAGGTCGGAAAAAATGGTCGCCTAAAAAGCTTAAGTAAGTACCATTCGGCTCTGACCACTTTAATCACTTAAGAAAGGTATAAAAAAATAAAAATATACCAATGGCACAAATACATCAATAAAAAAAACACCAATTTCATGAAAGGGAATGCGGTCATCAAAAACCAAAACCACCAATAGAATTACACCAGTAATGATTAAATGAACTAGCATTTTTTCCTTTTCAATCAACTCCTCTCCACAATTTTTACATGGAAGAAAAACAGCAGAATCTGGATTTACAAAAAAACGCCTATGAAAAGGAATTGAGCATCCGCAGTGTTTACATAACTTCATTTAACATCCTTTACTAATAACATAATCAGCCAGCTTACTTTCCAGAACACCTAATCCTATTGAGGCTATTAACGCAAGCGGGCCAGCCAAAAAAAACAGCATGAGCATTATTGCTGCCGATATCAAAGTAAACACTAGCGTCAATGCTAATGCATTAGAAAGAGACGAACATTTTGTTAAAAAATTATATGCATTAAAAATCACTGAAACTATTTGCCCAACTGATTGAAATAATGCTTTAGTGAGAAAACTTGATGTATTCAGACTCATCATGGAGCCAACCATAAATTGAGCTTTGAGTAGCAAATCTTTTAGTTTTGAAAATGCCCCATTCCCTCCACCCGCAATAATATACCCACCAGCCCCCGTTAACGGATCAACTATCACGTACCCCTCACCAATCCAACCATCGAAGTTGATTTTAGCTTCATGAGCGGTAACCACTTTGCCCGCATTCACCGCATTGAAAATATCCGCTTTTGCATCAGAATCTATGGTGATTTTACTTAAGGCTAGCTCAAGATTGTCTTCAGTGATTGTCCAAATTTTTTGCCCTTGTTGGCTGGCAATCGCCAAGGCTTTTACCGCTGAAATTCCCTCCGCTTTGTTTTCGGTGGTTGAGAACATCTGCTCCGGTACTAAATGCTCCATGGCACTCATTCGGGCACCAATACTTTGCGTAAAGGCAACAGCCTCTTGCGCATTGTTATTTTTGCTTACGCGCTGCGTTGTCATCCGATCTATATCCATACTTAAACCGCCAAACGCGACGTTTCGCGGAATTCCGTACCAATACTGCGTGGTTAAACTCGTGCTAAACGTACCATAGCTGGGTAAGCGATAACTAATAATGCCACTCGCTTGTGCGGCAATCTTGTCTTGTAAGTCATTCAGGGCGAAGTAGTTAAACACTGTGCCGTACAGCAAATCGCCCACCAAATTGTGTTTGCTCAATGTAGCCAGTTGGGCCGCTTCCCGGCTTTCCAATTTAGCTTTTGTACCTTCAAGGCTTGCCTTTAAACGCATGGCCTGTTCCGGGTTGACACCTTGCAAATCCAAACCAATTGCGCGGTACTCTCCAGCCGTGGGTTTATTCGTGCTCCCTTGCCAGGCATCTTTAGGGCTCCAAAGGCCCAGCTCTTCGCGCAATTCACCACCCATATTGCCAATCGCTGTTTGTGCTAACGTTTCACCATTGACAGTGAACTGGGCCACTAGCTTTATTAAATAACCGGGCAGGGTTTTTGGGAGTTTAGCAGGGTCGATATTGCCGTCTGCTTCAGGTGCTGGCAGTCGACTGGCAATGATATCCTCATCTGCCTTGCTGGCTGGTGTAAAGCTGACCGCAAGCGTTTTGCCCGCTAAGGTTACTGTAGGCTTCTCAATATAAATACCCGGGCTACCCGCAACGCCATCTCTATTTTCTGCAAGGCTATATTTAAATTTGTGACGAAGCTTATCGGGAACTTCTGCAAAAGTACTGCTGGTCACTATACGTTTGTAAGGTAAGCCTGCTGCCAGTGGGCGGGGCGGAAGTATCTTGATTTTTTGCAACCCTAGCACTTCACCCACTGTTGCAGTGGGATTCTGGTTTTCTATGTGCGCTTTGAGTTTATTTTGGAAATCCGTTAGCTGAGCTTCAATATCCGCTTGGGGAACATTTTGCACCCAGCCTTCTGTTGCATTCACGGTGGCCTTGGTTTGAATGCTGTTCACCAAGACTTGAGCATCAAACGGCACAGATTCTTTGAGGTTCATTCCTTGCGTAAATTCATGTTGTTTAAAGCTCGCATCCATGGGAATCCATGTATCACCCTGATTAGCTTTAGTGCCGCGACCTGGCAAATAATTTACCCAAGCCTCTACCCAGACATGCTCCATACGGAATGAGGTTAGCTGACCGTTTATTTTTATCAGCGTATTCGGAATACCACCTTGACTCAGCAGATCTTGAGCAGCTTGTGGCGAACTAACGCCCCCTACCCAATTCATCATTTGATCTATCGGCATATCCACTGTGCCGTAGGCATAGCGGGCCGGAATATTGGAGGCACGAAGTAATGCGATTAATAAACTCGCCGTATCAATCGCATTACCTTGTTTTGCCTCTAAGGTGTATTGCGCGCCTTGAATTGAACCGTAACTCGGAATGAAACGAATGTTGTTATGGACCCACGCGTAAATCTCGGTACTGTTATTGTGGAGGCTTAATGCAAGAGCTTTAATCTCTGGCGTTATTTGCACATCTATCGATTCGCCCAACTCTGCATTTAAAATATTGGCATTGGTAACAGCCAAGGCCTCGGCTAAAACCAATAAACCACTATCGCTATCGCCCATTGCTAGCTGCACATGACCTGCAAGTGGGTTAATGCCCGCCGCAGCGTGTAAATCCTGCTGTGTTTCAACCGGCTCACGTACTTCGCCATCAGATGTTCCCCAAGGCAATTGATCAGGAGTTGCGGGGGTGTGACCTGGCTTGCTTTTTTCTTTCTCTAAAACTTCACCGAGCTTGTCCAATGCTCGGGTTTGCTCATCAGCTGAGGTAGCGACAAGCAGTTTATTCAACAAGGTTTGGGTATGGGTATAGCGTGCTTTTAGTTGAGTTAGCGCTTGTGTGTGGCGTTCTTTGATAAGAAGTTTCACCTCTGGAGATAAAGCTTTACCTGCCGCTGCGGCCTCATTTTCAAAGATTTTAGCTTCCTGTTCGAAATCACCTATAACACTTTGATAAGCCGTCTCAATAGCCGTGCTGAGAATCTTTAATTCAGTCAACTCTGCAGGCGTTACAGGGCCATCAGAAAAAATACTGTTATAGGTTTTTTCTAACCAATTTTGTTGCGCTTCACGTTGCCCAATAGTTTGAGGTAACTCTTGAACAACTTTTTCATACAGCTTTGCCAAACGATGGCTCAGTTTTTTCTCAGGCGTATTTTCTAGCACGGCCTCAATAGCGGCTTGTTGTTGCGCTTCTTTACCCACCTCATCCGCAATTGCCAGGCTGGCGGGGTTTATGTAAAACACAAACGTAAAAAAGAAAGCCGTAACACCCGCTGTTAAGCGACGAAAAAATCCTTTGCGAAATAACTCTAAACCCAACCATTGGTGTGCGTTTCCGTGCGTAGGGCGAATGAAGTAAATGTACATACTTATACCTTGTTTAATCCAACTCTGCTGTGTGGCTTTCCCTGAGCTTTAGGGGAAGCTGCTATATATTTTTTGTTGTGCCTGGGCCTATTGTGTGGTGATCGAGTAGTTTTTATCGACTTGCACAACGGCATTTTCACCATCACCTGTTTGAACTCGTAACCTGATCTGCTCTGTTTTGGCGATATCTTTGGGCAACTGCACATAGAATTTTTGTGCGATAAACGCATTGCCCTCCAAGGAGGTGGTGTAAACCCATTCGCCTGACGTGGCCGATGCAGTAAAGCCCTGAGCATTTAGCATCGTCAAACTATTGCCCAGGGTGAGAATAACCTTGGCTTTAACCGATGTAGTTGCTTGGTTTTGTAGCTCCACTTTATAAGGCATAACTCGATTAGCTTTTGGCGAAATAGCATCTGGGCTCACATATACCAGTGACCCCAATAGCAACTGCTCAAAGGAGTTGGATGCACTGGGCACCTGCTGCTGACTCAATGTAAAGGCATGATTAAGCACATCAAACCCTGCAAAGGCGGTTTTGCCCAATTGATAACGGTGTATGGTTGCAGCGTTCCGAGTCATTGCAAGCACTGCACTAGATAAGTCACCGGTAAACTTAATGTTGTTAATGCCAACCCAGCCGTAGTCATTAGAAAACCAAGACTTGGCAATCAACCTACCATTAATGCTGCCCGAAGGATTATAGAACTGCGCATTAGGTGCCAGAACGCTACCTTCAACTCCCACAGACGTCATATTAACCTTGGTAGCCGCTGGAAAGTTAAACAACACTTTCTCGCGCAACGCGGTTAAGGATTGCATACCCATATTTTTTAGAGTTGCAGTATCGCCAAGAATATTGAAAATAATCGTTGCACCCACTGGAATACAGGAGTTGTAGAGCGTGTTGGTAGCAGCAAGCTCAACCGCGCTTATATTGAATACCTGCACGTTGCTGCTGCAATCACCCTTCACGGTATAAATACCGTATTGGAATGTGTGAGTACCTGTCGATGGCAGCTTGGCTACATTCGCTGAAAGTTCTTTCAGGTATTCCTGTTCAGAAGCAAACTCTACCGGCAAAGTGGCTATCTCGCCTTTAACATAGGCGCCTTTCGCCATACCATTGACAACTGAAGCGCCGACCCCCTTAACCGAACCACCAGCGATGAGGTTGCCGTGATAAACCTTACCAGATAGGAAGGTGGCGTTTCCTGCGACAACGACAACATCACCCGCCTTTTTAGGATCGAGTTTTTCGCCTATACCAAAGTTGTAAATATTGAGGTTACCACCTACGCCCAAGCGCCCCTCTACAGCTGATGACAAGGAATTAAAGTCATCAAAGACAAAAGCGTTGTATTCCTCAGCAGCGCCCAAAACCCCTGCTTTACTCGCACCAAGGGGGGCTAAGACATACTCACCCACTAGGGTAGCCCCGGCCATATCAAAGGTTAGAGAGTTAACAGGCGCCGCGAAACTATAAAGCCATGTATCGCCCAATGAGCTTTGTTTAAACTTAATTCCCGATATAGAGGTTTGTTTTGAGTGAACACGAACACCAAGCGCATCCTCTAATGATTGATGGCGGCGATCATGGCCATTGCTAATATAGAGCCCATCACCTGTGGCAACGAGCAGCTTTAATTGATCGCGGGTCTTAGGTGTGAGCGTGACCAACTCGCTTAGTAAGGCATAAGTACTATAGCCGCCTTGAGTTAACTCAGTATCAAAGTCTTTAGCATTATTAACAATGGTGTATAACCATCCTGCCTTATCCAACACTGATCTTAAGTAGAACTCTTCATCAGGCGAGTTGGCATCATCAAACAACACCAACAAACGGCCTTGTGTTTGTTGTTTCAACTCAGCATCAAGCTTGACCGGCTGTCCCGTAATCGTGAAAAGCGCTTGACCCAGGCTTAGAGTTTGACCTTCTATTTGCGCTTGGAGTACGCAGGCATATTGACCCGTTGTATAGCCGGCTGTTACTAACGAGCGAGTATCTGTCTGAGCAGCATTACCTGCTAGATTTGCCGTAAGATTGAAGGTATTTAGAACAGACTCAGTATCAAGGTTAATAACTGTTTCGGTAACCGCCAATGCAGGAATAGGGGTAGCAGATTTATTCATCACGCTGAAATTACACGTTTGCAAGCTGCCGCGCTCAACAGACGCTGATTTCACATTAACAGTGCCGCTAACCAATCGGCGCACGTCTGGCACCACATCAAACTGTGCTGTGGATTGTGAGATTAAATTAACACCTTGCGCGTCGTAGACTTGCCACAATACTTGATACTGCCCTGATGCTAAGTCAGTTAAACCCAAATCTTCCTGATTAGCAGTTTGTCCAGCAATGACTAGTTGAGGAATGGCATAACTGTGCGTAAACGCAACAGCACTAGTACTCGTATGTGTAACCGTTAAACGACCCAGTACCGGCTCATGTATCAGGTTAAGTGCTGTATTCAGTACCCGTGCATCAATATGCGCGGATTCGGAATTCAGATACCTCGACTTATCCGTAAAGACTTGGCTGCCCAGCAACTGATTACTAGCTGCAGACCCACGAATTATAAAGGGGGCCGTCGCTTCAGCCACTACACGTCCTTTTGCATCGATCAACTGACCAAAGACTTCATAGGTACCCGCAAAAACAGTGCCGGTGTTCCAAGTATTCGGTACGCTTGTCGAATAGCCTTGAGGCAAAGATGTGACATGATTCAACGGAATGCTGCTATCAAGCAAACCAACGTAGCCTGCAGCTCGAATCCCAAGCTTTACATCCCCACCGTTAAACGACGGCCCTTTGTTGGTTGCCGAAGACGCAATTTGAACCAGCTCATTAGCTTGGTAGCTTGCCTTGTCAGTTGTGACCGCCAAGATCAATTGGCTTAATGCATTTACCCTCGGAATATCAATTGCCTTAACAATGGTTTCATTCGTAAATGAGTTACCAAATGACAAAGTCGCTTTCGTAGCAACGTCGCGAACTTCGCCCAACGCCAAATCATTAATGGCAAGACCAAATGAAATATCACGACCTGAACCTATGACGCCGTTCAGATCCCAGAGATATTGAGTAGTGCCATCAGTGGCCACCGTCTGTGAAGTGGGCTCCAAGGTTGGAGCAGAAAGCACCACGTTGCGCGGTAAACTCACATTAACTTTTACGTCTAATCCGCCTAAACGTTCAATTGCTTTAGGTAAGTACACCATCACCAAACTAGTAGAGCCCAGGTCTGTTGTGAATAGTCCATCAAGCGACTGCCAAGACCCGTTTGCTTTTTGCATATTCAGTAAATACGAGATTGAATTTCTAATCATCGGGTCTTGCGCAGAAGGCGAGGTGTATTCAAGTGCAATACCTACCAACGCCGTTATTAATGCATCGGTCTTTGCATCAAGAACTTTCCCCTGTCTCCCCCACCCGCCGTTATCAGCTTGGCGGGCTCGTAGCATATCTACCAACTGGGTAATCATTACATCCGCCTGATCTCTTGTAGCACCGGCAAGAAGTAATTTTCTTGCTTCACCTAGACCAATGAGTCGATTTGCTTGATTGATATTATCCAAGTCACTCACGTCGAATGTAGCAGCAAAATAATTCACAACACTTGGCAAAGCAGCTATATAGGAGTCTAAAACTCCTATATCTAGAGGAACAGTTTTAACATGTGTAAATTGGCTTCCGTCCTCTTTACTGACATAAAGTTGATTGTTGGCAACAGTAACCCCGAAAGCATTCTCCCCTAGTATTATTCTACGGGCAGTGCCATTAGCACGCACAATATCCACACCTACACTTTCCCCATTTCGACGCCCCATGGAGACAAATGCGTCACCGGAAGGCGATATAGAAATATGCATCGGACGCGACGAAAAACCATCTGCGTAAATGGATATTTGCCCATCCGTAGTCATTTTCAGAATTTGACCGCCCCCGTAATTCGTAATCAAGAAGTAGCCTTCAGGATGCAACGCCAATCCGTACGGAATATTCAATAGACCGTCAGAAGCCACCACCTGAATTTTTCCATCAGTAGTCAAGCGAACAACTTTCTGCTCATCATGACAAACGACATAAAACTCCCCGGACACTAACTTCACGAGACCACCGGTTCTTCTAGCACATACTTGATAAGTATTAAGAATTGCACCGCTCTGATTGACACGTACCACAGCTCCCTGATCCGTTGCCATAATGAAATTGCCATTTTCTTCAATTTCCAATCCATTGATACGACTCGACACACCAGCAACCGAAGTAAATAAAACAGTAGAAATTTTAGTATTAATATCCACCCGCTCTAACCAGCCATTAGGTTTAGCTACATAAATAAAGTTGTCGCTAGCCTTCAATGTGTTATGCCCAGGGCGGCCATTATTTAATACAAAATTGGTATTCCATTGATAATTAGAAGGAAGTACTGCTAAACCATCAGCTTGTTCTTTGGCTCTTACCGTTGCCAATGTAGCCAATGCGGTTGCAGATAGATCATCAGCCATCCAACCCACGGGATAATCAGTGGACCAATGTAATTGATCGCCAGTTTGTTGGCGAATCGACCAAATATAATTCACTCCAATCAATAGAGAGTTAATGCTTTCGCTCGGCGTTTGCCACTCACTCAAAGCCCAAGCTGCCATCAACGTCGATGCATTTTTATTCTCTACCCATGTACTGGTTTCAAAAGCTCCTGAAGGGCGATAGCCTGTGGTTATTTCATTAAAAACATAGTTAGCCATTTGTTGATTGATGTTAGTTTTATTCAATGCAGCCCCTAACCCAGCAAGTGTTTGCGACTGGATATGACAACCTAAACAGTTATTTTTTTGTTGCCAGGTTTTTGCGGCAGGTCCAATAAAATTTGCACCTTTTTCTACAGCAGTTTTCACGACATTCAATAGCGGATCTGTACCTTTAGCAATACTTGTATCGACACCCGTAAGATGAATATTAGCGTTGATATTATTGTTACCTTCAGGCAATACATTTTTATCAACAGTGAAGTGCGCCCTGGCTACATCGCCAATATACAGCTCGGCAACTACAGCGCCTTTAATTGAATCCGTGCGAACAATTTTCGCATGCAGTTTTCCTATTGCATCTGGTGCAGGTTTCCACTGACCAAAGTCCAAAGTAAATACACCATTCTGTGCTATAGCATCAGCGCTAACTTTGGTGGTGAAAAGAGGTGACGCTTCATCAACATTAAATATAGTTAACGTGTATTCACCAGCGCTAAGCATTTTATTCCCGGTATTACGCAAAACAGCTGATATACCAATCGGTGTTTCAGCTCCCGCTTGTAATAAAGGTGGACTTAATGCCAATGCACCACCAAATTTCGCCTGGCCATTGACTAGAGTATTAACTGTATGACTTGCGAGTACGTGACCGCGAGGAAGATCACGAGTCATGGTGCCCATTTCTACGACTTCAATAACAATCGTATATGTCCCTTCTGTAGCCTGCGCAACCGACCATGGCAACTCAAAATTAACTGTCTGATTTGCATCAACAGTGATGTGCGGCGTAGTAATATCTGTGCCTTGAATTTTTGGTGATAGCACTGTTATTTCCTCGCCAGAAGCGTCAATAACATGCGCCAACAAAATTGCACTTTGTGATGCTGCTGATATATTTTTTACACTAACATTAATGATAGTCGAGCTATCAGGTTCAATTAGAGATGGGGTATCCGCACTTAAAATGCGAAACTCGTTTGCCGAGTTATCAAATTCGAGCGCTATATCGAAGCTGTATGCACCACTTGCCTCACTAATATCAATCTCTTTTTGGAACGGTACATAACCATTCATGGTAGCTCGAAGTGTAAAGGGTACCGTTATAAGGTCAGTAAATTCATAATATCCGTCTGCCCCAGTTACAACATTATTCACTCCAGGAATAGAGAGCTGAACCCCCGCAAGAGGAAAATTTGTAGCACTGTCGCTAACAACACCAGAAATTTTAGATGCGTCACTATTCGGCGTCTGCGGAGTTAAATTGATCGTTCCGGCAACAGAACCAAATCCAAGGGCTGCTATAGAATACTGTCGAGTTATGTAACCTGTTGCGGTAATTTCCAGTACGAATTGCAAATTAGGGATATGATTTAAACTGACTGTTCCCTGAGTATCTGTAATACCCATTATCGTAGAGTTCAGCACCTTTACATTGACGCCCAGAAGAGGGGCACCACTTACTCCATCGATACATTTCCCGAAAAATTGAAGTTGCCGTGCAGTGTCCACTGGCTTGGAATTAAATATGAAAATACTTCCCATGTTACCCGATGCACCTGCTACAAAATTCAACGTAAACTGCTTTGTTAAATAGCCGTTCGCAGTTATTGATAATATGTGATTGCCGCGAGTTAAATCACTTGTCGTAAATTTTCCATTGATATCAGCTAATAGAGGGAAACCATCAACTAACACACTAGCAAAAGACACTGGAAGTTTTGTAGTTCCATCAATCACTACACCACTGACTGAAGCAGGATTGTCGACCAAGGGAGTCTGTGTATTAACGAGCTCTTGATTAATTAAACTATGTCCACCTGCTGCTACAGAAAAGCTACCCGAAACCGAATAATAACCAAGCGCAGAAATAGTGTAATTATAAAAGCCTGCCGCCAATGCAGTTACGTCAAAACTGCCAAGATTATTGGTAGTTAAATTTAACGACGTAACACCTGAAATCGTGAGCCTTGCTGCGTCAATATTCGCGGAAGTATTACTGTCATATACATGCCCACTTAATAAAGCCACGGTAGGTGTTTGGGCTAAATAGATGTGCTCTGCCTCATTCATCAACGGCAAATTTATTTGCATTGCTCTACTAACAGATTGAAAACCAGATTTTTGAATAACCAAGGTTACTAAACCTTCCTTCAATCCCATCAGTGTAAAGCGGCCATTGAGATCTGTTTTGACACTAGATGAGTTTTCTATAACTGAAACTGTAGCATTCACAATAGGCTCTGAACTACCGGCCAAAAAGACTTGACCCTGAACACTGCCATTTCCATTATTTGTTAAAGACAGGGAATTAACACGTTTAATGGCTTGCAATACCAAAGCAGTGGTATATACATCTTCGGCCCAGCCGCCACTTGTTTCTTTATGCGATTCCAACATGTGTAAACTTGTTTGCAACTCAGAAACAGAGGGCGCCCCAAAAGAAAGTGCTGATAACACTAAAGCAGATTCAAAATCATTCTCCCACAGACCATCGGCATTTTTTTGTGTAGTTAGATATGTCCGCGCAGATGCAATGGCTTGAGAAACACCAGCATATTGTTTGTAGGCATTGAGTGCGATTAGAACCTCAGCGGTAACCGCAACACTAGATACCTTATCAACACGCCAACCTTTATCTGCATTAACAGTAGCCACTAAATAATTAATAGCTTTGGCAACAATTGAGTTATTCAAACGCGAAGCAGCATAAGCGCGTAAAGCCCATGAAGTGCTTATTGGGTCACCTTCATAGTGCGCGTAAGAACCAAAACTACCATTTTCATTTTGGAGTAGGTTAAGTTTTCGAATTAATGAATTATCAGCACTGCCATTTAATGTAACTGCAGCAACTATCTGACGAGCCAAGGTTTCTGTGTGAGAGGTGTCGCCTGTGGCCAAATAATCTAGCGTCGGCTGTAACGCACTAGGCGGAAGAATTGAATCCAGCATCAAGGCCGTGATGGTTTCGCCTGTAGCCTGAGATGTAATGGCAATATCTTTAGCATTACCAAAGCTACCATCGGTAGTTTGTTGGCTCATAAGCCATGTGTGCGAGGGATTTGTATCAGCAAATGAAATGCTCGATAAAAAAAGACTTATGGCAAGCAAAAGCCTGAACGGAAAGCGCATCCAAAAACTCCTATTTGAAAAGAAAAAACGAAATCTCCGACGTTCCTATGCAGACCAAAAATCCGATGAGAGAAAGAGTTAGAATAATAATTTAAAAATCAAGCACTACGACATTCATGTGTGCGGACAACACCTCATGAATACTCAAAGAGCATATCCAGCAATATCGAATGCCCACTTGGAGCAAGTAGAGTATTTTACAGTCAACTTGGCGCAATAATCAACAAAAGCTTGAAGTTGTTAAAGTGGATGACGCTGTCCTTCTAACACCTAAAACTTACCGCTGCACTGTATAACTCCGAATTTACAGCGCCCTTAATAAAAGAAACTCCCTTGTAAATCAGTAGCTTATATGACCTAAAGTTAACTCTACAGTATAAGGCGTGAATTACTTTACCGTTACCTGTACTCGCTCAGCCGATGACAAAATTAAATATTCGCTATCTTACCTGAGCAATACTTCATGAGGCGTGCACCTCAGTCGGCACCCTATCGGATTGAGCTTACAATAGCATTATATTTTTGTCGCGCGCATTGCAATACACCGCCATAACAGCTGCAGTTTTTTCTGCATCAGGAATATCATAATGCGAATGTCGCATGGAAGAGTTGCATTGTATTTCGGTAGTTTTAAGTTTTGTCAGATCAATGTCGTCGAGTAACAACGGCAATTTCAAAATCAAATTTTGGAATTTACTCCAAAGGTGTATTTTCGGACCCTTACTCATAAATAATATAAATCTCAGATGCAAAAAAAGCCGCTAACACTTACATGTTAACGGCTTTTTTTATGCCCGCTGTAAATCGAGAAATAATTTACGCGTCTTCGGACTCATCATAAACCCTTGGACGTTTTTGACGGATACCGTGCGCAGCTAAAATCTCCACATAAAATCCTTCACCTCCACTCACCGAAACTTCATCCATTTTTTTAATGATCTCCGCCAGGTGAACGTCTTCAGCGGTAGCTTCTGTTAGCCCAAATTTACAATCAAAATCCCAATAATCCACGCCCGCAGGCAAGGTTTTACGTCTTTCACGTTTCAGGTACTTGCGCACCTCATGCTTAATAGCTTCCAGGATACGGTCGCTATTTTTACCTTCAATATGCAGCTTAAATGTTTTTTTCATGGATTTCCCAGGTTCATTTTGATCGTTCTTTTTTGGTATACACAAATACTATATAAAATTAAATACTACATAGTTGAAATGCTATCGCGATAAATTTATTTTTTCACACCAGCTTCACGGCTGCTGTCAAAGCGTGCGAGCAATTCAGCATAGGTATCTTTAGCTACGCCACCCACTGCAATCCACTCCAACACCATTGCATTAAAACTACTGTCGCGGCTACCGAATGCTTGCTGCATTTGTTGCACTTGATAATTCATGCGTAATAATTTGTCTGTCGCTGGCGTTTCTCTGCCCGCTAAAATTTCAGCGCGCACCGTCAGTGTACGTAAATTTTGCGTATTTTTTTCCTGATCTGCCGCAGTAATGCTAGCGGCTTTGGCGAAGCGCTGCTGAATCACCGACTGGCTACCACTTGGCCAGCGCGGAGTATTAGCAATCAATTCTGCCGCAGCATCTTTTTTCTGCTTAATTTCAGCTTCGGATTTAGCAGCTATAACAATCAATTCAAAATCGCGAATAGCATCACAAGCGCTGAACATATCCACCCAACTTTGGCTTTCAGCTTTATTGCGCTCGCGATCAATTTTTTCCGCTATAGCAGCAACAATAGTATTGAGCTTTTCATTTAATGCTTTTGCAGAATCACGTGGCAGCTCCAATGCGAAAAATTCACTCTTAACCGTTTCGATTTCTGCTTTTGCGGCTACCAATTCAGCCAGAGGAAGCGCAAGAAGAGCTTCTAATTTTGCCAGCAAAGCCTCTGCTTGTTTTTGTATTTCTTGACGCTGCTGATTGCCGGCCTCGATTTCCTGATTGCGTCGCGCAAAAATTGCATCGCAGTGTTGCCGAAAATCTTGCCATAATTGCTGATCTTCTTTGTACCAACTTTTGCCAATGGTTTTCCACTGCGCTTGCATTTTCTTTACGGAATCTATTGCTGCGCGAACATCAGTTGCGGTTAGCAACCCCTGCGCTGTTTCGATGAGCTGTTGCTTGATGGACTTATTGGTTTCGTATTCGTTAGTAATTTTACCAAACAATTGTTCCATCAAAGCTTCAAACGTGTTTTGCAAGTCGTTGCCCGCTTTGCGCGGCACTGGCCAATATAATTGCCATTCCTGGCGTGCCACTTTAAGCGTTTTTTCAACTCCCGCCCAATCGGCTTTATCCCAGGTGTAGCTTGCCAAATAATGTTGCAAATGCGTCACCATCTCCTGACGCTTGGCGAGATTTTTTTCGCGCGCCGCAGCTTGAGCGTCAAAAAATTCTTTGCAAGGCGCAAAAGCGACTTCTGACGCCTGATGAAATTGTTGCCACAACGCCTCGTCCTTTTGCTGGCCGCCTTTGCTCACTTCTTTCCAGCTGTCCTGCAGCTCATGAATTTTAGTGGCTAAATCTTCGGGAGCCATGGGGCTATTAATCAGCGTTTGCATTTGCGTCACTAAAGCTTCTTTTTTCGGTGTAACAGCAAACTCATGCCAATCACCTAATTTGATAATTTGCTCTTCAAACTCCTCCAGCCTGGCTTGAATAGCTTTAGGTAAATCAGGGAACTGCTGCCGCTTTTCATTTAACTCTTTTTGAATCGCGCGCGCTTTACGCACAAAACCTTGTTCGGCTGACCACAGGCCTTTGCGAAGTAACTCATTCAATTCGCGCAAGGAATTTTTCGCAGCCTGCTCAACCGCATTGTGTTTCTTTACCCAATTTTTTACTGCCACTTGTGCGTTAGCAACGCTTTCCGGTAATTGGTCCTGGGTAAATTCTTGCGCATGTTTAAGCAATTGATTGAGCTTATGCTTGACTGCTTTCGCCGTGTCATTATCGTCAATAGCGTTCTCAGCATTCTGCAACTGTTCCGTTAACTGTGCCACTGTGCCAGAATTTTTTATCTGCTCAAGCAACTGTAGCGTTTGTTGTTTACGCGTTTCAAATTCTTTATTCAACGAATCCATGGGTAAATTACGGTTCGCAGCCAAACGAATTGCTTGGGCCAACTCCTGCAATTTATGTTCGTAATTGACCGCTAACAAGTCATCCATATGTGCAGCAGAATAAATATCAGCGATGAACGTTTTTGAATTTTCGACTGCTGCTTTTGCCAACGCCAGAGCTTGTTGATCAAGTGCAACATTTTCCTCTTCTAACGCAATAGCGTCAGCTTGTGCAGTAATTTTAGCTTCACACGATTTAACTGCTGCCAAATAACGTTGATGGGTCTCTGCGGATACACCTTCACCCAAAGCCGACCACTCTTGTTGCAATACTGATAACCGGGCTTTAAACAAGGTATCGGCTTCGAGGTGTGAATGTTTTTCTAACTTGGTGCAGATGATCAGGGCCAAAGCCTCGAGCTCAGCAAATTTTGCATCCTCAGATTTAAAAACATCCAGCCGTGCTCGCACTAGTTTGTATACATTTTTATCTTTGGTTTGTGCTGTTTTAGCAAGTTGCTCAAGTTGATCGCGTTGCGTTATTTTGGCTGCTGCGGCTTGGCGAATTTGTGTCGTACTCGCTTCACTCGCAAGTTTTAGCAACGACTCAGTATCAGTAATTTGTGCGAGCACGGCGAAGCTGGCAGACGATGAATAACTAACCACCGCCATCAACTCAATCGGGTTGGAAATTGCTTTTGTTAATTGCTCAATCGTGATGATTTTATCATCCAACAATTGACCAATACGTTTACGTGCTACAGCTTGAATGCGTGCTGTATGTGAGCCGGTAATTAAACTGAGCAATTCACTGCCATAACTCAGTTTAGCAATTGCCGCTTCGCGGACAGTGTCATTACCACTGTTGGTGGTCGCGACCACCACTAATTGCTCATTGGAGTGAAGCGCAAGCGCTTTAATTTGCTCGTCAACCGTAGCAATGGGGGGGGGCGTTTTTTTAAAAAGACGATTTAATAATTTCATAGTAGTCAGTCATTTGTAGTGATAGTGAAAATGATTGTGGGCGAACGGTTTTATAGCGGGTCAATCAGGAACTGTCATTTTTTTGCCCGTAAACGGGCGGTTATAAACTTTAAAATAACGGCTGCGTGCCATCAAGGCAGTAATAATAACCAAGCCCAGAGCAATCAATGCGCCCAAAAATTCTCGCGCCTCTTCTATATAAGGCTTATCTGGATTCATCGTTTGCATGAGCAGTTCCTGATCCATATGTCGGTAGTATTCCACGGCGCCGGGACCGGCAGTAGCCAGACAAAGCAAACAGGCGGCCACCGCTAGTAAAAATAATGGCGCAGAATAAATATTAAAGACCAGTAGCAAAGGAATTAATGCACAGAGAATATAAAAACTAACCCATCTTATGGGATCCGGATCATTGAGCTGCAAACCCGCAAACCCTAATAAAGTAAGGGCGCAAATCATTGCAAATGCCTTTAACAAATGGGTAATCACTGAGTTTTGCCCTAAAATGAACTAATTTGCGACAGTTTTCTATTATAGGCGCCTTGCTTGGGGCGAGTCTAATCTGTGGGGGGAGAAGTGTGGATAAAAAAAGGCCCGAGCGCAATGACTTAACGCAGAACCTAGGCACGGTGTGGTTAATAGGGTTAATTCGGCTATTCTAATTTCATATCAAGGTGGAGGCATTAACCACCACCCTGTTTATGCACTCCTCGTGCACTGTTTAATTGTCCGATTCATTAAAAATAAAATAACCAAAGGAACAGCCTGATGAAAACCCGTCTTATAACCGCTACAGCAGCACTTGCGCTGTTTGTTGCAGCTACGCAATTAACAATTGCTGGCGATTCGCAAAAAACTCAAAAAACAAAAGCATTCTCAACCAGCGGCAAAACCATCAGCGTTTATACCACCGCCAAAGATGTTGAGAAACGCCTGGCTTTGACTGACACATTAAAGTTTACCCAAGGCCAACAACCTCCGGAAACTGAAATAGCTGTTTTTGTAAATCCGAACAGTCGTTTTCAAAAACTACTCGGCATTGGTGGCGCCATCACCGATTCAAGTGCGGAAGTATTTGCCAGCTTAACGTCCGCAAAACAAGAAGAATTCTTACAAGCCTATTACGACAAAGACAAGGGTATTGGTTATAGCCTCGCGCGCACCACCATTCATAGCTCCGACTTTAGCAGCGGTAGCTACACCTATATTAAAGAGGGCGATAAAGAGCTAACGACATTTTCCATTGACCATGATCGCGAATTTCGCATTCCCTTAATTAAAAAAGCAATTGCGACTGCCGGAGGCAAGCTCACTTTATACGCTAGCCCCTGGAGCGCGCCCGCTTTTATGAAAAACACGAATCACATGTTACAAGGCGGTAAATTACTTCCCGAATACCATAACGCCTGGGCCACCTATTTCACTAAATTTATTAAAGCTTACGAAAAAGAAGGTATGCCAATTTGGGGTATCACCGTGCAAAACGAACCTATGGCCAAACAAACATGGGAATCCATGATATATACCGCAGAAGAAGAACGTGACTTTCTCAAAAATCACCTGGGGCCCATCATGCACAAGGAAGGCCTAAAAGATAAAAAAATTATTGTCTGGGATCACAATCGTGACTTAATAAATAACCGCGCGAATACGATTTTTGATGATCCTGAAGCAGCCAAATATGCTTGGGGGATTGGCTTCCATTGGTATGAAACCTGGACCGGTGGTGACCCAATGTTTAAAAATGTGGATGATGTTTATCAATCTTACCCGGACAAACATATTTTGTTGACCGAAGCTGCCATCGAAAAATTCAACCCGGAGCGCTACCAGTATTGGCCAAATGGTGAAAAATACGGGAACTCCATGATCAATGATTTTAATAGCGGTAGCCTAGGTTGGACCGATTGGAACATTTTATTGGATGACAAAGGCGGCCCAAATCATGTGGGTAACTTTTGCTATGCAGCCATTCACGCGGACAGTAAAACCGGCAATTTGATTTATACACCAACCTATTACTACATTGGTCACTTTTCAAAATTCATTCGCCCTAATGCCCAACGTGTTAGCTCAACCAGCAGTAGAAGTGCATTGCTAACAACATCATTTTTGAATGAAGACAATAAGATGGCCACCATCGTCATGAATCAAACTGACAAAGAAATTAGCTATCATTTCTATGTTGGGTTAGATGAAACGAAAGTAACCATTCCCGCACACGCTATTCAAACGTTGGTTTATTAATACTGACTGATCGAATCCAGCGCCTTAAAAAAATCCCGCAGTCGTAAAACGGCTGCGGGATTTTTTTTGAGCTTTCCACTCGTCAGAAGTAGAAGTATAGCTATCAAGAACTCTAATAACTTTTATATCGCGTTTATAACAGTGGCTTCAGCTTCGGCAATTATTAAGACGCAAATGATTTGACCCAGTGATAAACACTTCACATTTTCAAAAAAAACCCAGATACAATGATTTAAACGCCATCATTCGGGTTACCGGTATGAACACAGCGGTAGGCATGAATTCTCCTCAAATACGCGATGGCATACGTATAGTGCCACCGGCTAACGAGCCCATTCAGATCAATATTAATGGCGAAAATTTTATCGATATACTGCAAGCTAATGACATTAGTCTTGGCGGCATAGGCATTACAGTTTCTCATGGATTTAAAAATTGTAATCTTAATGCGATGGTGTCATTCATCATTGAACTGCCCATCGATGAAAAGAAAAGTATTGTTAAAGTTCAGGGCATTATCACGCATGTTTCTGGCAATCGTTTTGGTGTTGCGTTTAAAAATCTACCGGAAATGTCTCGCTTCACTATTAAAAAATACATCGCCTCCAGAATCAAAGAAGAATCCCTTATTGAATGGGTGCGATTTAAAATGGGTTTGATTTGCTGATGCTTGAGTCCACTTTACATCGTCACACTTTTAAAACAAAAGCGCCTGGTCAGAGCTAGGCGCTTTTTTATTTTGCCGCAACGCCATTTGTAAATAAATTCATCCAACCTATGCCCAACGCTCAATGGCTTCCACCAGCCTGGTAGTGACACTTTGGATAAAATAAAGCAAGCAATGAGCTGTATCATTGGTGAAGATGAAGTGAATTACAGCTTTAATGCACATTTGCTAATCGATGAATATGAAGTCGATTTTAATAGCAAATCAAAATTTTTAGCACTTGACTGGAATCCGGTTTTGGTCGGCAATGTAACGAGCAAACTCATGCTATCCGTGCGCGACGTTACCCTTCTCAAGAAAATGGAAAATGAAGCCCGCAGTAAAAAGCGAGAGCTGGATATTATCAGTCAGTTACTGAATGTTGCTGATAAAAAATACCTCGCCTTCGCTGACTCAGCGAAACGTTTCACTGCTGAAAACTACAAGCAACTTGAAATCAACGAACAGCGCAGCCAGGCAGCCATAGCGCTAATATTTCGCAATTTACACACAATCAAAGGCAACTGCCGCACTTTTGGCTTTGACTACCTAAGTGATGTTGTACATGACGTAGAATCCGTTTACAGCGCACTAAAAACCAAACCAGATGCGCATTGGGACCGCGACAAATTATTACGCGATTTAGCGCATGTAGAAAACATTCTTCAAGAATACGATGATGTTTATTACAAGGTGTTAGGACGCGGAGAAAATGGCGGGGATCAACGCGAGCCAAACAATTTTTTGGCGGACAAAAAAACCATTGAAATTATTCAAAACAGTATTGATACCGCAAACCAACGCTATCCTGAACTGCAAAATACCCAGCCATTATTGCCCATCCAATCTTTGTTAGATTGCGCAATGTCTCATCCATTGAGTGAAGTCTTGTCAGACATCATTACCTCACTACCTACTATCGCACTGGAATTGGACAAAGAAGCACCGAAGATAATTATTATGGACAATCAGATACGCATTAAATTTTCTGCTGCTGAATTAGTAACGAATATTTTTTCACATATTTTACGGAATAGTGTTGATCACGGAATCGAAACCACCGAGGTACGCTTGCAGGCAGGAAAACCCATCAGCGGCACTATAGAAATTCACGCACTGCCACAACAAGAACACCTGCACATTTATGTTAAAGACGATGGCCAAGGCATTAACGTCGACAAACTTTTTAAAAAAGGAATTGAAATAGGTCAATGGCAAGCAGAAGACAAACCAAGCTACAGCGACATTGCCAATATAATTTTTGCTTCAGGTGTATCAACCAAGGAAACCATTACCAGCATATCGGGGCGCGGTGTTGGGATGGATGCAGTGAAAGAATTTTTATTGGCACAAAACGGTAATATTTTTATCCGACTATTAAACGATAACAGCAATGACCAAAACATTGGCCAGGCAGCAATGGTGCCATTTGAGTTGGTGATTGAACTACCAAAAAATATGATTACCCTTTCCGCTTAAAAACCAAAGCAGACCCATCATATTTTACAACATAAAATAAAGGACCTTTTTGTAATGAAGTCGAGTTCGCAGGCTGGAAATGGGTTTTTTGTACAGTCATTGCGATGCCTCTCGTCCTTATATTCCACCTTGATAATGCATTGCCTATCAACAAATAAAAAAAACTAATGAATTTAAGAAATCAAATCAAGTTTTATATTCATGACAGGGTGCAAATTGCATTTGTAATATTTTCTCTAGCCTGCGCCTCATACCTTTGGTAGAACTCAGGAAAGCTGTATATTCTTTCCCTTTGCAGGAAACTGTTCAATATTTTTTTACGCCCTTTCTTGAAAAGAAAAAACGGAATCTTTTTATACTCTTTCCTCACAGCAACTTCGAATTCTTTATATGACTCAGGGCTGCAACCTAAAACTGAAAGATCTATATCAACTATTAGCGCTTGGTCAGAATTAGCTAGAGGAGTTTCATGGGATGTAGCCATTATGAGCTCTGAAACTCTTGTTATCAGTTCGCTATCGAGGCCTGCACCCCGTAAAAAATCAGCAGCCAATTTGGCACTATCTCGCTCATTTGTTGATGAAAAAATGTTGTATACCGCATCGTGAAACCAAATAGCCAATTCCACCTCCTCTGGGTGGGTGGCTAACTGACGGTAGCTTTCAAAAAGTGTCAGACAAAATTTTATGTGTTCTGATGTGTGATAGTACCTATGACTTTCAGAATATTTTTCTTTTAAAACCACATACATCTCCATATGCTCGGCAACACCCAATTTTTGCATTAGGATTTTCCATTGATCAACGTTCATCTCATAAGCCTCGGTGCGTCATTTTTTTCTGGGCCAATGCCACGCATACCACACTATCGTTAAAGTAAGCCATATTTCAAGCACACAGAAAAATTTGTAGAAAACCCAACTCCCAGGCATACACAGTGTGGCAACCGCGACTAAAGCGTAAAACGTACCAAAAACAATATTAGCCCAACGAGATATTTTGGATGGAAGAACAAGGCTTAAGAAAATCATAAGGATTGGAATTGCTAGCAGTATGGATGTACCCACCAATTTAGCTTGAGTCACTGCGCCCAAAGGGCCAATGTTTTGGGCTAGCATATCGTTCAACTTTCCCGGAACATATAGCTCAAAATAATCTGCATATATGTAACACGACACTAATGCTGTCCACAGCGCAAAAATCTTTATTCTAACGTGCATCTTAATATCATCTAACAGGTTTTGATCGGCAGGCTTATTGCTCATTTTTGAACTCTTAAGGTTTTTAATTATTCGAAGTATGTTAGATGAAATTTTTGTGGATTTAGATTTTGCTGATTTAAATTATTATCCTCATTGATTGGCAAACCACCGAATATTAACTAGACATTACATAAAAATTTCCCTGCCACCATTTGCACAAATACTCCTCGGTAGAGTTGATTAACTTTACAATCACACCTATATATTTGGATAGTCCAACCTATACCGCGATCAAGACGGTTATCAATCTTTATAGACTGTTTGAAGTATTGAATAGAGTGGAGAATTTTTTAGGGTGCACACCCAATAAAAATAAAGCGGCCGATTGGCCGCTTCTTAACTTCTACACATCAATGAGCCTAGCCACTGATTTGTTATTGATTTTGCAAGAGACGAGCGCTACAGCATTTTTCCTTTTTTGATTACAAAACTTGCTTCATTTCCTGCAGCTGCGGGTAAACCCGCCCTCTGCGCCGGTTGGCCGCCGCCAACCCACAGCATGACATCACCGGGCACCAGCGCGCGCTGGCCTTTTTCATCGACGGTGCTAAGGCGTTGGTCATCTAGAACAAAGGTGACTTTTTGAGTTTTGCCTTTGGCAATATGAATCCGCTGAAACCCCGCTAGCGCACGAATGGGTGAACCCTCGATATCTTTTCGAGTGATATAAAGCTGCACCACTTCGTCTGCGTCCATGCCGCCGCTGTTGGTAACATCCACCGAAACTGTCACTTCGCCCTTAGCGTTCCATTGGGCTGGCGATACCTTTATCTTGCTGTAATTAAATTGGCTGTAGGAAAGACCGTAACCAAACGGATAAAGGACTTCGCTCTTGTGATAACGATAAGTGCGATTGGCCATTGAGTAATCGTTGAAGGGCGGTAACTGGTCGAGTGAACGATAAAATGTCACCGGCAGTCGACCCGCCGGGCTGAAATCGCCCGCCAGCATTTTAGCAACGGCCTCACCGCCCTGGCCCCCCGCGTACCAGGCTTCAACAATCGCAGTAGCTTGTACATCTTCCTCGTTAACAGCCAGGGCGCTGCCGTTCATTAAAACAAGAATTACAGGTTTGCCCGTAGCGTAAAGTCGCTTGAGTAATTCGCGCTGGGCGTTGGGCAAGGATAAATCCGTGCGATCACCGCCGCTGAAACCGGGCATGGGAACAGGCATTTCCTCGCCTTCTACTTGTGCTGTTAAGCCGCCGACAAATACCACCGCATCGGATTTCTTCGCTGCAGTCAGTGCAGCTTCAACGCCCGGGTTTGACGGCAAACTCCAGACCAGCTGCTCGTTACCTTGCTCGCCGCGCTGGAAAGCTTCAATTTTCAAACGATAGATCTGGCCTGCAACCATGTTGGTCGCGCCGCTCGCGATCACGGGGCGCCAATCAACGTTCCAGGCATCGATAACGAGTTGGTCATTGATCCAGATGCGGTAGCCGCCGTCGGCCAAATAGCGCAAGGAATATGTACCGGTTTCCGGCGCTTTCAAGTGACCGTCCCAACGTACCGCGCCACTGGCAACGCGATTGCGCCAGCTGATGGTTGCATTGGTGTCCACGCGTTTCAGGTTTGGCTTTTGGCTAAAATTTTTGTCTGTGAAATATTCAGCGTTTAGGCCGGGCTTACTGCATTTGGTATCGACACAAAGCACATCATTGGGAACTGGTACTTGCACCGGGTCGAGTAAACCTGTGCCTGCTGCGTAATGAATGTTGGCTTCACCAAAACGCGCGCGCAATCCTTTGAGCACTGTCACCGGATGCGACGGCGAACCATTGTAATTTCCAACGAGCGCTTCCAGGCTGTCGGCGTTGGGGCCAATCACCGCGATATTTTTAATCGGCGATTTGAAGGGCAGAAATCCCTCTTTATTTTTCAACAGCACCAGGGATTTTTCCGCGACGGTTTGCGCCAGTTGGCGATGCGCCTCGGTATCGTTATCGCTTGCGGTAATGTTAGGAAATACGCTGGGCCTTGGATCAAACTGACCGAGGCGCATTCTCGCCGTGAACAGGCGAACCAGAGATACATCTAACTGCGCCTCGGTAATAAGGCCTTTTTTAAGCGCAGTGCGAATGTTGTCTACTTCATTAGCATCACCGCAAATTAAATCTGTGCCATTGTCGAAAGCGGCTTTGATGCCTTCTTCCGGGGTCGCGGAATACTTGTGACTCTTACTGTGGTAGATATCAAACACGGCGGCGCAATCGGATACGACAAATCCGCCAAAACCCCACTGATCACGCAATTTGTCTTGCAGTAAATTTTTATGCGCACAGGCCGGGATACCATCAATAGCGTTGTAGGCACACATCAACGACTGTGCATCGGCTTCCATCACAGTGGCACGAAAGGCAGGCAGGTAAGTCTCCTCCAGGTCCTTCAGGCTGGGATTAACATTGTCGCGGTGGCGGCCCGCTTCTGGTCCGCTGTGGACGGCATAGTGTTTGGGCGTAGCCACGGTTTTTAAATAACGCAGATCACTCCCCTGCAAGCCTTTCACGTAGGCAACCCCGAGGCGAGACGTTAGGTAGGGATCTTCACCATAGGTTTCCTGCCCACGACCCCAGCGGGGATCGCGAAAAATATTGATATTGGGCGACCACACCGTCAACCCGGCAAACCAGTCCGAGCCGCCAAAGCGGTGTTGTTTCGCGTAGTGTTTCGCGCGAAACTCCGTGCTGACAACATCACCGGCTTGCTGCAACAGTGACGCGTCCCAAGCGGCTGCCATGCCAATTGCCTGCGGGAAAACCGTCGCATCGCCAAGTGCAGCCACCCCATGCAAGCCTTCGTTCCACCAGTTGTATTCGCGCACGCCTAAGCGCGGAATAGCCGGTGCGTCGCTGATAAGCTGGGGAAGTTTTTCTTCCAGGGTCATATGCGCAATCAAGTCCTGAGCGCGCTCTTGAAAACTGAATGCAGTATTTTGGTAGGCAGGGATAGGCTTAGGTTCGTCCGCATTGGCCAGGCTAAATGTTACTGCCAATAAGGCAATCATTAAGGTTTGGCGAACAGCTTGTGTCATTTTTTGTGGGGATGGAAAATTGCCGAATGTAACGATTGCAAGCTTACTCACAGTTGGCTCCTTTTTTATAAATGTTGATTTAGGTACGCACAATTTCAACGTGCGGAGGGATGCGCATTTTCGTTTGGATATACTCGTCGATAAACAACCTCTTGGTCGGCAAAACTGCATTCATGTAGTCAATATAACTATAAGATAGTAATATCGCAAGCGCGCAAATGACTACGTAATTAATGTTAAAAAGTGTTACAGCACGGATCATCTTGAGGAAAAGCAAAAATGAATAATCACATCTCATTACTCACAAGACGCAACATGATATTAGGCTCCTTCGGGGTTTTAGCTGCTCGCGCTATTCCCTCTTATGCGGCATCCTCCGCTGCTGCCATAACTACCATTGCTCCGATTAAAAGCACGATCAATGTGAATGAAAAATTTCCTCCAATTTCGCCATTTATGTACGGCGGGTTTATTGAGCACATAGGCAACTTGATTAATCACAGCTTGTGGAGCGAAGTTTTCGATGATCGAAAATTTTATTACGGTATTCAGGAGGTCGAAACGCCAGTTCCCACGGATAGACGCGCTGCTATGTCCTACAACCGTAAATGGACGAGTGTCGGCCCAATTTCCGCCATTACACTGGATGAAATTAACCCTTACGTTGGCAAACATAGCCCACGTATAAGCCTTTCAGACGCGCCGCGAGGAATAGCGCAAGCCAAACTTTCATTCAAAGCGGGCAAGCTATACACAGGCAGAATCGTTATAAGTTCTGACGAGGGAACTGATATTTCTATAACACTTATTTCCTCTCCCAATAAAAATAATCGTCAAACCGTAACAATAAAATCCGCAAAAGAATGGAGCACAGCTGCATTCGAATTTACCCCCGGAATGAAAACAAAAGACGCACGAATTGAAATTACTGCCACCGGTTCTGGAAGTTTTCGCGTAGGTGCAATTTCGTTAATGCCAGCCGATAACATAAAAGGATTTCGTGCCGACACCATTGCTTTAATGCGCGAAATGGATTGCAAAATTTTACGCATGCCGGGAGGGAATTTTATTTCTGCGTATGACTGGAAAAATACCATTGGCGATAGAGATACTCGCCCGCCGGTGATGGACCCGGTGTGGAAAGCGGTTCAACCCAACGATGTTGGCGTAGATGAATTATTACAAATGTGCGAGCTCATTGGCTGCGAACCCTACTGGTGTGTCAATACAGGTTCCGGCGAACCGCGCTCCGGCGCAGAGCTGGTTGAATATGTTAATGGCTCAGCGAGCAGCTTCTGGGGCGCACAACGTGCAGCCAACGGTCATGCACAATCCTACAACGTAAAATACTGGAATATCGGCAACGAGATGTACGGGCATTGGCAATTTGGTCACATGGCGCGTGACCAATACACCACAAAACACAATATGTTCACCGATGCCATGCGTGAAGCAGACCCGTCCATTTACATTATTGCACCCGGTGGTTTTGTGGATGAAATGACGACCGGTCAAGGCATTTTCATTGCAGGCCAGCCGCAAGTTCAGGTCGGTTCCGAACGTGACTGGGCTTACGGCATGTTAAAAGATTCCTGGGGCAAATTTGACGCTTTAGCAACACACGCTTATCCACCGGAAGGCAAACGCTTTGATTTAACGAGCGGTAAACTTTTTGATGTAAAAATGTCACTGACGGAATGGGCCAGACAACCTGCAAATCGCATCGGAACAATGACCGATGCCTGGCAAGAATACAAAAAATTATTCCCGGAATTAAATAAAGGCAAAGTAAAAGTTTTCTTCGACGAGTGGGCTTATAGTTTTAAAGATAGCTATAAAGGCACGCTCGCAATTGCACTCACGCTGCATGAGTTTTTTCGTCATACGGATTTTATCGACATGGCCGGTTACACCATGGCTACAGGGTGGATTAATTATGACTCTACCGACTCGACCATCAGCGCCAAGGGACGAGTGTTCCAGCTTTACAATAAATATTTTGGTGCTATTCCTGTTTCGGTAAATGGCAATTCTCCACAACCCGCATTGCTATACCCGGCGGGCGGCGATCAGCCCCGTGTGAATACGGGCAGTGCAACTTATCCTCTCGACGTGATGGCTGCATTAACAAATGATGGCAAGACCTTGACCGTCGCTGTGGTAAATACAACAGAAACTGTGCAAAACCTGGATTTAGTTTTTGAAAGTTTTACTGCAAGCGC
>JAZKFX010000010.1:0-19261 GCA_040386215.1 Pseudomonadota bacterium
AAAATCACTAAAAATAATGGCGATTCTACTGCGGCTGCGTCTATTGGGCAGACGGTGACATTGACCGGTGTGAAATGACCATTGGTTTTAACGCGCACATTAGGCGACCTGATACGCTCTTTTTTGCCGGCAGCTTTATACAACGCTGTGGTTAGTTCATGTTTCAACCCTTCGCGCGCCATTTTTAAAATATTATTGATTCCTGCCTCACCCGGGGTTGGCTCCAAATACATGCCAGTGCGGCCGTGTAAGTAAAGAATATCGCCCTGGCTATTAACGAGTGCACAAGCTAAATCTATTTGCTTTAGTAGCGCTTGTTCGGTTAGCTCGCGCAACGAAATTTTGGTGGAGCTAAGCGTTTTTTCACCCAGAGCACTGTGTGAGCTCAAGGTGGGTAACCTATCTTTCATTATGGTGGGCGGTAAAAAACGGTTTAGTGCGGCACGTTTTGCGCCTTGAAAATCTTCTTTGCGCTGAAACAACTTGGCTTTGCGATCCAGGGTTGCAAATAAATTTCCGAATTCGCCCAGGGTTTCCGAGGTGCCAAGAAATAACATCCCCTGGGGATTTAAGGCGTAATGGAATAGGGTGATGACTCGCTTTTGCAATTCCGAGTTCATGTAAATAAGAAGGTTGCGACAACTGATTAAATCGATTTTGGAAAAGGGTGGATCCTTAATCAGATCATGGGCAGAAAAAACCAACATATCGCGAATATTTTTATGAATACGATAAGCGCTACCATCAGGTTCTGCGGTAAAAAAGCGCGCTAGTCGCTCGGGTGTTATATCGTCGCTAATACTGGCGGGATAGACCCCGGCGCGGGCCGTGGCAATAGCCTGGCTGTCAATATCAGTGGCAAAAACTTGTATCTTGTAATTTTTCTTAAGGGTTTCTACTTGTTCTTGTAACAAAATCGCAATTGAATAAGCTTCTTCACCCGTGGAGCAACCAGTGGACCAGGCACGAATAATTGCGCCGGTGGGCTTGCCCACAAACAACTTGGGGATAATTTGTTGTTCGAGTTCCGCAAAAGTTTCGGGGTCGCGAAAAAAGCTGGTCACGCCAATTAGCAAATCGCGAAATAGTGCTTCCACTTCAGTAGGTGCTTGCTGCAGATACTTTACGTATTCGTCAATGCCATCAATTTGATGAACCGCCATGCGTCGTTCAATTCTGCGGCAAATAGTGCTGGGTTTGTACTGCGAAAAATCGTGGGTAGTTTGCGTGCGCAATAAAATAAAAATTTTCTTTAAAGCATTCTCACTGAGCGGCGACGGGTTAGCCGCTAGCACTGATGGTTTGTGCAAAGCATGGCTGACATAGGCAATAAGTTGGGCAGGCATTGCGGCCGGAGTAAGCTCGTAATCCACTAAGCCAGTGGCAAGCGCGCTACGCGGCATACCATCGAATTCACTGGCTTCAATGCTTTGTACCATAATCATGCCGCCCTCACCCTTGATTGCGCGAACGCCCAAGGTACCATCGCTACCTGTACCGGATAAAATAATGCCGATTGCGCGCTCTTTCTGATCTTGCGCAAGTGAGCGAAAGAAAAAATCAATGGGCAGGCGGTGACCCCGTGGGGCAGTTGGATCAAGTAATTGTAATGTGCCGTTTAACAGTGCCATATCGCGATTGGGCGGAATAATGTAAACACAGTTCTTTTCCACCTTTACGCCATCTTCAACCTCGAATACCTTTAATTGGGTGTAATGCTGAATCAGTTCGGCAAGAATGCTGTTGTGATCCGGCGCTAGATGTTGCACCAACACAAAAGCCATATCAGGTTTCGTCGCTGTCGGGATGCTTGAAAAAAACGCCTCGAACGCAGCAAGCCCCCCCGCCGACGCGCCAATCCCTACTATGGGAAAGTCGTTGCGAAAAATTTCTGAATCTGCCACCAGGGGCTGGTCAAGGGTTACTGGTAGAGTGGATTTTTTATCCTTTTTTTTATTTGGCATGATTTTTAGTTCGCGAATAGCCCGCAGATACGGGATTGGATTTTAAGTAATGTGCAAGTGTAAACGCTTGTCGATTTAAATTCACAAAAATAATTTAAATTTGCGGAGTTAGGAGCCATTATAAAAATTAATAATGTTTTTTATTTTGTACATCATTAAATTGGCATGGAAGTCATTTTGCTTGCATAATTTGCATTATTCTTTATATATCTTAATGCCACACATGAAAAAGTACTTAACAAAGGGCACCCAGCTTCGCTTGTAAACCGGTGCACAAGAATTATCGTATAGCATCCCACTGAGGAATGATAAGTAGCTTAGGAATGATAAGTAGCGTAGGAATGATAAGTAGCGTAGGAATGAATAGGTATGGAGAACGCAGTCGCTTGATTAAGCTTTTGCTAGGATGGTTTGCGGGTGGGCGAGAAGCTGGCCAATGGCAAGCGTGGATATAGGTTGCTATCGCGTTGTTTAAGAGTTAGGTTTCTATGTTATCGAATTAATTTTGTGAAACATAGATAGTTCGTTTTCGAAAATTTGGCTAAATCAAAAACTCATGAAACCTGTGGGATAAGGTTGCCGATTTTTTACGCAGAAGATTCTTCATTTTTTTATTAAAACTAATTTTTTGGTTTATTGTTTTCTTGCTCGTTGGTTTTTCTATTTTCATTAATTTTTCATTCAGTTTTATTTGTAATTAATTTTTATATTAAATCAATATGTCCATTTTCTATTTTGACGCGATCTCCGATTCGCAAGTCTTCAATTTCCTCATATTCAATTTGTAAAGTATCTCCGTTGTCAACATTCACGGTAATACGATAAATTTCACGATCGTTTTTATTAGCCTGGGCAAGTTCATTGCCTATGTCAGCGCCATCAATTACATCAACATCCGTTGCAAGGTCAAGGCCACTACTATCGATTTGCTGTCCGACCACTCCGCCTCCCGCAGCTGCCGGCAGTGCACTTCCGCCCGAGCTATCAGCTTTCACTATAAACATTTCTATATTGCTAACTTGTCCCTGCTCGCTGCCATAATGCTTGCCATGTCGGGGGGCTTTGTGCATTTTTTGTTTGTGGTGAGGTTTGTGTTTATGTTGATGCTGATTGTTTGCATGCATGTGACATCCAGTTAACATGCTAAGCCCCATAACACAGGTTAATAAAACAGCGATATATTTTTTCATGTGATTGTTTCCATAGTGAGTTAAATAATAATAAGTAGTAAGAAATTGACTGTTAATGAAAAATTCAGGTGTGGATTTGGAATAAAAATAATAGCTATATCAGCAGTTTTAGCCCTTTTGCACACAAGCGGCAGCACTCTATTAGCGTTTGTAAGCTCCATGAGATTAGCTCAATATGCTCAATCGACACTGCAATAGTAAGTAAGTAGTTCAGCATGGCGAGACTCGCGATTTTTATCTGTCACCTGGCGCACGCAGCCGTGTGGCTCCCAACCCTGCTATATTGTAGATTGATTGTCCCCACTTTCCTGAGTAACTGCTCCATGACGCAATTTCTTAGTGTTGCTAATAAACTCATTTCGTGGCGTGGTGTGATAACGCTTAGTGATGAGCTCGATCAAACTATTTTTGAGGCAAAAGGTGAGCATTTTTTTTCTCCTAATTGGAGTTTATTTAGAGGGAGCAAAGAGGTTGCAGTAATACGCAAAAGAATATTTGCATGGGCTTCCACTTGGGAGGTCAAATCAGATTTGGGTGATTTTGTTATTAAAAGGAAAATTTTTCCATTTACCCGGCAATATTTAGTAAAAGGTGGTGCAGTTGATGGCGCAATTATTAGCGGTAATTTTATTAGCCTAAAATTTGAAATTATCCTACACAATCATCTAATCGCCAAAGCGCGGGCCAAAATATTGACACTTCGCGATCGACACAACGTTGAAGTGCTTGATTCAAGTGAGGATAGCCTGCTCTTTACTGCGATTGCCATGGTTGTTTTGCAGTTGGATCGGAAATCAGAAGCTGATGATTGAATAGTTTTCTTTTTCCAGTTTTTCTTACAGAAAATGTACTAATGTGATTTTTTCACCTGCGTGCACACTACTATTTAACGGAGATTGTGATTGAGTTAGGGGAAAATTAACTGTCTGTCAGCTTTAGCTGATTTCCGTTAATTTAACTGATAAGGATTATTCAACATGAAACTTACAAAAACCAGACGGCTATTTGCTTCCACCGCATTAATGCTTGCAACCAGTACGCTTTCGGAAGCTGCCACTGCAGCTGTTGCTAGTGGCATTACACTTTATACTTCCTATGATGATTTAGACCTGCCCCGTGGCATCAGCTGGGATAGCAATATTACGCAGATACATGCAACGACAGCTGACTCTAGTTCGCCCATCCATAGCATAAGATGATCATCCATGATCCAGTGTGGTAAGTGTTAACAGATTTTTAAAATCCTTTTGAGTGAGTGCAAGGAAAGCATCTCACCATTTTTCGAAGGTAGGAGCTAAAAAGCCTCAGCTGGATTTACGAAACCCGTTAACAAAGTTACAGATCAAGCATTAATGCTCTGCCGCTTCACCTATTCCAATTCCTGTTTCGGAACGAATGTACTGCGCTTCAAATGCATTGCGCTCTTGTTGCGCATTAGCTGAATTATCCAGAATTGAAAATAACCAGATTCCGGCAAAGGCAATAGTCATGGAAAATAATGCAGGATTTTTAAAAGGAATTAGTGCTTGCTCGTTATGAAAAGCATCGACCCATACGGTAGGTCCTATCACTACCAAGAGTAATGCTGAAATTAAACCCAGGCTGCCCCCAACAACGGCGCCCCGGGTAGTGAGTTTGCGCCAAAACATGCTCAATAATAAAATCGGAAAGTTTGCGCTGGCTGCTACACAAAATGCCAGGCCCACCATAAACGCTACATTTTGTTTTTCGAAGACGATCGCCAGCAATACCGAAATGACTCCCAGAGCTATAGTGGCTATGCGTGATGCACGCATTTCTTTTTTCTGGTTTTCAGCCGTTTTCTCTTCGCCTTTTAACACCAGGGTTGCGTAAAGATCGTGCGAAATTGCGCTGGACCCTGCAAGCGTTAAACCGGCAACAACCGCCAGAATAGTGGCAAAGGCCACCGCCGAAATAAAGCCCAGCAATAAATCGCCGCCGAGGGCATTAGCTAAGTGAATTGCAACCATATTAGTGCCACCAATTAATTTTCCATCGGCAAAATAATTGGGATTATTGGTCAGCATGACGATGGCGCCAAAGCCAATAATAAAAGTAAGAATATAAAAGTAACCAATAAAACCCGTGGCATAAAAAACGGAACGACGCGCTTGCACGGCATCGCGCACGGTGAAAAAACGCATCAGTATGTGGGGTAAACCAGCGGTTCCGAACATTAATGCCATGCCCAGAGAGATAGCCGAGATAGCAGAAACAGCATCGGGCTTTTGTGTAAGTGGAGCCATAATCGCTGCGCCTTTTGCATGCACACCCACAGCAGCGGTAAACATTGCATCAAAACTAAAACCAAATTGCAGGAGCACTAAAAATGCAATAAGCGTTGCACCGGACAATAACAATACCGCTTTAATCAGTTGTACCCACGTGGTTGCCAGCATGCCACCAAAGGTTACATAAAGGGTCATCAAAATGCCTACGCCAATAACCGCGGATTGATAGGAATAACCAAATAAAAATTCAACAATTTTTCCTGCTCCAACAAGTTGTGCAATCAAATAAAAAATAACCGTGGTTAGCGAACCACTGGCCGCTAAAATGCGAATTGGTTTTTGTTGCAAACGGAAAGACGCAACGTCAGCAAAGGTATACTTACCCAAATTACGCAAAGGTTCTGCAATCAGTAAAAGAACAATGGGCCAGCCAACCAGAAACCCAATGGCATAAATTAATCCATCAAAACCAGAGGTATAAACAAGCCCGGCGATACCAAGGAAAGAAGCGGCAGACATATAGTCACCGGAAATCGCCAAGCCATTTTGAAACCCCGTGATTCCCCCACCAGCGGCATAAAAATCTTTTGTGGTTTTTGTGCGTCGCGCCGCCCAATAAGTAATGCCCAGTGTTACCACTACGAAAACCAGGAAAAGTACCATTGCAATACTGTGATCTTGTGTTGCGGCAGGAGTGTCTGCCCAAGCGGAAGTGCTCAGGCCAATGCTTATCAACAAGCAGCTTATCCAGTGTTTCATTGTAATTCTCCTATTCTTTTTTTTGCCGCTGCAATCAGCGGTTCAATGACACGGTTGGCATAGCTAACGTAAATACCGGTCACGACAAAACATAAAAAAATCAATCCCAAACCCAGCGCAATACCTACCGACGTAGTTCCGCCCGTCAGTGAAGTGGCAAGAGTGCCGGGTGAAAAAGCAATCATTAAAATCAATGCGAAATAAGCAGCAATGGAAATAATCGCCAAGGGCAACACGATTTTTCGGCGTGCTTTGGTGAGCGCAATAAATTCGGGTAATTGCTCAATCCTATCAAGGTGATTGGACATATGGACTCCTGCGTGCGGGTTAAGGTTATGATGCGTGTAAGTTTTGGTTATTAATTTATGGTTAGTAACTTTCGGTTAATAGCTTTACTAATGATTATTTTTGCGACCTCCCGTTTTACGTTGAAGAGTAACAGGATTAGGGCACCAAACATCATCGACTTTAGTCTAGGGGCTAATGGATTACCTTCAGTAATTCTGTAAAAACTGTTTTACTGTCCTTGTGTTTGCGATTGTTATGCAGTGTCGCTAGCTTCCCAACTTCGTATATTTTTCCCACTAATAATATTTCAGTTCACAATAAAAGCAGAAGGTGATTGACCCGTGTCTCCCGTTATTCTCATAGGCACACTCGTTGCGTATTTGGCTGTACTTTTTTGGATTGCTCGAATAGGTGATCGCTACCGATTTAGTAATACTGGCTGGCCGCGCCATCCGCTCGTGTATACCTTTGCCTTGGGTGTGTATTGTACTTCGTGGACTTTTTATGGGTTGGTTGGGACAGCGGCGTTAAGAGGCTGGCATTATTTGCCGATTTTGCTCGGGCCGGCATTAACTTTTACATTGGGCTTTCCATTATTGCAGCGCATTTCAATTATTTGCCGTCGTGAACATATTCATTCCATTGCCGATTTTATTTCCTCGCGTTATGGCAAACGTCAATCCGTTGCCGCCATAGTGACACTTCTGCTGTTAATCGCTACGGTTCCTTACATTGCCTTGCAATTAAAAGCGGTAACCGACACCTTGATATTTGTTGTCGATGGTGTGGCATTCGCAAGTCAGGATATGACCATGTTTGTGACTGTGGTCATGATTTTATTTACGCTTTTTTTTGGCGCGAATCGTTTGGATGTGGCCAGCTATCATTCTGGCATTATGGCTACTATTGCTTTCGAATCCATTGTAAAACTGGTGGCGTTGGTAGCAGTTGCGATTTTTGCATTAAGTCTTTCACAAGGTTTTGATCCTCGCGGGCCTGGCAACAGCGCAAATATAGTGTTCGGTCAAAGCATTCTCACGCCTTCTTTTTGGGTATTAACATTAGTTTCAGCCGCTATGACATTTTGTTTGCCGCGCATGTTTCAAATTACTTTTGTTGAATGTCTGAGCGACAGGCATTTGCGTTTTGCACGCGTCGGATTTTGCATTTATCTAATACTTATTATTCTTGCCGTATTTACCATCGCCTGGACGGGCAATCAATTTCTATCTGAGTCAGATACGCCGCGCGATACATACGTGTTGGCGCTACCTTTAGCGGCAGGTAATAAATTTTTTTCCTTGCTGGCATTTGTGGGCGGTTTTTCTGCGGCAACCGCCATGATCATTGTGGCTTCTTTAACCATTAGCCAAATGCTGAGCAACGATGTATTACTTCCGTTGCTGATTCGTTCAAAAAGAAATCAAGGCACAACCCCTGATTATTCAACGTCATTATTTTTAATTCGCCGCTGCACCGTAGTGGCGGTTATTTTAATGGCGTGGTTGTATCAGCACGAGCTGGGTGAAAATGTTGCACTGACGGAAATTGGTTTGTTTGCGTTTGCATTAGTGGTGCAATTAGCCCCGGCGATAGTCGCTGGTATTTATTGGCAACGCAGTAATGCGATGGGAGTATTAGCTGGCCTTGGGTGCGGTTCGTTAATGTGGTTTTACACTTTAATGATTCCCCATTTGCATCATGCCGGATTTATTACAGGCGATTTTGTTACACAAGGTCCTTTTGGTTGGCAAAATTTAAGCCCAACTCATTTGTTCGGTTTGACCTTTAGTGACAACTACACGCGCGGAGTTGTATTGAGTTTAACGGTTAATATTTTCGCATTATATTGGGTGTCATCATTTAATATCACTCGCTTATCAGATCGCATCCAATCCTTAATATTCGCCAATCGTGACACCAAAAAAGAACGCCAAAAACTCAGCCATTTTCAAATTACCAGAGTTGATTTGGCATACATACTTTCACAGTTTTTAGGTGAGTCGGCCACACAAAAAATATTCGCTAATGAGCTCGGCCAAACCTCCGTCTACGTCAGCGCAAAATTGTTGATGAATGCCGAACAGGTGTTGGCAGGCGTGGTGGGCGTGGCTTCTGCGCGTGCCTTGCTTTCCAGTTTGAGTACCGGGGAAAGCTTGGGGGTTGAAGATGTCGTTAATATTTTTGAAGAAACTACGCGATCGCTGCGTTTTAGCCAGGAAATGTTGGCCGCCTCTTTCGAAAGTATTTCCTCCGCTATCAGCGTGGTCAATGCAGATCTTAAAATCGTCGCCTGGAATAAGCGCTATGAACAAATGTTTAACTATCCCCAAGGCCTCTTGTGTGTCGGCCGCCCGGTAGCCGAACTAGTGAGATTCAACGCTGAACGCGGACTGCTTGGTGCCGGTGATGTAGAACAACATGTGCAAACACGGTTGAGTCATTTGCTGGGTGAGAAATCCTACCGGGTAGTGCGAAATCATCACCAGAGCGTAATTGAAATAAAAGGTCGCCCTTTACCGAAGGGTGGTTATGTCACCACCTACGATGACATCAGTGAATTTATTCACGCACAAAATGAACTGGAAAAAGCCAATCAACATCTCGAGCAACGCGTGCATGAACGCACTCGCGAGATTGAAAATATCAATGATTCCTTGCGCAAGGAAATCCAAAAACGCAGTGCAACTGAAATAGAACTCACCAAAGCCAAAGCAGCGGCAGAAAATGCGAATATCAGCAAAACACAATTTTTAGCGGCCGCTAGTCACGATATACTGCAACCGCTCAATGCAGCAAATCTTTACGCCAGCGCGCTATTAGAAAAGCCGGGATTAACGGCAGAACTGCTTGAGAGTTTGCAGCATTTGCATGGCGCTATTGGTTCAGCTGAATCCATTATTTCCAATCTGCTTGAAATTTCTCGCCTGGATACAGGCACACTTACACCCACCAATAAAATATTCGCCTTGTGTGACATCCTTGATCCACTGGCTCATGAATTTCAAGTGCAAGTGCGTCGGGGAGTAGAATTTCATTATCAAGCATCCTCCCTATGCGTTGCATCTGACCCGAATTATTTACGACGAATTTTGCAGAATTTTTTATCGAATGCCATAAAGTACACAGTCGCGGGGAAAATTTTATTTGGTTGCCGTCACCGTAACAATTTCGTTGAAGTTTGTGTGTACGATACAGGTTCCGGAATTTCTGAAGCGAACCAGCAACATATATTCGATGATTTTTATCGCATTGCGCACAACGTTGAGGGTGCCGGTTTGGGATTAGGTATTGCGCTGCGCTTTGCAAAATTGTTGGATCATCCGCTGCAGGTTTCATCTTGTTTGGGGCAGGGCAGTTTATTTTCGGTGTTAGTACCTATCCGGGCTAAACATTTAATCGCACAACAAATAGTTACATCACTAGCCACTACTTCCGGGTTGGAAAACTTTACAGCGTGGTACATTGATGACGAAGAAAACAATATTCACGCTCTTGCAGCGCTTATGTCTAATTGGGGATGCACGTTAGCGCAAGCGACCGACAGGGCTTCAATAAAAAGTTACCTAGATTCAGGAAAAATTCCCAATGCCGTTTTAATCGATTATCAATTAGGTGAAGGACTAAACGGCATACAACTCGCGAAGCAGTTGCGTGAACATTGGCCCGACATGCCTATTTGTATTGTGTCTGCTGCACAGCAGGAAGATTTGGCTGCAATTGCAAGCGCACACGGCTATGATTTTTTACGCAAACCTATCAAGCCGGGAAAGCTGCGTGCATTTCTGGAACGTTATACGCAACACAATAACGACGTGAAATAATAATGACGTGAAATAATAGGGGTGTGAAATAATTCGGTTAATTCGCGATGACATCATCCAGCGATAATTTATTAAGACTAATAACGGTTTGAGTTCGGTTAGTAATACCTAATTTTCTAAAAATAGCGGTGATATGCGCTTTAATGGTGGCCTCGGTTAAACCCATCTCATAACCGATTTGTTTATTCAGCCATCCCTCGCGTAAATGACAGAGTACACGATATTGTTGCGGCGTCAGTGTAGCTACCTTTGCAGCGAGATCTTTTTCCTCGCTGTCAATCGGCCGCAAGGAATTGCGCGAATCCTTAGGTACCCAGCGATCTCCCTTAAGTATGGCATCCACCGCTTGATAAATATCTTGCGGCGAACAGGACTTGGGAATATAGCCACATGCACCATGACCAATGGCACGGTTAATCGTGCTGTGATTATCATTTGCAGAAATGATAGTGACGGGAACCGTGGGAAATTTTTGCCGCACCATAATTAATCCGAACAAGTCCTGACTACCGGGCATGTGAATATCCAGCAACAACAAATCGGTATCCGGATTTTGTTCCAGATCGCGAATAGTGCCTTCCAAATTATGCGATGTGTTGACGATTGCTTCGGGATAATGATGTTTAATCACCTCCATTATCGCATTGCGAAAAAGTGGATGATCATCCGCGACTTGAAAGGTGTACATTTTTTCTCCCGGCAATTAAATCAACTACAACATTGGGGTCCGTCAGGGTTGATATGTCACCGAGGTCTGCAAAATCGTTGCGTGCTATTTTTCGTAAAATTCTGCGCATAATTTTTCCCGATCGTGTTTTAGGCAAACCCTTGGTCCATTGAATTAAATCCGGCGCGGCTATGGGCCCCAACACTTTACGGATGTGTTTGCCTAATTCTATTGTGGATTCGTCAGTCGGTTCAAATCCTGCGACCGGTGCAACAAAAACATAAATGGCTTCGCCTTTAATATTGTGTGGAAAACCTACAACCGCAGCTTCTGCGACGCAGGGGTGCGATATTAATGCACTCTCTACTTCGGCGGTACCCAAGCGATGGCCAGATACGTTCAGCACATCATCAACGCGGCCCGTAATCCAAAAATATCCATCTTGATCGCGACGCGCACCATCACCGGTAAAATACATTCCTTCGTGGGTTGTAAAATAAGTTTCAATAAACCGTTGGTGGTCGCCCCAAATAGTTCGCGCCTGGCCAGGCCAGGAATCCAGAATCACAAGATGTCCGTTGGCTTCACCATCCAATAAATCACTTTGTTGATCAACAATGGCCGGTTGAATTCCAAAATAGGGAAGGGTAGCAGAGCCGGGTTTCAACATGGTCGCACCGGGTAGCGGTGTGATCATGTGACCGCCAGTTTCAGTTTGCCACCAGGTATCAACGACCGGTGAATTTCCCAAGCCAAATTCACTGTGGTACCAGCGCCACACGTCGGGACTAATCGGCTCGCCAACGCTACCCATTATACGAATAGATTTACGTGCGCTTGACGCGAGTGCTGTACGACTATCAGCCATCAATAAACGCACGGCTGTTGGCGCTGTATAAAATAATGAAACCTTATGTTTGTCGATGACTTCACCAAACCGGCCGAGGTTTGGATAATGGGGAACACCTTCAAACATCAATGTTGTTGCACCCGCAGCTAAAGGCCCGTAGACAATATAACTGTGACCAGTGATCCAGCCAACGTCGGCAGTACACCAATAAATATCGCCATCGCGATAATCAAATACATCGCGAAAAGTTGCTGTGGCATAGAGTAGATAGCCGGCGCTGGAATGCAGCAAGCCTTTTGGTTTTCCCGTTGACCCGGAGGTGTACAAAATAAATAAGGGATGCTCCGCTGGAAAAGATTTCGCGTGATGTGTTGGACTTGCTCGCGCTGCGATGTCGTTATACCAAAGATCGCGCTGTACAAGCCAAACAATAGCAGCACCGGTATTTCTTACCACAATAACTTTTTCAACGCAGTCAGTGCCGGAAAAAGTCAATGCTTCATCCACGCTGGATTTAAGCAAAATTTCTTTTCCACCACGATGGCCCGCGTCAGCGGTGATTACCACTTTCGCTTTGCAATCAATAATTCTGTCGGCGAGAGCATTTGCAGAAAACCCACCGAAAACGACTGAGTGGATTGCCCCAATTCTGGCGCAGGCCAACATAGCACAGACAGCTTCCGGAATCATGGGCATATACAACATGATGCGATCGCCCGCCACAACGCCGATATTTTCCAATGCATTCGCAAAGCGACAAACTTGTCCGTGCAATTCACCATAGGTGATGTGGTAGCTCACATCCGGCTGATCACCTTCAAAAATAATTGCAGTTTGCGCGGCGCGTTCGGGTAAATGGCGATCTATGCAATTAACACACACATTGAGTTCACCATCTGCAAACCATTGAATATGCAAATCCTGTTTTGCAAAAGAAATATTTTTTACTGTGGAAAATTTTTTCCCCCAGGTTAACAAATCGGCTTTCTTTGCCCAAAATTCTTCGTTGTTGTTGACTGATTCGCGATACTGCTTGTCATAGTCGTCGGAATTTATATTGAATGCGCATTCACTTTTTTCCGCAATTGTTGGCGGCACTGTCGCTATAAATTCATTTAACATTTTATTTTCTACTTCAACGTTCATGCCTGTTCCCCCCACTGTAAACATTGTTGCAATTTTTAGCGTTTGTTGGGGATAACACCATTAGACCATCGTCTAGGCAATCAAACTATTTAACAAAAATGTGCGCTACAACGGTGAATGCGCAACCTGAGGCGACAACCTAAGGCAACAAGTTGTTAAGACTTTAGTAGAGCATAGACTAACCGCTAATAGCGAAACGCTCACTCAAGCCTGACTCTTCCGTGACCATTACTCACGAGGAGAAATAATAATGAAATTAGTAAAAGATAAATTATTCCAGCCTGGTTTTTTATTTACAGGCAGCTTTTTATGTACAAGCGGTTTTTTATGTGTCGGCTTTATGGTAACCGCCAGTGTCCATGCAGCAACGCCCGGCACTCTTGACGGTACTACAGTAACTTATGGCGGCTACGTTAAACTTGATGCGATTGCCAGCAGCTACAACGGCGGTTCATTGCCCAATGGAAATTTCAATCGCGATTTTTATGTTCCCTCGCTGATTCCTGTCAGTGGTGCTGAAGCAAATACTACGTTTGATATGCACGCACGGCAAACTCGTTTTAATTTAGGCACCAGCAGCACCATTGATGGCGTCGCGCTTAAAACATTTATTGAAATGGATTTTCAAGCAACGCCGATTGGCGATGATCGAGTTACCAATGGCTATGCGCCCGAACTGCGCCTGGCTTACATCAGTTACGGCAACTGGATGTTCGGACAAAACTGGTCAACCTTTCAAAATATTTCTACCTTGCCTGACACAGTTGATTTTATTGGCAATACCGACGGCGGTATTTTTGTGAGGCAAGCACAAATTCGTTATACCTACGATAACTGGCAATTTTCGCTAGAAAATCCGGAGACAACAATAACGCCTTACAGCGGTGGTGCAAGAATAGTAGCGGATCAAAACCCTCTGCCTGATCTAGTGAGTCGATATAATCTGAGCGCTGGTGGTTTAAGCATGAGCTTTGCTGTTCTCGCCCGTCAGTTAGTGAATAACGACGCAGTTCAATCCGACAATAATATTTCTTCAATAAGTTTTAGCGTGACGGGTAAATGGATGATCGGTCAAGACGATATTCGCTTCGGCATTAATTCTGGCGATGGCTTGGGGCGCTATGTTGGTCTCAATACCACCAACGATGCCGTGTTAACCGCAAATGGTGAATTGGAAGCGATTAGTACTGCTGGAGCATTTTTTTCCTATCGCCATTTGTGGAATGACCAATGGCGCTCCAATTTAATCTACTCTCAACAAACTATCGATAACGACATCACATTAACGGGTACAGGGGCAACCAAAAAAACCTACAGCGCACGCGCTAATTTATTTTACAGTGCAACGCCTAAATTAAATTTTGGTGTTGAATATACCTATGCAATAAGGGAATTGGAAACTGGAAGAGATGGCGCCATGAACCGCTTGCAATTTACTGCTAAACTGGATTTTTAATAGTTCATTAATGTGGCGAGTAAGAACAACGAAGGAATATTGCTTCGGATTTCATGATTTTATTTTATTTTGGTTATGATTCAAATATCGTCGAACAGATAGGTTGTGGGTGAAGCGTGAGCTCGCGAACGCCGCACCCCAACATGACCATCTGCTTGCAATAATAAAAAATTTAAATTCCGCAACAATTAATAAAAATCATGTATTTCGATTGGAGCACTTAACAACTCAGACTGATTACGATTAGGCTAACTATCACGCTACCTTTTTATTGACGTAACAAGCCAGGGCGAGAGTATTATTGTGAAAGCAGAATTCAATCAAATAGGATCCAATAACATAAAAGTATTTGAAAAATAAATTCGAAGAATTAGCGTAAATAGCGCATTAGTTCATGTTACCGAATAAAATATGGCGAACTCAATTGCCATGTAAGCTTTGACAAACCAACCCCGAAAAAAGCAATTTCCTTAATAATAGGCTCTCCAATATGGGGTGATCTTGTTCAATAAGCAGGATAAACAGCGGCTGCGCCATTTATCCTTATTTATTTGTGCTCTTTGCCTATGGACGGCCCGCAGAAGATAAAGTACAGTATCCTGTACATACATATCTGGGAGATTATTATGGACGCCATTTCATACACCACCGCAAGGGCTAATCTAGCCGCTACTATGACTCGTGTTTGTCAGGACCACGAGCCGCTGATCATTACAAGAAGCAACGCAGATTCAGTAGTTATGCTCTCGTTAGACGATTACAAGGCTTTAGAAGAAACAGCCTACTTACTTAGAACCCCAAAAAATGCTCGCCGCCTACTTGCTTCTATTACTCAACTTGAGTCTGGGCAGGGAGCAGAAAAGGAACTTGCGGAATGAAGTTGATTTTCTCAGAGCAAGCTTGGGAAGACTACTTGTACTGGCAAAAAAATGATTCAAAGCTACTTGAGCGAGTCAATACGCTAATTAAAGAAGTCGCCAGGCAGCCCTTTACAGGAATAGGCAAGCCAGAACCTCTGAAGCACGCCCTCGCAGGGTATTGGTCTCGCAGAATCAATGATGAACATAGATTCGTCTACAAGATTGCAGAAGGCTCTCTGCTTATTGCACAACTGCGCTACCACTACGACACATAACTCGGCTGTAGAAAAACCTACTGCCAATTGTGGTTAAATTAATTGTTTTTCTACAGCTTCAAGGCCGTGCACACTGGAGACAAATGCAGGAGCGAAACGGACGTGTTTGGCTTCCGGTGATGCACAAGCTTAGAGCATTTTGCCAAAAAACAATATATCGACAAACATTATAGGAAAACCCTTTGGAAGCATATTTTGAGTTACTTCAATATAATCATTCTTACGGTAAAATCTATGCGCAGCGTGAAACCGCTCCGTAGTGCCCAAATAAATACCTTTAGCGCACTTCGCTGTTGCCCAGTTTTCTGCACGCTTTAGAAGCTTACCTGCTATATCGTTCTGGTGGCCTCGATATTCTTTCTGAACAAACATTTTCCTCAGTGCGAAGTTTTCATCGCCGATGTAAAGCAGTGCAACAGTACCAACGACTACGCCATCCGCAATCGCCACCCAGAAATTTCCACCATTTTTCTGGTAGAAGCTTTGAATATTTTTTAGATCTGGTTGATCGTCTTCTGTAATATCCAGTCCAAATTCATTCCTTTGTATATTCAATATCAGAGATATGATTTGGTCCTGTAAATCGCCAGTGTATTGCGCTATTTCCATTCAGATGGCTACCCTAAGTTCTAACGCTACTGTAGACGACGCAGCTTGCGACGTCCGACGAAGGTGCGAAACGCTGTAGTGAATTTGACCAATAAAAGCAGTGGTTGCATGCATAATTTTAACGGTTGACACCATAGTCGCTTATTAGGCTTCAATTTTTTTCCAAGTTGAAATTCTAGTATGCCATTTTGCAGTTTCTAAAAAAGCTGTTTCATAACATGCATCTGCAGTACATAACTTTGCTTTGCATTCAAAATTAAACATGACAATCTTTTCTCTGTTCGTTGCAACTTTTCCAGTATCCATTGCAACCTCAAGGGTCGCGCTGTCCATTTTAGCCCAGTCGATACCTTCTTTCGCGCTTTGGTGTGATAACCATGCGGTTACTTCCTTGGATACAGACAAATTTAATTCACCAACAATAGAATGACTATCTTTACCTGCAAGCAAATCAATGGTAATAATTCCATCAGGAATTTCAGATAAAATCTCTAGGTCGTTTCCCATGCACCGGCCTGCAAACATTTTGCGTATTACATCAGCATAATGGTTAAGACGTTTTCTTCTCATGGATTAACCTAGCGGCAGTTTTTAAATTGTGGCTTTAGGGAATACTTTTGCGCAGCAAACCTATAGGGGCGCCTAGCTAAAACCGTGACTTGAAAACTGTCTAGCCAGGCAGTGGCGAAGCTGAACTTATTAAATTACTCTGATGCTAGAAGTTTCTTCAAGTCTTTTGACTTTGAATAAATTATGTTTGATATTTTAAAACCTTCTTTAGTGTTTTGCACCTCATAAGAAATTGAATATCTCATACTTTCCTCTTCAAATTCATTAAACTTTACCACCACAATATTATTTTTAGACTGCTGTTTATCTATAGAAATACTTAATATACTTGCATCTTGCGAATTGAAAATAATGTCAAAATTAAGATTGCAAATTTCTTTTTCCTTCTCAGCACATTCGTAGTCATTTTTTATCAGATCAGCCAACTCTTCAGTGAAATACTTTCTTAGAATGTTAACTGGTTGATGGTGTATAGGATAATCAGGCCCTGCATGCATTAATGCTTGCCAGGAAAAATCGTGATACAACTTCCAGACAGTCAGTTCAGAGCTGCTATATTTCAATTCTGCATGAACAAAGCAAGACTGCAATGACACTAAAAGTAAAATAGCTATTTTTTCATAAATGTATCGCATGTGTGAATTTACTGCCTGAATAAAGTCGAGCCGCGAAGCGGCATCGGCTTGGATGAATTGTTAGGCCATAGAATTTTAGGCACGAACCGCCGCTTCGATTTCGGCAATATCGATCTTCTTTTGCTTCATCATCGCCGCGATCGCCTTGGCCGACACATTTTTGTCGGCCCTTAATGTCAATTCTGTCAGCCGCCTCGGGAAAACCTGCCACGACACTCCGTAGCGATCCTTTAGCCAGCCACAGTGGCTTTCTTCGCCGCCATTTGTGGTTAGCGCTGCCCAAAGCCTATCGGTCTCTGCTTGATCGTCCGTCTCAACCGAAATCGACACTGCCTCGGTTAGGGTGAACATCGGTCCTGCATCGAGTATCTGATACGGCACCCCGCCCAGCGTGAAGTCGATTAGCCAGGAAGTACCATCTCCGGAGATATCGAAGGTCGCTTCGATTCTGCTTCCCGGAATCAGAGCGCAGTAAAACTCTGCGGCCTCACGACCGCGACCATCACGGAACCAGAGGCAGGTGCGTATAGAACTAGTCATCATGTTGCTCCTTAAGAGAAAAGATTGATTACAATTTTAAATGCGATGGTGAGAGATAACCAGCGGTGGTGCCATGCCTAAAATTTAAAGATTGAAACAGTCGCTTGTTAAGTATTGGTTTTTCTGACTGCTTCTTCTGAGCCAGGCCAGGATTCAAATTGTGGCACTGAGTCCGTAATTTTATACCAGGTTGCTTTCGAGCCTACAAAAATATTTGCTTCTGTAACAAGGTCATGAATTCCTTCAATGCCACCAAGTGGAACACCTAAAATTTCAGGTTTATTTTCATAGGTACTGATTAAAGGTGAACCGCAGGTTTTACAAAAAAACTTTGTAACGTTTTCAGATGATTTGTACGAAGACAAATTTTCAGAACCATTTACCCACTTGAATTGATTTTTGTTTATGGATGCACGGGTTCTAAAAGCTGAACCATGCCACCTTCTGCACTTTGAGCAATGGCAGTTATAAACTGGGCCGAGTGAACCTGTGATTTCATATTCGACAGATTCACACAAGCACTTTCCTTTCATTAAGTTCATAATTTCCTGCTCGTGATACTTAGCGCCCAACTTAACCGGCAAAGTGACCGGAGCCTAGTGTTGCATAATAATATATAAGTGCATACGCATAAACGAAACGCAGATCATTTTGTCCGCGTTGAACTTTTGTTAGCTTTTCGACAATCAATTTAACGAAAGGCCTCCATCAACAACCAACGTGTGACCGACAACATAACTAGACTTTGCATTGCACAGCCATTCAATCGCATTGACTATTTCTGATTCAACTGCGAAACGTTTGATAGGAATTTCAGTTTCGACTTCCTTACGGATATTAGGGTTACTATGTTCTCGTTCTTCCCATCTGGATGTCCATGTTACTCCAGGCGCAACTGCATTCACTCTAATGCCATTTTGAATCGCCTCCAGCGCAACTGATCTAGTCAACCCTTCCAGGCCATGTTTAGCTGCACTATACATTGCCGCACCGGCACAAGGCCTTAAACCGTTAACCGAACTAACATTTACGATACAGCTGCCTGAGCCCATCAAGTTTAGCTCTTTTTGCAAGCATACGACGTACGACCAAAAATCACTTTTTAATGTGCTAAATAGATTCTCTGTAGGAACTCCTCTGAACTCTCCTTGAGAAATAATTTTTGGCGACGCATTGTTAACTGCAGCATTTAAATAATTATATTTATAACCAATATACTCGAATAGTCTGTTTAAAGAGTCGTCATCTGATACATCAGTTTCTACATAATCTACATTGCATAGTTCAGGAAATAGCTGCAAATTTCCCAGCCAGGTTTTTGTGTTTCTTGAACAAGTTATTACATTCCATCCGTCTTTATGGAATCTTTTTACACA
>JAZKFX010000011.1:0-72213 GCA_040386215.1 Pseudomonadota bacterium
ACGGGAGAGTTAGTGGGAGGATCGTTCGCCGGTGTGATATCCAGGCTGGCGGTCGCCGCAATAGTCGTGGTGCCATCACCAATGTTGTAGCTAAAGCTGACTCCGGTGCTGTCATTGCTGGTAGCGGTAAAATTCCAGGTCCCGTTGCCATTGTCGACCAAATTACCGGTGCCAGTGGCCAGAGTTAAACCGGTCGCGGTCAGGGTATCGCCATCAACATCACTGGCATTGGCCAGTAGCTGGGCCTGCGTAATCAACCTCACACCGGAATCTTCAGCAACAGCGCTAAGCGTAACGGGGCTGTTGGTCGGAGCTGAATTAGGGTCGGCATTAGTTAATAAAAAAGCAAGTTCTTTGCTCGCATCGCCACTACCATTTAATTGGAAGACACCATCATTAAAAACATTGCTGTTGTGATAAGCGGCGCTGACTAAACCATCGCTGCCAGATGAACGTATTTTGATGTAATAAACATCGGTATTCGTTAAATTTTGCTCGGAAAAATTGAAATCTACCCACTGAAAACTGCTGGACAAAATGTCGGATGAAATATTTGAAGTTGCTACCAGAGTTCCATTCCACCCATTGGTGCGAAGCTCAAGCGTAATAGTTTGCGATGCAGCACTGACATCTTTTAATAATTGAATGCTAATTTGATCGACTGTAATACCGACGGGAAAATATTGGAACGATTGGCCAATATTGGTTGTGTTTGAAAAAGCGTAAGCGTTGCTGGCAGCACCCGTATTGATGTAGGTTACATCGGCCAATGCACCTTGCCATATCGTATTTTGTGAGTCGCTCAGCAATGTGCCGGTTTCAATTGCACCGACATTTTTTTCTAAAATCCAATCCGCATTAAATCCTGCGGTGCCTGTTGCATCATCGCTCGCAGCTACGTCGGCCCCGGTGAAATCACTGATTTGCTTGAGGACATTTAAACCCGCTGCGTTCGCCGCTAAATCACAGGCGTAAATTAAAATATCCGCATCTTGTGTTAATGCTGTTTTCCATGTTTGTAATTCCTGGGTGAAATTGACAATAGTATTTTCATTAAGTATTGCATTACCGAGTTGTACCTCGCCGGCGACACCGTGGGAGATAAGATGTATCGCCGAAATATTTGTGTAGGGGCTCAGCGTTTCACTGATTTGTTGGACACCGTTTTGTTGTGCATTTAAATAAATAACTTCGATATTTTTGTTAGCGGGATTGCTAAGAATATCCTTCACTAAGGTTTGATAATCGTGCACCTGGGTATCGACAAAAAGAAAGCTGTGAGTTTCGGGTGCGGAGGTTTCTGCGATTTCTACCGGTGCAAATGCCTGCATTGATTCCACAGCGGCAGATTCAGCTGTGGTTTCATCAAGTGCGTGGGGGGCAGAATAAAATTGTTGACCGGCATCGACATAAATCTGGCTCAGGTCAAGTTCAGCGGCAGCATTGGCAAGATAGTCACCGTGTGTTGTGCCGTCATCAAATACAGCTATGTCAGCGGTAGCTGAAAATAATAGCCTGGGTTCAATAGCTTCAATCAGCGGACGACGATAACGAGTTAATTTAGCCATGGATAATTCTATTTTTATTATTCGCACAGATCTCTGTTTGCATAACACAGTCCTCTGATTGAATAAAAAGTTAAGGAGCCGCCAAAATTGATAATCTCCTTTAGCTCAATTGTAGACGAAAGACCCTCTTATGATGGCACATAAATAGACATGCGCCATGCCAGATAAAAAATGTCATAACCTTGAGTAAATAATATGAATTTGGTTGTAACTGCCCTGATGTTTGTAAATCCGACCTAACTGTTGCGTGATGCTTTTGGAAACCTTCAGTATTTTTCGGGAGCGCCAGAACAATAATGAAAGCCAGTGACTAACTGCCAGTTTTGGCATCCAGCAAATTTAAACTTACGCCAGGAAAAGTCACTTTGCATTTCAAGCCGCTGGGCAGTTTGTTATCTGGATTGGGAATAGAAAGGCGGATACCAAAGGTATTGCTCGGCCCATCTATTACCTGGTCTACCAGAATGACTTCGGCAATATAAGGCTTGCTGGCTGAGCCAAGCTCGGGGGTCACAGTCGCTTTCATACCTTGCTTGATAATGCCATACAAACTTATAGGGGCATAAACCTCGACTTTTAAAGGATCGAGGTGCGCAATTTTTAAGACTGGATCAAAGTCGATATGCTCACCCGGTTGTTTGTAACGTTCCACCACCACCCCATTGATAGGGCTAAGGATAGTGCGACGCTGCAGATCAGCCAGTGCTCTTTTGTACTCAAAATCCGCTTGGCGTTTGCGGTCTTGAGCCTGTTGCAACTGCTGTGCAGCAATTGCATGTTCAGTTTTCACTTTATCCATCTCAGTTAATGAAGCGACTTTTTTCTCATATAAATTTTTCACCCGCTCAAGTGTGCGCTGGCTGTAATCGAACGCCAGGCGTTGCGCATCGATATCGCTACTGAGTTCTGCTTGCATGCGGCGTAAGTCTGCGGTGGCTGATTCTAATCCTGAGTCCAGACGCGCTAGCACCGCGCCTTTAATTACCTGGCTGTTTTTATCCACTAGCACTTCGCTGATAACGCCTTCAACGGCACTGCTCACCTCAACGACCATCGAAGGTTCAATACGACAATTTAATTGGCTCGGGTCTTTGCCTGTAACTTGCGCATAGACTGGGTTGATACCGATTAACAATAAAAAAACTACTATTTTTTGCATGGTGACCTGCGACGCTTAAATACCTGTCTATGACTATAGAAGAAAAAATAAGTTATTGCCGAAAACTACGGATAAAGAGCTGTTGCAGCAGGCGATAAAGTTGAAAGCCGAGGGGTTCGGCGGGATGGTAAAAGCGCACATAAGCGCGCTCGCCAAAGTGGCCTTCCGGTAGCAGTTCTTGCAGGTTCACGTCGACTAAAAAAATCATTTGCGCCGTCTTTAAGCCTTCAGCTTGGGTTGCATCGAGGGCGAGACGACCCCCACCTTTTGCACCTAGTACAACACTGGGTAAATCAAAAGTAGCAGCGGGTACTTGCTGGCTCTCCAATGCCGGCAGTGCTGCTGCAGGATTGCTAGCCAGACGCACTTCTATAGCTTGGGTTGCCGTGCGCACTGAACCAATCTCCTCTTGAGTTAACGCAGTGCGAATGCGTAAGGGTTCGGATGTTTCGATAATGCCCGGGCTATCGCCCTGATGCAGATAGCTACCGAGTAGCTGATAATTTTTAGTACTGCGAAACCGACCTGCTGACGGACTACGGATAACTAAATGCGCAACTCTATTTTGTAAACTTTCAACTTCAGCGTTGAGGGCACTTACATCTTGCTCAAGCAATTGAGCCTGGGCGCGATCATCCAGCCATGCTTGTTGTAAGCGCGCATTGTATTCACGCAAACTGGCTTGTTTAAAAGCTAATTCTGCCGTTAGGGAAATGTTAGTTAAATAAAATAATATTTGCCCTTGCGGGACTTGGGCACCGTCACTGACCAGTGCTTGCGTAATCTCGCCGCTGGATTCAGCTTTAATGCGCGCAGTATCTGGCAGCCACACCACACCTTCGACGGAAGTGTAGAACGGCATGGGGACTGCAATTAAAAATAGCATCAAGAAAAAAATGCTTCCACCCACTATGGATAAGGCGCGTTTGCGAGCGCTGTGCAAGAGCTTGCTGCGAAATAAAAATTGCATGTATTTAAAGGTGGGTAACAATAATTGGGAAGCTACTAACCAAATTGCTAGCAGCAAACCCAGTGTTGGAAAATAATTGGCCACCAATAAAATAATTAAACCCAACATAAATAGTCGGTAGCTAAATGCGGCCAAACTATAACTTGTAAAAAAAATGGCTTCGTTGCGCGATGCCGCAGGAGGAATTAATCCTTGTAAACCATAACCGTAACGACGCACTAAATAACTAACCTGTTGATTGGCTCGGCTGGCTAAATTGGGTAGATCGAAGGCATCTGTTAAAAGATGGTAACCGTCATAACGCATTAGCGGATTGCCGTTAAAAAACAATGTGGATACCCCTCCAATCAACATAATATTGTAGAGAATATCGCGCGTTAAACCTGGCTCCATCTCGAGCCAAAATAACAATGCCAGTGCTGCGATAAATAATTCCACAGCCATACCCGCTGCACTTACCATCAGGCGCTGGTTTTTTGAGTTAAAGCCCGTCGCGGCACTGGCATCAACGAAGGGCAGTGGGGTTGCTAATATAAAAATAATGCCGCACTCATGAACATTGCCGCCCCAGACTTTTGTGAACAAGCCGTGCCCGAGTTCATGAACTATTTTTAGCAGTGGATAAATTAGCCAGATTAAAAAGAGATTGCTCGGGGACAGTATTTTATCTAATTGGCCGGTACCCAGTTCGGACCAATGATTGCCTGCTTGCAGTACTGCATAGCTGACCACCAGTAGCCAAATGAAGCCCATTATGGGGGTTGCCAATACACGTGCTAGGGGCAATAGCCAGGTTAAAATTTTATCCGGGTTACCCAGCGAAAATTTCCACGCCAGTGGATTAATCAACAAGCGCAACCATTTTTGTTTTTTTGCCTGTTGTTGCCGCGAAAACAATTCTTGTGTGTTGGGTGGCAAATCGCACACTAACAAGTCGGCAACGTGCAAATATTGTAGTAATAGAATTAATTCTTCTGGTGTAGGAATTTCCTCGACTGATTCGTAAAATTCGGGTGCTGATGCCGCAGTTAAAATTTGTTGTAATGAATGGCGGCCATTCATAAAGCTAATAAGACGGTAAGCGGAGGGTGTAAGCCGATGAAAATGACCATTGCTTTTGTCGTGTAACAAATACCACAGTTGGTTATTGTAATCGCGTCGCTGAAAGTCAATGTGTCGCGGTAAAGAAGGCCGCAAAAATTCAAGCCGTTGCCAGAGCGGGTTGTGGGTTATAGCTGTCATTTTGCAAACCTCACCACCAAAATTTTAGCCTCAGCCAATACCAAATATCATGAAACCAAATCCAGCCTAGAGAATGTCTACCGGCGAGGATTTTTCCTGGCCCGGTCATGCCCGGGCGCAAAATAGTCGAGTCGCTGTGAAGGTTGGCTTCCACGCGAAAAAAATTGCGACCATTACGCACCTCACTGATGGGCGTAATGGTTTTTAGCGTAAAGGCAAATACTTCGGTGGGTAAGCTGGTTAATTTAATGTGGCCGGTTTGTCCCACTTGAAGCGCGGAGATATCGCGCTCATCCACAAACAATTGTACGAGGTAGCCTTGTTCGGCAGCGATTTCAAACAAAACCTGCCCCTGTTTTACCGGAGCTCCTAATGATGATGAAATATCATCGGAAATAATGATACCGTCCGTGGGTGCCACCAGTTGTGTACGCTCCAATTGCTGTTCAATTAAACGCAATTGAATATTTGCCTGGTCGACTTTTTCATTGGCTATAGCGGCCAATGCGCGATTAGCGTTAGCCAAAGCATTATCGTATTCCTGTTGCGATTGCACCATTTGACTGGCAAGTTTGCGCCTTTCCAGGCGCAGCGCATCGTCATTTAACTGCGCCAATAAATCACCGCGTTTCACTAGATCACCGGGACGCGCTTTTATAATACTTAAATAACCTTCTTGCGGTGCCACCAATAAATATTTGTTGATGCTTTGCAAGCTTGCGTCATTGGTGATCCAATAATTTGCGGGAAAAATTAATACACAGAGAAAAGTCAATGCAGTAGCAGCAATAATTTTTCCGCGCACTTGTCTCGCACCAAACCAAAGATTTGACTTTTGCAACAACAAGGTTTTTATATTTTGCGTAATGCCTGCTGCATTTTTACATTTTAGTGCGAGTAAATCGCTAATAGCTGGCACAGCCAACTGTATAAATTCATATTGCTCAGGAGTAAATGGATTTTGTGCACCTTCTTCAATAGTAATGACGCCGATGATGCCATCATTATTGCGCAATAAAAATGTGTGTAGTGAATTGAGTTTATGTAATTGCAATAGCTGCTCATGACAACGTTCAATAGCGCCTTGTGCATCAGTTGTTGGCGATGCTTGCGCGAGTTTAGCAGCGGATGAGAAACAATGAATATCCACACGCTGATCGGCTGCTTCATCCATAGCGTTAACAATGATTTGCATTGCCTCAGTGCGGTGATCAAAATTAGCTGAGAAAGAAACTGCCGTTAATTTTATTCCCTTTGGCGTTTGTAAACCTAAACTTACGCGTACTGCTTGTACCTGAGTCGCCAGAATATTGACCAGGCTAATGGCAGTTTCACCGAGTAAATTTTCTTTTAATAAGGTGTTGAGTAGATTTAATAAGTGAGTTGCTTGCGAGTTAATATCTGGATTGACGATATTGGCAGGCGACGATGTTGGTTCAGGATCAGGCTCATTAACATCGCCTTGTTGATGCAATATGAACTGTAGCCATAACATACCGCGCTGTAACAACATTAAACTTGCTTGTATATTTTTTTTATCGTTATTTTTCAAGCGTAAAACAACAGTGCCCCAATATTTATCAGCAAATATAATTGGCTGTGCAAGCAATGTTTGTTGTTCATTCAGTTGTGCAATATGCAAGCGTTGCTTTGTCAAAACTTGCGCAAGTGCCTGCAGAGTAACGTCATCAATGGCATCCCCATCAATTACGCCGGTCTTAATTACAGCTACTTCAGTCACCTCACTTTCTGGCCATTTGGCTATGAGTTGGTGTTCGTCAGCAGTTTTGCGTACCAGAAGCCCATGACTGCAATGGTCAGTCATCTGACATTGGGTTTTTAACCAGAGCTTGAGGGATCTTCGCAATGAAAGCATAAAAATTTCTTTTATTGTGATGCGCTAATCATCGAATTTTTTAAGCGTTAAAAAAACTTTTTTTGCCACCATTTTTCTTTTTGTAGAGTAAATTTATCGATTTGTGCTTGCTTGTGTTCCGCATCGCTAAACCAATAATAATCATGTTTGGTTTTAGGTTTTTTCCAACCGGTAAAAGGCGCAAAATATTCGACTTGCAGGCCTGGCATGCCATGGCGACGGTCAGCATTAAAACTTTGATTCCAATGTACCAGTATGTCGCGTTTTGCTGTGGCAATAGCTAATTCCTGGGTTTGTGCTTTTACTAAACGGCACGCGATAAAACCAATAATAGGTGTGCTGCTATCGTAGTTTTCAAAAAAAATGTTTTCGCCCGATATTACAACTTTGTAGTACATCATTACACTAAGTGCCTTCTATATCATTCGTATTATTTGCACTGACTCATTCGGTATCATTGGTGTTGGGATAAAGCGGTGTCGATGCAGGCATATTCTTAAAAAGTTTACTGAAATGCTGTTGTACCCGCCCAATGTTCATTACCGACATACTGCTGGAAAATCCAAACCACACATAAAGCCCATTTAAATCGCGGAACATGGGAGGTAAATATTTAGGGGCGGCAATGACACCTTCTAAATAACGTTCATAAAGTAAAGGTAGATCATCGAGAGTGACTTTGCCTACAAATAGCATAGGAATAATTTCCGGTACCCCAGCCTTTATTGCGCTGCGAATAAAATTCACATTTTCGACAAATCCTTTTACATAAGAAATATCCTTGGTAAAAACTGAGCCACCGCTCAGCGTGCCGCCGCGAAATACGCGTTGAGTCACACGGTAGCTATCATGTTCACTTAATCCCCTATCGATAAAATAGCGATAAACTTCGCAAAAATTAGCGCCTTCTTCAGCCAAATCCACGGCGACTACGCGGTCACTAATACGCCGCGCACGTTGGGGAAATGAGCTAAAAGTAAGCGTTTCTATTAATACGGCTATGCCCTCCTGAATGGCAGTGATGCGCGGTGAGCCCACACTTAGCCAGGTTGCCCAGGGTTGCAGGCGACCATTAAGGGTAGTGCCCACATGTACCCAGCCTTCGTGAACCTCAAGTACTTGTAAATCCAACTCGGAAAATTGCGCGCGACGGTTTATTTTTATACAGTCGCCACCCGCCGAAGCATCAGAGACAATATCATCACTAATTTCAACGCGTACTTCGTTAGCACCGAAGTAGCTGTCCATGCGATGGTGCAACACATTGACGGCTTGTTCTGAGCTAATGTGATGAGGATAAGGGCGATGTAAGTGTTCGGCCGCTGGCAGCGAGAAAATATGGCATAGGCTCTCGCCCATTTGGCGCAAAGTTTTGCGATCGCCTCGAATTTTGTCTTTTGCAGAACCGTACAGTAATTGGCTGAAATGGCCGAATTGATCCGTCCCGCGGTGGCGTAAAAGCTCAATAACTATCTGGTATTGATCTACAGTAGCGTAGAGTATTTGGCCCAGTGAATCGCCGCGCCCAAGTTGCTTGCGTACGTCGGCTTTTAATTCTTTGAGCGATTGATAAATACTGTCAGGGTTAAAGGCTAAGGGTTGTTTCTGGTAGAAGTCTGCTTTGATGTCGGGTAATTCTCGTCCGGCTTGGGCAAGAAATCGTTCTTCTATGTTGGCCGGCCATTTGATAGCATCAAGAATGCGAATCGGCTTTTGCAGCGTTACCAGGCGAGTTGACAATCCGCGTAAACGCTCCAAATAGGCTTCGTTTTTCATAAGGAAATATTCATAGAGAAAGCTTCAACAATAAACTTGTGAACGGCAGTCGTTAAAGTTGTCATTCTATAGGTTCTTGCTGCTAAAGTGCTTGCCGGAACCTTAAATTTTTTTGCGTAATTAACAATAAGAGAAAGCCATGTCAATTATTGCGGTTATTTTTTGCCTTGCTTTATTAATATTGCTCATCGCCTATTGGCATTTTAATCCGTTCATTGCATTTTTGATTAGTGCGTTAGTCGGCGGTGTGCTGCTCGGCATCCCATTGGAGAAAATCCCCCAATCCATCGAAAAAGGCATAGGTTCTATGCTGGGTTCGCTGGTGGCTATTATTTGTTTGGGGGCGATGTTTGGAAGGTTAATTGCAGAAAGTGGCGCTGCGCAAAAAATTACATCGGTATTAATTGCCTTGTGTGGCGAAAAATATATTACCTGGGCGCTCATGTTGACGGGTTTTATTGTGGGCATTCCACTGTTTTACAACGTCGGCTTTGTATTGTTGGTACCCTTGGTGTTTTCGGTTGCTTACCAAACTAAATTGCCGGCGGTGTATTTAGGTATTCCTTTGCTGGCCGCGCTGTCTGTTACGCATGGTTTTTTGCCGCCGCATCCTTCACCTACCGCAATGGTACCGCAATTTAATGCCAGCTTTGGTTTGACATTAATTTACGGTCTAATCATTGCTGTACCAACCATGGCGTTAGCAGGGCCATTGTTTGCCCGGCTGTTAAAAAATATTCATTGCGAGCCGCTAGCGATTTTTACACCGACATTAATCGCTGAAGAAAAGTTGCCTTCATCTTTTGATAGTTTTTTTATTGCTTCATTGCCCGTACTGATGTTGAGCCTGGCTACGCTATTACCGTTAATAGTCGATGACACCAGCAGCTTTTCAAGTTCTCTCGTGTTGATAGGCAACCCAATGATGGTGATGCTTATTGCTTTGGCTATTGCAAGTTATCGTTTGGGTTTAAAACGTGGGGTTGGCATTAAACATTTAATGCAGAGCTATACGGTAGCCATTAAGGATATAACGCTCATTTTATTAATTATTGCCGGTGCAGGTGCCCTTAAACAAATTTTTGTGGATAGCGGTGTAAGTAATGAAATAGCGGACGCATTAAAAAATATCCCTCTGAATCCGCTACTGCTAGGCTGGTTAATTGCGTTTATAATTCGCGTTTGCCTGGGTTCAGCAACAGTAGCAGGCCTAACTGCTGCAGGTATTGTGGCGCCCCTGGTGTTGGCGACCTCAAGCATTAACCCAAATTTAATGGTGCTTGCAATTGGCGCTGGTAGTTTAATGTGTTCGCATGTTAATGATTCGGGTTTTTGGATGTACAAAGAATATTTTAATTTAAGTTTGCGAGACACCTTTAAGTCGTGGACGGCCATGGAAACCATTGTAGGGCTCGCAGGATTGTTTGGTGTGTTGTTGCTGGATCTAATAGTGTAACGCTGTGATTATTTCGTTAAATATTAATCGCTAATGAGGCTGAAATTTCCTGCGGCTTGCGACAATATGATTTTTAGAGCAAAAATATACCTCGCTACTCTCGCTAGGGTATTTGATTTCAGCGCTGTTTGCTTAGCATAATTTTTGTTCGTCGCATTATTTTGCAAATTTTATATTTACGTGATTTAGGGAAGCTATGAAAAATTTAATTATTATTTTAGTGTTAGGTTTAGGTATTTTTTTTGGATTTGTCTTCTATAAACCGGGAAGTGTGCCTGTACAAGCGTGGAGTGAACAGCTTCAACGTGACGGCGTTATGGGTACCTTTAAAAAAATTTCCGCAGGCGAATTTGTTGCGCAAGCAAAAAAAATAGTTAATGAGGTGACGGAAGATAGCTTAATCAGTGCGCACGCTGCGCCGGTGCAAATTTACAAATGGACTGATGCCAAAGGCGTGGTGCATTACGATAATCAACCAGTAAAAGGCGCAACAGAATTAAGCATTAATCCCAACGTGAATGTATTGCCAATGGAGAAGGCAGCTGATGTTGCTCCTACCGAACAGGCTCCGAGCGATGAAGCAAAACAAATGCTGGAGAATATAGAAAAAATGCGCGCGGCCAAGGAAGCTCGAATGGGTATTTAATGTTATACAAATTGTTAGACATAAAATGCAGCGAAAAGCCCGAGCATACATATTGTGCTTGGGTTTTTTGTTTCTCGGTGGTTAGCTTGGCTTCACGATTATATAAAAATGTTGGAATTGTTAATGAGATCTTTTATCCGCACGAGTAAGTGGTTTTTAGTAATAACATTTGTATTATTGTGTGCTTATCAGTTGTGGCTGTTTGCACATGTGTTGTATTGGAAGTGGTATGCGCCAACAACAACCAGTTTTATGGAGCTGCGTTTAGACGAGCTGCAAACCAAAAAACCGAACGCTAAATTGAACTATAAATGGGTACCTTACACACAAATTTCAGTGCACTTGAAGCGCGCCGTAGTGGCATCAGAAGACGATAGCTTTATGGAGCATCAAGGGTTTGATTGGAGTGGCATACAAGAAGCTTTTGAGAAAAATCAGCGCAAAGGTAAATCGGTAGCGGGTGGCTCGACCATCACGCAGCAGTTAGCTAAAAATTTATTTCTTTCACCTTCACGCTCGTACTTTCGGAAATTGGAAGAAGCAGCCATCACCGTAATGATTGAATTGCTCTGGGATAAGCGTCGTATTTTAGAGGTGTACCTGAATGTGGTGGAGTGGGGTAACGGTGTCTTCGGCGCAGAAGCGGCAGCACAGCATTATTATCAGTCACGGGCGGCCAGCCTCAGTCCGCAACAAGCCGTACGTATTGCAGTGATGTTGCCCAATCCGCGCAAGTTTGAGAAGCGCTATCCTGGTTATGTCGCTTCTCATGCGCAACGTATTTTGGCACGTATGCATTACTCAAGCGTGCCATAAGCTATTTTTTGGTTCTCGCTGGCGGTTGCTTAGGCTATAATCGCGAGCCTTTTTGGCTTTGGTTGCTTTCGCACCAAAACGCGTGTTTAAACCTTGTAAAGGTGGTTGCTGTGCCTATTTATGAATATCGATGTGAAGCTTGTGACCATATAGAGGAAGCTTTGCAAAAAATGAGCGATGCGGCCCTGATTGATTGCCCTGCTTGCACCAAACCAACATTAAAGAAACAAATATCTGCGGCGGGTTTTCGCTTGAAGGGCGGCGGCTGGTATGAAACCGATTTCAAATCGGGAAGTAAAAAGAATATCGCCGGCGAGTCGGGTTCTTCTTCCTCGTCCGGTTCCACCGGAGCTGCAGCTTCAAGTTCATCTGAAAGCAAGCCGTCAGCAAGTACTCCGGCAGCCAGTAAATCAGCGGATTGACAGCTCTAAATTTTATATTCATTTTATTATTGACTTTTTAGATAACAGGAAGCCTCTATGCGCAGCCAATACTGTGGCCTTTTAAATACCACCCATATTGATCAAGAAGTCACCCTCTGTGGATGGGTGGATCGTCGTCGTGACCACGGCGGTGTGATATTTATCGATCTGCGCGACCGTGACGGTATAGTGCAAGTGGTGTTTGATCCTGATGCCAAAGAAAATTTTGAGTTAGCCAATAAAGTTCGCGGTGAATATGTATTGCAAGTTACAGGAAAAGTACGTGCGCGTGCCGCAACTACTGTCAATCCAAATATGGCTACCGGAAGTATTGAGGTTTATGCCACTGCGCTGACTATTTTAAACGAAGCCGAAACCATTCCGTTCCCTTTGGATTCTTATTCAAATGTGGGTGAAGATGTACGTTTGAAATATCGCTTCCTCGATCTGCGCCGTTTAGAGATGCAAAAAAGCCTGCGTTTTCGTTCAAAAGTTACAACCGCTATTCGCAACTATTTAGATAGTAACGGGTTCCTGGATATTGAAACTCCAATCTTAACCCGTGCAACGCCCGAAGGTGCGCGTGATTATTTAGTGCCCTCGCGTACCCATGACGGTAAATTCTTTGCATTGCCACAATCCCCCCAGTTGTTTAAACAATTGCTGATGGTGGCCGGGTTTGATCGTTATTATCAAATTGCAAAGTGCTTTCGCGATGAAGATTTACGGGCTGATCGTCAGCCTGAATTTACGCAAATCGACATAGAAACTTCGTTTATGACGCAAGAACAAATTATGTCGGTCACTGAAAAAATGATCCGTGAATTGTTTAAAGAACTGAAGTCAGTAGAGTTTGGTGAAATTTCTCGCATGCCATTTTCTGAAGCGATTGCTAAATATGGCTCTGACAAGCCCGACATGCGTATACCGCTCGAATTGGTCGATATTAATGATTTGGTAAAAGAAGTTGAATTTAAAGTTTTCGCGGGTCCTGCCAATGATCCTAAATCGCGTGTTACCGCACTGAAAGTCCCTGGTGGCAATGACAAGCTGACTCGTAAACAAATTGACGAATACACCAAATTTGTGGGTATTTACGGCGCTAAAGGCCTGGCTTACATTAAAGTAAACGATAAATCAGATCTTGAAGAAGGTTTGCAGTCACCGATCGTGAAAAATTTGCCCATCTCTGTGCGAGCGGCAATTTTGGATCGTGTAGGTGCTGAAAATGGCGATTTGATTTTCTTCGGAGCAGATAAACATAAAATCGTTACTGAAGCTTTGGGCGCTCTGCGCTGTAAATTGGGTGCGGATTTGAATCTTTATACCTGTGAGTGGGCGCCGCTTTGGGTGGTAGATTTCCCCATGTTTGAGGAAGACGAAAAAGGCAACTTCAATGCGCTCCATCATCCTTTCACCGCACCTTCTTGTACCCCGGAAGAATTGGCGAAAAATCCTGGGGCAGCCTTATCGCAAGCATATGATTTAGTATTGAATGGCACGGAATTAGGTGGCGGTTCCGTGCGTATTCACACTCAACCTATGCAGCAAGCTGTATTCAATTTACTGGGTATTAGTGACGAAGAACAACGGGAAAAATTCGGTTTCTTATTAGATGCTTTAAAATACGGCGCACCACCGCATGGCGGTTTGGCATTTGGTTTGGATCGTCTGATCATGTTAATGATTGGAGCAAGTTCTATCCGAGACGTGATTGCCTTCCCTAAAACACAAAGTGCAGCTTGCGTGATGACAGATGCTCCAGGTGCAGTAGACGATTTGCAATTGCGTGATTTGCATATTCGTTTGCGTAAAAAAGAACAGGCTACCGTTTCAGTTGAAGCAGCTGAATATGGAATGTAAGCGAGTGAAAATATCGATAAGACAATTAGGTGTTTGCATTATCGACATAAACTCAACTAATAACTCATTATTAATTGGATATATTTAAATGTATAGCGATAGACGGAAGCAAGGCAATCAGCTTGCTAACTCAGATGAAATTGACATGTTAGATTTGCTAAAGAAAATTTGGAGAGCTCGAATTTTAATTGCAAAAATTGTGCTAATAAGCGCAATTATAGCTTTAATTGCGTTAACTATAAGTCCATCTTATTACAAGATTGAAACAACGATAGATGCTGTATCAGCAGTTCAGCTGCGTCCCTTGAGCCCATCAATTTTGGGGAGTGTTGAATATCAGACGCCTGCTCCTGATGAGAAGAAAATTTATGATAGAGTATTGTTGCAAGTTAATTCACTATCGGCATTAAAAGCTTTTTGGGAAAAGCGGACGGGAAAGACTTTAGATTTAGCACCTGATGCTCCATCAACGGATGAATCCCGTAGTTTTAAAAAATTTTACAAAGCGCTTGTTTTGGATCCTTTAAATTCTAAAACGCCTGAAATTACTGCTCGAAAAATTTCTTTGACATATAGAGACCCCAAAGAAGGCGTCAAGTTACTTAATGATTATTTGGTTTTTTTAAACCAACAGATGTGGCTGGAACAATCGCAGAAAATACAGGAAAATTATAACGCGAACCTAAAAGCTCTAGCGGTAAGTTATGATTCCAGAAATTTGACGGAACAACAAAAATTGACTGATGAGCTAACAAAAATTCGTGAAAATGTAAAAATAGCTGAGTCTTTGGGTATTAAAGAAACGCCATTTAAAGCGCTGGAAAATATCCAATTAAAAATTTTAGACAGTCAGGATTATTTATTGGGAACTAAAGCTTTAATGCAGCAAATTGATATTCTTGTTGCTCGTCAAGGCAAGTCCTTAGCTCCCTTCACAGTAGATTTACGGAATATGGAGATGTGGCGCGATCAAATGAATATTGACTTACAACGAATTAAAGAGTTGGATGGAAATATTAATTTGTTTTCTATCGTAAATCCACCCGCGTCTTCATTGGATCCGGTAAAGCCTAATAAACCGCTTATTTTTATCGCGGTAGTTTTTTTGGCAACTTTTTTCGGCATATGCCTAGTATTGATTAGATCCGCAGTCAAAAATCATAGAGCCGTGTAAATAAAGTATAAAAATGGCAAGAAAAAACGTCTCGAGTAACATCTGCAGGACGTTTTAAGATTTTAGTCGGCTGTCAGCGGGTATTAGTAAAAGGCTATGCTGGCTTGAATGGTGTTAGTGATGAACCGTCGCTAATACCTTGCTTGTCTTTTCCCTCCGTGTAACACCGAATCAACTTTTTGTAGATATTATGGCACTCATCCTAGGAATAGACCCCGGTTCACGCAAAACCGGCTTTGGTATTATTAACGTGATTGGTAGCAGCATTGAATATGTTACTAGCGGCGTTATTCGTATTCCTGACGATGAATTGCCTGAACGGCTTAAAATTATTTTTAACTCCTTAACCCAGATTATCAATCAATACTGCCCACAAGAAATGGCCATTGAACAAGTATTTATGGCAAAAAATGCCGCGTCAGCCTTAAAGTTAGGACAAGCCCGCGGTGCAGCTATCGTAGCCGCGGTTGCCCAGAACTTACCAGTTGCTGAATATGAAGCGCGGAAAGTTAAGCAATCGGTAGTGGGTAACGGCGCTGCAGATAAATTACAAGTGCAGCACATGGTTAAAACTTTATTGCGATTACCTGCGGCTCCGCAAGAGGACGCTGCCGATGCATTAGCTGTTGCCCTTTGTCATGCGAACTCGCAACAGCTTTTAATAAAGCTAGCGGGATCTATTAGCTTTCGCCGCGGGCGCGTCGTATAACAAATTAAACTTTCAATGTGAATTCTTAGAAAAATTAGAGAAGAAAAATGATCGGACGTTTACGTGGCATCTTAGTTGAAAAACAACCACCTTATTTATTGGTAGATGTGAACGGCGTGGGTTACGAATTACAAGCACCTATGACGACCTTTTATCGCTTACCGGCAGTGGGCTCTGAATTAATTTTACATACTCATTTATCCATCAGTGAAAACTTACATCAATTATTTGGTTTTATTGATCAGCGTGACCGCTCTTTATTTCGCACCTTAATCAAAGTGAGCAGTGTGGGCCCTAAATTGGCCATTGCAATTCTATCGGGTATGGAATCTGATGATATCGCGCGCTGTGTCCGTGACAATAATGTCGCTGCGCTTACGAAGGTGCCTGGTATAGGTACAAAAACTGCTGAGCGTTTGGTGATTGAATTGCGTGATCGATTAAAAAATTGGAATACGCCATCTGGCGATGTATCCATTTACAGCGAAATTTCTAAGCCGCCGGGCATTAGCGATGCTTATGCCGGAGCGGAAAGCGCGTTGATTTCTTTAGGTTATAAACCTGTTGAGGCAGCAAAAATGATTGCAACGGCGGCGAAACAAAAGCCTGAAGCTAAAAGCGAAGAATTAATTCGTTTGGCTTTACGCGCTATGGCATCTTAATAAATCCTAAAATGATTACTGAGTAAAGATGATAGAAATAGATCGCTTAATAGCACCCGCAGCTCAAGAGCGCGAAGAATTTCTTGATCGCACTGTGCGCCCTAAAAGCCTCTCTGATTATATTGGCCAGCCGGTTGTGCGTGAACAAATGGAAATTTTTATTGGCGCTGCAAAAAAGCGTAATGAGGCACTGGATCATACTTTGGTATTTGGCCCGCCCGGATTGGGAAAAACTACCCTCGCACATATTATTGCCAACGAAATGGGCGTTTCTCTTAAAAGCACTTCTGGACCAGTGCTTGAGAAAGCGGGGGATTTGGCCGCGCTCATGACTAATTTAGAACCAGGTGATGTGTTGTTTATTGATGAAATTCATCGTCTAAGTCCCGTGGTTGAGGAAATTCTTTATCCGGCTATGGAAGATTTCCAGCTGGATATAATGATTGGCGAAGGTCCTTCTGCACGTTCGATTAAGCTTGATTTGCCGCAATTCACATTAGTGGGAGCAACGACTCGAGCTGGTTTATTAACGTCTCCTTTGCGCGACCGTTTTGGTATTGTTCAGCGACTGGAGTTTTATAATGTCGCCGATCTTACGCATATCGTTGCGCGCTCTGCGGCATTATTAGGTGTGAATATGGACGCGGAAGGTGCTGCAGAAGTGGCCAAGCGAGCCCGGGGCACCCCACGCATTGCTAACCGTTTGCTGCGTCGAGTGCGTGATTACGCGGAAATGAAAGGCAATGGTGTAGTGACTTTAACCATGGCAGACAGTGCTTTGAATATGTTAAATGTTGACGAACGCGGTTTTGATCATATGGATCGTCGCCTACTTATGGCAATCATGAATAATTTTGATGGCGGTCCTGTCGGTGTAGAAAGTCTTGCTGCAGCAATTAGTGAAGATCGCGGAACTATTGAAGATGTTATTGAGCCTTACTTGATTCAACAAGGTTTTATAGCTCGTACACCGCGCGGCCGTGTATTGACTAATAATGCTTATCTGTATTTTGGAATGCAGATGCCGAAACGCCTGCAACAAAATAATAACGAATAAAAGAGGTTGGCAATAAATGACGGCGAATAAATTTTGTGCAAAAGAATGTGCTGATGACTGAATTTAGTATACCTATTCGCGTGTATATAGAAGATACCGACGCGGGCGGAATTGTTTATTATGTTAATTACCTAAAATACATGGAGCGTTGTCGTACAGAATTTTTACGCACTTTGGGTTATCATAAGGTCGCGATTTTGGATGATGGGTTATTGTTAGTAGTTCATTCTGCACAAATTGAGTACCGTCGCTCAGCCCGATTGGACGATGAGTTGCAAGTTACCACTCGCTTAATTAAATTAGCGCGCACTTATTTTGAGTTTAAGCAACAAGTTACACGTGACCAGAAGTTACTTTGCGTAGGTAATATTTGTGTAGCCTGTGTCGATAGTTCCACAATGAAACCCAATGCGTTGCCTAAACATATGCATGCACAATTAAGCTATTTTGTTGAACCCCAATCTCAAGGTTAAATATTGTTATGTCTGAAACTGATAATGCTCTATCACTATGGACTTTAGTTAGCGACGCAAGTTTGCTAGTAAAGATGGTTATGCTAATTTTATTTTGTGCCTCGGTGGTTTCCTGGGTCATGATTTTTCAGCGTGCAATTTATCAAAGCAAGGCGAAAGCTGCTTTTGATTATTTTGAAAAACAATTTTGGTCGGGAATAGATTTAAATCAACTTTATCGGCAGGGCAATGGCCGCAACGAAGCAGTAGAAGGAATTGAAAATATTTTTCGCGCAGGATTCAAAGAGTTTACACGTTTGCGCCAACAAGCCGGTGCAGATTCAGAAGCTATTATGGAAGGCAGTCAACGGGCTATGCGCGTGGCGCTTGCCCGCGAAGAAGAAAAGCTCGATGAAAATTTACCGTTCCTTGCAAGTGTTGCCTCGGTCAGTCCGTATATAGGTTTATTCGGGACGGTATGGGGTATTATGAATTCGTTTCGCGGCTTGGCACATGTTCAACAAACTACGCTTGCAGCTGTGGCCCCGGGAATTTCGGAAGCCCTGGTGGCAACAGCAATGGGTTTGTTTGCCGCTATACCTGCGGTTATAGCATACAACAAGTTTTCTGCGAGATCAGAAGCGCTTAGTAATAATTATCAAACGTTTGCGGAAGAGTTTTCGACAATTCTACACAGACAAGTTCATAGTAAATAATTTTTCGCAGAGTTCAATATACAAATTGGATGAATCGAAATGAGTTGTTAAAATCTTATGGCTGAATTCAAAGCAAAAATTAAAAAAAAGCCCATGGCGGACATTAATGTGGTGCCCTACATTGACGTTATGTTGGTGCTGTTAATTGTGTTTATGGTGGCTGCACCTATGATGTCTCAAGGTGTAAAGGTTGATTTACCTAAAGCGTCTGCAGAGCCCATTGATACTAAAGATCAGGAGCCGATTAATGTTTCGGTTAAAAAAGATGGGACTTATTATATTGATCTGGGGGGCGATCCTGATAAGCCACGTAAACTTGTTGAAGTAAAAGCAATCGTAAGCAAAGTACTTAGCCAGAAGCCTGATACATTGGTGTTTGTTCAGGGGGACCGCAGTGTTCAATACGGTGTGATTGTTACATTAATGAGTGAATTGAAAAGTGCGGGTGCGGCTTCAGTTGGCTTAATTACCGACCCGCCCGCACCTTAAGTGCTCTTTACAGGTTTTTGGTAAGTATGAAGTTACAAAGGTTGTTCTCGCTGCCCGTGTTTCTCAGTGTATTTTTGCACACTGCGCTTTTGGTGTTTATTATTGTTAAATTTGATTTTTTAAAAGAGGAGCCTGAGCCTTATCAGCCGCACTTTGTAACGGCCACACTGGTCGATCTTGCGCCCAAAACCAAGCCTGCGCCACAACAACCGAAAGAACAAATATTAGACGGAAAAAAGAATCCTGAATTAAAACAAATAAAACAGGAGCAAGAGCAGGAGCGTCAGGAAGCTGAAGCCAAAGCGCAGGATGAAAAAATTCAGGAACAAAAAGACAAAGCCGAGGCCGAAGCCAAGGTACAGGATGAAAAGTTAAAGTTAGAAAAAGCTAAAAAAGAAGCAGATGAAAAATCGAAAGCTGAAAAACAGAAAAAATTAGAAGAAGAGCAAAAACAAAAATTAGAACAAGACAAAAAGAAAAAGCGTGATCAGCAAGCTAAAGACGAGCAAAAAGCGCTTGAGGCAGCCATGCAAAAAGAAGATCAAATGCTCAGCAATCGCGTTGATGACGTAAATGTGAATACGAAAAGTTATGATCAACTTATTGCTGAACGCGTCTCGCAAAATTGGAGTCGTCCTCCTTCAGCCGTGAAGGGTATGGTGACTGTCCTGGAAATACGGATGTTGCCAACCGGACAAGTTGTTGGAGTTAATGTTGTAAAAAGTAGCGGTGATGCTGCGTTTGATCGTTCGGCTGAACAAGCAGTAAAAAAAGTTGATCGTTTTGAGGAAGTTAAGAATATTCCGCCTGATGTTTTTGAGAGAAGATATCGCCAATTTACATTTACATTTAATCCAGAGGATCTACGTCGGTGAAACGTTTTTTATTGTTGAGCATATTTTTCGTGACTGGTTTTGTGCAGGCCCAGTTAACGAATATTACTATCACACATGGTGTCGATAATCCGACGCGAATCGCAATCGTACCTTTTAATTATGTCGGGCCTGCGCTGTCGGAAGATATTCCAGAGATTATCCGTAATGATTTAAATTTCAGCGGCCAATTCGAATCCATCCCAGTCGATAAAATGATTTCATATCCAAAAAATGAAGCTGAAATTCATTATCGTGATTGGAAAATGATCAATGCTGAATTTTTACTGATTGGCGATATTACTCAACAAGCTGGGCGCTACTTTGCTAACTTCGAATTATTTGATGTGGTTCAGCAAAAGCGTGTGTTATCTCGCAGTGTTCCTCTCGAAGGTGCGGAAACGCAGCTGCGGGATATTGCGCATCGGATTAGCGATAAAACTTACGAAACTATTACCGGAATTCGCGGTATCTTTTCTACTAAAATTATTTACGTCGAAGCTTTTCAAAAACCTGCAAGGTGGCGTTTAATGTTGTCCGATGTTGACGGTGCTCGCTCACGCTCCCTTCTAGATTCCAAACGAATTATTTTGTCGCCGGTGTGGGCTCCTGATGGAACTCGCGTAGCTTATGTTTCTTACGAGGCGGATGATCGCCCCGCAGTGTTTGTACAGAATATAAGTACAGGACAGCGTCAACAAGTTACCAATTTTCGCGGTTTAAACGGCGCACCAGCTTGGTCTCCAGATAGTCGAAATTTAGCGATGGTATTGTCTAAAGATGGCAATCCAGAAGTTTATACATTGAATCTGGCGTCGCAGGCGATTTCGCGAGTAACCAATCATTTCGCGATTGATACAGAGCCATCCTGGACTACCGATGGTCTGGGTATATTTTTCACATCCAATCGTGGCGTTAAACCTCAAATTTATAAAGTAACACTTGCAAGCGGGCAAACAGAGCGTGTAACCTTCGACGGCGAGTACAACGCTCGCGGTCGCGTCTCCCCCGATGGTAAAAGTTTGGTAATGGTTCATCAACGTGATGGTGGTTATTTAATCGCCGCGCTAGATATTAAATCAGGCAATTTACGCATTCTAACCGAGACAAGTTATGACGAATCGCCTACTATAGCGCCCAACGGCGCAATGCTAATGTATGCGACGAGTTTTGGTAATAAAGGTATTTTAGCAGCAGTTTCGTTAGATGCCCGTACCAAGGTTCGATTGCCGTCAAAACAGGGTGATGTGCGTGAACCTGCGTGGTCACCGTTTTTTTAACAGTTTTTTAACTACTATAGATCTATTTGATTGGAGTAACACACATGATTTCTAAAGCAATAAAACAAGGTTTAACGTTCGCAGTTGTAATGGCTTTTTTAGTTGGCTGTTCAAACAGCGATAGCAAAAAGAAACCAGTAGTGGCAACAGCACCAACACCAGTAGCAGTAGCAGAACCAGCTCCAGTTGTTGCGCCTCCAATTGCTAGCGTTGTTTACTTTGAGTTCGACAAGTACGACCTGACTCCAGAATCACGTGCAATATTGTTGGCTCACGCTGAAAAACTGAAAGGTTCTTCAATGTCTGTACGTTTAGAAGGTCATGCTGATGAGCGCGGTTCACGTGAATACAACATGGCGTTGGGCGAAAAACGTGCTAATGCAGTACGTGATTTCCTTGTGTTGCAAGGTGTTAAATCTGCATCTTTGGAATCAGTGAGCTACGGTGAAGAGCGTCCAGTTGCTACTGGTCACGAAGATTCATCCTGGTCACAAAATCGTCGTGTAGAAGTTAAATACTAAGAGTCTTACTCGTATGTTGAAGCAACTGTTTACTGTGATCCTATCTGTAGTAGCTCTAGGCTCGATAGTTCCGGTTGCATCAGCACAAGTACGGGTTATTGATTCATCACCCCAGAGCGTACGCTCTGGGGTGAATCGTCACCAGGAATCTATTGAACAAAAAACTGAAGCTTATAATCAGGTTCAGTCTCTTCAGCAAGAAGTCTCAGAGTTACGTTCATTGGTCGAAGAGCAAGGCCATGAGCTATCCCGCTTAAAACAACAACAGTTGGATAACTATGTCGATCTTGATCGCCGCGTTGCCATACTGAGCACCGCGTCTAAAGTCCCTGTTGCAGAATCTTCGATTGAATCGCCACCTTCACCCTCATCTTTAAGTTCCGATGCGAATGTTTCTGATAGTGGTGAATTAGGTGAAGCAGAGGAATATAAAGCAGCCTATGATTTGTTGCGTCAGCGCCAGGTTGATGCGTCACTGCTTGCGTTTAAACAATATTTAAAAAAATATCCTAGCGGTGATTTTGCAGGTAACAGTTATTATTGGCTAGGAGAAATTTTCCTGTTAAAAAATCAGTTACCCCAAGCGCGTGAATCCTTTGCTAAGTTGATTGAAGGCTTCCCCAGTAGTAATAAAGTTCCTGATGCCAAGTTTAAATTAGGTAAGGTTTATCATTTGATGGGCGATAAAATTCACGCTAAATCTATGTTAAATGAAGCTGCTGCAGGTTCCGGTGATTCTGCTCGCCTTGCAACCCAATATCTCAAAGATAATTTCTAACAATTCCCTTCGTTTAATTCTTAAAATGTTTTATCTCTTCGAAAGCGATCCGTTCTTATTATGAAATTGATTATTTGATTAGAATTTTCCATTCCTCTTCTTTCAAATTCCAATTTACAAATTAATAATTTTCAGTTGATTCGCATTTATCTTCTCTCCATACTGCTGCCTCAAATTAAGTATGGTTTTTAGCGGAGAGTTTAATGCAAATTTCAGCAAACAAAGTGGTGAGCTTTCACTATCGCCTTAATGACGTTCAAGGTACCCTACTTGAATCTTCCTATGGTGCAGAGCCGACAGTGTATTTGCATGGGCATAGTAATTTATTGGCGGCGTTGGAAGAAGCTATGCTAGAAAAATTGGCCGGTGATAAAGTCAATATCACACTTAATCCGCAACAGGCTTATGGAGAGCGACGTGAAGGTGCAATTCAGCGCATTCCTATTAAGCATTTACAAGACGCTCCTGCTAAAAATAAATTAAAACCAGGTGCGATAGTCCGAGTGAATACGCCTAATGGACCTTGGGAAGCTGTGGTATTGAAGGTAGGGAAATTTAATGTGGATATAGACAGTAACCATCCCCTAGCCGGAAAAACATTGTCCTTTGATATCGAAATAATAGAAGTTCGTGATGCAACTGAGGGGGAATTGGCTCACGGCCATGTTCACGGTGTTGGCGGCCATCATCATGATTGAAAATATTAGCAAAATCTTTCATTCGAATTAAATGTCAAGCACAGCACATTTAATTATCAGCTAATAGTTGCGCGGCACCCATAATGTTAAGAACATGTGCGCTTCAAAAGTTATAAAACTATTTTTGTTAGAGCGAATGCATTGATTAGATGTAGTTCACGAAATACATATTTTGGGTTCGCGCTCTTAGCGCTATGAACTACACTCTATAAAGTGCTGTTTTTTGCGCCTTATTAGATGCAATTGACAGCTTTAATTGGAAAATCTAATTCGCTAGTTGAGATCTTTATTGTGGTGAGATTTTTTCTCTTCATTCTCTGTATATTTTTTGGTATCGCTTGTCGATGCGCTGCGGAGGATGTTGGAAAAAATGGGAGCAACGGATTGATCGGCTCAAGAAGTGTTAATGATTTGGAAAAGCAAGTCAGAAGTATGGCTGAGCGAACAGCTATAGAAGAAAAGATTAAAAAGGAGCAGGCGCGGCTCGCTGCTGAGAATAAGGCTCGCACAAGTGCACAACAGCTAAAAGTGTTTAAGTATCAGAAAAATGGAACTGTGATGTTTGCCGACAGCGCTCCTTTTAAAACCCCTTATCAAGTAATTGTGTACAATAGTTGTTATGCCTGTAGCTTGCGCTCAAATATTGACTGGCAAAATACCAAACTTTATATGAATCAATTTGCTGAGAATATTAGTCAGGCTGCGAGCTCTCACAACGTCGATCAGGCATTTATCCGTGCTGTTATTCATGCTGAGTCCGCTTTTAACCCATTAGCTCGTTCACGCAAAGGAGCAATGGGGTTGATGCAGCTAATGCCTTTTACCGCGAAAGAAATGGGTGTTAGAAATGCTTCTGATCCGCAGGAAAACATTCAAGGTGGAGTCAAATATTTAGCAGGTTTACTGCGAACGTTTGATGGCGACCAAAATCTTGCTGCTGCTGCTTATAACGCCGGACCTGGTGCTGTGGTTCGTTATAAAGGCATACCCCCTTATGAAGAAACGCAAACCTACGTAAAGCGTGTAAATATTCTCAAGCAGCGTTATAAGAACCAAATGGTATTGGCAAATAAATAACGCCTTATCATTTTTTCTTGACTCCATTTTGACTTTGGCTAGTGATGATAGGAGCACTTTCATCGTCTGCTGATCCCTCCTGGTTGCCAATAATATAATCGTAAATGTTCGTTGCTTTTTCTGAAGTTTGATTATAAATATTTTGTAATGCTCTGCTCGCGCCGACCTTGCTCTCAGGTGTTCCATTGCACCACGAGCCTTTAAAATATTGGTAAAACGACCGGGCATAATATTTTTGTTCTGTTGGATAATTATCCGCTAATAAATTTTCACCCAGCTCCTCGCTGAATATCTTGTCACAATCGCACGCATATTTTCCCTTTTCTGCATAACACATATCATGACGCATGCAGCTAGCATCTAATTCATTGATGGGTAATGCAGCTGTGCTCATATTTCTTGGGTAATCAAGCCCACACCAATTGCCGTATACACCAAAAGTGGTGATATTAATGTTTGGCTTAACGGGTTGTGAGCCGCAGCTGGCGAGCGTAATTATTGAAACCAAAGTGAAGTATCGGTTGATCATGATATTCCTGGGTAAGCTGTATTTGAAGTCATAAGCAATTTGGCAGATGGCGCATCATTGTCAGTTTACAGGGTATTTTACTCTTTACCCTTAAGAAAAATGCTCACTGCAATTTCAAATTTTATCAAGTGTTAGCACTTTTCGAAATTAAGATCTTTTTAATAAACTTTTTTATTTTTTGTCTAACCATGGTAATCCTTGGCGATTATGATTTTGCACCTAAAAACTAATTTCTATTCTGTCGCGTTTCCATTCTTGCTTATTTCTATTAGAAATTTCATTTTTTTGTTGATTGTTTAAACAAAGAAATCGTAGATTTGAAATGTAGTAATAGTTTTTTTTTTGAGCATAATGGAGTGGCGGCAAAAGTTGTTTTTTGATGTCGTCTGATTCATTGGCTTTGCCTTAAAAACTATTTCTATTTTGTTCATCTAACTCTTGTAATTAACTTATTTAGTGAGGTTCATATGTTATCTACTGCCTTGAAAATTCAAAAATTCCCTATTAAGAGTGATTATTATAGTATTGCTGCTAAAGGCCCAATGCTAGATAGGGTATATTCCATGCGTTATAGGAGTTATAGTGCGAAAGATTATATTGAAAAAAACTCGTCACATAAATTTATGGATGAGTATGATGCCAAGCCGAATTGCACATCCTTTTTGACTTATTATAAGAACAAGCCTTTTGGTTCTGTGCGAACCTGTGCTTTTAATCCAGAGCTAAATAATATTGTTCCTGTAATGGAGGTTTTCGGTAAGGAGTTAGGTGAAAGTATCGGATATGAATCAACATTTATAGAAGCAAATAAACTTGTGATAGATCCAAAGTTTCAAGATAAGGCGGGAGTTGTTGCAAGATTAAATGTGTATGAAAATATTGTTAATTCTATTGTTGCACATGATGCTAAATATTTGGTAGCAGGTATTAGAACAGAGCATATTAAATTTTATAAATTCCTTCATTTTGACGTAATGTCTGAAGAGAGGTCGTACCCCCATTTAAGTTTTAAAACCGTATTAGTAATATGCCCCGATGTTAATGCGTTTCGCGATAAAATATACAGTAGAACTCGTCGGAGTGAGGTTGTGAATGATTCATTACTTAGTAACGTGTCTGGTTGATTTTTTTGTTGTCTTTTTAGCTTTATCTAAACGGAACAATCCTGCTGCAAAGCCCTTGGCTTTAACTGCTTTTAGCATGGGATTGTGGTCAATGGAGCTATTTTTATTAACTGTTGTAAAAGATCTTTCAGTGTTGTCATTTTGGTTCCATCTGACAAGGTGGGGGATGTTTTTCATTGCTCCATCTATCGCATTTTTGGTATGGCGCCTGATTGGCGGGGGAGGTTCCCGCCTATTTTTGTATGCGGTAGTTATACCAAGTTTTATTTTTAGTGCGATATTGTCCTTGGCAAATTTATTGTTTTTTCCTTCTGTTTTGGTGCCAGCTATTGGCGGTTATCTTCCTAAAGTCGATAATATTTTTTATGTTTTTGCAACAAGTTTTTTGTCGTGCCTGCTTGCTACAATATTTTTTGGTGCGACTAAGTTCAAGTCAGTTACTTATAGAGAAAAGCAAAGAATTAGATGGCTGTTGGTGACCGTAATGCTCATTTTACTGATGGGCTTGGTTAGCATCTACTTAGTTAAATATAGCTTTTATTTAAAGCTCGTTGGGGCTGTTGCAAACATAGTTTTTATTAGCTTGCTTTTTTACGCCACTATTCAAAATAATCTTATGGATGTACGCTCCGCTATTGGCGTCACAATGGCAAGGGCTTCTATATTAGCTGCCATTGTTTGGTCCTATTTTTATGTGGTTGAATTTATGGGCGACGGCTCCAACTCACTTGGTGCAGCCGCCGTAATGATTGTGTTTGTGGTTGCCGTTTTGGAATTATATCCGCGGCTATTAAAATGGATGTTACCCAACGCGAAAAAAATGCTTATGAAGCATAGTTACGAGTTTGATCAGGTAAAAGAAGATACCGAAAAAGCACTTAACCATACAATGAGCATTTCTACGATGTTCGAGGTATTAGATCACCTGCTGTTGAAAATTGTTAGGGTAAATAATTACAAAATTTTAGTAGTCGAATCTGATGTAACAAGAAATGTTAATCGGGTAGGTGAGGGCTTAATTCATTTACCTTTCGAATTTGTTGCAGAAGACCACAGCTTGATTGCTTATTGTAATCAAAATGGAAATTTAAATATGGCTGATGAGATGCCAGAAGCAATCAAATACGAAATGGAAAAACAACGTGCCGCTTTGTGTTTTGCGGTAATGTCTAATAAAAAGTTATTAGCAATAGTCTTGGTAGGTGCTTCTTCTAATCTTTCCTATTATCGTTATGATGATATTAAGATGTTTGAATGGCTTTCGAGTGAGCTTGGGCAAGTGTTGCAGCGTTTAATTCGTCTTGACGATATGCAGGATCAACTTGGCGAAGCCAAAAAAACGTTGTCTATGTTAGGTATGATGAGCCACTATCATCACGATATCAAAGCACCGTTTGCTATTATTGATGGTGTGTTCTCCAGCGATATGTACGACCGGGATAAGCAGAGAGATATTGTATTGGCACAGGTTGAACGGGGCTCCAAGCTTATTGCTACTATGGCAAGTATTTTAGGCGGCAAGCGTCGGCGGCGTGTCCAGCCTTGTGCACTGGAAGCATTGGTGAAGGATTGTATTTTCGTTTTTGAAACTTCTATTGATAAGGTGGAATATGAATTTGCCAATATCCCTCGAATAGCTGGCGATGCTGAAGATTTAAAAATTCTTTTTATTAATTTAATAAAAAATGCAGTAGAAGCGCGCCGAGGTCATGAAGAAATAATTGTTAAAATAAGTTCCTGGGTGGAGGAGGGTGCTGTTTGTATGTCCATAATAGATAACGGTACTGGAATGTCTAAACAACAATTGACCGATTTATGGGAACAGGATTATAGCGCTAAAGAATTTGGCAGTGGGATCGGCATGCAGGCTATCAAACGGATTGCTGATGAGCATAATGCTCGAATTGAAGTTCGTAGTGAAGTTGGCAGTGGAACTGAATTTATTTTTCGTTTTCCTTCAGCTTCGATCGTGGATGGAGATGCTAGCGGTGCAAAGGACGAGCTGGCCGAGAGACGTGCAGTCTACACAATTGAAACTAAAAATATTCATTAATGCTAGTTTATAAATTTTGAGCACGTCTTAATCCTGCCCGGATTAATTGTAATTATATTTAACTGTAAGGCCAAAAGAGCGGGGTGGGTCGTAATAGCCACGAGGAATACCTAAAAATGAAACAGAGCGCTGCCTCAAGTTTGATTCATTGGTGATATTTTTGATCCATAGTGAAATGTCCCACTCATCATCAATCGTTACGCCCACTCGACTATTGGCAATATAGTGATGTGAAGTTGCATTAATTAATCTATTGTCAGGATGAGAAAAATAGCTGCCACTGTAGCCATAATCAATGTGTCCATAAAAGGATAGGTTTCCAGAAAAATCATGTTGGTAATCGAGTGCTAAATAGTAGGTGTGCTCCGGTGCAAATGGCAGCTTGTTATTATCGTAATCATTGCCTGCACTATCGCCATTTTTGAATTCATCAAACTTCGCTTTTGTTAAGGCTGCATTAAAGCTCACGCTGAGATCGCTATAAATTTTTATTTTGGTATCTAATTCAAATCCCTGGCTGGTAACTTTGCCTGCATTTGTATAGAAAATTATAGTGTTGCCCGCACCATCTTTAGCGAATTGTAGTACTTGAAAGTCGTGGAATTTTGTCGAAAAAGCAGCAGTATTTAGTGTGAGTCGATCATCGAAGAATGTAGATTTAATCCCCAGCTCATAATTAATAGCGTATTCGGGATTAAATTGGAAATTTTCCAAGGTAGATATAAAGTCCGCATTCCAACCGCCGCTTTTGTAGCCACGTGAAATGGCACCGTACATTAAAATATTGGATGAGTAGTGAAAGTTAAGCCCTACTTTAGGCAAAAGCTCCTTGTAGGTTTCGTTCTCGCGTAAATTCATTTCATTGATAAATCGTCCGGTAGTGTCGATGCTACTGTAGTCTATATTTTTGGTCTCATAAATATAACGTATTCCACCGGTCGCTTCCCATTTGTTAGTAAAGCGCCAATTACCGTTGCTGTAAGCCGCGTAGGATTTTGTTTTTGCTGAAGCTGGCGTTGCTACAGACGAATTTGATGGGTACCTTGTTTGAATACCAGCAGCGTCGGCTCCAAAATTTGCATGTCTTTCAGTGGAAATATCTTGATCTAAAAAAAATACACCAATAACGTAATCAGCTGTTTCATGTTGCGGGGATACCAGGCGAAACTCTTGGCTTAACTGTGTATTCTTTTCATCAAATAAGCTGGTCGCTACGTCAAATGGTGAATAATCCTCTTCACTCAGTTCACTAAACTCAGCTTTACGCAGGCCGGTTGTAGAAATTATTTCGTAATTTTGTGTAGTTAAGTAATGAGCATTAATGGTCGTGCTAGTGAGTTCGCGTTGTGAAAACTCATCGGCGTTATGTGCGACATCACGTGGCCCTGGCGCTAGACTGAAACCCGTATATTTACCGACATCAGCTATTGTTTGAGCATTGCTTGACTGGGCGTCGTCATTTAAATAATCGAAACCTACGTCAACAATAAGATTTTCAATACCGACATAACGGAACTTTAGTTTTGCATTTTCTCTGTCAATATCTTGTAATTGCTTATTTAATGTAACATTGTGAACAAAACCATCTTGTTTGGTTGTACCAACTAACAAGCTCGCATATAAATCTGCGGTTACAGGTAAATTTAACTTGCCTGTCACGGAGCGAAGATCGAAATTGCCTATATCTGTCAGCAACATAAAGGAGGGTTTGTCGTGCGGTGTTTGAGTAACAATATTAATGACCCCGACAATGGCGTTGGCACCTGATAATGTACCCTGTGGCCCCCTAAGTACTTCAATCCGTTCAACATCTATTAGACTTTGATCAAATGTTGATGAGCGACCGGTAAGCACTCCATCGACATAAACTACAATGCGTGCATCATTGCCAATGTTTCGTGAGTATGCACCGACTCCACGAATTGATATTTCGCCACGAGTATTTCTGCCCCCAGCACCAAAGTTTATATTGGGAATTGCATATTCTGTCTCGGTAAGCGAGCTGGCACCAATGTTGGCAAGAAAATCATTACTGTAAACACCTATAGCAATAGGAACTGATTGAATATTTTCTTTGCGCATTTGAGCGGTTACTACAACTTCTTCAATTGCTGGTGGCGATGATGTTTCATGCGCCAAAGTGGCGGCGCTGAAAGCTACGGAAAAAGTAAGGCAGGAATAGTAATACATACTCGGTATGGTTTTACAGGGTGTTATTTTGCGCATGCTAAATGTCACTTAAAAAACTATGGTGACATCTTAATCAGTATTGATGTGTAATCTCAATATATTTTGGAAGTTTTCTAATTTTAAAGGCTTCTCAAGAAAATTGGTAAATCCCAGTTCTAATAGTTCACCGCGTTTGTTACCTATTGGCATGCTCGTGAGTCCAATAATTATTATGTCGGGGCTGACAATCTTTCGCAATTCTGTGGTTGCTTCGACGCCGTTCATTTTTGGCATTTGCAGGTCCATTAAAATCAAATCGTAATGTTGTTGCTTGCATTTGTTAATGGCCTCAACCCCATTGTTGACACAGTCAACTTGATATCTTGGCGTAAGTAAATTTAACCCTATATCTTGATGAATTGTTTCATCTTCAACTAAAAGAATATTTTTTATTTGCGAAGTGGAAGCGGTGGCGGAATTTGTTAAAGATATAGCGGGCGCATGGGTTCCAGTATTCGAATTATTATTTTCAAGTATGTTAGATAGTTGCCTCATGTTTTTTTGTATCACATCAAGATTGCTTTTGATGGCGCTGGGCGCATTTATTAGTGCTGCTATAATTTTCTCATCATTCATTAATAATTCGTTAATAAGTTGAGGGTTTTGCAGTGCTGTAATGAGTTGCGGTAGATATTTAGCAAGAAGATCGGCGTTCATTTGGGCTATGAGTAGCGGAGTGGCAATGTCGTGCAGGACCTGTTCTGGATCGTTTGGGTTAGCTGTTTTATTTATCATTGTGAACACTTCTCAGAAAAATTAATGTAATGGCTGCTAACAGTATAAGAAAGTCATATTACTAATTATGTTAAGGCAACTTACTTGCGGCTCCAGGGTAAGCAGAAACACAATTCACAGTTTGCTCCAAGATATTTGTAGCTGCATGTTACCCGTTTTCTCTCTTTGGCTAAATAGTATTTGGCAGAGCAAATAAATATAGCTTTTGGCTTACAAGTTATTGAATTAGCTAAACTGCAGCTGAAGGCTCTACAATATTAAGCGAGTTAATATCTTGCAGCGAAGCTAAAAAAATTTATAGGCGAAAGGTATTTAATTATGACTATATTAAAAAATGTATCATTGATCGGTGCTCCAACTGATATTGGTGCTGGAGCGCGTGGCGCTAGCATGGGTCCTGAAGCAATTCGCATCGCTAATTTAATAGATGTTTTACAGGGTCAAGAGGTCGACGTGCTCGATCGCGGCAATCTTAACGGCCCTTATAATCCCTGGCAATTACCTGCAGATGGCTATCGCCATTTAACCGAAGTAGCTATATGGAATCGAGCCGTCCATGATGCTGTTTATAGCGAACTAAAGTTGGGGCGGATGCCCATTCTTTTAGGGGGCGATCATTGTCTGGCGGTAGGTTCGATTAGTGCTATAGCGCGGCATTGTCGTGAAGTTGATAAAAAATTACGTGTGCTGTGGCTGGATGCACATGCCGACTTCAATACAAGTGATATCACACCGAGCGGCAATATTCACGGTATGCCTTTAGCTTGTTTATGCGGCTTTGGTCCTAAAGAATTAGTTGAAATAGGCGGGCATGTTCCTGCGATCAGTCCGAAATGGGTGCGGCAAATAGGTATTCGAAGCGTTGATGCAGGTGAAAAGCGTTTCGTGCATGAGCAAGGTCTGGAAGTGTTCGATATGCGTTACATTGACAAAGTGGGAATGCAACAAACTATGGAGCAAGCCCTTTCTGGGTTAGATGCTAACACTCACCTTCATGTTAGTTTCGACGTTGATTTTCTCGATCCCTGTATTTCACCAGGCGTCGGTACCACTGTTCCGGGAGGGCCCACTTATCGCGAAGCTCAGCTCTGCATGGAAATGATTTACGACACGGGTTTACTTGCGTCGCTTGATGTAATGGAGCTAAACCCGGCATTAGATGTGCGCAACAAAACAGCCATAGTAGCGGTGGATCTCATTGAATCATTGTTTGGTAAATCGACATTAATGCGAACATGATTGTGGGGATTCGATCCCCACTATTTTTACTCAGTGTCGACAACAGGTGAAACATAATGCATTCACAACCTAAAGGTTATAGCTATGTAAAAGATGGTGACATCATCCGACAAGGTGACATCAGTCTCGGTAAAATAAGATCTGTTTGTGGACAAGAAACTTATGGTTGGAGTGCTGTTGCACCTTATCTAATTGGGAAGCAATATTTTGAAAGCGGATTGGATTGCGGATTAGTGTTGGTTTTATTGCGACGCGATACCCCAAGTTAATTTTTCAAGTTGGGTTACAGTTTTAGATGCACTAGTTATTTTTTGCGAAATTAATTAATAGATTAAGCGTGATATGACCCTAATTGTTTCGTTTAAGCGTTTCTTGTCGCCGGTCGCTTAGCGCGACCGGCTTTTTTAATTTAATGTAACTTTTACTCCATGTAATTTTCTACGCTTGGGCAAGAGCAAACTAAATTTCTATCGCCATAAACGTTATCAATACGATTCACGCTAGGCCAAACTTTATGAAATTTCAACCATGATGCAGGACGGCTGGCGACTTCGCGCGAGTAAACGCGGTTCCAGTTTTCATCGAGGACATCATTTTGAGTGTGAGGCGCATTGTGTAACGCGCTGGCCTCTGCAGAGACTTCGCCGCTCACCACTTGTGCGATTTCTTTACGAATAATGAGCATGGCTTCGATGAATCTATCAAGTTCACCTTGAGATTCTGATTCGGTGGGTTCAATCATCAAAGTGCCGGCCACAGGGAATGACATGGTGGGTGAATGGAAACCGAAGTCCATCAGGCGTTTAGCAATATCCTCTTCACTGATGCCGCTAGCTTCTTTCAGTGGGCGTAAATCTAACAAGCATTCGTGTGCAACAAAACCGTTAGTGCCCTTGTATAAAACAGGGTAAGCGCCATCGAGTTTCTTGGCGATATAGTTAGCGTTAAGAATCGCGTATTCAGTCGCTTGGCGCATTCCGACTGCACCCATCATTTTTATATACATCCAACTTATTGGTAAAATACTTGCCGATCCCCATGGGGCTGCAGAAATTGTGCCGTAATCAATGTTAGTGTTTGGTATGGCTTGCACAGGATGAGCGGGTAAGAAGGGGGCCAAGTGTTTGCCAACCCCAATTGGGCCCATACCCGGGCCGCCGCCGCCGTGAGGGATACAGAAAGTTTTGTGCAAGTTGAGATGTGATACGTCGCCGCCAAATTTTCCCGGTGCAGCTACGCCAACGAGTGCATTCATATTGGCGCCGTCAATATAAACCTGCGCCCCCAATTCATGAATCATATCGCAGAGTTCGGTAACGCCTTCTTCAAATACGCCGTGAGTCGACGGGTAGGTAATCATGATGCAAGCGATTTGCTTTCCGTAAGTGGCGATTTTTGTGGCGAGATCGGTTAAATCTATGTTGCCTTTGCTGTCGCAGGCAACCACTACCACTTTAAAGCTTACCATTTGCGCCGATGCCGGGTTGGTGCCATGCGCTGATGCAGGGATCAAACAAATATCGCGATTCGTTTCCCCTTTGCTTTCGAAGTATTTTTTAATGGCGACGAGGCCTGCATATTCACCTTGCGACCCGGCATTGGGTTGCAAACTGATCGCATCGTAGCCTGTGCAGATTTTGAGCATCTGCTGTAATTCTTCGAACAATTGCTGATAACCCAGAGCTTGGTCTATAGGGGCGAAAGGATGGAGCTTGCCAAATTCCGGCCAGGTTACCGGAATCATCTCAGCCGTAGCATTAAGTTTCATTGTGCATGAGCCCAGCGGAATCATCGCTTGGTTAAGGGCTATGTCTTTAGACTCTAGACGTTTTAAATAGCGCAGCATGTCAGTTTCACTTTGGTAACTACTAAATACCGGATGAGTCAAAATTGCATCACTGCGCAGCAAGTCTGCTGGAATAGCTTTATTAGTGATCGAAAGAGCATCATCAAAGCCTGTTAAATCTGTATCCAGGATGCCAAAAGTTGCAAGGAGTTGAGCTATATCGTTAAGTGTGGTGGTTTCATTCAGGCTGATACCGAAAGCCTCCTTACCAATTATGCGCAGATTGATTTCCGCATTCAGAGCGGCTTGATAAATTACTTCTTGTTTGGCGCCAACTTGTACCGTAATTGTGTCGAAGTAGTGGTTGCTGGTAAGAGTAAATCCTTTAGCTTGCAGTGCAGCGGCAGTTACCGCTGTTAACCGGTGAATACGATTAGCGATCCGCTTAAGGCCATCAGGGCCATGATAAATAGCGTAGAACACGCTCATTACTGCTAATAAAACCTGTGACGTGCATATGTTTGAGTTGGCTTTCTCGCGGCGAATATGTTGCTCGCGGGTTTGCATCGCCATGCGCAACGCAGGTTTGCCGCGGGCATCAACCGATACTCCAATAATGCGGCCGGGAGCTGAGCGCTTGTAAGCATCGCGGAACGCAAAGAATCCAGCATGTGGGCCGCCGAAACCCATAGGTACACCGAAGCGCTGGCTAGTACCCACGACCACATCAGCACCCATAGCGCCTGGAGATTTAATTAAAAGGAGCGCCATCAGATCACTGGCAACTGTGACCAAGACGTTGTTTTTATGAGCAGTTTCAATAAGCGATGTAAGGTCGCGAATTTGTCCACTTGAGCCTGGATATTGCAGCAAAGCGCCGAAGTAGTCGCCTTTGGCAAGATCGTCTGCGTTAGCAATAACCACGTTAAAGCCAAAGTGCTCCGCTCGAGTTCTTACAACTGCAACAGTTTGTGGATGTGTGTCTACATCGACAAAAAACGTATCAGAGTTACTTTTTTTATTCTGGCGTTTGCACATCGCCATGGCTTCAGCGGCGGCAGTGCCTTCATCAAGCATGGAGGCGTTTGCCATTTCCATGCCGGTGAGGTCGATCAACATTTGCTGATAATTTAGCAAACCTTCCAGACGACCTTGAGCAATTTCTGGTTGGTAGGGGGTGTAAGCTGTGTACCAACCTGGATTTTCCAGTACATTGCGCAGTACCACGTTCGGCACGATGGTATCGTAATAGCCCATTCCAATGTAGCTCTTGAAAATACGGTTTTTACTTGCAATAGCTTTTAGTTGTGTAAGTGCATCGTTTTCAGTTGTTGCTGCTTCTAGCTGAAGCTCATCTTTCAACCGGATATTCTCTGGAACTGTCTTGTCGATTAACTCTTTAATAGAGCTGACCCCTAAACTTCCCAGCATGGCTGCCGTTTGCTGCGCATTGGGGCCAATGTGGCGTTGCACAAATTCATCGTTAAAAGCTAGATGTGCAAGTGAAGCTGAGCGAAAATCAACTGACATAGAGTCTCTCGGTAAGTAGTTAATAAAATGAATTATTAATGGAATACAAGCTGCGGTGGGAGCGCAGGGCAAGCCTGCAGAAATGACCGCAATAGTAACAATTCAGTGAGTTACGAGCAATCATTTGTAATGGCACAAATTTTTTCAGATGGTTATTGCCATCATGCAGTTTGTTTAATCTTTCTATTAACCTAAACGGCCGCCTGGAACTGTTAGTTGTTGGCAATTTTTGCTAACAACAAATAGAATGTTTGTTGCGGTCTGCATACACGGGTCGAGGCAAATCGTATTTTTGGCTAATAAATTTACCATTAATCAAAGTGATTTTCCCTCGTTAACGTCCTTATAGCCACGTCATAATAACAATCATATGAAAAATTAATGTGACATAAAAAATAGGCTGTGTAAGATGGCGCTGTACCTTAAGTAGCTTTGTACTTTTTCTATTCAACTCGGCTAGCATTTATACCCGAGATTCAGATTTACTTTCATATTTAACCTTTGGGAGAATTATTATGGGCGTATTAGTTGGTAAAGAAGCACCTGATTTCACTGCAGCTGCAGTCTTGGCAAATGGCGAAATTGTTGATAGCTACACATTTTCTACTGCTACTAAAGGTAAAAAAGCTGTCGTATTTTTTTATCCTTTGGACTTTACCTTTGTCTGTCCATCTGAATTATTAGCGTTTGATCATCGCATTGCTGAGTTCAAAAAGCGGAATGTTGAAGTGATTGGTGTATCCATAGATTCACAATTTTCACACAATGCATGGCGTAATACAGCTGTAAATGATGGCGGTATTGGTCCGGTTAGATACACCTTGGTTGCGGATATCACTCACTCAATTTGTCGCGCTTATGATGTAGAAGCCGCAGATGGCGTTGCGTATCGTGGCTCTTTCTTAATCGATGAATCTGGAGTTGTTCGCCACCAGGTGGTAAACGATTTGCCCTTGGGTCGTAACGTTGATGAAATGTTGCGTATGGTTGATGCCTTGGCTTTCCATCAGGAGCACGGTGAAGTTTGTCCTGCTGGTTGGAAAGATGGCGATAAGGGTATGGATGCGAGCCCCGCCGGTGTTGCCGCTTATTTGAGTGCACACGCCGATAAGCTTTAATAAATCGATACTGATTATGTATTTGGTTTTAAATGTTCGAAAGCCCATCTTCTAAGGTGGGTTTTTTTATTTTAGATTTTGTAAAACAAGCTATTTGATAATGCCTATGACGAATCAGAAATCTAATATCAAAAAACCTATAGATCTCCACCCTGGCTGGCTTAAATATCTTGAGGCCGAATTTGAAAAGCCTTACATGGTGAAGCTTAAGCAGTTTTTATTGCAGCAGAAGCAGCAAGGTAAAGTTATTTACCCGGAATCGAAAAATATTTTTAATGCGTTTAATAGTACCCCGCTAGATAAAGTGAAAGTGGTAATTCTCGGGCAAGACCCCTATCACGGTCCACAGCAAGCACACGGTTTATGTTTTTCAGTGCAGCCAGGTGTTGCCTTGCCGCCATCATTAAAAAATATCTTCAAAGAAATTCAACGTGATTTTGGTTTTTTACCACCTGCCAATGGTTGCTTACAAACGTGGGCGGAGCAGGGCGTGTTTCTCCTCAATGCCACTTTAACGGTTGAGCAAGGAAGGCCAGGTTCACATCAGGGGATGGGGTGGGAACAATTTACGGATCGTGCTATTCAATTAGTCAGTGAACAGTGTGAAGGCGTTGCATTTTTATTGTGGGGTAGTTACGCGCAAAAAAAAGGGTTATTGATTGATGCTAACAAACATTTAATTTTGACTGCGCCACATCCTTCACCACTTTCAGCCCATCGCGGATATATAGGCTGCGGGCATTTTTCGAAGGCCAACGAATATTTAGAGGAGCAAGGGCAAGCACCCATTGATTGGCGCTTGCCTTAGTCTGATATAAAATTTATCAGCTGCATTAAATTTGAGCTTTAATCGCAAGTCTGAGCCATGATTTTATAATCACGGTCTCATAACAATAAAGCCATTGCTGCTTCCAGGTCTGCTGATAGATCTTCATCATCAGAAACTTGAATATCTGGATCCAGACCGAGGCGTTCAAAAGCCTTTACTTCATGATAATCGACAGTTGACATATTTGAGCCCGAGCCAGCATGGCTTTGTAGCATTGCTACTGTGACTATATCGGCATAGTCTGCTTTGGGGGCTTTGCGTGCGAAGTCCATATGTTGTGAAGGAATATGCAGTAATTCTTGTGGAAAGCCCCAGGCTTGTAAAATCAAATCACCAATCGGTGCGTGTAATTCGTTAATAACACTGTCCAAAGTCAGGCTATCATTTAGCAAAGCAGGGTGATCTTCTGCGTAAGTTAAAATCGGAAGCACACCGATTTTATGAACGAGGCCGGCCAAGGTTGCTTGGTCAGGGCGGAGTTTGGTGTAATGTTTACAGAGTACGTGACTAATCCCTGCGACTTCGCTAGAGCGGCTCCATACTTCGCGCATGCGTATATCCACCAGATCTGATGTGGCTTGGAACATTTGTTCCATCGCCAGGCCAGTGGCAATGTTACAGGTATATGAAATACCCAACCGCATTAATGCTGTTTTTAAGTCTTCAATGGCGCGCGATGCTCGCAACAATGGGCTGTTAGCTACGCGAATAATACGCGCACTTAATGCTGCATCATTACCGATAACGTTTGCTAATTTTTCAATATCTGCCTTGGGATCATCGGCAACTTCACGTACTTTAAGGGCGACCTCGGGCAGTGTAGGCAAAACCAATTGATCATTTTTTATGGCTGTAATAATATCCTGACGAACCCGCTCAACGATTTGGCTCATGAAGTACCTACTTGTTCTCAATGGGTTATTGTTTGCTGGAGAAATTAATTCGCCACATCAGAAGTAGGTATAGCATAAGGTAAAGCTAAGAGACTTAGTTTTTGCGGATTGTTTGGGATATAAAGTTCGTTACGTTGATCATCTATGACGCTCGCTAGCAGCTCCCCGCTATCGGCTGTTTTTTTTGCAGCTATGACCACTTCTCCTACAGATTTTCCATCGTGATTGTATAACTCACTTCCGGGTAGCGGTAGGTCATTGCCATTGAGTGCAAACTCAAAGCGATACATATGACGCTTTAGGTTGCCACGATAATGCAGACGCGCGACAATTTCCTGGCCTGTATAGCAGCCTTTGCGAAAGTTAATGCCATTCACTAACTGTAGATTAATGGCTTGGGGTGTAAAAACTTCAACGGTATAGGGTGTGATATCACCCAAGCCAGCCTGGATATCCAGCAATGTCCAAAGACTTTGCTCGGCTATTTCGCAATCAGGTGCTAATTTTTGCCAAATAAGTTCAGCTTCACTCGCCGCTAGCCAGCACTCATAACGATTTTCATTAAGACGAATAACAATACTCTTACCTGCTAGTTGCCATCCATCATCAATAGTGAGATTTATATTTAAAATGTTGCTCAAGATTTGACTGGCCTTATCACCAGCGATACCCACACAGCGATAGTCATCATTAATATCCGCAAGTTTGGCTTTGGAAAACACGATGTATTTACCAAAACTGCTCATAGCTGTTGCAACTAAATTACGATGCATTCGCAAAATTATTTGTTCGTTATCTATTTGCATTGCGCGAAAGCACAACAGCATACGGCCCTTAACATTGCACTGTGCCCCTATTTGAGTAATGGAGTTTTTTAATTCGTGAACATCGCAAGTAATTTGTCCTTGTAAAAACTTAGCTGCATCGGGACCCTTTACACTCAATAATCCTTTTTGGTGTAAGGGTATTAAAAGCGTAGACTCTACATTATGGGAAAGAGGGTGAGGCACAATAGGGCTTTGCACATCGCGGTAAGCGCTTTGCGCTGACAAAAATGAAATCCAGTCGGACACGTTGAGAACTCCAGAAAGAGGCGATAAATATGTTAGTGAAAAGTGACTGTCAGCAGCAATATTAAGGCTAATTGTATCGTAATAAATAAACGTGCACTAACATCCATACCGCTGATTGCATAAGGCAGTATAATTGCAAGAATATTTTAAGTGGCGCCAGGTAAAAATTGTGGAAAGAAATCGCTTGTTTTGGAGTAGTCGTCGCGGTATGTTGGAGTTGGATTTGATTTTATTGCCTTTCTTGGACAATATTTATCCTGCTTTAGCGGAAGCCGATAAAAAAAGTTATCAGCAGCTTTTAGAGTGTGAAGATCAGGATATGTTCGCATGGTTTATGCGACGCGAGGATCCGCAAGACCCCCAACTGCAAAGGATTGTTGACCTTGTTAGAAAAAATACTGGCTTACAGCCGCAAGCAAAATAAGTTATTGCTTAATTCATCCGCTGCTTCGAAATTAGTGAGCAATGCCGATCTAGCTGCAGTTACTGTTTATCCCTCGCGTTACTTATGGCAAGGGCAGTGCGTAGTGTATGGTGCGATGTTTGTTTTTGCGTCTGCTGCTTTGTTGCCGCTTTTTTTCATTTCGATTTATTGGATTTGTTTGTGGTTCTTGCTTGGTTTATGGATTAGCCTCACTATCCATAAAGTTTGGCGAGCTAAATGTGCCGCGCCAATACAATTGCGAATTAAACAAAATCATTGGTATTTGAAAAATAGAGCGGGTGAATTTTTAGTAACACCAAGCTCTGAAGTATTACTTTGGACCTGGGTAATAATAATTCCCTTGCATGAAAAGCTAACTCGGAATCAACGTTATTTAATTGTTTCAACTGATTCGCTACCTAAAGAAGATTGGCGGCGTTTACGTATGTGGTTAAAAACTAGTTTCTAAATAAATACAATGAAAAACGTTCTGCTCCAATTATTCCTCACTCTTTGCTTACTATTACCTCTTGGGCCGCAAAATTAGTCGGCACTAGAATAGTATCGCGTGCTAAAGAAGATTTTTCCGGGTAATCCAGTGAATAATGCAGGCCGCGACTTTCTTTGCGCTCCAGTGCTGAGCGAATGATTAATTCTGCAACTGTGCTGAGGTTGCGCAACTCCACTAAATCGCTGCTGACTTTGTAATTAATGTAATACTCGGCAATTTCCTTTTTCAACAATTTAATTCTATGCCAAGCTCGTTCAAGACGCTTATGAGTACGCACTATTCCAACGTAATCCCACATAAAACGACGCAATTCGTCCCAGTTATGCGAAATCACAACGTCTTCATCAGAGTCGGTTACCCGTGAGGTATCCCAAGGGTTGGAGATATCTGGAGTGAGAATACCTGGCAATGTTTGTAGTATGCGTTGGCCTGCAGACTGGGCATACACCACGCACTCTAATAATGAGTTGCTAGCTAAACGATTAGCACCGTGTAAGCCAGTAAAGGATGTTTCGCCAATGGCATAAAGATTTTGTAAATCGGTGAGCCCATCTTTGTTCACCACAACGCCACCACAGGTGTAGTGGGCAGCAGGTACTACGGGTATGGGTTGTTTCGTAATGTCGATACCTAATTCAAGACAGCGTGCATAAACCGTAGGAAAATGTTCTGTAATAAATTCGTGTGATTTATGACTAATATCAAGATATAAACAATCGCAACCCAAGCGCTTCATTTCATAATCGATAGCGCGAGCCACTATATCCCGCGGCGCGAGCTCTTCCCGTTCATCAAAGCGCTGCATAAATCGCTCACCGTTGGGTAGGCGTAATACAGCACCTTCACCACGTAAGGCTTCGCTGATTAAGAAGTTTTTGGTTTGCGGATGATATAGACAGGTCGGATGAAACTGATTAAATTCCATATTGGCGATTCGACATCCGGCGCGCCATGCCATTGCAATACCATCACCGCTTGCGCCATCCAGATTGGTTGTATACAGATAAACTTTGCTTGCGCCACCGCATGCGAGCACTACAACTTTGGCTTGAAATACATGAATTTCATCGCTTTGATTATTGAGTACATAGGCGCCCGTGCAACGTAGTTTTCGTGAGTTTGCGTCAGCTTGGGTAATAAGATTAACGGCTATGTGGTTTTCAAATAAATCGATGTTAGGTTGTTGCTTGACTTGTTCGATAAGTGTGCTGTGAACTGCGCGGCCAGTAGCATCTGCACTATGAATTATCCTTCTGTGACTGTGACCACCTTCTTGCGTAAGATGATAATCCTCAGTGCCGCTTTCCTTAGTAAAGTTCACGCCTTGCTCAATCAGCCATTCAATGGCGGCTTTGCTATTCTCAACGGTGAAGCGTACGGCATCTTCATGGCACAGGCCTGCACCTGCATCAAGTGTATCGGCTACATGAGCCTGGATAGAGTCTTGATCGTCCAATACTGCAGCTATACCGCCTTGGGCAAACCAGGTTGAACCTTGATTTAACGCGTTTTTGCTTAGCACAGCCACCCTGGCGTGTTGTGCCAAACTTATTGCAAGGGTTAAGCCTGCTGCGCCGGAGCCAATAACAAGAACATCGTGCGAATAAGATTGAGTCATAGAATAGCTACAATAGGGAGATAAAGGTAAACTCCACGTAGTATATAGAAGCCATCCAGTCAGGTCATGTTGCTAGACGTTTAAATCGACTTTCATGCTGGAACTTTTACATTGGCCTTCGGTCAATGGATGCAATAAATGAGCAAGACTTGGGGGTTTGTCGGGTCTTTATAAATTAAAGAAACACTATTAAAAAAACAATATTGTTTCAATCGTTCTGGCTGCTGTGCATTGTCGGGACACTTGGGGGTTATAGAATGACAGCGGAGCTAGCGCCTGATGTCGATCAACAATTGGTAGAGCGTGTTCAAAAAGGCGATAAACGAGCCTTTGATTTGTTAGTGCTAAAGTATCAACACAAAATTTTTGCGGTCATTAGCCGATTTATTCGTGACCATTCAGAGGTGCAAGACGTAGCTCAGGATGCTTTTATAAAAGCCTACAAAGCCTTGCCAAATTTTCGTGGTGAAAGTGCCTTTTACACTTGGATGTATCGCATTGCTATCAATACAGCGAAGAATTATTTAGTAGCGCGAAATCGTCGTCCACCAGCCAGTGATCTGGATGTTGATGACGCTGAATTTTATTCTGGCAATGAAGCCATGCATGAGATGAATACGCCTGAGCGCAATTTGTTGCGTGATGAATTGCAAGCAGTTATTGATCAAGCATTTCGAGATTTACCTGAAGACTTACGCATGGCAGTTACATTGCGTGAAATTGATGGATTAAGTTACGAAGAAATTGCTGAGGCGATGGATTGTCCTATAGGGACAGTCCGCTCACGAATTTTTCGAGCGCGCGAAGCGATAGATAAAAAAATCCATCCTTTGTTAGGTTAGTATTTATTACTTAATATGTTTTGTAGATGTATGGTTGATAAGCATTGAAGCTGAACTTTTAGTGTGCCTTCATGTCACATCTTCAGCTGACCACCAAACTAGTTTTACTCAGTTAGTTTTAATTGGCTTCAATATAACCAGCAGATTTTATAATAATGTTGTTTGGTATTTTAATTAATAGGTAATCTCCATGAGTGAGCAAAACCTCCAACAATCCCTCGCCGAGTCTATTTCGGCATTGGTTGATAATCAGGCATCTGAGCTTGAGTTGCAGCGCGTGTTAAAAGCGAGCGAGAAAGTTCCTGATGTAAAGGCAACGTGGTCACGTTATCAAATCATCGGCGCGATTTTGCGTGGTGAACAAACTTCCCAAAGTACTATAGTGTTATCAGATTTCGCAGCTCGCGTAAGCGCATCCATAGCCGCAGAAGAACAATCAGTTGTTGTGCCGACACAAAAACCACATCAAGGTTGGTGGCATCAGTTAGGCCGTGTAGCTTTGGTAGCTTCAGTTGCAGGCGGCATGATTATCAGTGTCCAGCAATATAATAATAACGAAATTCGATCTGAAATGGCTAGCACTGCAGGTAGCGCGGCTATTCCAGCACCTATACTTTCCACGGTATCTTTGCCGTCGGGTATAAATGGTCCCGCCATTAATACGCGCTCTGTGGCATTGCAAACAGGATATGAAACTCGCCCGCAAGAGAATCGCCGCGTTATGTTTCAGCCCCGACATGCCGCTATTCCAAATGCAACCGCTACTTCTATCTCAGAAGAGGAATTGACGCGTTATGTTAATCAAATGATTCAAGCTCATTCTGATAATGCAGCATTGAATTCGAGTCAAGGTGTTTTACCTTATGCGCGTGTCATAGTCACGGATGAATAGTGATGTCATGTTTACATTAGTCTTAAGGATATTGGTAAGCGCATTGCTAGTGCTGAGCTTAAATGCGCGTTCTGAAAATCAAGCATCCTCCCTATTGTCTGTTTCTGCTCCAAGTGTTCAAGCATTGCTCACTAAAATGTCTAGAGATGCAGCACGTATTAATTATAGTGGTTCATTTACTTACCAAAATCAGACGAGGGCTGCCTTACAAAGTTTTAAAGTCGAACATTGGGTTGAAAATGGTCAAGAGCATGATCGCCTTTTATTCTTAAATGGACCTGAGCGTGAAATTTTGCGTGAGGGCCGACCTATCGATTGCAATTCAATGGGAAATAAGTTGCTGCAAGGCAGCTTTGCCAATTTTGGTAAATCCCTAATTAATCTTAATAATCTATATCAATTCGAAATTCGTGGACAGGAACGTATTGCTGGTCGGTTGGCTAGGGTATTGCTCGTTATCCCAAAAGATGTCTATCGCTATGGCTACTTTTTGAGTATTGATGAAGAAACAGGCTTGGTGCTTAAATCCTGGTTGATTGATGAAAATGCGCGACCATTAGAGCGTTATCAATTTGTTTCTATAGATTTTAATTCTGATGCTAATAAAGGCCTGCGCTCGGTCTCACCGCATCATCATAAAGTGATCGCTAATGCTACCCCCTGTAATCCAATGAGTTTTAGTAAGCCGGAATTATGGCAGGTGGCATGGGTTCCATCAGGCTTTGAGTTTGCAGGTCAGCGTACATTAGGCAATGGCCAGGAGATGCTTATGTATACTGATGGTTTAACAACATTTAGTATTTTTATTGAGTCAGCAGCGGGCGTTGTGCCAGAAGGGGTTGGGCAAAGCGGCGCAACTCTTGCCTACATGTCGAGTTTAGTTCATAAAAAAACCCTATACCGTGTCAATGTTGTCGGTGAAATTCCCGTCGCTGCCGCTACGAAAATTGCACAAAATATAACACTTCCATAATTTGACTTTGCTTATTTGTGTTTAGGTCCTTATATGATTCTAGAAGTTGGCCTAATAACTGCCGTTGAACCAGAGGGGTTGTGGGTAGAAACTATTCACCGTTCTACGTGTGGTTCCTGTCATGCACAAAAAGGTTGTGGCCAAAGTTTACTTGCTAAGCACGGCGCAAGCACTTCGCAATTATGGGTTTTGTTAGAAGGACGCAATGCTCAAGATTACTATGTAGGCGACGAGGTGAGGATTGGTATTCCAGAGGATGTAGTAGCGACAAGTGCGTTATTTATTTATATGGTTCCTTTGATTGGTATGGTGTTAGCGACAATACTCGCACATCAACAAGCTTTGAATGATGGTGTTAGTACGCTGTGGGCAATGGGAGGTTTGATATTAGGGGGGGGGGTAGCGCGCTGGCACGCATACCACACCCGTTTCGATAATCGTCTGCAGCCGGTTTTGGTAGGCGATCTGCAGATTTTGCAGTTACTTGAAGCTACCTAATCCGGAGCTACTTAACCTTGTTTGAATACACCTAATTGGAATTTGTTTAGTTGAATGATATCGCGGTGTTACGTATAAATTCTCACACTTATATTCCCCTTCACGAAATTGAATTCACTGCTATGCGTTCTCAGGGCGCGGGCGGGCAAAATGTCAATAAGGTGTCAAGCGCGATACATTTGCGTTTTGATATCCCTAAATCCTCCTTAAACGAGTTTTACAAAGCCAGGGTGCTGGCGCTTGATGATAATCGTATATCAAAAGAGGGCGTGCTTATTATCAAAGCGCAGCGCCACCGCACTCAGGAAAGTAATCGCGAAGATGCACTTTTGCGTCTGCAAGAAATTATTCTGAATGCGATTAAAGTTCCTAAAGCGCGACATGCGACCAAACCTACTTATTCCTCGAAGCAAAAAAGGTTGGATGGTAAAACCATTCGGGCCTCCATCAAAGCCAGGCGCTCCTCCATTTTGAGCGATGAATAACCAGTCTTAGGCAATTCCTGGTTTTGGTCTAAAATCCTTAAAGCCTTCCAGCGCCCACCTATGTCCAAATCAAGTGGAAAAGGTCCTTCTGCCATCATTTTTGTGATGAATTTCTAACTATTTAAGAACTCAATGTGACTGGCGTACTGATTTTCAAAAATTAGTAAATATTCTGTTTGTTTGTTGGGTATATTAGCCCTTTAGTATTAGTTCTTCAGTATCTATTCAGAATTGTTATTTGTGAGCTAATTTATGACCTATAAAAATTTAAAATATGTGTCCATTGGTTCTATTATCCTTGCTTTAAGCGTATCGACAGAACATTTATTTGCGGCAGAAGAGCCTGTGGCAGAAAGTTGGACTGCGACAGTCGCAGATAAAAAAACAACTGTACCTAGTGAAAAAGCATCACCAGTTGCACAGGATACCGATACAGAAATAAAGAAAGCCTCCAAAAATATCCAGGAGTTAAAACGGCAAGTCATCGATCTCAATAAGGATTTAAGATTGATGGAAGAAAAGTTGTTGTTCCCATCCAGCACTAAATACTCTGTGTTCATTTCCTTGAGTTCAGGCCAATTTTTTACCCTCGAAGGTATAAAGTTAAAGCTTGACGATAAATTTGTAGCGTCTAATATTTATTCGGAAAAGCAGAGGCAAGCACTTATTCGTGGCGGCATTCAAAAATTTTACATCACCAACTTGAACGAAGGAAAACACTCGGCGACGCTTTTTTTTACGGGCGTTGGGCCGAACGGTCGTGACTATAAGCGCGCTTCAACAATTGAATTTGAGAAAGGACCTGCAGGTGAATATCTGGAAGTTGCCATAAGTGACGATAGCGTTACTCAAGAACCGGTTTTTAGCATTAAACAGTGGTAATCCAATGCACTATAAAATAATAGTAAGGATCATGTTTGTTGATGTAAAGTTGCCGTTAGTTATTGGTTTTTTTGCTGCCTTACTGATGGCGGCCCCGTCTCACTTAGCAAATGCAGCAAACTCAAATGTTCAATCAACCCAGGAGCTGGAATACGGCGTTATTCTATTTGATTATTTTCAGCGCGATTATTTTTCTGCGCTGATTGAGCATGAGTATGCACAGGCTATTGATAATAACTTAGCTAAAAATTCGTCAGGCCAAGTATTAAAAGGCGGAATGATGCTGTCCTACGGTATGGCAGACGAATCGAAAAAAATATTTGATCAGCTTTTGGATACAAATTCTTCTGAAGAAGTTAGAAATAGAGCTTGGTTTTATCTTGCAAAGCTGTTGTATAACAAATCCGATTTTAATAATGCAAAAAAATCTCTTGAAAAAATTAAAGGAAAAATTCCTGATGATTTACACATGGATTACCATTATTTATCGACGTTGCTGGGAAAAAGCGGCGAGCATTTAGTCGGCGTAGAGAATGCAATAAAAAGCGGCGACAAAGACAATTCATATCTTCCCTATCTAATGTTTAATCTGGCAATTATTCAACTTAAAGATAAGCAACTTGATTCGGCTGTCAAAAATTTAGAAAAAGTTGTTCAATATTCCGGTACGAGTGAAGAATTGTCAGTTTTGGCTGACCGTGCGAGACATGGATTGGCTGAATTAGCGATTAAACACGGAAAGCTTATCCAGGCTTGGAAATATTTAACGGAAATTCGTACTACCGGTCTTTACTCGAATCGTGCACTTCTATCCTATGCGTGGGCCGCCATCAATTTGAAACAATATAAGGATGCACTGCCGGCTTTAGAAATGCTAAATAAGCGGTCAATTGCTATTCCTGAAGTGCAAGAAGCAAAAGTCTTGTTGGCGCATGTATATGAGCAAGATGGCGCATTTCGAAAAGCTTTAAAAAGTAACTTGCTTGCCGAAAAGGAATTTAAAACGGGCATAGCGATGATTGATGAAGCTCGGCGAGTCATTGAAAAGCAAGATGTTCCGAAAGAGTTTATCGCTAACCTCAAAGTCATGATGGATGAAACGGATTGGTACGGTGCCACCCCATCCGTTGAGTATAAAAAATTGACGCCATTTCTTATTGATTTAATGGCGAGCCATGCATTCCACGAATCTTTGCGCGAATTAGCGGACCTCTATGCAATTGATGAGAATTTAAAATATTGGTCAATGCAAGCAGACGAGCATAGGTTAATTTTAGAAAATGCAGACAAGAAAAAAAATAATGATTCCTTTAAAGCCATTTTTGACAAAATTGTGGATTTTAATGAGCTTTTTGCCGAGCAAAACGCTGAATTAAAACTTAACTCTTTAGCATTGACCGAAGTGGAAAGGGGAAGGCTAAAAACATTGATGGACACTACGGACCGTGAGCTTCAATTTTTAAATAATAAAGTTACTAAGTTAAAATATTATAATAAACCTTATGAACAGCCCGTTGATTACAAAAAAATGGTTTCTGATAAGCATGCAGAAATCAAAAAACAATTAGCGGCTACTGAAAAGCTTATATTGAAGTTTGAAGTTATTATGAGGAATCTTATAAAATTAGAATTGGATCAGCATGAAGATCGCATGAGATATTATTCGGCTCAGTCCAGGCTAGCCAAAGCGAGGTTATATGATATGACTTTGTTATCGCTTGAAAAGGCAAAATCGGCGGAGAAAGGTGCTGGTGCGGACTCTTCTGGGGGAGAGAAAAAATGAAAGCAATAAAAAAAATGAATTCAATAAAATATGGGATATTTTTTGTCGGCGTCGCAGCACTCCTGGATGGCTGTTCTTCAAGCAAAACGAATACCTTGGGTTCGTTAAAATATGTGCCTGAAAAAGAAGAAAATATAGAAATCAAAAATCTTAATCATCAAGAGGTGCGCGCCGAATATAAGGAAATTATTGATCTATTTGAAGATAAGCAAATTAAAGAACAAATTGAACGTCGTATTGCTGATGTCTACATGATGGAAGGAGTTCATGATGAAAATAAAAGTAAGCAAAAACAAAGCTATTATGTAGACGCAATCAAAGCTTATCGTAATATTTTGGAAAAATACCCAAATTCACCCGATAACGCCGAAGTTCTGTATCAGTTAGCGAAAGCTTACGATATGGAAGGAAATCAGGATGAAGCCTTGAAAATGTTATCTGCACTTACAGAAAGGCATCCTGCCTATGCAAATATTGCAGAAGCACATTTCCGTGCTGGTGATATTCATTTTAATAAAGGTGCATATCCAAAGGCAGAGCAATCATATCTTGCTGTTACGCAATTAGATAAATCAAAACTGGCAATTAATGCTCATTACATGTTGGGATGGGCCTATTATAAGCAAGCCCAATATAATAATAGTTTAAATGCATATGCTTTTGTATTGGATCAGTTGTTAGCGAATCAAGCATCTCTTGAGTTGTTGGGGAAAGCTGAGAAACCTTTGGCAAAAGATACCCTCCACTCGGCAACTCTTGCTTTAGATCGTATGGGCGGCGCCGAGGCGATAGCCACTTTTCCATCAATTGCTAATAAAAATTATGTGTGGATGATTTACGAAAGTATAGGCGAATATTATCTTGAGAAAGAGCTATATGAAGATTCTGCTAATGCATTTAGATTGTTTGTTAACAATCATAAAAACTCGAGTAATGCACCACTTTTGCATGGCAAGCTTATTGAAGCCTACAACAAAGGTGGTTTCCCACGGCAGGTCTTAACGGAGAAGGAGGCTTATGTCGATGCTTACGGAATGCGTTCAAGTTACGAAGGAAATCGTGGCGGCATGTCTGCCGATGTTAGTAAGTCAGTTAAAATTTACCTGGATGAATTAGCCCGCCATTATTATGGCCTCGGTCAAGCAACGCAAAATGAAATTGCAGATGTAAATGACGCTAAGAACAAAGATAAGGTTGCCGCAAATAGTGTATTGGCGATTGCGTCTTTTGAAAAAGCAGCAGGTTTTTATCAGCAGTATGTGGAAACATTCCCTAATGATGAACGTATTGATGAAGTATTTTTCTTAAAGGCAGAGGCTCTATTCTTAGCACAAAGATATGCTGACGCTGTCCTGGACTATGAGCGAGTTGCCTACCAACCAAAAGGAAAAAGTGCAGAGAAGTATGCTGCCAACTCTGGTTATGCTGCCATTATTTCTTACCAAAAACATATTGCGACCTTAACAGTAGAAAGCCAGGAAATAAAAAAATGGCAAGCTAAAGCAGTTGAGAGCATGCTAATGTTTGCCAAGAAATTTGATACTGATACCCGTGCGCCAACGGTATTAACCAATGCGGCTGACTACTTGTTTGGTTTAAATCAATATAAAAGAGCATTGGAGGTTTCCGGGAATTTAATTGCTAATAATCCACAGCTTGATAAAACCTTAAAGAAAACGGCCTATGGCATTATGGCGCACTCATATTTTAAATTGGGCGACTACCAAAATGCTGAAACAAGCTATCTTAATCAACGTGAGTTAGTAGACAATAACACCGAAGAATATAAACAAGTCTCTGAACGCCTGGCTACATCAATTTATAAGAAAACTGAAGCCATTGTTGAGAAAGGTGAGAAAGAGTCTGCCATCGAGCAGTTGCTTAAAATTAAAACCTTAACGCCTGATTCTTCGGTCAGGGTCGCTGCGCAATTTGATGCCGCCACTATGCTGCTTGATTTAAAGCAATGGGGTCGGGCAATAGTCGAGCTAAAAGAACTTATTGCTCTGTTCCCAAAACATGAATTGACCGTGATGTTTCCCAGGAAGCTTGCGTTCGCTTACGAAAAAAATGAAAACTGGGATCTCGCTGCAGTTAGTTATCTTGGGCTTAATAAAAACGACCCCGATGCAGAAGTGCGCCGTGAAGGCTTATTTATAGCGGCGACAATGTTTGAAAAAATCAAGAACTACACCGCAGCAATTGAGCATTTTAAAAGCTATGATGCGAGCTATGCAAAGCCATTTTCTACGCAGATGGAAGCGCGCTACCACTTGGTTCTTATCTATGAAAAATTGAGTGATATAACTAACCAGTTGTCGTGGCAAAAAGGATTGATAGACGGTGATCAGAATGCAGGAGACCAACGGACAGATCGTAGCCGGTGGCTAGCGGCTTGGGCAAATATAAAAAATGGCGATTACTATGCTGATCAATTCGCTGCGAATAAATTATATTTGCCGTTAGTGAAGAGTTTGCCAGCTAAAAATAAGGTATTGGAAAATTCCATTAAACAGTATCAACTAGCAGCAGATTATGGAATTTTAGAATTCGTAACTATGTCGAGTTATAAAATCGCACGCTTGTATCAGCAGTTTTCCAAGGAACTGAGGGAGTCGCAAAAGCCGGTAAATTTATCGCCTGATGACCAAAAAATGTATGCGGAAATTATTGAAGAGCAGGCTGCCCCCTTTGATAAGTTGGCTACGGAGTTGCATCAGGCAAATATCGATAGGGCATGGCAAGGCAATTTTAATGAATGGATTGATAAGAGCTTTGTTGAAATGAAATTATTAAATCCGGCGCGATACAACAAAACCGAAATTATAGTGAGTTATGGCGATGAAATACGTTAATTTTATTGCGACAACCTTAGTGCTAAGTGGATTGCTTGGCATTGCCGGGTGCGCTACTACATCTGAAAAGTCGAAATCTGCAGCAGCTGGAGCTAAGCCACCGGAGATCACGCTTAGTTCCACTTTGGAATATTTGCCCAGTCCAAAAACTGATAAGGACGGAAACTCTATTCCTTATGTGCCTGCGGAGAATCCATATGTGTTGCAGAAGGGTAAAATAAAAAAGGAGTCGATTGCTAAATATATTGAAGCCACTCGTGCTACAAAACAAAAGCAATATTCCCAAGCTGAAGTTTCACTGCAAGAGCTAACGTCCGAGGATAAAAATTTATCCGGGCCATGGGTGTTGTTGGGTGATATTGCAACCGAACAAAATAATCATGAAAAAGCCATTAGCAATTATCAAAAAGCACTTGAAATCAATGATAAAAATGTAAATGCCTATCTGCGTTTGGCTAAAGCCTTGCGAATGAAAGGTGAGTTTTTGAAAGCACAAAATACCTATGCCAAATTGCTGGTTTTATGGCGTGATTGTCCTGAAGCCCATTTAAATCTGGCGGTATTGTATGATGTATTTTTAAATCATCCGCTGCGGGCGCAAAAGCATATGGAAGCCTATCAATATCTTACGGGTGGCGAAGATAAGAATATTGCAAACTGGTTGGTTGAAATTCAGCAGCGTACCGGTGTTCCACCTGGATTAGTTGTGGAAAAGAAAAAAGCTGAATCCAAACCGCTATCCTAAATTTAAATATTTTGTTTTGTAGGGCAAATTAGTTTTGTTTTATATGTGAGTAACCCTGAGTAATCATGAAAAAAATAGTTTTTTTTACTTTGTTGCTTTTTGTAGCATTCTGTCATGCAGAAGAGAAAGCCCCCAATCCCGACACTACTATTCTGTTGGAGTCGACATTTGTGGGTGACAAAGAGCAACCTGCTGTGAGTTACTTTATTCCCTGGAAGGGGAATAGTACACCTGACAAATTACAATGGAATATAGAGGAAAAACATGATCAAACCTTACAGCTGATTGATCGCGATGTTATGTTGAATTCAATGAATATGTACGATGAAATGAACTTAGAAAATAGCGGAACTAATAACGTTACAATAGATTAATTATTAATTGAACAGTGAGAATTTATTATGCTTGACACATACAACACGTTAATTAAGTTTCTTCAAGACGGTGGCTTTTTTATGTATCCCATCGCGCTGGTGTTAGCAATTGGTATTGCTATTAGCCTGGAAAGATGGATATACCTCGCTCGCGAACGAGCACGAAATATAAAAGCTTTTGATGCATTTTTACCATTATTGCGAACCACCGATATGGAAAAAATGCAAATGTACACCCGTGAAAGTCAGGCGCCTGTCACACGTATTATCGGTTGTGGATTGGATATGATGACAGTGTCAAAACAGCGTGCCGATATCGAAAATTCAATGACGGAAGGCATGTTAGAAATTATTCCACAGCTTGAGCAGCGGGTAGGTTATCTCGCACTTTTAGCAAACATTGCTACTTTGGCTGGGTTGTTAGGCACAGTTCTTGGTTTGATTGCAGCTTTTACTGCTGTTGGTAATGCGAATCCGGCGGAAAAAGCGCAGCTACTTTCGGCATCTATATCGGTGGCAATGAACACAACAGCCTTTGGTTTGTTTGGTGCTATTCCCTTACTGATCCTTCATTCCTTGCTGCAAAATAAGGCTGCGGCGATTACTACGAGCATTCAAATGTCTGCGGTAAAATTTCTTAATATCATGACCTTACACCGGCTTATTGAAACAAGTAGTCCGCGCAATCCGGAGCCCGAAGCAGCTGCCGTGAGTCAGGGGTAATTCTATGAAATTTGTTGAATTTCAACGCGGAATCAAAGAGCAAGTAGAGCTTGAGATAACGCCGTTAATGAATTTGATGATAATACTTGTACCTATATTATTGATCAGCCTTAATTTCGCGCAAATTACTGTACTTGAGGTTAATTTGCCTGAACTTACTGGTGGTATGAGTACGAGCCAGAAGTCGCAATCAAAACTTGAAGTTAGAATTGAAAATACCGGGTTCAAAGTTTTCTTTCCAGAAGATGTTCTTATTCAAGAAATTCCGTTAATTGAAAACGACGGTGGAAAATCATACGATTTCATGCAGCTTTCAAAAGTTCTTCAAGCCGTGAAGGGCCAGCTCAGTGAAAAACGCGATATTTTATTGTTATCTCATCCAAATGTAGATTACCAGAATTTGGTGTTTACTATGGATGCGGTCAAATCCTTCAGTGGAGTTGTTGCTACAAATTTGGTGGAAATCGAATTATTTCCCGAGATTTCTCTCGGAGATATTATTTAATACATGAGTTGATAAGAAAATGATTGGATCAACAATATTTCAAATTCAGAGAAAGAAACCTGTGGTCGCCGGGTTATTGTTAGTGTCACTGGTCGACATATTTACTTTTTTTATTTTCTTTTTGTTAATTAATGCAGGTGATAGTGCCCAGATTCAAAATGCAAAGTATGTTGCGCTACCGAATTCAGTTTCCAATACAGAGCCGCGCAATAAGGTTCTGATTTTTATTGATGCTAAACAGATTTGGTTGGGTGACATAGTGGTGGCTAATGTTGCTGATATTTTAACAGCTCCGGAGAAATTAATTGATCCGCTCACTGTCGCTTTGGCGAACCAAAAGGCAGCTAAAGGTGAATTGTCGGAATATGAAAAGATTAACGGTCTGAGCATAACAATCATGGGTGACAAATCGGTCCCATACTCGTTGTTGAAAAGCGTTATGGTGACTTGTCAGGGTAGCGACTATCGCAATATTTCCCTAGCGGTAAATCATGTTTACCCCGCTGGACTTTCTGGTGCTGCTGCAGCGAAGGATGCTGCTCTTAATAATGTTGAAAAGGTAGGGGGTTAACATGTCTTTCGCCATTCAACCTCTCGCGTTTGATCTGGTATTGCCCTGGCATACAGATGCGCAACGTGAAGCGGCTTTTAAAAAGACTCTGAAGCGAGTACTCATTCCCGTTTTGTTGCTGTTTCTTTTAGTGCCTTGGTTGCGCCTGGTTGACAATGGATTTGTAAAGGAAGAGAAAAGGACATACACAGAAACAAAAATTGTTCTTGAGCCGCCAAAGGTTACAGTTCAGCCTGTGGCATCTCCGACGTCTGCACCTGCGCTTCCCGAGAGCCCCAAAATAATCGAAAAGCCGCAAATCGCCCCACCAAGTGTGGTATCCCAAAAAGCCAAAGCGGGTTCTAAAGCAGTGGGTAAAATTGGCGGGGGTACTCGACCTACAGACACTGTTGTTGATAAAAAGGTAGCTTTAGCGCAGTCACAAGAAATTTCCGAATTATCGAGCCAATTGAAATCCTTACGTGGTGCGTTGGATATTGCAAAAATGCAAAATAAAAATGTATCAGTTAGCACTGGTGGAACCGTTGCTGCAAGCGACCGTGATGTACTTGGGGCGGATAGTGCCGCAGGCAAAGGTAAAGGCCTTGTTGTCAATGAATCTATGATGAAAGGTGATGTTGTTGCACTTGCTGATCATAAATCCATGGGATTCGGATCGGGTGGCGGTAATGGTAGCGGCATAGGAAATGGTAGCGGAAATGGACGAGGCCGCGCAGGCAATGGCGGAACAGGAACCGGAGATGGGATTGGTGACGGAACCGGCAATAGCCAGTATGGCGGTTTATCGAATCAAGCCAGCGGCCGAGATATGGAAAGCATTCGCAGTACATTGGAAAAAACAAAAAGTAGCGTATACACCTTATACCAACGGGCACTACTTGATCATCCTGATCTCGGGGGAAAATTTGCATTTTCGATGGTGATTGAACCTAATGGAAGCATTTCAAAGTTGAGGTTGGTAGCCAGTGAGTTGGGAATAGCGGATCTGGATGCTAGTATTCTTGAGCGTATCAGGCAGGTAAATTTTGGTGCTAAAGATGTTTCCCCGACGGCGATCGAATATAAGTTTGTATTTTTTCCAAGTTAAAGAATGTTTAACTTATTTCAAGCAAAGTGGTTTAGCTTGGTTTTTTATCCTCATCTCTGGCTGCTCTTCATAAGGTCTGCACTGTCTGGCGCGTAATGCGCCAGGCTTTTAGGGTCCTGTCGCGTCAAGTCTTATAAACCCCCGCATATTTTGTAAAGTGATGTGAAACCCCTTGATTTTGCGGGAAGCAATATAATATTTTGTTTCCCTGGGAATAGTTCCTAGACCTAAAGTGACTAAGTTCACAAAAATACAAACAGTTATTAGTTCCTATTCGAGTTCTCAAATTGTTGAGACTTCGTACCTTTTTTAAAAACTATGTGCTGGCATCATGCGCTTGTAGAAAATCCATTTAGTTTAGATAGTTTGTGGATTGGAACTTAATAAACATAAGAAATGAAAGGGCACTTCGTCATTTGTACTGCTTTTCCTCTAGCAATGCCCTAGTTCGATCAAATATTTTTCTACGGTTTGGTGTGGTCCCTTAAAAATATTGACTATGGTGATGACTATGTTTGGATTACTTAAAGCATCTCAAAAAGCATTCATATTACTTGTTGCCTCTTTGATTTTGGTTGCTTGCGGTAGCGGTAGCGGCGATAGTAAGAAGTCTGCTGATAACAATGTACTGTCACAAGACACTCAGTTTATGTATGTCCAGCGCAATGTGGCGCAGGATTTCCAGTTCAATACTGAGCGCCTGAAGCTCTCCAAAACCAATAGGGACAGTAGCCCATTCGACCTGGCGTCACCTTACGAATTCAAAGCGGGCGCTCAATTAATGAGTCGCTCTAGTCTTGATGTTAATGCCATAGATACTGAGGTATTAACCAGCTATTTCAACTCAAGTGAATATGATGTTAAAGATTTAAATATATCGCCTGATGGTCAATATTTGGTATTTGCTGCTCATGGACCACACGATCATCTTACCGATTACACTTGGAATATTTACGAATATAGTTTTAAAGACAAATCTATTCGCCGCATCATTGAAGATGATCTCATTGCCAACGCTGGCCAGGATACCAATCCAACTTATGCGTTAGACGGCTCCATCGTTTTTTCTTCAGACCGTGCGGTAGGGAATCCTAATAGCCCGGTTGATAATATTGTTGATCAATATCAAGCTGATAATTGTTACAAAGTTGGCCCTAACGAAAAACCATCTTTATTGCATTCCATGACCAATAATGGTGAAAATATTCTGCAGCTAACTTACGGCAGAAATCACGACACTAAACCGACCACTCTTAAAGATGGCCGAATTGCTTTCGTTCGCTGGTCGCGTACCTATGAACTTTTACAAAATTGCCCTGTTGATGGTGCCACCACTTCAACTACTGACATCTTCAATGCGCAGTATCCTACTGGTCTGGATATGCCCGCACAATGGTCATTAGCAGCGGTATGTGCCAATGCTCACTCCACACCGATTGGAAAAGTTTTAGCTAGTAATCACTACACTATTTTGCGCATTACTGCTGACGGGAAAGAATTACAACAACTTTATAAAACAGTTACCTTGACTGGTTCGGATGAGAGCTTCATAGGGATTGAACACATTGTCCAAGCTGAGAACGGCCAATTGGCTGCACTTCTTAAGCATCAATACACGCAATCTTTAGGTGGAAATATTGTAGAGCTACAATCGCCTGAATCGGTTACAGCTACCTCAGTATTTGGCAACATTGCACCCGTTCCGGTAATGACCGGGGAAGTGGATTTGTACCCGAATCAGCATTCAGTAAATGGTTGGTATAGTGCAGTGTGGCCCTACCGCGATGGCACAGGTCGCTTATTGGTAAGTTGGTCGCAATGTTCAACGGTTAGTAATGGCATCAATACATTTTGCCAATCAAGTAATGAGCCAGGTAAAGTAAATGGTCAGTATGGTATTTGGGTCTTTGATGAGAAAACCCAAAGCCGTTTACCGGTTGTTCGTGCTCGCGCAAACACCGTTTATAGCGATATAGCTATTAGCCAGCCTAACAATGGTCTCGACTTCCCCTTTAATGCATATAGCGATGGTTTCGTAGATAATTTAGATACTAATAGAGTGATCTGTGATGATCCGGGTATCGTGGTACCGCCTCTTGGAAATACTTATGCAAGTTCCGTTGCGGCAAATCCTAACTCTTCCGCCGCGTCTACTCCTGTAGGTATTGCTTATTCTTCTGTAGCGTCTAGTCCAGTAGTCGTTACCAATTCATCTGCTTCTAAAGCGGTTGTGATTGCAAACTCCTCTGCGGCATCTGCACCTGTAGTGATTGCAAACTCTTCGGTGGCTTCGATCCCAGTGCAGATTGCAAATTCATCGGCAGCATCTGTGCCCGCTGCGATTACAAGTTCTGTGGCGGCGTCTACCCCTGTCATTACAAGTTCTGTGGCGGCGTCTACCCCTGTCATTACAAATTCGTCAGCAGCATCCACTCCGGTAGCAATTGCCAGTTCAGCGGCAGCCTACTCCAGTACTACCACCAGTACTGCAGTTAATAGTAGTTCTGCGCCTAAAAATACTATTGCCACTGCAAACGCGGGTGCAAATCAAACGGGTAATGTCGGTAGCACATTTACCTTGGATGGTTCGGGTAGTCGCGACGCGGATGGTGACGTGTTGACCTATAAATGGTTATTGCTCAGCTCTCCTGCTGACAGCACTCTGGCGCAATTGAATTGGACGAGTGTAAAACCTTCTGTGATACCTGATAAAGCAGGTAACTATGTAGTGCAATTGATTGTTAACGATGGCAAGCAGGATAGTTTGCCCGCGACTGTTGTTATTACGGCTGTCCAACCGAATCAAAAACCGATTGCTAACGGCGGCCCGGATCAATCAGTCAATGTAAACGAAAATGTTATCTTAAGTGCTGTTGGCAGCAGCGATGCAGACGGCGACACATTAACTTACAGTTGGACTTTGATTACTCAGCCTGGTAGTAGTAACTTGGTTCTGAATAACGCATCTTCTGTCACCACTGGCTTTACTCCTGAATACCAAGGTGTTTATAGCTTCCAATTAATAGTGCGTGACGGATTAATCAATAGCGAGCCAGACACAGTCGTAGTTACCGTAAATCAACCCAATAGAAAACCAGTGGCTAATGCCGGTCCAGATCAGCATGCAAATATAGGTACTCTGGTTACCTTGGATGGCTCTGGCAGCAGTGATGTTGATGGCGACACCTTGACTTATAAGTGGGAAATTATCAGTCCGGCGCAAACAACAACCAAGTTGTCGAGTGCTTCTACGGTAATGCCGACATTTACAATTTTGGATCACGGACTATACGTGGTTCGATTAATTGTTAATGACGGGAAGTTGGACAGTGATCCAGATACTGTAAGTTTTGAAATTGGGAACGTGAAGCCAGTTGCTAATGCCGGTGTAGATCAAAAAGGCTACGTTAATACTGTTGCGCAACTCAATGCATCATTGAGTAGTGACCTGGATGGTGATGTATTGACCTATAAATGGCGTATCGTTGCGGCACCCGAATCCAGCAATGCACAAATTGTCGGTGCTACTGCAGTCATGCCAGTGTTTACGCCTGATGAGTACGGCATCTATACGATTGAGTTGGTGGTCAATGACGGTTTAGTTTCAAGCAATCCAGACACCGTGGTCATAGATACACGTAATAGTCGTCCCGTAGCTAACGCAGGCGCTGATCAATCGGTATCAATTGATGATCTTGCTGAATTAAATGGTATTGGTAGCGTCGATGCTGATGGCCAAACTCTTACCTACAGTTGGAGTGTGGTGAGTAAACCGGTAGGTAGTGCTGTTGCGTTATTAACGCCTGATCAAACCATAGCGAAACTAAAAATTGACAAGGCAGGCAGCTACGTCATTCAGTTGGTAGTAAATGACGGTATTGAATCGAGCGAGCCAGACACTATTGTTCTCAATACTAAAAACATTAGACCAGTGGCAGAAGCAGGTAAGAACAAAACTGTTTATATAGGTGATCAGGTTTCACTGGACGGTTCAGGTAGCTACGATTCTGATGGTGATAAATTAAGTTACAGTTGGAGCTTAACTACAAAACCATCCAATAGTGTCACCAGTCTGGTAAACGTTTCTGCTGTAAATCCGACATTTAAAGCAGATAAAGAAGGTACTTACATTGCACAGTTAATTGTCAATGACGGTACGCTTGGTAGCGCGCCAGATACCGTAACTATTACTGTTGAGCAACCAGTCTGCAATATTGATAGTAATACTATGCGGACTTTGCCTGTAACGATTCGCGATTTCAAAGCATACCAAGAGGTAGGCGGCCATATTGACTTTGAAAATAAGAATATTTCTGATGTCGGAATCGTTGAAGTAAATCTGGGCGCTGATCATTTGCCTGTGTATGCCAATAAAACTGGCGGAACTCCAAGTACTCACGGTGCGACATACTTTAATCAGTGGTTCAGAGATGTATCAGGCGTTAATAAAAATATACCTAAAACTTTACAATTGAAAAGAAGTGTAGGTTCAAGCATTTGGACTTACCATAATGAAGACTTCTTCCCGATAGATGGTTTGGGTTTCGGCGATTATTTGCAAACAGGTCATAATTTCCACTTTACCCTTGAAGCACATCTTGAGTTTAATTATAACGGCGGTGAAGTGTTTGAATTCCAAGGGGATGATGATCTCTGGGTATTCATCAATGGCAAACGAGTGATAGACCTTGGTGGAGTACACAGTGTACAAAATGGCTCTGTTGATTTGGATGAGCAGGCAGCCAAACTTGGTATTGTGAAAGGTCAATCTTATACTTTCGATTTGTTCTTCGCTGAAAGGCATACAACTAAATCAGAGTTTATGTTTCAAACAGATATCAATTTAGAGTGTGTTTCCACTGCGCAATAATCTCTAATGTGATATCAATACAAAGGCTAGCTGGTCACACCAGTTAGCCTTTTTTTTATCCAAAATTAATCATTTTTTTAAGCACGGTTCTAAAACATAAAGAATGTTCTATTTCGATGGATAATTTTTACGAGTGTTATTTGCCGCGAATATTCCACGAGTATTGTTTTAAAGTAAGAGTGTTGGGTTGCAAAATTAAATCTGTATGATTTGGCAGTTATCCTTGGCAATTGATCACAACTTTGCGTGTTATTTTTTTCTTTTTGTGAATGTCCAAGCATAATGAAGTAGAATAAATTTCTTTAATATCAATGATATTTAACAGATGTAGTTAATTTAAATTATTGGTCAGTAGTCTTAAAACAATAAGATTAGGAGTTTAAATGCAATTGTTAAAATTATGTTCTATTTTCTGTTTCGCTGTCTTGACCCTAGGTCAAGCTTTCGCGAGTGACGCTCAAGAACCTTTAAGGCTTGAAGTTATTGATCCCTATGTCGAAATGCATAGCGGTCCAGGTCGTGGCTATCCGATATTTTATGTGATTGAGCAAGGTGAAAAAATTGAAGTTATTACTCGTCGACCTGGCTGGTATGAAGTGCGTACAAAAAATGGAAAAACAGGATGGACTACTGCGAGCCAAATCTCGCGCACTATTCAAATGACAGGTGAGCCTGCCGACTTACCTACAGTAAGTTATGGTGACTACCTAAAAAATCGTTGGCGGGTAGGCTTCAATAGTGGGCAGTTTTCTAGCGGCGAATTAAAAGGCAGTGAAACATTTAGTTTTACCGCAGGTTATCGTCCCTTGGGTTGGTTGGGATTAGAAGTTGAAGGTGGTAAGGTCTTTGGAACGGATATTAAAGGTGATTTTTACGCGCTGAATGTCGTTGTAGAACCATTTTCAGCCTGGAGAATATCCCCCGTGCTATTAGTTGGCCAGGGTCTAATGAAAATTGATTCACAGCCAAAGCTTACGCCTCTATTAATCGACGACTCTGATTTTTATCATTATGGTGCTGGATTGCATTACTATCTTGGTAGAAATTTCTTATTTAAGGGCGAATATCGTTCGTATTCTGTTTCAGCCGACAACAACAATGTGAGATTAAGCGCATGGACATTAGGTTTCAATTCATTCTTTTAAAAACAAAAGCAGTCATTTTTTTAACTACCTTGCTGTTGGCATCTGTTTCATATGCACAGGAAGCTAGCGATGTTGATTACTCTCATGAAGCTGATTCGTTAGATATAAACAATGAGGTATTTGAGCTCGGTATTTTTGCCGGGATTATTAATATAGAAAATTTTACTAGCGAATTTGTACCAGGGATTAGCGCAACGTTTCGTGCGTCTGAAGATTATTTTATACAGTATACCTATCTGCAGGCAGATGTATCTTTAACCGCAATTGAGTCTTCATCTTGGGATGAGGTCTCCCAAACCTACACCCTTACCTACGATTTAGGTAAGGATAGAAAGTTTACACATTATGATTTGCTGGTGGGCTATAACGTATTTCAAGGTGAGTTTTTCCCGTCGCCGTCTAAGGCTAACTTATCAACACTTTATGTGATTGGCGGGGTAGGTAATACGGAATTTGGCAAGGAGTCCAGCATGACTTACACAGTTGGTATTGGCTATCAAATAGCACTTAATAGGCGTCTGGGGTTACACATTGATTTTAGGGATTACATTTATAGGTCGGGTCTTGTGACAGAAAAAAGTAAAATTGTTAATGTTACGCAGGTTTCAACTGGTTTAAAATTTTCATTTTAGTTAAATTAAATTGGCTCGGCTTTTTTGGAAACGCCGAGCTTATTTTTACTGAACTCATTGTTAAAACAGCACGTTAATTCCCATCAGCATTTCTGTGTTATTAGTCGTTTTTTCGACTAAAAATTTTCTGGTTATTCTCGTGTCACGCAAATCAAGATTTAATGTCATCCAGTCAGTAATAACCGCTCTATAGCTAACACCTAACACAGGTCCTGTCATTTTCTCTTTAGCAAAATGCACTTCTGCCACACCAGCCAATAAATATATAGCCGAATTAAATTTATAATTTTTGCCAAGAAATGACCTTCCATCGAGTAAGTTGTATCCTCCCAAGATATTTACGTACTCAAAATCTCGATCTTTGCTGTTCAAATAAGTTCCGGCCGCATTTTCTTCAAATGCTAGTGGTTCGGTAGTTGATAAGCCGTAATTTATTTGCGTAATAAACTTTTTATTAATATGGTAAGAAAACGCAATACCACTAACAAAATTGCTATTAAAATCTTCTACTGACAACAAGCCTACATAAGGGCCCAATTCAAATTTTTCAGTATCAATCGCAGCTGCCTGGATGCTTGTAACTGTTTTGTCAGGTTCAATAATTTTCACTTGCTTGTTATTGTTTTGAGCGAAACTATGAGAAGTAATTCCCAAGCTTAATAAGCAAACCAACATGTTCATGGGACGCGGCATCTTCAAGTACTCGTAGTAGTATGAATGAGGGGTTTTCTTTAGGGTATTTAAACTGATCATATGATAAAGATTATTTAAGTAAGCGAACTAACTTTATCAGTAACTATACCTGAAATGCTATTGAAATAATAAAACCAGGTAGCGCGATAAATGTTAGTTGGATCGCATTATTTGAATAGTAAGTATGAGGCTTGAAATAGTTGGATGGTAATAGCTGAGAAAATGGTAATTGTATGGTCTTACTAGGGGCAAGACCCTACTGAGGATGTTGTAAAACGCTGTTATAATTCTTGTATTACTGCAGGCTGTGCTAAAAGGGCTGATACTTCGCTTTTAACTTGTATTTTATTCCACATTGATTGTTGAAATTCTGCAAAATTTTCTCCCTTCGTTCGTATTAGCCATTCCACCAAAGCTTGCGCGACCTTAGGATAAATCACGGGACTTGGTTTGGCGAGGGGCAGCCAGTGACGGATAACTTCTTCGCTAAGGATATTAGTTGAAGATCCATAACCTAATTGGCTTAAAGCCAGCGCATTGGATTGCTGCTCCATTTGTCCTGCCACTGGTTGCACAAGAAGTTTTTTACCAAGTTGTATTGCTTCGCTGGGTAATTCAAAACCTGCGCTGCAAATAACCCCTTCGCAACGGTGTAAATCTTGCTGGAAACCTTCACGTGAAAATGGTCTCAAGTGAATGTTTCCATTGTCAATTGCAGCTGGGATTTTTTGATAAATATAAAATTGATAGTCTGAGAATTTTCGTAACTGCGGTTCTATATCGGTTACTTCTGAAAATGGCAGGTAGACCAAATAATGTTTCGCTAATGACTCATTGGTATAGTGTGACGGTTCAACCAATGGCGGTAAAATGGGTTGATTAAAATGGTGCCAATGAAATCCGATGGGTAGTGTAGCTGGTGCAAAGTTACGCATAAACCAGTCGATAAAAAAGTTGTTACCTTTTTTGGGAATGTCGTAATGAAAAGAATTTTGATGCGATAGACCAATGACTTTTTTTCCTGCACGTTTTGCCGCCCAAGCTGAAACCGGTTCGAAATCATTAAAAATAAAATCGTAACCCTCTAGGTTAACTTTATTAATATCGCGTTTGAGTTGGCTAAAGTTACTCGTCAAAGCAGTTTTTAAGTATAAAATGCGTCCACTTTTTACCTGGAAAGTTAAGCCGCGATAGCATTGAAAGTCACCGAAGGCTTGCATATCAAAAAAATCAGCACGTGGTCTGCCAGAAAATACCCAATCCACTTGTATGCCTGCCTCGGCGAATGCTTGCGCCATTATTCGCGCACGGGTTACATGTCCGTTTCCGGTTCCTTGCACGCCGTAAAGTATTTTCATAGTAGGCCCTGTAATTGGTAAATATAAATTCCAATAAATGCACAGCTGCTGCCTAAGGCAGCGCCTGCAACTGTGTCTGTTGGATAATGTACGCCAAGCAATACTCGGCTAGCACCGATTAGAGCGGCCCAGATAAAGCAAGGAATTGCAAAGATTGGGTAAAAGCTAGCAATGAGGCAGGAAAATAAAAATGCAGCTGCGGTGTGACCAGAAGGAAAACTAAATTTATCGGAAGGGGTTATCCATGCTTGATAATAATCAATACGTGCAGCTGGTCGGTCGCGTTTAATGAAATTTTTTAAAATCAGGTATAAGCTAACATCAAATGTATAAGCAATAATACCAGACCAAAAAAAACTGCGACCATAATTCGGTTCAAACATTAGTAGTATGAACGCTAATAATAAATACCAAATCCCATCTCCCGTATGTGAAATAAAGCGTATTGATTTGCGATACTGAAATCCTTTTGTTACATGCACCCATAAGAATGCAATTGTATCCAAGTGGTGGACTCTCTGTAGAAAAGCATTCATCATTCACCACCTTCTTACGTATTAAGTGGAAGTCAGCTTGCAGCTTAAAAGTACTTGGCATTTGTGACTTTCAGATGAATAACATGTGAAGCTATTGTGACAAATTGGCATTTTTTTTGAATGTAAGAATTGTAGCGATATTTTCTGGAGAGGGCGAATGAGTAAGCCAGGTAAAATTGGAATTGGTCGTGTAATAGATGCCTTTGGTTATTCCATGAAGGGTCTTGCTGCTACATGGAAATTTGAAGCGGCATTTCGTCAGGAGGTGGTGCTAGGTTTTATTTTAATTCCTGTTGCGTTCTGGTTGGCGACAACGCACGTGGAATTAATTTTGCTAATTGCTAGTGTGTTTTGGGTGTGGATGGCGGAGCTGGCCAACTCATCTGTTGAGGCGGTTGTTGATCGCACCGGCTCGGAACATCACGAATTATCAGGTCGTGCTAAAGACATAGGCTCGGCCTTAGTTTTTATAAGCCTTGTGCTATTAGCATTGGTGTGGGGCATTATTTCTGCACATCGATTTATTTTTTAATATATTTTTTCGCAATTAACAGCAGCTGGCAGATATTTCTGCTGTTAATTTTTGGGGAAGTTAACAGTAGTTTCCGATTCTCTTGCTATTCCGTAAGCCATATAGTCATCAATTAAAGAGCGGTGGATATGGCGCCGTTCGCGCGCTTTGCGACGTTTGCGATGATAAATATCAACGGCCAGGTTTTTACAGGGGTCGTGCTCCAGGCGACGGTCTTCGTTGGTGCGCCGATCAATAAATACTTTATTTTCGTTCATAAAAATTTGCTCTTTATTTATCATTTTATAATTATTTTTTTATTCGATGACTTAACCTTGTCAATGAATTTAAGTAATATTTTAATGAAATACATTTGTTCCAAGTCAACTTAGTGTAGTGATTAACCCGTAAAATGTGTCAGTATTTTTTTTACTTAGGCCGCATTTTTTAATAACAGCCTGTTGTTTTTTCAGCCCATTTCATGAGGATAAGCAATGAAACCAATTGAAACCTGCATTGTTACCAAGTTGACTTCAGTATTTCAGCCGACCCACTTACAGGTGCTTAACGAAAGTTACATGCACAGTGTACCGCCCGGCTCAGAAACTCATTTTAAGGTGACATTAGTTGCCGCTAGTTTTGTGGGTAAGAGGCAGGTACAGCGGCATCAAGCAGTTTATGCGTGTTTAGCTGAAGAGTTAAAAAATGGCGTTCATGCTTTGGCATTGCATACTTTTAGTCCGGATGAGTGGGCTAAAAGTGATCTTGTCGCTCAGTCCCCCGCATGTATGGGCGGATCGAAACAGGATAAATAATTTCTTTTATGCTGGCTGTTCAAAATTCAAGCATTTATAATGCCGGCTTTAATTTGTAATCAAATTCAATATCAAGCTTCGTTAAAGTGAAAAACCTATGAGCCACATCGTTGTTGCTGCACTCTATAAATTTGTCACTCTTCCTGATTATCAAGAAATTGCTCCCCGCTTAAAAGATCATTGCGACAGCCTCGGTTTAAAAGGTACGTTTCTATTGGCTGAGGAGGGTATCAATGGCACGGTTGCGGGAAGCCGCGAAGGTATTGATGGTTTGCTTGTATATTTACAAAGTGATACTCGTTTTGTCGGAATTGTACATAAAGAATCCATATATGAAGAAATGCCTTTTTATCGCATGAAAGTAAAATTAAAAAAGGAAATCGTTACTATGGGTGTAACAGGGATAGATCCACTTAAAATTGTAGGCACCTATGTAAAGCCCCAGGATTGGAATGCGTTAATCAGTGATCCTGATGTCATTGTGGTGGATACACGTAACTCCTATGAGTACAACATTGGTACCTTTGCACGAGCGATTGATCCAAAAACGGACACTTTTCGTGATTTTCCTGCCTACGTTGCCCAAAATCTTGACCCCGCCAAGCATAAAAAAGTAGCCATGTTTTGTACCGGCGGTATCCGCTGCGAAAAATCCACTGCCTATATGAAAGAACAAGGCTTTGAAGAGGTTTATCATTTGGAGGGCGGCATCCTTAAATATTTGGAGGAAGTGCCTGAAACTGAGAGCTTGTGGGAAGGTGAGTGTTTCGTATTCGACAACCGCGTGGCTGTTAACCACAGTTTACAAAAAGGTATTTACGGTCAATGTCATGGTTGCCGTCACCCGATTACGGAAGAGGACAAGCTTTCGGAACAATATTTGCTGGGAGTTAGCTGTCCGCGTTGTTATGATGCTTTAAGTGAAGATCAGAAAATGCGTTTCAGTGAGCGGCAAAAACAAATTCAGCTCGCGAAAATCCGTAATCAAGCGCATATTGGTGCCAAGCCACCAGAGCGGCAATTACGTACCATGCAAAAAAAGGAAAAACGAGAAGAGCAACGACGCTTGTCTAAATCTTAACAATTTTGTACGTGCTGCCAGGTGCTACATGCCTGCTGTGATAGCTGTGCAATTTAAAACTAACTAACTAATACAGGTTTATTATGAATTTTGAGGCATGGGTAGTGAATCTTACTACCGGAACGGCAACTCATGAATCGGGCTTTGTGCTACAAATTGAGGGTAGCCCACGCGATCCTTCTGCTATTAACCCCAACAATTTTCCCGCAAACCTATCCTATACCAATCAGGCACGCTTAATGCGTTGTGGTGTAGAAGCGCTCGCTAAAGCGGCTGTCGGTTCGAATGTGGATTATAGTCTTTCGGGCACAACTGATATTGAAAGTCTCAAAAGCCAAGCGGTGAAAGATCGCGAAGCTCTCGCAAAGCAATTTGCTGATCGTGCCAATAAACCGGAAAGATCACTGCTATCTCTGAAGAAAAACAAATAATTATTGCGATGGATTATTCGTCCGCAACCTTACCCATTAATTCGCTTTGTGAAGTGCTCGGTCAGCATTTGTTGTTGCGACAGTGGCGTGTTGCTACTGCTGAATCGTGCACGGGTGGTGGTTTGGCTGCTGCCATCACTCAGATTGCCGGCAGCTCGGCGTGGTTCGAGTGCGGCATTGTCAGCTACGGGAATCGAATCAAGCAAAAATTACTACAGGTTAGTGCGGGCGCTCTCGCCGCAGATGGTGCTGTTAGTGAGGCTGTAGTAATTCAAATGGTAAAGGGAGTGTTGAGCCTTTCTGATGCGGATATTGCGGTAGCTGTTAGTGGTATCGCGGGTCCTTCGGGTGGTAGTACGGACAAGCCGGTTGGTACTGTCTGGTTTGCTTGGGCACATGCAAATGCTGATGTGCGCACGCAGGTATTTCATTTCGTCGGTGATAGGGCGCAAATTCAACATCAAGCAATAGCGCAAGGGTTGCGCGGATTGCTGACATTTTTTGATTAATTTTTTGTTATTAATTTTGAATTGCTGAAAATAGAATCACTTTTCGCTCTTTTCCTACCTGCTACACTGTTAATGAGCTTTATTTTTCATTGGTAGGTATATCCCCATGTTGCCTTTTACGGATTACGCGCAATTCTTTATAGGTTTGTTGGCGATTGTTGATCCGCTGGGAGCCATTCCGGTTTTTTTAGTATTAACTGCGCATCAAACGGCGCAAAAGAAACAAGCCACTTTGCGATTAACCGTTATTTCAGTAATGGCGGTGTTATTGGTTTCACTATTGTTGGGCAAATGGATCTTATGGGTGTTGGGCATTAGTATTGATGCTTTTCGTTTTGCAGGTGGATTGATTTTATTGCTGATGTCGATTTCCATGCTGCAAGCGAAAAAAGGCACTGCGCTTGAACAAATTGAAGAAGATGAATCTGTGGCGTTGGTGCCGCTCACTATGCCTCTACTTGCAGGCCCGGGTGCGATAAGCACGGTGATTGTGTACGCGCATCAAGCACATGGTTTTATGCACTACGGATTAATTGTCGGTGCAATTATTTTGGTGTGTGTTGGGCTTTGGCTGACTTTAATTGCTATGCCTTGGCTCGCCAGGCATCTCACTCCAAAATCAATTGCTATGTCTACTCGCGTGATGGGGATTTTACTTGCTGCCATTGCCATTGAGTTTATGGCGAAAGGTCTTAAAGGACTATTTCCGATATTGGTATGATTTTTTAAATTAATTAGGCGAAAAATTATTAATGAAAAGTGAGTCTGCTGTCATTGGATTGGTTAATCCCAAAAGTCCGGAAAACGTAGGTATGGTGTTGCGGGCTGCTGGTTGCTACGCTGCAAATAAAGTATTTTATACCGGCGCGCGTTACAATCGCGCGCGTCAATTTTTTACTGACACTAAAAATGTGCATGAAAAAATTCCACTCGAATGCGTTGATAATTTACTGGCTGTTGTGCCGCTGGGAGCGAAAATTGTAGCAGTGGAATTAATAGAAGGCGCAACACCGCTCATTCATTTTGAGCATCCTGTCCATGCATATTATATTTTTGGTCCGGAAGATGGCTCGCTATCACAAGAAATTTTAAACGCATCTGACTCCGTGGTTTATATTCCAACGGTAGGCTGTATGAATCTTGCCGCCACAGTAAATGTGGTGCTTTATGATCGCCTTGCAAAGCGGCTGGGAAATGCTATTGAAGAGCGGCCTATTGCACAAAGCCGCGATACCAATAGTCGCGCAAAACTTATAAATAATTCTCAGTGCTGAGAATTGTTTTTTTGATTTTTAATGCGTTGCAAAATTGACTCTGCATCTGTTTTCTGTTCGTTTTTCTTAATTAGCTGTGGTGCCACCTGTTGAGTTATTTTCAAGTGATGGATAAAGCGGCGGCAACAGCTACAAATGAGCAGGTGTAAACGAATTTTCCAACTTAATTTACTGTCAGTATTTTTGTCGATATATTCGCTGGCCAAGTGCGCCACATCTTTGCAGCTCAGCGAGTGTTTTGTTACTGAGTTTTTGTTGTCTGTCAACATGTGCCGGTCTCCTGAAAGCGGTCAATGACTTGCAACAGAGTTAAGCGCGCGCGGTGCACTAATACTCTTATGTTGGCGGCGCTAACCTGCAAAATTTCGCAAATATCTTCAAACGATTGTTGTTCAATATCGCGCAATATAAATGCGGCTTTTTGAACCGGCGGCAATATATTAAGTGTCTTATTGATGCAGCGTTGTAACTGTTGCGCTTCCAACAATTCTTCCGGCGATTCGCTGCGCCATGAGGGGGTGGGAGCTAACCTGTGCCCGTCACTGGAAAAGTTTGCGTTGTCTAAATAACTTCCGGGCATCTCACCGTCAAGCTCATCTAAAGATACTTTGCGCGATTCACGGCGTAAGCGTGCTTTGGCTTCGTTACTCACAATCGTCATGATCCAGGTTTTTAACGATGACCTTTGTTCGAATTTAGCAATGTTTTTATAAATAGCTACCCAAGCATCTTGAACTACATCATCAGCAAAGGTGTCGCCGGTAATTGCTCGTGCAACAATCAGCATGGTGTGTTGAAAGCGTTTGATAATTTCGCAAAATGCACAATCGTCTCCCGCCATCAAGGCCGTGATAAGTTTTTGTTCATCGGCGTAATCGGTACTACTTACTTTTGCCATTGAGCATGCCCAAATTAGTTTGGCGCAGCTTAACATTCTCTGTGTGGTATTTGCAGCGGCTACAAGAGTTAAATAGATGAGCGAAGGTCGATATTGTTACAGTGCGTGGATTTGCTAACGGGTCTAAATTTTCCTAGCTATCTTTGGCACAGCTTTTTATACTCCCGTCCTTCGCGCTAAAAACGCGGTTCCCTGAGCTAAGTGCTGACTTGCTCGTTATTCTCACGTGGCCTTTGGTAGGGGTCACCACTGAAAAGGTTTAATCATGCCAGTTATTACTCTCCCCGATGGTTCGCAACGCCAATTTGCAAATCCTGTTTCTGTCCTTGATGTAGCTACCGATATCGGTCCTGGTTTAGCTAAAGCTACTCTTGCTGGTATCGTCGATGGCAAAGAGGTAGACGCTGCTTTTATTATTAATCAAGACGTGAAATTGTCGATTATCACTGAAAAATCCCCTGAAGGATTGGAGGTCATTCGTCATTCGACCGCGCATTTGTTAGCGCAGGCGGTAAAAACCTTATTTCCTGAAGCGCAGGTCACTATAGGCCCTGTGATAGAAAATGGCTTTTTTTATGATTTTGCTTTTTCTCGAGCATTTACTCCAGAAGACCTTAGTGCTATCGAACAAAAAATGTCTGAAATATCGGCGGCTAACCTGCCCGTAGCTCGCCGTGTGTTATCTCGAGATGCTGCCGTGGAGTTTTTCCGTGGTATTGGCGAAGCTTATAAAGCTGAAATTATTGAAAGCATTCCTGCAGATCAAGACTTGTCACTTTATAAGCAAGGCGATTTTGAAGATTTGTGCCGCGGCCCACATGTGCCATCCACAGGCAAATTACAGCATTTTAAATTGATGAAAGTGGCCGGCGCTTATTGGCGTGGTGACTCCAATAACGAAATGCTGCAGCGCATTTACGGTACTGCGTTTGCCAGCAAAAAAGAACTTAATGAATATTTAATGCGGTTAGAAGAAGCTGAAAAGCGCGATCACCGCAAATTGGGTAAAAAATACGATTTGTTTCATATTCAGGAAGAAGCACCCGGTATGGTGTTTTGGCATCCGCGCGGCTGGAGTGTTTATTCAACGCTTGAAGCTTACATGCGTGAAGTGCAACGCAATAATGGTTACCGCGAAGTGAAAACACCGCAGATTGTGGATCGTAGTCTGTGGGAGCGCTCCGGCCATTGGGATAAATTCCGTGCCGGTATGTTTACTGTGGCTTCCGAGGATCGCGATTTTGCGATTAAGCCTATGAACTGCCCGTGTCATATTCAGATTTTTAATCAGGGCTTAAAAAGTTACCGTGAATTGCCGTTGCGCTTGGCGGAATTCGGGGCTTGTCATCGCAATGAACCATCGGGAACCTTACAGGGTTTGATGCGCGTTCGTGCTTTTGTGCAAGATGACGGACATATATTTGCAGCTGAAGGACAAATCCAATCCGAAGTATCTACTTTTACGGATTTACTGCATGAGGTTTATGCTGACTTTGGCTTTAGCGATATTATTATTCGTATTTCTACTCGTCCAGAGCAACGTGTTGGTACTGATGAGGTATGGGATAAGGCTGAAAAAGCCTTGATGGATGCTTTACAAGCCAAGGGATTGTCTTACGAATTGCTGCCAGGCGAAGGTGCTTTTTATGGGCCAAAAATTGAGTTCTCTTTGAAAGACTGTATTGGTCGGGTTTGGCAGTGCGGCACTATTCAAGTGGATTTCTCCATGCCAGCGCGTTTGGATGCGCAATATGTTGCTGAAGATGGTTCACGGCAGGTACCGGTAATGTTGCATCGGGCCATTTTGGGTTCGTTTGAACGTTTTATCGGTATTTTGATTGAACATTACGAAGGTGCATTTCCGGCGTGGTTGGCGCCGGAACAGGTAGCAATTTTGAATATTACGGACAATCAGGCCGAATTTACCAAAGAAATTGAAAATACCTTGCGCAATAAGGGCTTCCGCATCATTTCGGACTTGAGAAATGAGAAGATCGGCTTTAAAATCCGCGAGCACACAATTCAGCGGGTTCCCTACCTGCTCGTCATTGGCGACAAAGAAGTTGAAAATAATTCTGTTGCGGTTCGTACAAGAGACGGAAAAGACTTGGGTGTAATGAATCTGGAAGCCTTCATCGAGCACTTGACCGCCGATATCGCGCGTCGAGGCAGAGTTCTTTCTGTTTAAAAAGAACGCTGCTTGAGATAGCGCATAGGTAAGTAAGGTTTGTTCTTATTAATTAATTGGAGATACAACTATCAAACGAGATAACGC
>JAZKFX010000012.1:0-48096 GCA_040386215.1 Pseudomonadota bacterium
TAATACGTTTTTGTACTAGTGTTTCTAAATCTATACCATCAACAATGTCGAGCGGGTCCAGCACATTGCCTTTGGATTTCGACATTTTTTGGCCCTGGTTATCGCGAACCAAACCATGCACGTAAACAGTTTTGAAAGGAATTTGCGGTGTGCCATCTTCGTGCTTCACTAAATGCATAGTGAGCATAATCATACGTGCAACCCAAAAGAAAATAATGTCAAAGCCGGTGACTAATAAATCAGTCGGATGAAATTTTTTCAAAAATTCAGTTTGCTCTGGCCAGCCCAAGGTTGAGAATGTCCACAAGCCGGAACTGAACCAGGTATCCAAAACATCTTCATCTTGATTCAGCACAATATCCGCGCCGAGATTATGTTTGCTGCGCACTTCTGCTTCGTTGCGGCCCACATACACTTTACCGCTGGCGTCATACCATGCTGGAATGCGATGCCCCCACCAAAGTTGACGGCTGATACACCAATCCTGAATATCGCGCATCCATGAGAAATACATATTTTCGTATTGCTTGGGTACAAATTGAATTCGACCATCTTCAACTGCTGCAATAGCGGGTTCCGCTAATGGCTTGGTGCTCACATACCATTGATCAGTTAACCAGGGTTCGATAACTACGCCAGAGCGATCACCACGCGGAACTTTTAACGCGTGATCGTCAATTTTTTCGAGCAGGCCGGTGGCTTCAAGTGCAGCAACAATTTGTTTGCGGGCTTCGTAGCGATCAAGGCCCGCGTAAGCAGCAGGCAACGAATTGTTTTCAGTTGTATTTAAGCTGCCATCAAAATTAAAAATATGTGCGGTTGCAAGAATTGCGGCATTTTTGTCGAGTACGTTAATGAGTGGTAGGTTGTGGCGTTTGCCAACTTCATAATCGTTAAAGTCATGGGCAGGTGTAATTTTTACGCAGCCAGTGCCGAAATCGCGATCAACGTAATCGTCGGCAATAATCGGGATCAAGCGATTTACCAAGGGCAGTAAAATAAATTTGCCAATCAGTGATTGATAACGCTCATCGTGGGGGTTAACCGCAACGGCGCTGTCACCCAGCATGGTTTCGGGGCGCGTAGTGGCTACGATTAAATAATTTTTACCGTCGGCAGTGGTGGCACCATTCGCAAGTGGATAACGCAAATTCCACATAAAACCTTTTTCATCGTGATTTTCTACTTCCAAATCAGAAATGGCGGTGTGCAGTTTAGGGTCCCAATTCACCAGGCGTTTACCGCGATAAATCAAACCATCTTCATGCAGGCGTACGAAGGCTTCTTGTACTGCAGTTGATAATCCCTCATCCATGGTAAAGCGTTCGCGGCTCCAATCCACTGATGAACCGAGACGGCGAATTTGCCGCGTGATGGTTCCCCCTGATTGCTCTTTCCATTCCCACACTTTGTCGAGAAATTTTTCGCGACCTAAATCGTGACGGCTTACGCCTTGCAAGGCAAGTTGACGTTCAACTACCATTTGCGTGGCTATGCCCGCGTGATCGGTACCCATTTGCCAGAGAGTGTCATCACCTTTCATGCGGCGATAGCGAATGATAGTATCCATCACGGTGTTATTAAAACCGTGGCCCATATGTAAGCTGCCAGTTACATTGGGTGGCGGGATCATCATGCAATAGGGCTTGCCCGCGCCGTCAGGATTGCTTGTGCTCGCCGGTGTAAAGTAGCCCCGTTCTTCCCAGGTTTGATACCACTGGCGTTCGATAGTGTGGGGCTGATAGGTTTTTTCCATAGCAATCTAGACTCTTTTGGATTGTTGCAGCAGTCGCCGTTTAAATAAGGTACAAAATGTCGACGCATTATATCGATAATGATTTATTTTAAATACGGTTCGCTGATAGAAGTGCTATTCAATTGTTTGCAATAACTTGATCGTAACCGTAGTAATTAATCACGAAAAGCCTGGGCCTAAGAGCCCGTGTTAAATAAATATTCTTTATAATATTGTTTTAAATTAATTTTCCGTTTTAGGTGTGCATGCAAAATACTATAGTTCCATTTCTGCTTAAATGTTTGGGTTATCTTCCCCTGGGTGTGGTGCGTGTTATCGGCATGGTGATCGGCAAAGCTATGTGGAGTTTAAGGGGGCGCGATTATCGTGTAACCCTTAAAAATATTCAGCTATGTTTTCCTGAACTCGAAAAAAATCAACAGCTGCAGTTAGTGCGTGAGAGTCTTATCGAAACCGCTAAAACTGCCGCTGAGGCGGGGGTGGTGTGGCATAACTCATGGTCATGGTTACAAACAAAAATTGTAGCGGTTGAAGGCGAAGAGATTTTACGAGCAGAGCTGGGTTTGGGAAAAGGCTTAATTGTACTTGCGCCTCACCTTGGCAATTGGGAAGTTGTTGCGCCCTATTTAGCAAGTATTGCGCCTTTGACCGCTATGTATAAACCTTTGCCCATCCCAAAATTAGATAAGCTTGTTTACGCAGGCCGCAGCAAGTTAAATATCAATATGGCCCCGACCAATCGCAAAGGCGTGAGTATGTTGTTAAAAGCCTTGCAGACGAACACGATTGTCGGAGTTTTACCTGATCAAAATCCCGAGAAAGGCGCTGGCGGCGAAGCTGTTCCATTTTTTGGACGCTTGGCAATGACTATGAGCCTGGTACATTCGCTGATGAATCGTACCCAGTGTCGAGTAGTGGCAGTTTTTGCAATGCGGGTAAGGGGCGGCTATAAATTAATTACACTTCCAGTGGCGGCAGAAATGTACAGTGAAGATATTCATGAATCCCTGCAAGGAATGAATAAGAGTATTGAACAATGTGTGCGCCTGTCTCCAGCGCAATATCAATGGGAATATAATCGCTTTCGTAAGTTGCCTGCCGCTGCTGCAGTAGCTGGCTCCGCAGAAGAAGCATCAAATTAAACAAGCAAAAAATCAAGTTAGCTAAGATAAAGATATTCTAGTTAAACAATTATCGAGTTATGGCGGCAGTATGAAGTTAAAAGAATTTCCTGGTTCGATTTGGCGTGCGTGGCAATTAAACCGTATCAGCGTCCAATCATTGCATAATAAATCAGCTCCCGGTTTGCCGATTATTGTTTCGTTTACATCAATTCCTTCGCGTTTTCATGTTATTCATTTAACGGTGCGCAGTATTTTGGCAGGCACACACAAACCTGAAAAAATCGTCTTATGGCTGAATGAATTGCTTGAGAGTAGTGTGCCCGAGAGTTTACATAAGTTGGTGGGTGAGAAATTCGAAATAAGATATGTCGAAGGAAATTTGCCGCATCGTAAGTTACTTCCGAGTCTCCAAATGTTCCCGGATAAAATTCTTGTGACTTGTGATGACGATATGATGTACGACAGCTCATGGCTAAATTTTTTATATCAGGATCATCTCAATCATCCGCTCGATATCATTGCCAATGAGTGCCGTGGTATTAATTATGATGAAAACGGCAATCTTCGGCCCTACTATTTTTGGTACAAAGAGAATAGTAAAAATGTTAGCTATGACTCTCTTTTACCGCTAGGTTTTGGTGGAGTTCTGTACCCCCAAAAATGTTTACATGATGATGTATTTAAAGCTGATCTCTATTTAAAGCTTGCGCCTAAAGCTGATGATTTATGGTTCAAAGCTATGGCTTTATTGCGCGGTACTGCCGCGCGTCGCGCGTCGCAGAAGGTGGTGAAACCTATACCCATTTTTAATTCTCAGTCGGTTTCATTAAAGGCAACTAATGTTAAGCAGGATGGTAATCGTATGCAGTGGGAGGCCATTGCCAATCACTACAAGTTATCTGCTTTTACTCCGTTGCAGCCGCCAAAAAATGCTAGATGATCTCACCGTATTGCCAATTGACGCTGTTATTACCTGGGTGGATGGCAACGACCCTGCGCACAAAGCAAAATTAGACGCTTTTTTGGGAAAAGAAACGGAAGCTCGTCCTGCTGGCGCCAATGCCAGTCGCTTTCATGATTCCGGTGAAATAAATTACTGTGTGGCTTCGCTGTTAAAGTTTGCTCCCTGGTTGCGCACTATTTTTATTTTAACGGATGCACAGTCGCCGCCGCTCATGCAGCTGATTGCGAACAGCCCTTACTCTGACAAAATTAAATTAGTAGATCATCGCGACATATTTTCTGGCTACGAACAATATTTACCGACGTTTAATACGCGTTCAATTACAACCATGCTGTGGCGTATTCCCGGTTTGGCAGAGAATTTTTTGTACATTAATGATGATTTCATGCTAATCCAGCCCGTTGAGCCTGGTGCTTTTTTTGTGGATGATAAAGTCGTTATTCGCGGCAGCTGGAAAACATTTTCAGAAAATCGGTTGGATAAAAAAATTATCAATATTTTTAAGCGCTTCACGAGAAAGCCGCTGACTGACGAAAAAAAACGCAAATCTTACACTGCAGCGATTGAATTGGCGGCAAAAGTTCTTGGTTTCGAAAAAAAATATTATGATTTACCGCATAATCCTCATGCCTGGAAAAAATCCATTTTAAAAGATTTTTATTCTGCACGTCCGGAAATTTTACATGCTAATAGTTGTGAAAAATTGCGTTCATCGCAGCAATTTGTGAGTGAAAGTTTGATGGCGCATTTGGCTATTAAGCAGCAAAAAGCAGTATTGGATAACACCTACAAGACGTTACAGCTTAAGCCAGGAGAGCAAGCCATGGCTAAAGTTAAACATAAGTTAAGTTTAGCCGATGTCGATAGTCGTTTTGTATTTGCTTGCGTGCAAACCTTAGAGAAAGCCTCAGCGGCTTCGCAGGAATTAATTTTGAATTGGCTCAATCGTCGCATAGGAAGCTTGAATCATCTAATTCAAAAAGATAAATGAATTACAAATAGCTGATGCATCGGCTATTAATTTTTTGGGTTGCCGGTTTTAACAATGCCATTTTCATTCCAATAACGTCCCGTCTTTTTTACATCATTGCGAATGGCATAATTCTTTTTCCAGGTCTCCGGATTGTCATAAGCGCGCGGGTGGTCCAGGTGTAAGCAGGCAATGCTGTAGCGAACCTGTTTACCTTTTAAGCCAAAATTATACAAGCGTTCGCCAAGTTCACGATCCAGTCCACCGTATTGCATATCTTCATTAAAACCGTTGCAAGATTTAATGGCTTCAGTCCAGGTTGAACTATTCATGCCGTTCCAGGTTGCTTTGGTGGGAGTTATCGCATTCAGGAAAGCTTTTATCGTTTTATTTTTTATCAGTTTCCACAATTTGTGATTGCCGGGCTGGCCTTGGGCGGTTAGCCATTGCCGGTCAAAAATCTCTCCGCTGCTAATATTTTTTTCATTAATGCTGTTGGATACAGGTGTTGTTAATTTTACGTAACCGCCGGATAAAAAATAACCTGGCTCTGCCAGCTCTTGATGCAACGCGATAAAATCCGGTTCAGGGATGCAATCGCCATCGGTAAAAATCAAATAGTCGCAATCTGTTTGCGCAATGGTTTTATTCAAAATTTGGCATTTTTGGAAACCTTTATCTTCATGCCATAGATGTTCGATATTTAACAGGTTGCGCGCTTTGAAAAATTCAATGACATCGCGGGTAGGTTGACCAGAGCCATCGTCGGCAATTAGCACGGTAAATTTTTTCTGTGATTGTGCCTCATAGCCAAACAATACATTTGTCAGCCAAAGCGGAGAGTTATACGTGGTTATAACGACGCCTATTTTTTGTGGTTTCATCGCACATTTTTCTCGCTAAATAGCTGTTAATTTTTCGGTTAATGTCTGCCAGACCCGTTCGGGTTTTATGCCCGTCATGCAAGGTGGAGTATCAGTGCTGCCTTCATCCAGCCATTTGCATTGACGCTTGTGACAGGGCATACAATGAAGCGGTTGTTCTAATTGTAAGTTACTCGTATGTCTGCCAATCAAACCCACTTTAACGGGTGATGTTGCGCCATACAATGCAATTGTGGGCGTTTCCAATGCTCCCGCCAGGTGAGAAAAGCCGGTGTCCAATCCCACTAGCCCTGCTGCTTCAACCAGTTTCTCGGCAATGGTAGTGATGCTTAAGCGTTGTTGGGGGCGAGTTGCTTGTGGGTTGATAGCAATTATTTCATCAGCAATTTCTTGTTCGCGCGCGCTGCCCCACATTATTTCTACTTCGTAGCCTTGTGTTATGGCCAGCGCAGTCAATCTTTGCCAATGCTGGGTGGACCATAATTTAGTGATCCAGCTGGTGCCAATAATAAAAATAAGTTTTCGTGCATTTTTTTGTACATGAGAAAAATTTTGGTTGATGCCAAAATTTAAGGTGGAGCTAGGTGTGTAATTAAAAATATTGCTGAGTAATTGGCGCGTGCGCTCTACCGCGTGTTGATTTTTTGTGACGCAATATTTTTTTTGATAGAAATAACTGGCAATAGATTCTCGAGCTGATTTTTTATCAAAGCCATGAATAACGTTGGTGTTGGTTAATTTGGCGACGAGTGCACTTTTTAGTAAGCCCTGCGCATCCACCACCAAATCGTATTGTTGTTCTTGTAAGGCGTTGCGCCAGGTCTTGAATTCTTGCCAGGTTGCGCGATTGCGCGCTTTCATCCAGTGGCGCAAATGAATAGGTATTACGCGGTGAACGGCTGGATGCCAGGCTGCGATTTCTTTAAAGCTATCTTCAACTATCCAATCTATTTCGATGTTCGGAAGGTGATGTTTTAAATCCGTAATTGCCGGGAAAGTATGGAAAATATCGCCCATCGAGGACATTTTAATCAATAAAATCTTCATTGGTAATTTTTGTAAGACTTTTCTTCAATTAATTCGGAGCCAAAGGCAATGTTAATGTCTTTTTTTACAGTGGCGCGTTGGTCGTTGGTAATATAAACCGCGCGTGCCAGTTGAATAAATTTATCGCTGAAATCTTTTGCATATTCACAATCGCGAATATCGTCCTCAATGACCCATAATTCCTGATTGATATCTTTCAATGCTTGTTTTAAAGGTGCAAGTTTTTTAATCCCGGCTGCATCCAACAAATGATTAATTTTTTCATTGAGAATATCTAATTCATGAGTAACATTTTTGAGCTTTACTGCTTCGGTGATATTAACGGCTTTGATCTCAAGAATGGTTATTTTGTCAATCAGCTCGCCAAGAGAAATAGGGGCTTGTATTAGCATGAGGTTGCCTCGGGTATTTTTTAAGTGGTGCATATTAACAAATTTATCCTCAAACTGAAGCATTTGCTTACATCCAGTTTGTTTGGCAATGGTGTCGATAAGCTTATGTTGAGTTTGACCATAGTCTGATTCAAAAAAATCTGCGTCTTGTCGAGATGGTGTGAAGTGCTTGAAATTATTTATTCCAGGGCGTGCGCGCGATTAGCATTCCCATCATGCAAGTATCGGTAATGCCTGCGAACATTAAACCTCCACCAACAAATCCCGCTAAGCCATAAAAAACCGGATTGACCCAGATCCCCGGCACCACGCCGGTTAGCGCCAAAAAACCTGCAGCTTACGAACCTGCCTCTCAATGACATAACCGCACGGCCTGTTTGTTGAATGGGAATCTGGGCTTGTTTAACCGCATTCATTCCTCCTTTGATAATGCTTGGCATAGGGGTGTCCCTGAAGTTGGTCGGCCGTCAACTCGGCACGGCGATCGGATTGGTATAACAGAAATACAGTTTGGGTTGTATTGCCGCGATTACTCAGCTCTGCCTGTAAGCGTTCGGGGGTAGTTACATATCGATACAGTAAATTGATGGTAATGCCGCGATAATCTGCGCATATTTCCCCTGGGCTTGGCAAGAATGGTTTGCGCATGGTGCGTCATCAGCAGGCCAACCTGACTAATGTTACGGTAGTGCGCATTGATTATTGACTTCTTGCCAATGACAGGCTTTGAGCTGCGCGAAACGGTTCTGCGGCAACTATAAAGCAAAGCCTGCTGACAGGTTTTGACAGGCCAGGCTTATAAGATAATATTTTTGCACATCCAGGAGAGCATAGATTATGTGGCAAGCCAGTTTTCAAACTACAACGGATGTTCCGGCAGAAAATCTTTACCGCGCAATTACGGATTTTAATGCATGGAATAAATGGGCTAACGGCATTGAATATACCCGGTTAATAGGGGATGCCAAAACCGGTAGCGCATTTATGTTGAAGCCAAAATATGGGCCCGCAGTCAAAATGACTATTGAAAAAATGTGGCTATTTGAAGTGGTTGATGTTGCGCATTTACCTTTCGCTAAAATGCGCACAATTCACAAATATAAACGTATTGGTGATACAACCCATATATTTATGGATGTCCAGATTTGGGGTGCCTTGGGTTTTTTGTGGCAAAAAATAATTGGTGAAAATCACATTAAAGATGCACCCATCCAAACCCAGGCATTCATTGAATATGCGCGAGCAGCCTAGTTTTTTATTGCACGCTTCCGGCTCCCCATCCAAATCCTTTACCGCGTATAATGCCCGCCTTTTACCGAATCTATTAGAAAGGCGTCATTATGACCGTTCGTACTCGCATAGCACCTTCCCCCACTGGTGATCCACACGTAGGCACTGCTTACATTGCCTTGTTTAATTTGTGTTTTGCTCGCCAGCACGGCGGCCAATTTATATTGCGCATTGAAGATACCGACCAAACTCGCAGCACGCCGGAGTCCGAGCAGGCAATTCTGGATAGTCTGCGCTGGTTGGGTCTGGATTGGGACGAAGGTCCTGATGTCGGTGGCCCTCACGGCCCTTATCGTCAAAGCGAGCGCATGGGCATGTACCGTCAATATGCGGAAGATTTAATTGCTAAAGGTCACGCTTTTTACTGCTTCGCAACAGCCGAAGAACTGGACGAAATGCGACGTGAGCAACAAGCGCAAGGCAAAACGCCTCAGTACGATGGTCGCGGTTTGTTTTTATCGAACGACGAGGTGCAGCGCCGTTTGGCGGCGGGTGAGCCTTACGTTATTCGTATGAAAATCCCGGCAGAAGGCAGTTGCGTTATCGACGATATGTTGCGCGGCAAGATTGAAATCGAATGGTCGCAAGTAGACATGCAAGTGCTGTTGAAGGGCGACGGCATGCCGACCTACCATCTTGCCAACGTAGTGGATGATCACTTGATGGAAATCACCCACGTGATTCGTGGCGAAGAGTGGATTAACTCCGCGCCCAAACATCTCAAGCTTTACGAATACTTTGGCTGGCAAGCGCCGGTGCTCTGCCATTTACCTTTATTGCGCAATCCTGATAAGTCCAAGCTTAGTAAGCGTAAAAATCCCACCAGCATCCTGTATTACAAGCGCATGGGCTTTTTACCTGAAGCCATGCTTAACTATCTCGGACGCATGGGTTGGTCCATGCCAGATGAGCGGGAAAAATTCACTCTTGCAGAAATGCAACAACACTTCGATCTATTGCGTGTGTCTCTCGGCGGGCCGATCTTTGATGTTGAAAAGCTGAGCTGGTTAAACAGCTTATGGATTCGTGAAAATCTTACTATCGAGCAGCTTGCTGAGCGTCTACACAATTGGGCATTTAACCAAGAGACTCTGTTAGAAATATTGCCGCACGCACAATCGCGCATGACAACGCTCAGTGATTTCGCGCCCCTCGCCAACTTTATATTTGCGGGCATGCTGACACTCAGTGAAGCTAATTTCGCCGGTAATAAGCTCGAAATTGAAAAGCAAAAAGAGCTATTGCAATTTGCCTTATGGCGCATGGAGGCCTTACGTTTCTGGGATCGCGATAGCATTTTTAATGAATTGAAACTCTTGGCAGAACAGCTGGGCATCAAGCTAAAAGATGCACTCGCACCCATCTTCGTTGCTATTGCTGGCACTACTGCATCCTTTTCAGTAATGGACTCTATGGTCATTATCGGGCCGGATATGAGCCGTGCGCGCTTGCGTCATGCGGTAAATGCTCTGGGTGGTTTTGGCAAAAACAAACAAAAAGAGCTGGATAAAGCCTATGTCCAGTTAGGCCAGACGACAGCTACCACGCAGGAAGTGACGCAGTAAGCAATTGATTCAAAATAAAAAACCAAAGCAGCAGGCGCACTATCAGTAATTTTTAACCTTGACACTCAAGGGTTGGATTAATACAATGCGCGCGCTTCAGGACGAAGCTGCTTGTAATAAAGCACCCAATTTTGGGGCTATAGCTCAGCTGGGAGAGCGCTTGCATGGCATGCAAGAGGTCAGCGGTTCGATCCCGCTTAGCTCCACCAAATAGAACGAAAAAACCCACCTTTATGGTGGGTTTTTTCGTTCTAATCAGTTGATTTGGGTGGGGTTGTTCTTTGTCCGGTTCACAAAACGGCACGACTGCAAGGATGCAGGAGGTAGAGCGAAGCAGGAAGCTAGAGCCGAGGATAGCCGTTTTGCACAGCGTAGCTGCCCGAAGGGTGAGGCACATGGATGTGCCGAATGCATCCCGCTTAGCTCCACCAAATACAAAACCCGTGCATCGCAAGATGGACGGGTTTTTTATTTGGCGAAGTTAATATGGGTGAGAACCCGCCACCATGGCAGGTTTTTTTCAGCTTGCTTATAAATGCTATGCTGCCATTACAAAAAACACTTGAGGTGTTTGCATATGGGTTCGGTGATGCAGGATTTGTTTAAACAAAAACCTCGGGGTTGAATAGGCGGCTGTTGAAAATAAAAATATTATAAATGCAAAGGTTGTTAATGGCACCGCGATAGCGGCGAGCAGCCCGCATACGGTCATAATTCTTTTAGTCATAATCGTCACTCCTTTATTGTTGTGAAAAAATTATTTGAAGAATTGTGATGTATTGCTTCGTTTAGGCCATTTCCATTGGGGGTGGTTATGATTAGGCTCCGTAATTATTTCCTATAAAATTAACTAAAAATGCCGAAGCACATCTAGCAAAACGAGTAGAAAATTATGGATCCAACCATTGCTATATTGTTATATTAATCTCGAATTGCCGATGAATTTATAGAATAATAAAATTAATATTTTGCGTATGTACGAAACCGTACTTATATTCTGTTTTTAGTATGTAAAATTAAAACTGTCAATTTTTTGCTGGTATTTTTTTAATTAAATGTAACCTAATATTAAATTATAAATTTATAAATTTATTTTTTTATTTGGTTGCTAATTTTCTACAATTTTTTTAAATAGTAAGTTTTATCTGATCTGGTTACAGGTGTTCAGTTTAAGCAATAAAATGTTTTTTTACTTTAAAATTGGCAAGGTATCGATATAAGGTGATATTAAGCGCGGCAGATGATCAACTCATCAGAAGTATATTTTTATGGTTTTAAATGAGCTTGCAATGATAAGTCTACCTGGTTTTATGAAAATAATTTAAAGGGATTACGGCAAGTCCTTTTGCCGTAAAGAGTTACTGTTTGGTAATACTTACATTGTGTGTTTTGCTTTGACCAACGCTTCCATAACTTGGATATACAGTGCCGAATTGCTGGCTTGTCATAAATGATGAGTCCAACGAAGCGGGCGCATCACTGTAATCGTAACGATAAATTTCTTTGTAAGGCCCGTATTGTGTATGGCTAGATCCCGAACTTGAATATGCTTGATCAGTAATAGCAGTCAAATTCATGTAAACAGTGACTGTATCTTCCAGCGTGGCAAAGTTAGAGCAGTACTCATACCATGTGACCGGAACTGTTGCTGAGGCGGTGACTTGCCTTGGCACAACAGGCCCCTTTACCACATTAAAGGTAATTGCGTCGCTAGAGCCAGATGCATACCAGCATTCAGTGCCTGTGTAGTAATTTCCAGAAACACTTACTCCCGCCATAGTTGCTTTATCCGATTTGTTCCTTGTTGTTTGCTCTGAAGCATATGCGCTTAGGTATAAATTTCCATTATTCCCTGATACGGATCCATAAGCACCTTTGGCCGAAAAACTAGTAGTTTGGGCTGCAGCTGTTAATGGCCATGCAATAACAGCTGCGCTTGCGGCGATTATTAATTTAGTTAATTTGTTCATAATCATTACTCCATATTTACGGTGAGAAATATGTGGAAGGGCTCTATTGAAAAGAGCTTTCGTATGCAGCGAATTAAAATAGAGAATCCACATAGATTGATAATCATCGAGGAATATCTGGCAAATTAATTAATTTTTTGTGAGCGCTAACCTTGTCACTTTTTATTTTTAAGCTCGACATTTTTCGATGCCTTTAAAGGATATTAAAATATCCCACACATGTATGTGCGAAACCAAACTTATAATATTATTAAAAATTTCAATCAATCAGATGTTGGTTTTTGAGTAGGTAAAAAAATAAGACAATATTTGTATTCCTATAATCAAAGCTGTTTATTTATCTATAAAATTAACTTAAATAAATTGAACTTTTTAGCAAGTGTTTTTATGAGACACAAATAAAATTTTATAAAAATTGTCTTAAAAAAATCTTGTTTTGTAATTTATTAGGCGTATCTTTTGGTGAGTGTCGATAACTATCAGTAAATATTGCTGGTGTGATTTTACAGCATCATTCCTAAATTATTAATAATGCGAGGTATTTTATGGCCATTAAATTATTCGATAGCAGAGGAACACCATTGGAACGTCAGAAATTTACCTGGCGCGAACTTACTCCAAAGCCATTAAGCAAATTAGATGATGACGCCTTCACGCGAGTACGCGTAATTTTAATGAATGGCATCGAACAGCAAGCAAATCGCTTTCAACATATGTGTGGGCAATTTAATCGCGACTTGCGTCTTCCTTTAGCTGAAATAAGGCGAGTGGAACATCACCAGCAAACAATGGTGAACTGGTTGCTGGGTGCTGATCATTCTCCCTTGGAAACGACTATCGGCTATGAGCAAGTTGCCATTGAAGTGACTGCTGCGGTAGCGCAACAAGAACCGAATGAATATTTGGCACAAACCTATCGCTTCGGCATGCTGGAAGATTTCGATCACCTTTATCGCTACTCCGCTTTGCTTGATCGTGTTGAAGGCAAGGATGCCAATAATATTTTGCAAAGTTATACCGATATTATTCCAGGTCGCCCCACCAGCATTGAACATCGCGCGCCGCAAGATGATTTGCGTGATCACTATGATCATAAAACCGCAGAGCCAATTTCAAAAATGAATGCGCTTACTATTTATTCCGGTGAATATCAGACTCGCGATTACTACATGAATATTGGGCCTACATTTAGTGATCCTATAGCGCGCGCGTTATACGCAGAAATTGCATCCATCGAAGAGCAGCATGTAACCCAGTACGGCTCCATTATTGATCCAAATGAAACCTGGTTGGAGAAATGGTTGTTGTCTGAAGCGAATGAGGTTTACACCTATTATAGTTGCGTGCAATCGGAAAAAAATTCACGCTTAAAAGCAATATGGGAAAGATTTCTGGATTATGAGCTGGGGCATTTAAATATAGTTACAGAATTGTTTAAAAAATATGAAGGACGCGATCCCGCTGAAGTGTTACCTGAGTCGCTTCCCGATCCTATTGCATTCGAAAGTCAGCGCGAATTTGTTCGCAAGATATTAAGTCAGGAGGTTGATCTACGTGCGCACGGCACACAATATGTCCATGAAAGTGAAGAGGGCGCTGAATCGCAAGAGTATCGCGAGCAACTAAATTCTACCGGATCACCGACTGATGCCATAGGCGCTAATTATCGTTGGCATCCCGGCACTGAATTAGCTCGGCAAACCGCTTAGCTTTTATAAGCCGTGTAGTTATTTAAAAATTGCCTAAACGATATAGCTGCATAACTGATTACCGACCGCTCAACAAGTTAATTACAGTGAGGATTAAATAATGGAACAGACAGCCCAACTAGGTGCCAACAAAACCGGCATTGACATGTCACCCATCGACAGTAAAGAAATGCTTGAAGCCAGCGAAAATTTTTTTATTAAACCGGAAGCAAGTGTCGCCTATCAAATTGATCAATTTTTTCGCGAAGGAGTAGAGCCTCTGGGTTCGGTGCCACTTCCCGGAACAGTAAAAGGCGTGCTTAAGTCTGCCCTAAAAATAGCTACCGGGCGCCACCCGGAAGTGCTTATTAATAAATTGGGTGAGCGTTTAGCTTATGAGCGGACTGGTGTGCGAATTTATGAACATTTAATAACTAAATGCATAAATTCAACTCCCGACAAAATGACGGAAATGAAAATTCCTGTGGAGCGCCTAACCGAGTTTCGCAATCAGGAATCACAACACTTTCATCTACTTATTAAAAGTATTAAAAGTTTAGGTGCAGATCCTACCGCCCAAACGCCGGATGCAGATGCATCGGGAGTGGCTTCAGCAGGCTTTATAAAAGTTATTGCTGACCCGCGCACATCTGTTAGCCAAAGCCTGCAAGCAATGTTAGCTGTGGAACTTGCGGACAAGGCCGCGTGGGAATTACTCATCAGGCTTGCCGAAGATATGGGCCTTTCCGAGATGGCAACTGATTTTAAGCAGGCGCTGCATCAGGAGGACACTCATTTAGTTCAGGTAAAAGAATGGTATGAACAAAGCATTCGTTCGCAAGCGGGGGTGAGTGTTTCACCCAATTAATGCTTGACGAGGATGGGCTGCTAATGTGGAGAAGCTCAGTAACTGCGTTGAGCTTCTAAGATGATTTGTCAGGAATCCAGAGAATAGGCGAGAGGGATAATTCCATTCATTTGAATGGTTAGCTATCTAATAGCTAACGGGTTCCCTCTCGTACCCAACCCAGGCATTCAGCAACAAAATAATTAGCTGAGGCAGAGCTCCTTAATAGATGCAACAAAGCGGGTAATTAGTGCCATTGTGAAATGAAAATCCTCGATTTTATACGCTTCTTTTCAGGCTTCAATCGTTTAATGAATGAGCCCTTATAGACTTGGCTCGCGTGTTCTGTGATATTTTCTCCAGTACAGAATGGAGTTATGTACGAAAATCCGATTTTTGTGAAGTAATTATCAACGCCAAAACCATAACAGGTATATTAAGGCGTCTGGTATTTGATTTAGTGTGCCTTGGTGCTTATTAAACCTGTACTGCAAATTATAAAAATAACTTACCTACACAATAAGAGAGTATAAAAAATGATTCGGGATTCTTCACGCGGTTACGGTTTGATCAGTATTTTGTTTCATTGGGGGTCCTCGGCAGCAATCCTATTGCTGTTTGGTTTGGGCTTTTATGTTGTTTACTTTGGCTACTCCACTACTACTTATCTTCCCTATGCACATTTGCATTACGCATTAGGGATTGCTGTGTTTGCGGTGATTATTTTGCGGATTGTATGGCGGTTAACTAGTAAAACGCCAACTTCTTTAAGTAATAAAACTGCAGTGAAATTAACTGTTGCAGCCATAAAATTTTTCTTGTATGTATTAGTGTTGGTGGTGATTATCAGTGGCTATTTAATTTGCACATCAGATGGCCAGATTATTGATGTTTTTGGCGTGTTTAAAATGCCGGCGCTGATTCAATTGGAAAATGCAGGTGTGAATATAGCGAGTCTGGCTCACAAATATGTCTCTTGGGTACTTGGTGGAATTATTGTTTTACATGTGGGCGCAGCATTGATACATCATTTTGTTGTTGGTGATAACACGTTAAAACGCATGTTAATTCCAGCGCGTAAGCAAAAAAATGAATTGTAATTTTACTCTGCTTGACTAAATAAAAATTTCTTTGCAGTTGGCATCTACAAACGCACTTTTTTTGCAATCCTACAGGCTGCTGCGCCGAGTGTCTGATTGGTAAGGCTTCAGCCTTACCAGTTTGTTTATGCTTCACAGCTTTTCAGTTTGCGTAACATCGGATGATTGGCAAGAGCCGGGAATATTCAACTACAACATAGCTTGTACTGAGGTTCAATTAAAAAATTATTATCACAATCTTTAACGCCGCCGATCTTGTCGTTACCTGTCAAGAAGTATGCCCTGTTTTAATGTCAATCGCTGATAGTCGCTGAGGAATTGCACAAATTGAGCGGCAGCTAAAGGGCGAGAGAAAAAATAACCTTGCGCGAAATGACAACCAAGCGATTTTAAAAACTTGAGCTGACGTTCGGTTTCTACGCCCTCGCCAACAATTTTCATGGGGATAACCTTACTTAGCCCAATAATGGCGCGCACCATTTCGTCGTGCTCATTCGCCTCACCGATTTTAGCAATAAACGAACGGTCAATTTTCAAGTAGTGGGGCGCGAACCGAATGATGTAACTAAGGGATGAAAAGCCAACGCCAAAGTCATCCAATGATATTTTAATATTCAATGATTTTAAGTCACTAATTTGTTGTAAATTGCTATCGGTATTTTCCAGGAACATTTGTTCGGTAATTTCAACAATTAATCGCTCTGCAGAAACCTCATATTTTTCCAGCGCACATTGAATGGTTTTGACTAACAGCTGACTCTGAAATTGACGCGCAGAAACATTTACCGCTATCTTAATAGTGATACCTTGAGCTTGCCACTGCGCTATTATTTTACAAGCTTCATAAATAACCCATTCATCGATACGAGTGATTAAGCCACTTTCCTGTGCGTAAAGAATAAATTCATCGGGCATAACTTGCCCGCGCTTGGGATGGTTCCAACGAATAAGCGCTTCCGCAGACTCAACTTCCAATGTTTCTAAATTGATAGCCGGCTGAAAGTAGAGTTCAAATTCCTTTTTATCCAGCGCCCTGCGTAAATCCTGATCGAGTAATAAACGGTTATGAACATGTTCTGTTAATTCCTTGCGATAGAGTTGGTAGCAACTGCGGCCCTTTTCTTTTGCATCGTAAAGTGCGCTATCTGCATTGCGCAACAAAGTTTGAGCGTCGTCACCATCCGTGGGGTAGAGTGCTATACCAAAACTCATACTAATATGCACAGTGGTTTCATTTAATTGAATAGGCTTTTTAACGCATTGAATTAATTTTTCTGCAACGGCGACAACCGATTCAAACTTTTGGGTGTTTTGCAATAAAATAACAAATTCATCTCCTCCTAAGCGTGCGACGCTATCGCCGCTGCGCAATTCTTTGTGTAGACGTTTCGCAATGGTTTTCAACAACTGGTCGCCAGCTGCATGGCCCAAGCCATCATTAATTTGTTTAAAATGATCAATGTCACCAAATAAAATGGCAAATGGCGTTAATAAGCGTTGCGATTTTTTAATTAAAAAATTTATTTCTTCATGTAACTTGGTGCGATTGCCAAGCCCGGTTAGGGAGTCAAAATGGGCAAGTCTAATGAGTTGCCTTTCATAGCGCTTGCGCTCAGATAAATCATAGACTTGAAATAGGAAGCAGTCTGGCCCATGGGTTTTATTCAGCAGTGCAACGCATACCAGGGTTGGAATTGCGTGGCCATGTTTATTGATATGGCGTTTTTCATATTGCACTACAGGTAATTTTTTTTCAGCTAACAGTAATAACTGTGCATTTTCATTGGTGTGATCATTGCTGTGGGTGAGATGACGTAAGGTTACATTAGTCAGTTTTTTTAAAGCGCTAGCTGTAGCGTCGTAACCAAGTAGCTGATGTAATGCCGCATTGGCTTGCAATATGGCGCCATCGAGAGCGATTAGCGCCATGCCTAGGGGCGCGTAATCAAATGCAGCATGAAATTGTTGTTCACTATCGGAAAGAGCCTGCTGTATTCTTCTTAATTGTTGTTCGTCATTCGCCCATTTCAAACTTGAAACGAGAGTTTTATGTAACTGTTCAGATGCCAGTGTACGTTTAGGGAGATAATCAAAAACTCCATCGCGAATGACATCGGCAATTACCCGCTCATCGCGATTCCCGCTAATCATAATAATGGGCGTTGGTGCGGAGGTGTGACTTTTAATGGCGCTAATTAACTCAGTAGCTAAGGCATCTTGCAAATGGTAATCAAGAATAGCGCAGTCAAATTGTTGGTGTAACAACAGCGCCATAGCTTCTTTTGCTGAAGCGCCTTGGGAAACATTAAAATGCATGGGAACTTTTGTTAACAATCGTAGAATTTTTTCGCGATCAACATCGTCGTCGTCGATAACGAGAAGCCGAATTGGCTTTTCTTCGCATGCGTACATTGTAGAGGTTTCCATAGTTCAAAATTCTTCTATTATTCCGGAAGCCGAACCGCTGCCTGATAATTTCTTAGTAATAAGGCTAACTTCGAAAATTGTGGACCGACGGAAGACTTGACCATGTAACCCGCGATATTGTCATTGTAAGCGCGTGATCGATCAGAGTCGGAATCAGAGGTTGTGAGAATGAAAACAATACTGCTTTTTAATGCTGCATCACTTCGAATCGCTTCTAAAAATTCAAAACCATTCATGCGCGGCATATTCAAATCGAGAAGAATTAAAAAAGGTCGTTTAATGGAGTGGGTTGGATGTTGATTGCGTAAAATTTCCAGCGCTTCCTGACCATCTTGTGCGATGGTCATAGGAAATTCTACATCGTGCTTACGCAGACTACGCACTACCGATTCTACGGATACATCATCGTCTTCCACTAATAAAATATGCATTGCCTGGTTATTCGTTGCCATGTTACTCATCAATATCTCTCCGCGGAAACCGGGGCCACCAAACTCGAAAAACGGCGCCGGGAACGCCTTCCTGGTTTATCAATTGCACGCGCCCACCGTGGCTTTCAGTAAGCCGCTTTGCGAGTGCCAAACCTATGCCGCTACCAGCACGTTCGGTTGCCGTTAATGTTTGAAATAAACGAAAGACACGTTCATGTGCTGCTTCGGGGATCCCCGGACCGTTATCAATAACGCTAAAAACGCAGTAGCTACCCTCAGCTTCTGCATGAATTTCAATGCGTGGATTTATGCCGTGATGGTGCTTGAGTGCATTACTAAACAAATTGCGTAATACGGTTTCGAGCGGTGTTCTTGCTGCCTGAATAAAATCAATATCTATGCGTTGGATAATGGAAAAACTTTCAGGTACAGGTTGTATTTCAATAATACTGGCGATGAGAGCTGCCACATCTATTCGCGTAGATTCGCCTGCACGTTTCCCTGCCCGGGCGTAAATCAGTAAATCATCCACCAGATGTTCCATGCGGCTAATGCGAATTTTTATACGGTCAATATTTTTTCGAATGGAGGCTGGTGTATTGCTGTCTATGTCTTCGCTAATCCATTCTGCCAAGTCAGAAATACCCCGCAAGGGTGATTTCAAATCATGTGATGCGACATAGGTAAATTCTTCGAGATGCGCATTGGCTTGCTTTATATCAAGCTCAAGCCGTTTGCGCTCAGTGATATCGGTGACTGCTGCCAAAATCATTGTGCCATTATCCGTGTCCATCGGACTTAGGCCAATTTCTATCGGAATTTCTGTGCCGTTTTTGTGGCGGCCGGTCAGATCGCGGCCGGCACCCATTGCGCGTAAGCTGGGGTTTTGCATGTATTTTTCGCGATGTGCGTGATGGCCATGGCGATAGCGCTCCGGTAAGAGTATGTCCATGGTTTGGCCCAGTAACTCTTCTTTGGTATAGCCAAATAAATTCAAAAGGCTGGGGTTAATCAATTGAATAATACCTTGGGCGTCCACCAGTAATTTACCGTAAGGTGACGCTTCGATAACGCGAGCAAAGCGTTCCTGGAGGCGTTTGCGTTGGGATATGTCGACAATAGTCGCTACGATTAAATTTTCGTTATTCGCAAGTAAAGGACGTAAGCCAATTTCGAGCGGAAACTCGCTGCCATCTTTTCGCTTACCATAAAGGTCCCGACCAGCACCCATGTAACGCGGAGTAGGTTTGGCAATATAGGATTCGCGTAACTGTGCATGATGGTGGCTGAATCTATCAGGCAATAACATATCAATTGTTTGGCCAACTAATTCGGTTTTCGTGTAACCAAACAAGCGTTCTGACTCGGCATTGGCATAGGTAATTTGACCGCTTTGATCTGACACAATAATTCCCGTCGGTACTGCGTCAAGTAATTCCTGTGTATAGCTGGGGCTGGCATTTTTATTCTTAGATTCACCCAGGGATGACATCCTATATTCTCCGTTTGCTTACGAGCCAGTGCAAATTTTATGTGCGATATCGTTCATAGCGTGATTTCTGATAATTTTTATATCGGTTTTTTCAAAAACTTCTTAAAAATAATTTATAAGAGTATAGATAGTGAAGTTGTTTTAGCTGAAGCATTGTTAACAAATGTTGTAGGTTTTAAGAGTGTTTAGAAATTAAAAACTGGTTATTTTTATAAAAACTAAAAAGTTTTAAGTTGTGTCGCCAAATAATACAACTATCCAATGTTCCAGTAATGCATCTGCTAAGGGCGTAATGAGTTTTTAAGCTGTGGCGAAAAAATACAAACCTTACCAGCTTTAGGGGTCATGGGGGGTAAGGGTGGCTTTCGACTGTAGGCCTGCTTTTACAACATATTCGAAGCTAGAACGTAGATGAGACCTTAATTTCAATTTTTTTGGTTGTTGGTTTAGGCGACTATTTGTATTTTAGCTACGCCTCGAAGGTTTTAGCTTGAGATATGTTGATGCATTTAATGTCTGCCTTTTTAATGCGTACAACTGCATTAATTTTTTTGTGTAATCTCGTTAAAAAATCTATGGCTTAATTGTTTAGGGTGGCAATTTACCAAGAGTTCATGAGCAATAAGTATTCCAGATCTTAGCTAGTGGCGTCTTGGATAGATTAATAAAAAAGGCTAGTTATATCGTAACTTTTTACTTTTTCTATTCTTATTTTTGAACATTCTATTATTTTCTATTTTAATTAAATAAGTTATTTTTTAAGCTCCAGTATCAATTAAATTTTATTATCTATGCGAAATGTAACTTTCAGATAAAATTACTTTATTTTTTAAATATTATTTATTAGTGCTTTCTTCTTAGTAAAATAAAAAAATATTTTTTATGTAACAATTATTGTCGGTTTGTGTTAAAAAATATTAAGAGTTATGGAATCTTAATGCTTTTTACTAGTGTAACTTATTATGACAACACCAATTAAAATGTCTGGTTACCGGCCAAGTAGCGTCAAGCTAAATGCGGTTATTAACTCACATGCGCATATTCTTAATGGCGCTGCTAACGATTATGATCCGTTGTTGGATCTTGTCGGTGATGCCCGGGTTGTATTGCTTGGGGAGGCTACCCATGGCACTCGCGAATTTTATCGTGAGCGCGCACGCATTACGCAACGCTTAATTACCGAAAAAGACTTTACTGCGGTTGCAGTAGAAGCGGATTGGCCAGATGCGTATCGCGTTAACCGATATGTGCGGAATTTTAATATTTCAGGTACGCCTAACGATGAAAATGCCAAGCAGGCACTCGATGGTTTCAAGCGATTTCCCAGTTGGATGTGGCGCAATGCGGATGTGGCTGAGTTCGTGGAATGGCTGCGTGAATATAATGATCGCGCGAAGGGTTCTACACCAAAAGCAGGTTTTTATGGGCTGGATTTGTATAGCCTGTTCAGTTCTATTGAAGAGGTGTTGCGGTGTCTCAGTAAAATTGATCCTGCAGCAGCACAGCGCGCTCGTGAGCGTTATGCCTGTTTTGATCACTTTAATAAAGACGGATTGTTATATGGTCATATGACCTCCGTGGGTACATCAAAATCTTGTGAACAATATGTTATCTCACAATTAAGTGATCTTTACACCCAGGCAGCTAATAAGCAAAAAATTGTTGGGCAGAAAGCGGGGGAAGCGTGGTTCTACACGCAACAAAACGCGCGGCTCATCGTTCATGCGGAAGAATATTATCGCACTATGTTTAAAGGCCAGATTTCCTCATGGAATCTACGTGATCAGCACATGGCTGAGACGTTGGATAATTTAATGGCGCATTTAACCCAAGCAAACAATATGCCTGCAAAAATAGTGGTATGGGCGCACAACTCCCATATTGGTGATGCTCGGGCGAGCGAGTTTGGCTTGCAAGGAAAATGGAATTTAGGCCAGCTTGCGCGAACAATGTATGGCGCTGAAGCTTTGCTAATCGGCTTAACTACGGGTCATGGAACTGTAACTGCGGCATCAAATTGGGATGCCTTTCCTGAAGTGAAATCCGTTGGCCTGGCTCTTCAGGACAGCTACGAAGCAGTTTTACATGACTCTGGGATTCCGAGTTTTATGTTGTCATTCCGCGAAAAAAATTCACTACGTCAAGTATTATCCAGCCACCGTCTAACGCGTGTTATTGGTGTTATTTACCGCCCTGAAACTGAACGTCAGAGCCACTACATGTATTCACTATTACCACAGCAATTTGATGCAATTTTACATTTTGATGAGACTCGTGCAGTAGAGCCGCTTGACCCTGCAAATCATTTGGTTGGAGAAGAAGTGCCTAACACTTTTCCGGGAGGTTTTTAATATCTATCTTTGACTGCCCCAAGCAAGCTATCAGAGGTAAATCTATTCCAGGAAAGCTATCTGGAATCTATCTGAAAGTTGTCATAATAAAATTATGGCAACAAAAATACAAAAAAGGAAAGCAACAGGTAGGTATTACCAGACTTTTTATGATCCAGTCAAAATATTAATAACTTCATCATCATCTACTTGCGGAAACGATTTATAAAACTGCCCTACTGAGTGAAAGTAGATAGGCATATTCAAGCATACTATTTCGTCAACATAAGGTTCAATTTTTGCGACCGCAGTTATTGGTGCGACGGGTACGGCACAAATTAATTTTTTCGGTTGCTTGATGCGCAATGATTTGAGTGCTGCAATCATTGTGCTTCCAGTAGCCAAGCCATCGTCTACAACAATTACAATTCGTCCAGTGGGGTTAATCGCTGAACGCAATGGTGAATAATTAGCGCGCCTTTCCCGCATCACTTCTAATTGCTCTGTTTTTTGCTTTTCGAGATAACGCAGAATGGCTTCGGTCATTAAAATATTATCCAAATAGATATTTCCAGCTTCATCTATTGCACCTAATGCAAATTCAGGATTGTCAGGCGAGCCTAATTTACGGACCAAAACGACATCCATATCACCGCCTAATGATGCCGCAATTATTTTTGCCATGGGGACCGAGCCACGCGGAATGGCCAACACCAAGGGCTGTTGCCCTCGATAGTGCTTTAATTTTTTTAAAAGTTGATGCGCGGCGTCCATACGATTTAAAAATATCATTTAGATTTTCTCCTGTTTTTCGGTTCAAAAAAGGTATGGGTATTGTAAGGTTGTGAAATTTCCGGCTTGGTTGCGATACTCGTTCAACAATCCCTGAGGTTGCAATTAGTTCGATGATCGCACAAATTAGCTGGGGTTCCTGATGCTTAAATACTTCGTAAATTGATATGCGGTTTTGATTGTAATATTTAATTCCTGTCACTTATAAGTTGTGGCGTGTAAATATTGCATGATGTTTTGAGTCTGCAACTAGACGGAGTGGATTTAAATTCTTGTTATGTTGGGTCTCGCTTCAGCCATTCATAGAAATTTTTTTAAAAAAATAATTGAATTTTACATTTTTATCATACAACTTTTTATAAATACTACGATGATCATCATCGTTAAAGCATAAATTCCACCGCTATTTTATTCAGTTCGATATCCAACATAATTAATTTAAATGTATATGTTGGATATCGAACGGACGAGTCTTAATCAATATCAGATTATGCAAAACCCATCTATTAGCTAAATTTAGCTCAGTTTAGGAGATGAATATGGCCAGAATACATTCTTCAATGAGTATCGAAACCATACAAAAAATATTCCATGCTGATGTCGATCAGGAAATCAATAAAGATGGCGACTTAACAGGTAAAGATAAACTTCTGGAGCTATTGAACGAGGCATTTGTATCCGCAATTATTTGCATGCTGCGTTTTAGACGGCATTATTTCTTAGGGCAAAGGTTTAACATGAAAAAAATTACTGATAGCTTTATGTACTATTCTAATGATGAGCAAGAGCATGCCGATTGGCTTGCAAATCGGATTGTGCAGTTGAGTGGTATGCCGGATTTTTCATTGAAAAGTATTATCAATACTACCAACCAAACTTATGCAGTTGATGATTCACTCATGGATATGATGATTGAAAATTTGCTGGCAAGTCGTTTGGCCATTACTAATTATCGTGACCTTATCAAGTTTCTTGGTAATCAAGATCCTATCACCAGTGTAATGCTAAATATTATTCTCCTGGATGAAGAAGAGCATGCAGAAGGGCTGGAAGAGTTTATAGAGAGTGCTACTACGCACCATTGAGCGCATCTTTTTTCTTTTTATGGGGAATCTATGGAGCATAGATACAATCAACGCACCATCGCTGATATAAAAATTTTGATTTATAAATATTGTATTCCTATAGCTGTTGGACGAATAAAAAATGGAACGCGCTATGGTTTATTTATAGAGTCGGATTTTACGGATGTGGGGGCATTTCAGCTGCTAGGATTGGAAATTTTGTTTTATAGTCCGCTACACATACTTCAGCGTTTTAAATTTAATTCTATAGTAACCCACACTACCGATGATGGGTTTGGTGTAGAACTGGATGGGTTAGAGGGTATCAATGATCAGCTTTGTGAGCTGTTACGTGATGCGCCTTTGACGCCGCAAGAGAGTGAGCTAAATAAAATCGTAGCGAGTGCCTAGCTTTACACAAAGACAAACCTAGCTTTACACAAAGACAAAACAGTCCGGACAGTGTAGCTTTTTTTTCCTCATTAATGCTTCAGTTCACATGCCTAAATATCTCTAGACGTGTTAAAGCATTAACCTATTCGCCATGGTTGTCGCTTGATGTTGGCTGATACCAATAAATTTTTTTTGCGTACGATTGCGCACAGATATGTATGGGTATGGATTTTATTATCACACCAAATATCTGCTGTAAAATTTTGTCCATCTTTGGTTACATTGCATTTACAGAATTGGGTCATTTACATTTCGACGTTATAAGTTGATGGGTGGCTAAATATGAAAAAAATTAATTTGTTAGGTGGCGCGCTTCTTTTTTGTTTATTGGTGATGAATGCCTCGCCCCATAGAAGTGGAGGGCTTGCGCAATATTCAGGGAAGTTGTTAGGTGAAGTGCGTGTAAAGGATGGCCTAACGAAAACCGGGCGATGCCCCCAACTATGCACATTTATTTCAGTCTCGGAAACCGATATTGTTGAAAATGAGTTCTACTAGCTGAAGCTGAAATTATTCATAAGCAATATTACGAGCCATAAATTGACGATGCGTAAAAATGCTGACTGTTAAAAAGCGAAAAAGTAAAAGCGAATAATTCAATAATAACGGTTAAAAGAATTCTGGATCTGGCCCAGCATCCCTGGCGGTGTGAGCGTCCCTGCAAAGTGTGGATGCAATTAATTTTTACCCACACGTACAGCCAATACATCGCATTTACTGTTGTGCAAAACACTATTAGCCGTGGAGCCCAGCAGTACTGCAAATCCACGATGACCGTGGCTACCAATAACGATAAGATCTGCGTTTATTTTTTCAGAAACTGCGTGAATTTCCGTGGCGGCGCGTCCCACTTCGAAATGTAATTGTGTTGTTGGGATTTGGTAATGCTCAGAAAGTTGTTGTAGTTGCGCTCGCGCTTCAGTTCGTAATTGCTCCTCTATGTCAGGAAATCCGATAAAGTTTTCGCTGCTGTAGATATAATTGAGAGGCTCTATGACATGAACAATATGAGTTACACTATTGTTGGTTTGCGCAATCAGTTGTGCGCGTTCTGCAATTGCATGCGCATCATCAGATAAATCTATTGCTACCAAAATGGTTTTATAGTTGTTAATCATATTTTTTATTCAATGTTAATGTTAATTTTTTCTATCCGATGATTTATTCTAATACTGTTAATGTCAGCCCAATTGTCTTAGCTGTGTTTCGTTCAAAATTTCTCGGGATTTAACTCGTCGGTTGGGAATGATATTCAATATTGAACGAGCAATCATTAAGTCCTCGCGGGTAGGGATGACGCGAACTCTAACTGAGCTACTGTTTGTTGAAATTAAATTTGCTGCTTGAAAGTTGCGGCCCTTATGCAAATGGATGCCCAGAAATCCCAAACCATCGCAAATTTGTGCACGCACTACCGCTGAATTTTCACCTATGCCACCGGTAAAGATTAGAGTGTCGAGCCCGCCAAGTGCAGCAGCGTAAGCGCCAATTAATTTTTTTGCGGCATAACAAAAGACGTCAATGGCTTCGGCAGCGCGTATGTCTTCAGCTTCATGTTTAAGGAGTTCACGCATATCAGAACTGGTTTCTGATATGCCCCTCAGGCCAGACTCGTAATTCACCATATGTTGAATTTGCTCTGCGGTTAAATGTTCTGTGCGCTCCAGGTAAATAAGTAATCCCGAGTCAATATCTCCCATGCGTGTACCCATAGGTAAACCACCTGTAGGTGTGAACCCCATGCTGGTGTCGATACTGTTGCCATCAAGTATTGCTGCCATGCTTGCGCCATTGCCAAGATGTGCCAGTATTAACCGACCTTTACTTGCGGCAGGGTCATTATGGCGGGCGAGCTCATGCATTAGGTAAGCATAAGACAAACCGTGAAAGCCATAACGCTCTATGCCTTTATCCGAATAGTGGCGAGGGATAGATAACAGTCTTGCGATGCGCGGTAGTGTGCGATGAAAAGCAGTATCAAAACAGGCCACTTGAACCAACGCAGAGTGGCGCCAATGAAAGGCCTCCATCAATCCTATTTCAATGGGCAAATGCTCTGGATTGTAGGGAGTCATGTGGTGCAGTTCATTTAGTAATGATTCAGTTACACGTTCCGGCTCGGTGTGATGCATGCCGTGCACTACGCGATGTCCGACAGCGCGAATGGAGCCAAAGATATTTTGTTGCTCTAGCCAATGAATAAGGAAATTAATTATGAGTTCGCAATTTGTTGCGGCGGGTTCGGCACTTTCTTGCTGCGTGCCGCTGGCATCAATGCTAGTCAGTGTTGCACCACTTCCGTTATTCATTTCAAGTTTTCCACTCAGTCGCTGCGCCAGCGTGTTATCGAACTGGAAAATGGAAAATTTAATGCTGGATGAGCCCGCATTGAGAATCAAAATCGAGTGTGCCGAGTTAAGCTCTTGCGCTGCTTGAGTTGCCGCTGGGTTAGTTATATTTTTTTTCATAATGTTTAACCTGCGTTTAGTCTCTGAATAAATATTTTATTTAATCGTAGTTTTTATTTTTTTGTTTTAGATTTTCTTTTTTTTGATTTTGCTGTTGATGACTGCACGTATTTTTGTTTTAGTTTTTTTCGTATATAAAAAAAATTGTTCACACTATTATTTTTCATTGTGTTTCATCATTGTTCGTCGACTGCGACAGCGCTAATTGATGCTTCACGGCAGGCGTCGGCACAGCGTGCACGCATATCAGCGCAAAATTGGCATAATTCCAATTCACGATCTGCAGATTCGAGGCTCATATTTTGGCAAATATCTGCGCACATCTGATAATACGCATTAAGGTTATTTCTGCCGCGCAAAATTGCATGAATAGTGAGAATGCACATTTCAGCGCAATCTAAGTCATCAGCAATACAATTCAACATTGTGTCGGAATCATTTTCTTGCATGCACGCAACGGCGCTTTGCAAACAAGCCGCTGCACATTCTTTGCATGCACTAATACATTTATGTTGTTTATGAATAAGCACAAATTTCTCACATAATCATAGTCTCCCATCATCATTTTCTTTGGCGCTTTTGTATGTTCGAAATCGAACATATAAAAATTAGTTTTGTTAATTTTTTTATTTGATATTTTTGATGACAATTATCGCGTGATTTACAAAGATAACTCTATATGTTTGATACCGAACTGACTCTTATACAGTTGCTCATTACTCTGGCGTTCCTTTTTTGTTGCAAAACCTCAATTAGCCCTATTCAGGGAGCTTTGGTATCAAACAATTCAGCCCCCAAATTTATGTAAATCAACCTTCAAAAATGTGCGACGACTATCAAATCACAGTGTTGTTAATTGAGGATGATTATGTTGAAGCCATATTAATCCAGGCAGCGCTAGCTGGTGCCGAAGGGAATCCGTTTCGGGTGGAGTGGGTGACGCGGCTTGCCGATGCTGTATCGCGGTTGAGCTCGGAAGCTGAGCCGGGGTTAGGGAAAGTCGAAGTGATTTTAGTGGATCTTTCACTTCCAGATGGTTTGGGTGTCAGTGTGTTTGACCAGATATTTGCTTTAGCTCCCAATGCGTTAATTTTAGTATTGCATGCAACAAAAGATGAACCCCAGGCGCGCAGAGCTAAATTATGCGGCGCGCATAAATTGCTCTATAAGGGCAATATGGATGCCCACTGGCTGCCGCGTATGCTGAGTTATGTGGTGGAGCGAAAGGCTGCCGATTTGCAGTTACAGACGGCACAGGGTGCGTTGGTATTAGAGAAGGAATGTGCACAAGTTGTGCTTAATTCCATTACGAATGCCGTATTGATAACGGACATGGTTGGCCGCGTAACTTTTATGAATACTGCGGCAGAGACCCTAACTAACTGGGTGCTCCAGGATGCATTGGGTGAGCCTGTTACTGAGATATTCAATATCATTCATAGCGTAACTCGCCAGCCTGTTAGAAATCCTGCGCTGCAGGCCATTGTTAGCCGGACAAAAATAGATTTGGATGCTAATTCGTTGTTGCTGCGGCGCGATGGTAGTGAAATAGCAATTGAAGATTCAGCTTTGCCATTGCACAGTAAAAATGGAGAAATTATTGGAGCGGCGATTGTATTTCACGATGTCAGTGAATCTCGCGCTATGGTGCTAAAAATGGCATATCTTGCTCAGCATGATTTTCTTACCGGTTTAGCTAACCGTTTATTACTGGTTGAGCGCTTATGTCGTGCTATAGGTTTAGCGCAACGCAACGATAAACAGATTGCTTTGTTATTTATTGATTTGGATGATTTCAAGCGCGTTAACGATACGCTTGGTCACGCTATAGGTGATCGACTTTTGCGATCGGTTGCTGGACGCCTGGAAGCTTGTGTACGCACTACTGATACAGTATGCCGTCAAGGCGGCGACGAGTTTGTCATATTATTAACGGAAATAGAACGCTCGCAGGACGCGGCGATTATGGCTGAAAAACTGCTCGCCGCTTTTGTTGCGCCGCATCAAATTGATATTTACGAACTCTATGTAACGCTTAGTATTGGTATTAGTGTTTATCCCAATGACGGAGTGGAGGTCGATGCTTTGCTGCAGAATTCAGATGCTGCCATGTATCACGCAAAACTATTGGGTCGTAATAACTATCAGTTTTTTAAAACAGAAATGAATCTGCTTGCTATACAACGCTCGATTATTGAGTCCGGCTTACGCCGCGCACTCAAAGGTGGTGAGTTTTTGTTGCACTATCAACCCAAAATTGATCTGCGATCTGGTGTGGTTATTGGTGCTGAGGCACTTATTCGTTGGCAAGATCCAGAGCGCGGCTTGATTTTTCCGTCGCATTTTATGACGATTGCTGAAGACTCCGGGCTAATAATTCCAATAGGGCGTTGGGTGTTAGAAGAGGTATGTAAACAAATTAAAAGTTGGCTTGATGCTGGTTTAAACGCTGTGCCCGTATCCATCAATATTTCTGTCACTGAGTTAAGAAATATTCATTTTTTGGAAATGGTTTCGGACGTTATAAAAGGCCACGACATACCGCAAAATTTCGTTGAAATGGAGCTCGCTGAAAGCATTTTGATGGATCAAACTGAGTTATCTATAAAAGTACTTAATACTTTAAAAGAAATGGGAGTGCAACTTACGATTGATGGTTTTGGTGCGGGTCTTTCCAGTTTGAGTTATCTCAAAAGATTTCCGATTGATGCGTTGAAAATAGATCCTTCATTTGTGCGTGATATGACGCTTCACTCTGATAATGCCAGTATCGTTAACGCGGTAATCGGTTTGGGGAAAAGCTTTAATCAACGTGTGATTGCTGAAGGCATTGAAACCGCAGAACAGTATGCATTACTCTGCGATCAGCAATGTAATGAGGGGCAAGGTTACCATTTCAGTCGTCCGCTAAATGCTACTGATTTTATGTGTTTTATAAATGGTAACGCTTAATGTATTGCCCCTCAACATTCGCTAGATGTCATTCATTGTTGTGGTATTGAATGACTATTTTTACCGAGCTTAACAATCAGCTCTCGAATATTTGCGCATAATTTTTAATTAATGTCGCGTAGCATTCACAAGAAGCTTCTTCTAGACCTTTACGATCAAGAATTGCGATTTTTCCGCGCGAATAACGAATTAATTTCCGTTCCTGTAATGCGCCTGCTGCCACTGTAATACCACTGCGGCGTACACCTAGCATTTCCGCCATAAACTCTTGTGTAAGCTGAAGGTTATCTGATTCGACACGATCTTGAATCATCAATAGCCACCGCGCTAACCGCGGTTCAATCTCGTGAAAGTGAGAGCACGCTGCGGTTTGTGCTAATTGCCCCATCAACACATATAAATAGCGGTTCATTGTCCGGGTTAACACCACACTTTCGCGCAATTCATGTTTTAAATCTGCAGCGGTTATTCGCAGTGCCGTGCCTGTGCCTTGTACCACTGCACGCATGGGAGCACTGTTCACGCCGAGGGCAAGCGTTACACCAAGTAAGCCCTCGTTACCAATTAAGCCAACTTCCAAGGGTTGATGGTCGCGTAGGGAAGCTACCAACGAGATAAAACCAGTAAGCGGAAAATAAGCATGAGTGAAGGGCTGGTCTGGCTCACATAATACTGTGCCAAACACCAAATCCACCGGCTCACATCGTCGTAGGATTCTGGTACGAGCTTCTTGTGACAGGCCATTTATAAGACGATTATTCACAAGAACTTGATTTGGGGCTGTTACTGACATTTAAGTGTCCTGTTGTGGGAGGAAGTCAGGCCCACTATAGGGGCTTGGACTTTCTTGATTCGGGATATTAAATGATGAGTTTTAAGATGTCTGTCCGCTACAGGACATTGCATTAAAAAGTCAGTCACTTAGGTGCGTGAATCATTAAAACTCAAATATTTTTCGCCTCGCTTAGTGGTGTTTACCTGATTTATTCATGATTACTTAACTTATGCAAAGTATCCCAGTGTATTTATAGCACTAATAAGCTAGAAGCTGTGCAAAAAAGCTGTATAAGCCCCTCCATAATTCTCGGGCGTCTCTATCCAATAATAGAAAACTCCGCCATCTGCAACAAGTATATTTACAAGCTCACATTTCCATTAAATAGAAATGCACTTTTAATTAAAATTAAATATTTTAGTTGGTAAGTACTTCTACATTGACTAAAACAATAACGGCCTTTTCAAACATCAGCCTCGCTTAGTCCTAAAATTTACCAATGCTAAGAGTTCGGCTTATTTATATACGTATTCTAGATTGCATTAGATCTAAATAGTAAAATTTGAAAAATTGATGGCTAGCTGACTTTGCTATCACCTGAATGATTTCAGTTACAATATTTTAAATTAACGCGCTTCGGTTGGAAAATCCATTTAGGTTAACAGGTTTAGGTTGATACATTAATGTTAAAAAAGGTTGCTGCGCTGAGATATTTTGAGTTTTTACAAAGTGAAAATTTGAATTCTATGGGATAAATAAATAAAATTTCAATGTTGCTTCACGCATCGCCATACTAGGTATGTATCACAGCAAGCTCTGTTCGATACCAAACTGTTAATTCCTTTTCACTTTAAAATTGTTGAGTAGTGACGCATATAATTTTCTTATTGCTTACGTGCGAAAGCGTACGGACGGGCTATTTTCAGGTGACTAGTATTTAAACATCGCGCACTTCTGGTAGCTTGTTATTCTACAAGCGGAAGAGCACTAGGGGATTATTATGAACCGGTATGATGATTACAGCACCGCCAAGCATTTTCAAAGAATGGGTGAGCAGCCAAGGAAAGTTTCTGTAAGGAATTACAAAGATAAGGAATGGATAAAAGAATCAGAACATTCCCATGAAAGTGCGCCGCATAGTGATTACAATCGTAAAGCCAATAAAAATTATCTGCGCGCGGCATTGCCAATATTGCAATCAAAATTGCATCATTGAAAAATTATACGCAATAAATATTTTGGCTTGGATGCCCAACACTTTAATAATTGATTAATTTTCCCGGAACAAATTTCTATCAGGCAACATTTGAATTTCTTATTTCATGAAGACGACTTTTATTTGACGGGATGAGTTTATTTAAAGTGTTGGAAGCAACAGATGAAGAGTGGTTGTTCGGCGAATGCAATGTACTGTCAGAATTATCCATACTATTGGTAGAATTTTGATAAGTACGTTGTGGTAGTAAACAGCTGGTTTCTTTCTTAACATCGAAATAGCATTCGCAACACCACTTTTCAAGAAGTCCACGATTTAACACGCTAATGTGTCCGCGAGAATATTCAATGGCACCTATTTTTTGTAATTTTCCCGCCGCTTCGGTTACGCCTTCGCGACGCACACCTAACATGCTTGCAATTAATTCTTGAGTCATATTCAGTTGTTGGTTTGGCAGGCGATCTATCGACGTCAATATCCAGCGGCAAAGTTGTTGTTCAATTGTATGGTGACGATTACAGACGGCTGTTTGCGACATTTGTGTTAACAATGATTGCGTGTAACGTAAAAAAATATTTAACACGTCACTGTGAAGATGGATTTCTTCTATCAATCGTTGTTTTGTTATGCGATAAATATATCCGCTGCTTTGTACTACTGCGCGATGATTACAACTCACACCCCCCAGGATGGCTGAGATGCCAATCAATCCTTCATTGCCTACCATAGCAATTTCGGCAGATGCGCCGTTACCTAATACATAGAGTAAAGAGACGATTGAGCATGTTGGAAAGTAAACATAACGTAAGGTTTCCCCAGACTCGTATAACACTTTTCCTGTTGGCAATGACACCCACTCGAGTTGTGGGCGCAAACGGTTTTGAACTTCTAACGGTAAAGTAGCGAGCAGTTGATTTTCAAAAATTGAATGCATAACAATTTCCCCTACTGATTTTAGTGCCAAGAATTTATTTTTTTGGATGAAGCTATAACTTATTACTGCCATCGTATGATCGCATTGGCTATGTTCAATATCAACATAAGAAAAGTGATTTCGTTGAGTATGTAATGAATTTATTAATTTTTTAATTGCTTAGATGCCACTTCAGGGAAATATTATTTTAATTTTTATAAATTTATTTAACGATAAATTATTTCTTGCAAACGATAAGATAGATTTAAGAAAACCTGGTTTTTGATAGATTTTGTGTTCAGCAATTATGGCTTGTAGTCAAGGCGTCAAAAAAAGCTGCCTTGCTTGAAATTTTGAGATTATTTTATTTGGCGCTGTATGTGTAATATTTATTTTACTATTTGTCGCTGATTTTGCAGATTTTGAGTTATGTTAATTTAATGACACATTAGCTTTTTAATTATGCGAATAAGTAAATTATTTACTAGTGGCACTGATTGAAAATTGTAAAGAGGTATCGTAAAGATTTGTTCTACTGTGCGAATTAAAAAGGGTAGTTGATTATTTAAAATGGTTTAGCTGCCAGAATGAATGGCTATCCCGCAGCATAATCAGGCCATACACGTTTTATGAATGTTAAAAGCTAAATACTCTGAAGTTGCATTAATTTTTGAGAGCTGGCGTGGGAAAAATAACTGCGACGTAGTGGCGAGCAGTGGTGCAATCTGAGTAGGAACGACGGGCTGCAGCCGTCGTTCGCTACTGTTTGTCTACTAAACAAGCTCGCTGAAAAAAATAATTTACGCTTTCAACGGTTTGTATTTCATGCGCTTAGGTTGGGAGTCATTACCTTTGCGCTTAACAAAATCTTCATGATATTCAGTGTAATTGCCTTCAAAAAATTGAATATCCGATTCACCTTCATAGGCGAGAATATGCGTAGCAATGCGATCAAGGAACCAGCGATCATGCGAAATGACTAACACGCTGCCAGGAAAAGCGAGAATCGCATCTTCAAGTGCGCGCAAGGTTTCAATATCCAAATCGTTAGAAGGTTCATCGAGCAATAATACATTCGCGCCTTGTTTCAAGGTGTTTGCTAAATGTAAGCGACCACGCTCACCGCCAGATAATTCGCCCACGCGTTTTTGTTGATCAGAGCCTTTGAAATTAAAGCGACCAACGTAGGAGCGCGAACTAACTTCATAATTACCGATTTTCAATATCTCCTGACTGCCTGAAATCGCATCCCATACCGTTTTCTTATCATCGAGACTTTCACGGCCTTGTTCAACGTAAGCGACTTTAACGGTTTCGCCGAGAGTAACTGTGCCGCTGTCAGGTTTTTCGGTGCCGGCGATCATACGGAATAGTGTGGATTTACCAGCACCATTTCCACCCACAATTCCTACCACAGCACCTTTAGGTATAGTGAGTGAAAAATTATCGATGAGTAAACGATCATCATAAGCTTTGCTGATGTTTTCCAACACAATAACTTTATCGCCCAGGCGCTCGCCTGGTGGGATATAAATTTCGTTGGTTTCGTTGCGCGCCTGGAATTCTTGAGATTGCAATTCATCGAAGCGCGCCAAGCGTGCTTTGCTTTTTGCCTGGCGGCCTTTAGGGTTTTGGCGTACCCATTCAAGTTCAGTTTTCAACGCTTTGTGGTGAGCTGCTTCGGTGCGTGCTTCTTGTTCCAAGCGCGCCTCTTTTTGCTCGAGCCAGTTGGTGTAATTACCTTCGTACGGAATGCCATGGCCACGATCCAATTCTAAAATCCAGCCAGCAGCGTTGTCGAGGAAGTAGCGATCATGGGTAATTGCAACCACGGTGCCGGTAAAGTTATGAAGAAATTGTTCAAGCCAGTAAACGGATTCCGCGTCCAGATGGTTGGTTGGCTCGTCCAGCAACAGCATGTCGGGGCGCGATAAGAGAAGACGGCAAAGTGCAACCCGGCGGCGCTCACCACCAGAAAGTTTAGTGACATCGGCATCCCAGGGTGGCAGACGCAAGGCATCGGCAGCGACTTCCAGAGTATGTTGTAAATTGTGCGCATCCCACGCCTGGATAATATCCTCACACTTGGCTTGTTGTTTTGCGAGCGCATCAAAGTCTGCATCGGGTTCCGCGTAGTCAGCGTAAACCTTGTCCAGTGCAGCCAAGGCATCTACCGCTTCGCGCACGCCGTCCTGAACGTTGCCGAGCACGTCTTTGGTTGGATCAAGTTGCGGTTCCTGCGGTAAATAGCCAATTTTAAGATTCGGCATGGGACGAGCATCACCGTTGAAATCAGTGTCCACGCCCGCCATGATTTTCAGCAGAGTGGATTTACCTGAGCCATTCAAACCTAGCACGCCAATTTTGGCACCAGGGAAAAAAGAGAGGGAAATATCTTTTAAGATTTCACGCTTGGGCGGCACAATTTTGCCGAGCCTATGCATGCTATATACGAATTGAGCCATGGAAGCAAAACCTCGGTAGGGAGAGAGAATATCGGAGCGCGCACTATAAAGCAGAGGAAGAATGAAAGCGACTGCGCTTTGGATTTTTGATTTATTACCTAAATGTACTAAGAACTTGAGCTAGTAAAATACTGAATCACGAGGGTAAAAGGCCGACAATTATCATTTCAGTTATCTATTTTCAGCGTTTAATTTTTGACTGTTATGAAATGTTTCGGTACTACTTTTTTGTTTCGATTGATAAATTTTCAAGTTTCATTTGCCACGGAGCTGGGTGCATTGAACCTGCGTAGCTTTCATCCTGAGGTTCGTTTGAGTCCTGAAAAGCGGTTGAAAAATTTAATTTTTGTTTATTTATGCGCCACTCAGTTGACATTTATATAACGCGGATCGCCTATTTTATCTCTGCAATTTATCGCAATAATTCCTGCAATGATTTACTAAAAGCATGAGCTTTTCTTGACGCTCTTCACCGCTTGTCACTCTTGATGGCGTTTTGTTCCATTAAACCATCCTCAGAACTTGCAAGACTAATGTTTGCTGCCTATACCTCTTCTAAGATCACTTCTTATGAAATTCCCCCATTCCCTATAACTTAAGAGTTTATAACTATAAATGTTCAAGAATATGACGTTGCGTTGCTTGTGCTTTGTGTTGCTATCAATTGTCGGTGTAGAGGGCGCAGTGGCCCAAACGCCGCCTGATGCTGGTTCTTTACGACAAGATATCGAAAATAAAGATGAGTTACCCAAACCTAAAAAGCAAATCAAACTGGGCGTACCTAAGGCAGAAACCGAAGCTGCTGTTAAAGGCACATCTGTTACCGTCACTTCGTTTTATTTTTCTGGCAATACCACGATTAAAACGCAGGCATTAAAAGATGCTGTCGCACCCTTGCTCAATAGACCCCTTACCTTCGCTGAACTTGAAACTGCAACAACTTTAGTTGCAGAAACCTATCGCCAGGCAGGTTGGATCGCTCGCGCTTATTTTCCTCCGCAAGATATTGATGGCGGTTCTGTAGCAGTGACAGTGGTTGAATCCATTTTTGGTGAAACGCATTTAAATGGCGATGAACCCAAGCGCATCACTTCCAAACGGTTGATCGCCATAGTGTCTGCACAACAAACTAAAGGGCAGTTATTAAGTGCTGATGGACTTGAGAGCGCGCTGCGCAGAATGAACGATTTGCCTGGAATCAGCGTAACCGGTGTTTTGAATGCCGGACAAAAGGTTCGTGAAACGGATCTATTGTTAAAAGTCACTGATGAGTCGGTGGTAACTGGCAACGTCACGCTAGACAATTTCGGATCGCTGTATACCGGTGAAGAACGCGTTAGCGCTACGTTATTTCTAAATAGCCCCTTCGCTTATGGCGAGCAAATGCTAGTCAGTCTGTTGCACTCCGACGGCATCGATTATGGCCAATTTGCCGCAACCATACCCGTGGGTATCAGTGGTTTTCGCGTGGGTGCGCACGCGTCAACCCTTGATTATGAGATTGTCAAAGAGCTGGATCTGATTGGTGCTACGGGTAATTCAACAGCATTTGGAATGGACGTCAGCTATCCACTGATCCGTTCGCGCTCCAAAAACCTGTCATTTTTGCTTTCCCTCGATGATGCCAGTTATGAGAATGAAACTGTGTTTACGACCATTCCTAGCAAATACAAGGTCAGCACACTCACTGCCAATTTGAACGGCTATATGTTTGATAGTTTTGCCGGTGGCGGTATTAACCAGGCATCGCTCGTTTTTACCGGCGGAAATGCCAAAGCCGAAGATGGCTCAATTAGCGCAGCGGGCAGCTTCAAGAAAACCCATTATTCAATAAGTCGTCAGCAGCATCTTATCGAGTGGCTTTCTTTGTACGGCTCCTTGACGGGACAGTTTGCTGACAAAAATCTTACTTCTTCCGAAAAATTTACCTTGGGTGGTGTTTCAGGAGTGCGTGCTTATACATCTACTCATGGCAGCGGCGATGCTGGAAACCTGGTCACTATCGAGTTGCGTGCAAGTTTGCCGTACCGCATTCAGCTTGCCGGGTTCTATGACATGGGCAAGATTACAGTGAATAAGAATCCTGCTGCCTCCGATCCCACCTCACCACCCAACGATTACACCCTGAAAGGTACAGGTATTTCCACAAGCTGGACGTCCGAGTCAGGGTTACAGCTAAAGGCTACCTGGGCAACGCGTATTGGTGACAATCCTTTGGAACAAGAAGCCACCGGGATTGAAAAAGATGATAGCAACGATAAGAACCGGATTTGGCTACAGGCGACTATGAGGTTCTGATGCCAGTGCGAATTTAATGTATTTATGGCTTCAGCTTTAGAGCCAGTGGCCGCAAACAAAACTTACAGAATAGAAATTGGTTTATCTCGCCAAAAATGGCTGCTCTTTGGCTAGAGCAGCCCTGTCAGGATTAGGGTTTTTCTTTAGGAATTGAAAAATATGTATTACCTTTTCAACAAGATTTGTCATGAACCGGGCGCAGGCGATTCCCGTCGCACGTTCCTGTTAACTGATAAAGTGCGTTACCTTGTCAGGCTACAATTGCTATACGGGCAATTGCTCAATAGTCGATGGGAGATAAAGGTACTGATAAGCTTTTCTGCCGGTTTCGTGCTTTTAGTGTGCACACACGCGCAAGCACAAATTGGTATGGCGCCGCCTGCGTTAACTGAGTTGCCGACGCAAGGAAAGGTAGTCGCGGGTGAAGCAACAATCACTCAACAGGGTGCGCAAATGGATATTACGCAAACCACTCAGCGTGGTGTTATAGATTGGCAAACTTTCAACGTAGGTGAGCAAGCAAAGGTCAACTTTACACAGCCCTCCACCAGCTCTGTCACCTTAAATAGAGTACTTGGCGCTCAGCCCAGTCAAGTTTTTGGAAACATTACTTCTAACGGACAAGTATTTCTCACCAATTCAAGCGGCGTTTATTTCAGCCGTACGGCATCGGTGGACGTAGGCGCTTTACTTGCCACTACACATAACATTAGCAACGACGATTTGATGTCGGGCAACTACGAATTTAACCGCGATTTAGCCACTGGCAGCGTTGTGAACGAAGGTGAGCTACATGCCAGTTTAAATGGGTATATCGCGCTCCTGGCCCCGGAAGTACGCAATGAGGGGGTGTTAGTTGCGCAAATGGGTGTTGTTGCTCTCGCTTCAGGTGAAGCAATTTCATTAAATTTTGATAGTAACGAACATTTGACCGGTGTGGTGGTTGAGCCTTCGACGCTGAAAGCCTTAATAGAAAACAAAGGCGCGGTATACGCACCCGGCGGGCTGATTATATTGTCAGCCAAAGCCGTTGAGCGGTTTCAGGGGGGGGTGATCAAAAACTCTGGCAGCCTCGAAGCCACTGGCATGACTATAAAAAATGGCAGGATCGTACTTGAGGCTACTGATTTAATTACTCAAACCGAGAGCGGCAAAATTGATGCGTCGGGAAGTGAAGGTGGCTCGATTAGTTTGCACTCCAATCAGGACATTATTCTTGATGGCGCCATTGCCGCCCAAGGCAGTGAGGGGCAGGGCGGCGATGTAACACTTAGCGCCGATCGGATAGGTTTGTTTGGCGCTAGCGCAATTGATGTTTCTGGTGCGACGGGTGGCGGCGAAATTTTTGTTGGCGGCGGAGCCCATGGCCAAGATGCGACTATCAGCAATGCTCGCCAAACTGTCGTGGGGGCAGGAGCAACTCTCAACGCTGATGCTATAAATGCTGGTGATGGTGGCGAGGTTATCGTTTGGGCTGATCAAACCACTAGATTCGCCGGTAATATCAGTGCGCAAGGTGGTGCAATAAGCGGAGACGGTGGTTTTGTCGAAGTGTCTGGTAAAGCAGCGCTTGCAATGACTGGCCAGGTGGACGCCAGTGCGCCCATGGGAATGGGTGGGCAGCTGTTACTTGACCCACGCAATATTATTATAGAAACGGCTGGAGCAGCGGTGTTAACTGCTATTGACACCTTTGCCGACGATCCATCCGGTGATTACACTATTGACCCCAATACCATTATGGCGGCCACTAACGCAGGGACAGCGGTTACTCTGCAAGCGAATAACGACATTACCCTCAATAGCTCGATTGTCACCAGCCGTGTTGGCACTGGTGGCGCGCTTACCTTTCAAGCTGGCCGCAGTATTATCTTGAATGCCACTATATTATCGGATAGTGGCAATGTCTCCTTCACTGCTAACGATTCTGCGGCAGATGCCAACCGCATTGCTGCTACGGATGCAGTGTTTTTAAACGCTGGTTTGGTTGATGCGGGTGCTGGTACTGTGAGCATCACCATGGGCACCAAAGATCAGTCTGGCAGCATCACCGTCGGGCAAGTCACTGCCCAAAATTTAACAATTGCCCATAATGGTCCGACTGCAGGTGCAGTTTCCGGAGCAATTGATGTTGCTGAAATTACCATCAACAGCGGCTTAACCATTAATGCAAGTTCGGATCGTAATGTCACCAATATTGACGGTAGTGTGATTGTCCGTGGTACCACTAGCATTAGTGTGGGCACAGGTGACGTCACCCTTAACCGCACTGAAACTGATTTAAATATAGTGGGTTTAACCGCTGGCAACGTCATTCTTAATGACACCAATGCGATGCGTTTTGCTGCCACCACTTTAACCGGCAGCTTAACCACAACAGCCCAAGGCCCCATTTCTTCAACCGGTGCAGTAATCGTTGGCGGCATCACTAGTATTATTTTGTCCAGCGGCGGTTTTGGTTATGCCGATCCTTATATTAGTTTGACGAATGCTGCTAATGATTTTCAAAGCGGGGTAACACTTAGCGTTGCTTCTACGGGTGAGACGGGTACGGGCGGTTATGTAGTCGTCCGCGACGTCAATGGAATGAACATCACAAGTGCAACCACGGCTACCTATTTCACTTTGACGGGGGGTGGTCCGGTGAATGTCACTGCTGCGACAGTGGGATCTGCTGCCAGCATAACGACTACCGGTGCAGTTGATTTGGGTACGGTGACAGTTGGCAATGATCTGACGGTATCCACCAGCGGTGCAATCACCGATAGCGGTACTCTCATTGTGCCGCGCTACGCCTATTTAACTGCCGGTGCTGCAAACGATATTACTTTAAATACTGCTGCTAATAACTTTACCTCCATGCAAGTTATTTCGGGCAAGGATGTCACGCTTGTTGATACCAATGCTATTCAATTCGGAAATGGTGCAAGCGCTATTTCCGGGAACCTGGATGTAACCGCTGGTGGAAGTATTAGCCAGTATCTGGAATATCAGAATTCCGCGCCCGTCACTGTGGGAGGTACAGCAACTTTTACGGCTACTGCTGCTTCAATGGATTTGATATGGGGTCCCAATCAAACTAATTATGGCCAAGGCTATCGTGGCGCATCGAACAGTATTACGGGTGCAGTGACCTTGGCAACCAGTGGTGGTTCCTGGCGAGATATTCAACTGAGTAATTCTAATGCTGCTGCGGCAGTTGTATCTGGCTCATTGGCTGGGTTACGCGATGTATTGTTTTACTACGCTAACGCAGCCGCTGTTGATTTGCCTGCAATGACATTATCCGGGAACTTAATTGTTGATGCGCCCAACGGCAACATTACGCAGTCGGGTGCCCTTGTGGTTGATAACAGTGCAGGCAGTGCAGGCTATAGTGCCTTCCACGCGGGTACCGCTAAAGACATTACCCTTACGAATGTCGCTAACGATTTTTACCGAGTGAATGCGTATGACGTCCGCGATCTTAGCTTGGTGGATCTGGACGGCATAGCCTTGGGCGATAGGGGTAACTATACGTTTACGGTGACCCGCAATATGAATGTTACCGCGGGCGGTGACATTACCAACTATAACCTGACAGGTAGATATGTAAATGTTGCTGGCGGTACAGCAACATTTGATGCTGGCGCAAATAATATTGTATTGGATACCGATGTTAATACTTGGAGTACCGTAGTTGTTACGGCTGCAAACAATGTCACCTTAAATCCTCGTTATGGCGTAATTTTGGGTGCTTCAACCGTTGGCGGCACTTTATATATGAATTCTCGCGATGGGGGTGCATTGACGCAAACCGGAACTGTGACGGCAGGTAGCACCACGTCATTCATTGATTTCACCTCGGGGGTAACCTTGAGCAATGCGAACAATGTGTTTGGCAACCTGACCATGGTTAATGATGGCGTCATCACGCTGCGCGAAAACGATGCTATTACCCAAGCCTCTGCCTGGAATACATCTACAAATGCCGTCACCTTAACTACCTCAAATGATCAAGCTATTACGCTTGATCAAGCCAATTTATTTGGCAATTTGAATTTAACCCAAATTAATAGCGGTGCGGGAAGTGCAGGCGCTGTGCTGGTCACTGAAACTGCTGATAGTACTTATGGCATGACGCAAGGTAGTGCCTGGATTATTAATGGCACTACCACACTGAATTCCGGCGCCTATCTTATTAACTTGAATAATGCGAGTAACGCGCTTGGCCCATTGCAGGTTTCGGGTGCTACCGGCAGTACTAACAGCGTACTTTCCACCGTTACCATTTATGCAAAAGAGGGTGCTTCTGTCGATGCCATCACTGATGTTGGCGGCACGGGTGGCTGGGCAACCGGTACCGGAGTTGTGAAGCTAATTGCTTATGACACATTGGGTACCACGGCGGGCGGCGGCGATATTATTTTAACCAATGCCGCAAACGTTATGGGCGATCTCTATTTAAAAGGTACCACCGTAACTATTACCGAAAACGGCAATATCACCGACGGCGACAGCACCAGCTGGAACTCAGCGGGGAACATGGGTTGGGTCACTACCGGCACGACTAATTTTATTGTCGCCAACCCCACGGGTAAATCCATTGTTCTGGATAACCTGAGCAACCAGCTCGGCCCAGTGGGTATCACAACGAGCGGAACTGCTGGCACTTTGAGTGGAGTGACCATTACTGATAATACCAACTTGACCCAAAATACAGTGTGGTCCGTTGGCGCGGCACCAGTGTCGCTGGATGCGCGCACTAATCAAATTAATCTTTCTTCTTTTAGCAACATATTGGGTGCAATTACCATCACCACTGGCAATGGTACCCCGTCGTTGGTCAGTATCAGGGAAGATGACGCTATTACTCAGGGGGCTGTGTGGCCGCTTACCGGAGTGCCCGTAACCCTGGAGGCGTTGAACGACAAAGCCATTACATTAACAACTGCCGCTAATATTATGGGGGCACTTACGCTGACGGGCGGTGCTGTCACTCTTACGGAAAACGACTCTATTACGCAAAGTGGAGCCTGGACGACTACTGGAACCACCACTCTAAACCCTACAACCAATCTCATTACACTCACTAATGCAAGCAATGTACTAGGAGCGATTACCATCGGTGGTACACCCAGCGCTGTGAGCATTACTGAAAATGACAACATCACTCAATCTTCCGCCTGGGTACAAGCCTCTACGTTGTTTACGCTAAGTGCAGTAGGTAATAGCATTACCTTGTCTCAAGCCACTAATCAGCTGGGTGATCTTACTGTCACTGCGCAAAACTTTACGTTGGTAGAGGCCGATGCCGCAGGCATTACCGATACCAATGCCTGGACTATTCCCGGTACCACCACCCTTACTGCTGGTAGCGCTAATCCCATTGTCTTGAATGCCAATCCAAACAGTAACTTTGGCACTGTTTCGATTGTATCCGCCGCGAATACCGACATTGCTGATACCAATGGCATCATTTTAGGTGCGTCTACTATTGCGGCTAGCGGTGTTCTTACGGTTTCAGCCGGTGGTTTAATTACGCAATCAGGCATTATCACGGCCCCTTCTTTACGCCTAATCGGTACAGGTTATGCGACGCTCACGAATGTTGCTAACAATGTGCAAAATCTTGCCGCCGGTTTCTCCGGGGGTGATTTAGTCTTTACCAATGATGGGGACTTTGCTGCAGCCGTTATCAGTGGAACTTCCGGGATTACCGTTGGTGCCAATGATGTCACCTTAACTTCTGCCACTGGGACTATCACTGGTTTGGCTAACATTAATGGCAGCACAAATTCGTTGACCTTAACAACCGGTACCGCCTTATCTATCCCGCAAATGACCATTGCAGGAGCGCAAAGCTACACCGCAAGTACAGTGAGTGGCAGCGGCATCACCTTAACAAACGGGGCTAACAGCACTGCTGTGGGCGCTATTAATTACTACAGCCCTGTCACACTGGCTGCTGATTTGACGATTCAGTCAACCAACTCCGATATTAATTTTCACAGCACAGTATCTGGTGCAACTAACCAATTAATTATTAATGCTGGTTCTGGCTTGGTCGAGTTTTTTGACGATGTGAGTGCCCTTGGTTCGACGGGCGATGCTGGCAACGCGATGCAGCTGACCTCGGGTGGTGCCTTTTTTGACAGCACTTTGGCGGCAAATAATGGTTTAGCGGTGACGGGTCCCGTCACCTTTAGAGATAGCGTAGCCTTGGCGGATGGTAATGCGGCAACTGTATTTGCAGGGCTGGTAACCTTAAGTAATTTGGCCGGTTTAAATTTGAACGGCTACGACGGCATGACTTTTAATAATGGCGTATTGCTCAGCGGTGATGCCAGTATTAATTCCAACAATTCCACGCTTGGTTTTCAAACCGCGGGCACAGTTGCCGGGCCCTATAATTTAACCCTCAATTCTGGCTCGGCGCTATTGAATGGCTTAGATCGCATGGGGTCAGATTTAACCAGCCTGACAGTAACAGCCTTGAATCCAACGATTCCCAGCGGCGGCGTTTCGATTACCGGCCCACAAACTTATACCGCAACTTCTGGCAGTATTTTGCTGAGTGGCTTGCTGACCAGCACAGCGACAGGTGCCATTACCTTTAACAGCCCTGTAGTCGTCGGTGTCAGCACTACCATAACAACTGTCAATTCAGACGTTATTTTTGGCGATACGCTGGATGGCAACAGAGACCTGACGATCAATTCAGGAACTGGAATCAATACCTTTACCGGTGCGGTTGGCGCTATCACCCCGAATGGCGATGGCACGGGCGCCGCACTAATTCTCCAAGGCTCTGGCGCTGTTACTTTCGGCAGCACTGTGCAGGCACGTTCTGGTATTACCGCCACTGGTACCGTTAGTTTTGCGGACGACGTGACCCTAACCCATTTCGGCGCGGGCAGTGTAGGTTCTACTTTTACCGGGTTGGTTACTACTGGCGGTGCCGACGGAAATATCCTTAGTGGATATGACGGTTTGACGTTCACGGGTGGATTAACCCTCGTTGGCGGTCCCGTTACTATTGACTCCAATGGCAGTACCATTAACTTTGGCGCCGCCGTTTCCGGACCCCAAGACCTGGTGCTTGATTCGTATTTGTTTGTCAGTGTTGTAGGTACGGGTACAGTCACTGGTTTGCAACACATTGGGTTTACATCGGATATCACTTCCTTATCCATAACCGGTCAAACCCTTAGTCTTCCCAGTTCTGGGCTAGCGGTTAACGGACCTATGGATTTCACTGCTCTAGGTGGTATTACGCTCAACGGTGCAGTGGGCAACAATACCGGTATCGCTACCGGTCAAATTGATTTCTTTAGTCCGGTTACTTTGGCCACTGGCGCCGTCGCCATTACTAATAATAACGCTGCCATTAACTTTGCCAGCACCATCAATGGTGCCCAGGCATTAAGTCTTAACAACGGCGCTGGCACCACAACTTTTACCGGCGCTATAGGTGGTTCGACACCGCTTGGCAGTATCAGCAGTGATGCTACGGGCGCGACAATTATGAATGGTGGCAGCATTGCAACCACAGGTGCGCAAACTTATAACGATGCTGTGACACTGGGGGCAATCACTACCTTGACGGGAGTCAATGTACATTTTGTCGATACGGTTAACGGCGCTTATGCGCTGACTGTGAATGACTCAGGCACGACAACTTTCAGTGGTGTGATCGGCGGGGTAACTCCCTTGTCTAGTCTTACTACTAACGCAGCGGGTACTTCGACCATTGGCACCACGGCAATTACCACCAGTGGTGCGCAAACTTATAATGATGCGGTCACTTTAGGCGCGAACACTACATTTACCGGTGCACCTATCACTTTCGGTGGCACAGTAAACGGAGCGTTCAGTTTGAATGCAAGTGCAGGTAGTAGCACATTAAGTTTTAATGCCGCTGTGGGTGGTAGTACTCCTCTCACCTCGCTAGTAGCAGCGGGCAATGCCATTGTTGCTAATGATATTACTACCAGCGGCACGCAAGCTTATACCGCTGCAGGCAGCACTACACTCAATGGCGATCTTGCGACCACAAATAGCAATATTACGATGACTGGGCCCGTTACAGTTGGCGCAAATGTACTTGTCACTACGGATACTGGTGGCGGTAACATTACCTTCAGTGGCCCGACAAGTACGATTAATGGCGCACACGATCTGACATTGACTGCGGGTACCGGTAACGTAGTCTTGGGTGGTGTTGTCGGTGGCATAGCTCCTTTAACTGCAATTACCATTACGGGTAATGATTTAACGATACCTGTGATTACCACAGTAGGTGATCTCAATCAGAGCTACAGCGCGCTGAATGACCTTACGCTGAATCAAAGTAAGAGTTTTAGTGCGGCGATTAGCTTTACCGCAGACTCGGATAATAATGGTGTAGGCTCATTCATTTTACCCAATGGCGTAGCACTTGCCGTTTCCAACAATGCACTCACTATCACCGCAGCGGATCTCGATTTGCAAGGCAATAGCCAGCTTTCATCGGGTAGTGGTTTGATGACAATCATAGCGAGTAATGGCCGCAATCTGGATGTGGGTGGTACGGATGCCGCCGGTCAAATGACTATTACTGGAGGGGAGTTAAGCCGAATGAGTTCGTCCGGCGGCCTGGATTTAAAAACCACTGGCGCAGGCTGGATTCATGTCAACGGAATTACTTCAGGTCAAAGCCAAAACATTACTGGCGTATTGTCTTTGAAAGCGCAGGGTACTGGCACAATTGATTTTATTACCGCTACCTCTACTTTTAATGCTTTGACAGTCAATGGCACCGGCGGTGATACCAACATTGGCGTTGATCTTACCACCACCAACGACGCTATTATTTTCGCAACACCTGTGACCATTGCTGGTGCTTCAACCATCAATAGTGGGGGCGGCAGCATTACCTTTCAGAACACGGTTGATGTGGACAATAACCTCACAATCACTACTAGCAATGGAGTATTAACGTTTAACGGTAATGTTGGTAGCAACCAGGAAATTGTGCTTAATTTGGGTGGCGGTTCAGTCACAGGTTTGGGGTATTTCCAAAACACCCTCACAGGATTAACAGTCAATAGCTCATCAGGTATCAGCTTGCCTGCTTTCACCATCAATGGTCCGCAAATTTATAACACCGGTGTCATTACTGTTACCGGCAACCTCGGCGGTATTGGACTTGAATTTAATAATGTGGTGAATGTCTCCGGTGTCGGTATTTCGCGGACCCTGGATGCAGGTACTGGCACTTTAACATTCAATGATATCGGCAGCTTTAACGCCAATAACCTGACCCTTATCGGTGACGAAATCGACTTCACCAAAGCCGTTACCGGCTCCGGGAGTTTGTTGTTGCAGCCTTCCACATCTACTCGCAACCTGGCGGTGGGCGGTAACGGTGCGCCCATCGCAGGATTAAATTTAACCGCAGCCGATATCGCCTGGTTGCCCATTGGCACTCTCAGTAGTTTGACTTTTGGCAGTGCCGTTGGTACTGGAACCCTTGACGTTGCAGGCATTATCAATGCACCTGGTACCCCGGTTACCTTGAACGGTGGCGGCGGAATTTCGCAAAGTGGCGGTGCGGTGAATTCTGGTGCCTTAACACTGCGTTCTGATGCGGGCATTGTGCTGGCAAATGTCGCTAATAGTCTCGGCGCCATCGCTATCAGTGGTACGCCGACTGCTGTGAGCATTGCCGATTCAACAGCCATTACGCAAAGTGCAGCCTGGTTGTTAGGAGCTGCGCCCTTAACCCTTAATGCTGGTGCTGGCACTACTAACATTACCTTAAGTAATGCGAATACGTTTGGCACACTTGTACTAACCGGAGCGGCGGTTTCTGTCGCGGAAGCAGCAAGTACGGATTTAGGGGCCATAAACGCGACTTCACTGACGGTGCAGTCCACTGGTGCCATCTCAACCAGTGGCATGGTCGCCGTGTCGGGTCTTGCAGATTTTAAAACGCTTAATGATTCTGGAGCGAACATCACTATAGCGAATAGCAGCACGCTGGGGTCTGTTAGTGCGGCTTCACGCAATACAGCGGACAGCGCCAATGTTGGCGGTAACATTTCCTTAGCATTAAATAGTTCGGCACTTTTAAAAACCTTAGCTACTACTGGCGATGTCACGCTGCAAGCTGGTAATGGACAAATCCTAAGTCAAGATGGCACCAGTACTCTCACTGCGACAGGCCTTGAATTATTGGGAGCGGGTGTTACCCATACATTGGTGTTGGGGGCTAATACAATCACAACTTTGGCCGGTAATACGGGCGTAGTTAGTCTTGTAGAAAACAGCGGCTTCGCTATTGGTACCGTCAATACAGTGGGCTTAACCACTAGCGGAAATACAACCTTTTCGACAACAGGCACGGTCACTGAATCACAACTATTGGCAGCGACAGGCTTGGAGTTATTAGGTGTTGGCG
>JAZKFX010000012.1:48196-50976 GCA_040386215.1 Pseudomonadota bacterium
CCGTCACGGAATCGCAACTGCTGGCAGCAGCGGGCTTGGAGCTATTAGGTGTTGGCGGTATCTATACCTTAACCAATGTTGGGAACGCCATCACCACCTTAGCGGGTGATACCGGCGTGGTAAGTCTGGTGGAAAACTCCGGGTTTGCTATAGGGACTGTGAATACGGTTGGATTGACGACTACTGGCAATACAACCTTATCAACCACCGGAATAGTCACCCAGGCACAAGCTATTGTGGTCGCTGGTCTCGAGTTGTTGGGTGTCGGTGGTGCTTATACGTTCCTCAATGTTGCTAACGCAATTACTACTCTGGCGGGTAATACGGGTGCATTGAATTTCCTGGAAAATAGCGGTTTCGCCATAGGCACAGTGAATACAATGGGTTTAACCACCAGTGGCAATATGACTTTGTCGAGCACTGGTACCGTGACCCAAGCGCAGGCAGTGTTGGCCCTGGGTTTAGAACTGTTAGGTGCTGGTGGCACATATATTTTTAATCATGCTGCCAATGCGATTACAACCCTGGCCGCTAATACCGGCGTGCTCAGCTTCCTGGAAAATAGCGGTTTCGTGATTGGTACCCTTAATACAGTCGGTGTTACCACTAGCGGCAATACCACTTTGTCGACAACGGGTACAGTTACGCAAACGCAAAATCTCGCAGCAGCGGGTCTCCAGTTGCTGGGTACCGGCGGAACCTTCAGTCTTGCGCGCGACACCAACACTATTCCGGTGCTGGCAGGCAACACTGGCAGTGCAACTGTTAGCACCGCCGCAGCTTTATCCATAGGAACGATTAACAGCCTTGGTATGACTACCAGCGGTAATCTCAGCCTAAAAGCAGGTGGAGTTATTTCGCAAACGCTAGCAGGACCGTTGGTTGTAGGGGGCAATTTGGTTTTGCAAACTACTCATGCAGCGGGAGATGTGGCGATTACTCATACGGTGCCAAGTACTACTGTGTTGGGCGAAAGCTTGATTGGTGGGGATTTTGTTCTCACTGCGACTGGTACAGCTGTTTCACAATTTGTCGGTAGCAAAATTCAGGTGGCGGGAGACCTGGATATTGACGCGGCATCTTTATCCTTAGGCGGTGCTGGTAATCTTGTTCAAGGCCTTACTTCGACACCTTCAGTGTCTGAGCTGCGCATATCAGGAGTAATCAACCTGGGTGACATAACCGAGGCCGGAAACTATTCAGTGATCAGTATTGCTTCTAGCAAAGCCTTCGCTGGAGCAGCGATTCCTGGCAGTGCGGTACTGTTGAACCATTCGGGCAATAGCGTCGGTGGCTCCATTGGGGTGACCACAGTCGCACCAGCAATCACCGTTGGCAGCGATGTGCAAACGGGTATTACCCAAGCATTTGGTACAACTATTTCCATTGCTGGTATAGCGAGTTTTAATGCTGAGGCTAGCTCTATAGGTGGCAGCGGTCTTATTATTCTTAATAACACCGGTAACTCTTTTGGCAGTTTGCAATTAAATGGTACTACTGTAGCGGTGACTGAAGACACGGGCGCGACAGTTCTTGATGGTGCTACCGCTTCTACCAGCTTTACCATGATTTCCAGTGGCGCGGTCACCCAAACTGGTCCGCTGGTTACTCCATTGTTAGCGATCACCGCGGCTGGGCCGGTAACATTAACTAACGCGGCAAATAATGTTAATACTATTGCCATTAACCCAACGGCTAACGCCGTGGCCTACACCGATGCCAATGGTTTTGTGATTGGTACTTTAGCTGGTATAACCGGTATTAATACCGGCGGCGCAAATCTGACCTTAATAGCGGGCGGTAGCGGTAACATCACCCAAACAAGCGCAATTACCAACGTTGCTACTTTTTCTGCTTCGGCTGGTGGCAGCATTGACCTCGATGAGGGCGGTGTATCAAACACCATAGCGATACTGGGTGCAGTCACAGCAGCTAGCGGAATTGAAATTGCCGATACAGCAGCTGGCCTCGTTATAAACGGCAATATCCAATCCACTTCTGGAAATATTTCTATCCTCACTAGTGGTGGGACCTTAACTCTAGCTGATACACGCACAATTACTGCAGGCGGCGCGGGCGATATCTATCTCGTTGCCGGCACTGGCTTCGACTTTATCAACAGTGATAGCACCCCGTTGATCCCGGCTTTGGTCACGGGAACAGGTCGCTTCATTATTTATTCAAAGAACAATTCGACCATAGTGAAAGGCGGCTTACTGGGCAGTGAATTCATCGGTGAAAACTATGCGGTGAATGGACCTGCGACTCAGGGCGGTCGCACTGGCAATCTATTCCTCTACGACGACACAGCGATATTGTTTTTTACAGCCAATAATCTGTCACGTTATTATGGGGACGCAAACCCTGCATTGACTTATACCGTCACCGGATATCTGGCAGGTGATGACGCTACATCGACCTTTAGTGGAGCCCCGGTATTGGGCACTGCGGCATTGACCTCCGATAATGTTGGAAACTATAACATCACCTCTGCAACGGGCACTCTTGCATCATTGAAAGGTTATCTCCTTCAGTTTGTCGACGGCACACTAGCAATTACTCCACGTCCGGTCGACCTTACTGGCACGCGTGTGTACGATGGTACGGCTAATGTCGCAGCAGCGTCGTTGACGTTGGGAACCTTGGTAGGTGGGCAAACCCTTTCAATTAGTGGCACTGGCACAGTGGCGAATAAAAATGTGGGCACCGCCAAGGCCATTACCCCTGGCAGTTTGGCCCTGGTGGATGGCACGGGATTAGCCAGCAACTACACCTTTGTC
>JAZKFX010000012.1:51076-105869 GCA_040386215.1 Pseudomonadota bacterium
ACTGTCGTCGATGGAAACAGCGGCAATAACTACAGCGTGTCCTACGCCGATAACACCACCAGCACCATTACTCCGGCGAGCCTGAGCATCGGCAGCACCAACGTTACCAAGACTTATGACAATAGCGTGAGCGCCAGTGGAACAGCAGTGGTTACGGCAGGCACACTCTACACCAACGCAAATAATGCCACTCTGGATAGCATCAGTGGCGGCACTTTTGCGTTTAGCAATGCCAACGCAGGTAGCGGTACTAAAACCGTGACCACCACTGGCGTGACCGTGACCGATGGAAACAGCGGTGGCAATTACAGCGTGATTTATACAGACAATACGACTAGCACTATCAACCCCTCCATTGTGAATCTGACCGGTACCCGTGTTTATGATGGCACCGTGAATGTGGCTGCCAGTGGACTGACCCTCGGTACCTTGGTTGGCGGGCAAACGCTATCACTCAGTGGTACGGGCACAGTGGCGAATAAAAATGTGGGCACCGCCAAGGCCATTACCCTTGGCAGTTTGGCCCTGGTGGATGGCACGGGATTAGCCAGCAACTACACCTTTGTCGGCGGCACCCAGACTACCGACATCACCGTAGCCCCCTTAACGATTTCTAGCAGCGATGTCACCAAGGCCTATAACGGTACTTTGGCCGCACTGGGTACCGCAGTCGCCAGCTCAGGCACCGTGTTTACCGGTGACAGCTTAAGCGGCGGTACTTTTGCCTTTACCAATGCTAACGCAGGCAGTGGCAATAAAACGGTGACGACCACAGGCGTCACTGTCGTCGATGGAAACAGCGGCAATAACTACAGCGTGTCCTACGCCGATAACATCACCAGCACCATTACTCCAGCCAATCTAACTTTTAGCAGTCCTAATACTTTTAAGGTTTACGATGGTGGAGTAACGTCGAGCGGGACCGCAATACTTGTTTCCGGGACGCTTTACACCAACGTGAGCAATGGCAGCGTGGTAGATAATTTTACTGGCGGCACTTTTGAGTATCTCGATCCTAATGTAGGCCTTGGCAACAAGACTGTCATTGCAAGCGTGGGTGTTACCCTGAACGATGGCAATAGCGGCGGCAACTACAATATTATTTATACCAACAATACTACGAGTACTATCAACCCCTATGCTGTAAGCCTCACTGGAACCCGTACTTACGACGGCACTTTAACTGTGGCGGCTAGCGGATTAACTTTTAGTACTTTGGTGGGCGGCGAAACCCTGACACTTAATGGTGCCGGTACAGTGGCCAATAAAAATGTGGGTACTGCCAAAACCGTTACCCTGGGCACTTTGGCATTAGGAAATGGGACTGGTTTAGCCAGCAACTACACCTTTACAGGGGGCACCCAAACGACGGATATCACAGCAGCATCCTTATCCGTTACCACCAGCGATGTAAGCAAAACCTATAACGGTACGCTGGCAGCGATGGGCACGGCGGTGGCGGTATCCGGTACTGTTTTCAGCGGTGACAGCTTGAGTGGGGGCACCTTTGCTTTCACTAATGCTAATGCGGGCAGTGGCAATAAAATCGTGACTACCAGCAGCGCCACCTTGACCGACGGCAATAGCGGCAACAATTACAGCATTTCTTACGTAGATAACACCACGAGTACTATTAGCCCGGCAAATTTGAGCGTTGGTAGTAGTAATGTCGCTAAGACCTACGATGGTGGTATAAGCGCCAGCGGTACTGCAGTAGTCACGGCGGGTACGCTGTATACCAACGTCAGTAACGGTAGTGTGTTAGACACTATTAGCGGTGGCACTTTCGTGTTTAGCAATGCCGGTGCGGGTAGCGGTACGAAAACCCTTACCACCAGTGGTGTTACCGTGACCGATGGCAACAGCGGCGGCAACTACAATCTGACCTACTCCAACAATACCACTAGTACCATTAGCCCAGCCGTACTGACCTTAACGCCTATCGCTGACGATAAATTTTATGATGGTAGCAATCTAGCCACATTTAATAGCTATGGGCTTGCTGGTTTTATCGGTACAGAAACGCTTACCGCGACATTTACCGGCGCAACTTTTTCCGACAAAAATGCTGCAGTGGGTAAAACGGTTACCCTAAGCGGAATTGCTTTGGTTGATGGTACTAATGGTGGTTTGGCCACTAACTACACAGTCCCAACCACCGCAACTACGACGGCCACCATCACGCCCAAAGAGCTTTCACTTGCCGCCACAGTGGCAGATAAAACATACAACGGAAACTCTGGAGCTACCTTAACCGGATATGGGTTGTCAGGCTTTGTTGGCAGTGAAACAGTTGTCCCGCTTTATAGCGGCAGCGTGACCTTTGCTGATAAGCATGTAGGAGTCGCCAAGACAGTTACCATCACCGGAATCAATTTGTTTAATGGCACAGGGGGTGGATTAGCCAGTAACTATTCAGTGGCCAATTCCACGACAAGTACGGCAACTATCACTCAGGCAACCTTGACTGTAGCGGGAATTGTCGGCGTTGATAAGGTATACGATGGCACACTCGCCGCCGGTACCAACTCCATTATCGCCGCGCTTACCGGTGCTGTAGGTGGTGACGACGTTCAAGTCGGAGCGATTAGCGGTACCTTCCTTACCAAAGACGTAGGCGTGAATAAACCTATTATCGGTTCTTCTTTCGTGCTCACTGGTAGCGATGGGCCCAACTATAATTTGATTCAACCAACAGGCCTGGTCGCTAGCATCACGCCGAGGGCGTTAACGGTTTCCGCAATCGGGGTTAACAAGGTTTACGACGGTTTGGCAAATGCAACAGTCACTATCACCGACAACCGCGTTAGTGGCGATATTCTTGGTGTAAGTTACAGCGCTGCATTCGCTGACAAAAATGCTGGGGCCGGTAAATTTGTTGCTGTATCTGGTATTAATTTGTCGGGTACCGATGCAGGCAATTACGTCGCGAACTCCATTGCCGGCACGTCGGCTGCTATCACTCCTGCAACTCTAACGATCAATGCTTCCGGCGTTGATAAATCCTATGATGCGACTACAGCAGCCACCGTTGTGTTAACGGACGATCGCTTAAACGGCGATTTCTTTAACATAGGTTATGGTAGTGCGGCATATATTGACAAAAATGTCGGCATTGCTAAAACGATAAATATTACGGATATCGCCTTAAGCGGGGCAGATGCTGGCAATTATTCCGTTAGCGGTACCGCGGTTGCCACAGCCTCTATTTCCCCTATAGATTTAACGGTAACCGCAACCGGTGCCGACAAAGTCTATGATGGTACGCGCGCATTTGGTGCCAATGCAGTGGCAGTGCTTACCGGCGTAATTGCTGCGGACGATGCCTACATTGGATCTATAACCGGCATGTTTGCGTCGAAAGATGTTGGGGTCAATAAACCAGTTACGGGTTCTACTTTCACACTTTCCGGTAATGATGCCCAAAATTACAACCTAATCCAACCGACCAGCTTGTCCGCCAGCATTACGCCGAGGCCCTTATTGATTTCTGCCGCCGGGATTAATAAAGTTTATGACGGTAGTGCAAACGCTTCTGTAGCCATTAGTGATGACCGCGCGAGCGGCGATGTCCTCGCAATAAGCTATAACGCAGTATTTGCCGACAAAAATGCTGGAGCAGGTAAATTTGTCACCGTATCTGGCATTAATTTAACGGGTACCGACGCTGGTAACTATGTCGCGAACACGAGTGCAGACGCTTCTGCTGCAATCACTCCGGCAATCTTGACAGTAAGCGCTGCTGGTGTTGATAAAGTGTACGATGCTTCTACAGCGGTTGCCGTTACCTTAACTGACGACCGCCTAACGGGTGATGTATTTACCCTGGGTTATGGTAACGCGGCCTTCAACGATAAAAATGTCGGTGCGAATAAATTAGTCACCCTTAGTGGGGTGAGTTTGAGTGGTGCAGATGCGGGGAACTACTCCGCGATTGATGCTCTTACCACCACCGCATCCATATCTCCTATTAACTTAAGTGTAACGGCGGCTGGGGTTGACAAGATTTTTGACGGCACTGACAGCGCCACTGTTGACCTAACCGCGGTACCCTTAAGTGGCGATGTGCTCGATGTAAGTTATCAAGCAGCCAGGTTTGACAATAATTTAACGGGAAGCAATAAAACCGTTAATGTTAGCGGTATTAGTGTGAGCGGTTTGGATTCAGCGAATTATCGTGTTAATTCAACCGCTGCTACTGCCGCAAATATTATTCCAAACACGGACAATATTATTACGGCCACCGTCATCAGTCTTGTCAACGGTGCTGTGACGGAGCTTTCATCTGCTGACTGGATGCCCACAGCATTGGTTGACGTCTTAGCCTTGTTTCCTGAAAGTAGTATGAATGGTATCAATAATAATATTGCGGCAAAAATTGGCAGTGGAGTCACCAAACCAGTTAATGATGAAGTGCAAGTGTTGCTGATTCAGGAGCCTTTATGGGATGGCTCTTCCACTGCAGATAATAATAAAATTTTTGTTACTGTGCCTAGAGGCAGTCAAAAATTTGCTAGTGGATTAACCTTCTCCTTGCCGCTTGAGGCGATGAATGTGACTGGTTTAACCATGGTCCAAGCAACCAGGGTCAATGGTAAATCCCTGCCTTCATGGTTGCGTTTTGCGCCTGAGAGCAATAGCTTCATCGTTAACACGACCATCGCTGCGTTCCTGCCTTATAAGATCAAAGTCACAATAGGTGAGAAACAATGGATTGTAACAATTCAGGAAAGGGATGAATGATGTATGTACCGCTCATATCAGAATTGCATTTGATGTAAGTGTAAAGATCCAGCGAAGACTGTAAGCATTATAAAAAAGGCCCGCTATGTGAATAGCGGGCCTTTTTTATGGCGATCTATTTGCGGTAAATTAGTGTCTGCCCCTGTCCTCTCCTCTCGAATCACCACCTCTTGCTCTATTACCGCCTTCGTTGTGATGACGCTCTCTGGGCGCCTCTCGAGTTGCTTCAGCTCGGTTTGGACGATTATTTACCTCAGCCCTTTGTTCTCGACGTTGTTCGCGTTCAACCCGGTCAACACGCTCCATTCTAGGTGCTTCGACGTTAGCTTGGGGTCGTGGTTGTTCAGTTGACGTGCGTACCGCCTCACGATGGTTACGATTACCGCGTTCCTGACTATCGCCACCTCTGTCTGGTTCAACAGCTCTCGGTGTTGTTTGCTGATTGGGCATAGCCCTATTACTATTCCTATCTCTATCCCCAATTCTATCTAGGTTAGGGTCCGTATTTTTGTTTTCAATTTGCTGTCTGTCGTTACCTTGTAAATGTCTGCCTCTTGCAGCGTTTTGTCTGGCATTGTTCTGATTCACATGGGTTGCTGAGTCTCGTGAATTGTTGTTCACATTCTCTGGGCGTTGCATACGACTACGCAATTGTTCGGCGCGGTCAATCGGTGGTCTACCTTGAGAAGCGCGATCTGCAGGCGTGGTCACGTTAACTCGGTTTGATGGTTCGCCGCGTGAATTTCCCCTCCGCTTTTCATCAAAACGATGTTGTGCTGCGCCGCCGGCTCCCGAATTTCTTTCGCGGTGTTGATCGCGATAAACGTGTGCATCGCGGTAGCTTTCTCTACGGCTACCGTAATTCTCACGCACGCGGTTATTGTAATAAGCTACGCCGCGTCTATGAGTAGGCTCGTGGCGCCATTGACGTGCGCCCTGGTGATGCACAATACTCCGACCCGAGTAATAGTGAGGGCGTGAGGTACGATAATGGTTGCGATGATGGTGATGATCTACCACCACCACATGACGTTGGCGCCAGTGAAATGAGCTGTAGAAAAAAGTTGGTCCTATGTAGATGCTAGGTCCCCAATAAAAACTGGAAACGTGACCGTGGTGATTGTAGTGAGTGTAATGGCTGGGATAGTGCCAATAAACAGGGGGGTACTCAGGCCACCACCAATGACCATACACTACCCGGGTATCGTAAACCGGTACATAAACTACGCGCTCTTCAGCAGGTTCAATAATTATTTCATCAGCCTCACGTTGTACTTTTAAATGCTGGACTTTATTCAAACTGCCAGAGGCGTAGGCTTTTTTTCGCAGGTTTTGTACGCTGTCCATTACGCGGCCTTCGTCAACCAAAAAGGCATCGCCGAGTTGTTGTGTCCAATCTATATCATCGCTCATACGCCGTAAAATATCGGGAAAGGCGACCAGCGCTTTAACGCTGGGGTCCCAATCTTTGTCCTCCACCATCTGTACTGCATCGTCTCCTTTAACGTTAGGGTGAGCGCGCGCCCAACGGTCAGCCTGTACCACTTCAATGGGGTAGGTCGAGGCAATTAAAACTTGCGAGAGAACTGTATCCGGGTAAAGTGCAATAGGAGCAAGAATTTGATCGAGCTGGGCTTGGCTAAACGTTACTGTGTCGGATTCCCTTGAATCTACATCTTCTTCAGCATAGCTGGAAGAGGCGAAAAACATGGAGGAAAGGATCGGAAAAAGTAGAACCGCAAAGATCCGCAAAAACCGATGGTTTGTTGCTGCAATGCTTTTGAACGATGTCATGATGTTATCTCGCGTTTTAATCCTGTTAAGGACGGGCTCAGGCTTACTCTGAGTTTCAAATCCTTTATAAGTTTCGGCCCCTTAACAGCGACTGAATGGCCGGCATCATGGGGTAAGGACTCATATCCAGCAAGTACTTTGACTTGACTAAAATGCCTGTGGCTTGATAATGGCGACCTAAGGTAACTTTCAAGTGTGCGTATTATGCACACAGACGAGCACGTGTAATGATTGATGTCAGTTTTCAGCTTAAAGGCAGTGCGTTAACGGTAGTGGTATTGGCTCTGATCGACTACAACCCCAAAACACTTGTGGCAGAACTTAAAGAAAAAATCGACCAGGCGCCGCATTTTTTTGATAATTCGCCAGTGTTAATTAGTTTGGAAAAATTGACCAATGCGGAGCAATGCACGGCGTTGCTGAAAAATGTACCGCAGTTAATTAAAATTTGCCGCGAATTGAATTTGCAACCGCTGGGGTTTACTGCTGTTCCGGAAGTTTTATTAACCAGCGTACAGGCAACTGGATTGGCGGTGTTGCCAACACCCTCAGAGCGTGCGCTAAAAATACCGGTAAAAGAGTCTGCCAAGGCGGTGGAAGCAGTGATTGAAACCGTTATTGAAGAGCGGATCATTATTGAAGAACGGTTGGTGCAGCGCGTTAGTAAGGTTATTACGCGTCCGGTGCGATCTGGCCAACAAATTTATGCTGAAGGTGCAGATTTAATTGTGCTCTCGCAAGTGAGTGAGGGTGCAGAGGTGTTAGCCGATGGGCATATTCATATTTACGGTTCGTTGCGTGGTCGTGCGCTTGCCGGTGTTAAAGGTGATGTGGACGCACGTATTTTTTGTCAACAATTCGAGGCTGAATTAGTTGCTATTGCAGGCAATTTCGTATTGCAAGATGCGCTACCGAAAGAATTAAATAAAAAACCTGTGCAAATATCATTGCTGGGCGAAAAGGTGATTGTCGAAGCATTAGTCAGCTCTTAACTCATTAACTTGATGTTGAGCGCGCGCGTTGCGTTGAGAGCACGCGCAACAAACTTAATATTATTTTAAATATGCAAACCTTAAAGGAGCCTCTCTTGGCTAAGATTATTGTTGTAACATCAGGTAAAGGCGGTGTGGGTAAAACTACCACTAGCGCTGCAATTAGTACGGGCCTCGCTATGCGTGGGCATAAAACAGTGGTTATCGATTTTGATGTAGGTTTGCGTAATCTCGATTTAATTATGGGATGTGAACGCCGCGTAGTTTATGATTTTGTTAATGTTATTAAAGGCGAGGCTACACTGAATCAAGCGCTGATTAAAGATAAGCGAACTGAAGGTCTATATGTTTTACCCGCATCGCAAACGCGTGATAAAGACGCTTTAGTGAGAGAGGGTGTTGAAAATATTTTAAACGAACTTGCTAAAGATTTTGAATACATCGTGTGTGATTCGCCTGCGGGCATCGAGCAAGGTGCGTTAATGGCACTTTACTTTGCCGATATTGCAATCGTGGTGACGAATCCAGAAGTTTCTTCAGTGCGCGACTCGGATCGTATTCTGGGAATTTTGCAAAGTAAATCGCGCCGCGCGGAGCAAAGTCTTGAGCCAATTAAAGAGCATTTGTTATTAACGCGTTACAACCCCACGCGTGTTGCGAATGGTGAAATGTTAAGCGTAAGTGATGTAGAGGATATTTTAGCGATTCCATTGCTCGGTGTAATTCCAGAATCAGAAGCGGTACTGAAAGCATCCAATCAAGGCACTCCAGTTATTTTGGATTCGGAGTCTCAGGTAGGTCAAGCATACAATGATGCAGTTGACAGATTGCTTGGCAAAGATATTGCCCATAGGTTTCTTGAGGAAGAAAAGAAAAGTTTCTTCAAGCGTTTGCTAGGAGGTAAATAATTGTGAGCTTTTTCAGCTACTTTCAAAAAAAGAGCGTGCCTACGTCGGCGTCGCGCGCCAAAGAGCGGTTGCAGATTATTGTTGCGCATGAGCGCCACAGGCGCAAGCAACCGGATTTTTTACCCAAAATGCAGCAAGAAATCATTGATGTTATTCGTAAGTATATAAATATTGATTCTGATCAAGTAGTCGTAAGTTTGGATGAATCAGATAACTGCTCGGTGTTGGAATTAAATATTACTTTACCAGAATAGTAAGCGATGGAAGTTATTATGTGGGTGGAATGTCTGGGTGAATTATATGCGCATTAAATCGTGCAGTGAAAATCGACATTACCCTTCACTCATGTTGTTGTTAATAACACTGATATTTGCAGCAGTGCTGCCTTCTTGTGGCTATCTCATTCAGCCAACAATAAAACAAAATATTGTTCATCTCGAAAAGGGCAGTTATACAGCTGACCCTCAGCATACGACCGTTTTATTTAAAATAAATCATATGGGGCTGTCCACTTTCGTAGGTCGTTTTAATAAAGTAGATGCCAGTTTAGAGTTTGATCCAGACAAGATCGAGAGTGCTAGGTTAACAGCTGTGATTGATGTAGCGAGTGTTGATGTCAACAATCAGGAGCTTGAAGAAAATTTACGCGATAGCAGTTGGCTTCACACTGAAAAATATCCTCAGGCCTTGTTTAAAACGACTGGTGTGGAGTTGATTGATGAAAAAAGTGCAAAATTTTCTGGCATATTTACGTTGCATGGGGTGACCAAGCCCATGGTTTTGAATGTAACTTTTAATGGCGGAGGTAACAATATGTTAACCGGCGCATACACCCTGGGGTTTTCTGCAACCACAAGTTTCAATCGCTCCGTCTTTGGTGTTGACTATTTAATACCTGCTATCGGGGACAAGGTTGATATAGAAGTTTTTGCAGAATTTCAAAAACAATAAATAGGGACATTAGGTATAAATTTGGCCAAACAAATCTAACTGCGTAAGATACAAGCGCACATCAAATTCGTATTGATAGTAGTTAGGCTCCATATGCCGACAAAGTTGATAAAAGGCTTTGTTGTGTTCCTTTTCTTTAAAATGCGCAAGCTCATGCACCACAATCATTTTTAAAAATGGCTCGGGTGCTATACGAAATAAGCTGGCGATCTTTATCTCATTCACCGTTTTGGTTTTATGGCCCTGTGCCCGGGTGATGTATGAGTGTTGCCCGAGAGCATGCTGGATGACTTTTATTTTTGAATCATAGTGCGCGCGGCTGAGTGGCTGTGCTTTTGTCATGTATTGATTTTTTACTTCAATGGTGTACTCGTAAAGTTGCTTGTCGGTTCGTACTTGATGTGACTGCGGATATTTTTGCAACAAAATTTCACTTAACCGTTGCTCCGCTACGACTCGCTTAACTTGCTCGGTGGTTTCGCTGGGATATCCGATAAAATATTTAAGCATGCTGATGATTATCAAGATTCTGGATTGGCTATTATAGATGCAGATTCCATTTGAGTTAGTGCAAAAGGAGCTCATTATTCGATTTCTGCTATAGGTTTTTTTCCACAATATAAGTTGGCAAATTATCGATAGACCTTTGGTTTTTCTCAATCCAATATTCTTTGATACCGGCTTCGCCCTTTTTTATTGCCCAAGTATTTAATTGGTCGCGTTCACTCACATAGTTAAAAAATGGAACTGACATACCGCAGGACTTTTGCACCAATTCAATTTCCACATCAAATATTTGCCGGGCCCCTGGCAGCGCGGGAAATAGCGAGCTCAACTCATCCCAGTGCTTATCATTTTTATGAACAACCCTGGCCTTCCCGTAAATGCGTAAAATAACAGGGTCGCCTTCAAATGCAGCAAACATGATAGTCATTTTTGGATCGATTTGTACTTGGGCAGCTGATTCGTTACCACTTCCTGTTACATTTAACCATGCCACTCTGGATGGGCTAATAACTCGCAACGAATCTTGCCCTTTTGGAGATATGTTAACTTTGCTTTCGGCTGTTGCAGTCCCCACAAAATATATTTTTTGTTCGTTTATAAAATCGATATGACTCTGGTTTAATTCTTGATATTGCTGACCCATTATAATTCCTAAGCGTTGGCCGCTGATGTTGAAATGTTCAGATTATAATTTCTGTTGATTGCAAACCTTACTGGCAACCCTGATTTTAGTCTTTCAAAAATTATGAATAATAACCTTCTTGAATAATAACGGCTACCTGAAAAAACACTCGCATCAAGAATCCCCCCTTCACGTTTTCCATTGTTGCATGACCTGTTTGAAGTATTCCTTATTACTCTGGCAGGGTCTGCCTCTCGCTCGATGATTGATAGTGGTAGCGCAGTTAAGTTTCCTTATATTCATTTAACAGGTGCCTGCGTCTTTATAGATTGACATTCCAGTGTGCATTGGCAGTTGATCCCAGTTTAGTAAGATGTCACCTAAAATCGCTTTTATTTAAGTGTTCAATCTGTCATCTTTGTAGCATGCTTGCTTAATGTGAACTCCATTGCATTTTTTTGCTCTCTGAAAGTGGTGTGCCTTGAGCTCTTGTTGTTAACGAGGAAATGGCGTGATGCAATCCGTGGGAAGTTTTATATCTATTCGCGACAAACAACTGGATTTGAATAATCTGGTCGACGCGCGTTTGTATAACGAAATTTACCTGCTTGATTTGCGGCAACGAATTAAAACGGCGCAACCATTTCAGCACATTGTAGAAGATGGCTGGTTCAATCCACAATTACTCGAATTGGTTTTGGAAGAGTTTGACTTATCTGACCCAACAGCCTTGTGGCGTTCGGTGTCCGATAAAAATCAAAGCACCCGGCGTTCGCTGGTAAACGCGACGCTGGGTCCCGCTAGTCAAATATATTTTAATTTGGTCAATTCGGGTTGGTTTGTTCAAGTGCTGTCATTTTTAACTGGCGTAGATGATTTACTGGTCGATGCGCATCTATACGGTGGGGGATTACACGAAACTAAAGCCGGTGGAAGATTTGGAATTCATCGCGATTTTGATCGACATGTACGCTCTGGCTTACACAATGAAATGGTGATGATCACCTACCTAAATAAATCCTGGCAGTCTGAATGGAATGGTGCACTGGAACTATGGGATGCAACTAAAACCCGGTGTGTAACCAGTATTGCGCCAGAGTTTGGCAGAACAATTTTAATGCGACACGGCCCTAATAGCTTTCACGGCCACCCGCAACCGCTGACACCACCCGAGGGCGTAACTCGGCGTTCACTAGCTTCTTATTATTACTCTAATCATTTTGCAAAAATCGATCGTGAAGGCCGTCATAATTCACTGTTTTTGTTTATGAGCAATTCTGACAGAGCGAGGCATGTTAGTAAGGCAATTATGCCTCCCATGTTGTGGGAGGTGATCAGTAAAATAATTCGCAGCATCAAATAGATCCGCAGCAATATACCAAATGCGCGAAGATGGGGCTATTTTAATTGGATGCTTGTGAATTCTTTCTAAAATTATAAGAAGTCAATGGATATTTTCATTCATAATTTTCAGCGTCTATTTTTTCACCGCAAATTTATTTCTGCGCCTATTTAAAAATAAATCTTGGTTATTGAATAAAAATGCGAGCCCCGTCACTCGAAACGATAGGATATGTTCGCTACCACACCAACGAAATCCCGGTTTTTTTGTTATAGTCTCTTCCGCTTGCCCAACAATTTTTTTTGATTGTTGTGCATAGATTCTTACGTCAAACGTCAGATACGTTTCTGAATGTATCCTGAATCTAAATAAAAATATCAAAAGTTTTTTGTCGCTGTTTCCGTATTTTTCATTATGCTTGCGCCGATTTTTTTTGGCCTGATTAATGCAGATATTGAAAGAGTTATTTTGTAATGGTGTGGAGAGTTTTTTATGAGTAGCCAAGAACTGCTGGAATCAGCAATGAGTCCCGTTGAGTTGTCGACTAAGCCGCAAGTTATTCGCTTGCATCACTCTAACATACTAGCGTTATTTCGCGCATTTGATAGTCTCCTCATTATTTTTTTGCTTTGGTTTATTTTGCAGATGGCACACATAGAGTGGAGTAATGCCTATTCTATATTTGCAGTTAGTGCAGTTATTATTTTCGGATTGTTTGCTGAAAGCAACGAAATATATTATTTATGGCGCGGCCATACAATGTTGAATCTGGCATCCCGAATCATGGTTGCCTGGGTTGTTACCGAAGCAATAATTAGTATTCCGGTATTTTTTATGCAGCCCTTGGAGGGCGTCAGTCTGTCGGCAATATTTCTATGGTTAGTGGTAACGCCTATCGTCATGATTGGTTTACATTGGGGTCGACGGTTATTTTTAGCAAAGCTCCGTTCTAATCCATCAGAACCGCGCCGGGTTGCTATCGTAGGTGCAAATGATTTGGGCGTGCGTATGATTAACACCATGAATGATATGCCTTGGTTGGGTTATCGCATAATGGGTTTTTACGATGATCGTATCGCGGACAACGACGAAGTGGGTCGTCGCTTGATTGGAAAAAATATCACGGTCAATGGTGGCTTGGATCAACTTTATAAAGATGCGCGTGACGATAAAATAGATATTGTTTTTGTGACTTTGCCAATGCGTGCTGAATTGCGTATGTACACAATTATTGATCGTCTTGCCGATACCACGGTCACGCCCTATGTTATCCCTGATGTATTCAATTTTGATTTGCTGCATTCTCGTTTGACATGCTTTCAGGGGATTCCTGCGTTAAGCATTTATGATTCTCCGCTGGTGGATAATAGCTGGGCAAAACGCCTTGAAGATTTAGTAATTGGTGCTGGCATGCTTGTCTTGTTGGCAATACCAATGTTGATAGTTGCAGTGGGGGTTAAAGTAACTTCACCAGGAACAGTATTTTTTAAACAAACACGCTATGGCATGGGCGGTGAGCGCATTAAAGTATGGAAATTCCGCTCGATGAGCGTTTGTGAAGATGGTGAAAATGTAACCCAGGCAAAGCAAGGTGATATGCGCGTAACACCATTTGGAAATTTTTTAAGACGTACATCACTTGACGAATTGCCGCAGTTATTTAACGTACTGTCGGGCAGCATGTCGTTGGTGGGCCCCAGGCCACATGCGGTAGCTCATAATGAATTTTATCGTGGGCAAATTAAGGGTTACATGCTTCGTCATAAAGTAAAACCTGGCATTACTGGGCTTGCACAAATAAATGGTTTTCGCGGTGAAACTGAAACCTTGGATAAAATGTCCGGACGTATCGCCTATGACTTGGAATATATAAGAAATTGGTCCTTGTTACTGGATATAAAAATCCTGTGGGGTACTTTATTTAAAGGTTTTGTTGGGCAGCAAGCGTACTGATTAAGAGAATTGGAAGTGATGGGCAATATTTCAGGTAGAAGCTTTTACATAGTCGCTCTTTGTATTTTTTCGCAAAGCTCATCAGCACAAGAAAAGGCTATTAGTGCAGGGGTAGCAATTCAACAAATTTACGACAGTAATTTTTCGCAAAACCAGCTCGAAGATGAAGAGCACATCACTTTAACTTCGGCCGGTGTTGGTTTTAAAAAAGTTTTTTCTCGTCAGCAAATTTTGGCGCGTGGGCGAGTTAGCAATTATGAACATTATAATTACAGTGAGTTTGATTCAACTATTGGTGACGCTCAATTTAGCTGGAAAGGAAAATGGCTTAGCCAGGTTAATACTGAGGTGGAGGCGGTACGTGATGAGCGCCTTGCTGAGCGAGTAGAGTTTTTTGAGAGAGATGTTATAAGGCGCGATCATGCAAAAGTTAACCTCGGGTATGGTAATGATGGCAGGCTTGCATTCCACGTAGGCGGCAAAAAGATTGAGCAGAGTCATTCCAATTTTTTGCGTGAATCTTTAGACTTTGAAGAATCTATTGCTTTTGTTGATGCCGGTTATAAAACTGCAAATGAATCGACTGTGGTATTAAGATTAACTTCGGGTGAAGTAACTTATATCAATGAAGACAGTGAAATCTCGCGGGATTCGGAAATTTTTCCAGATGTAAAATATGTCGCCAGGGATTTAGATTTTGAGTATCGCCAGTATGAGTTGGAAAGTGTGTGGGCAATATCGTCAAAAACAGAGATAACACTTACCCTGGCACAATTGGATCGCGACGGGTTTATTAATGATGGTTCTAGCGAGGTAGCGGCGCTTAATGTTCAATGGGAGGCTACACCAAAATTAAAATTACAAGGCAGCTATTCATACCGTCAGCCAGCCGTGGGCGAAATGTCAGACTCACCCACCAATGTGCAGACTTACGTTATTTCTGCGTCATGGCAGATAAGCGAGAAATTTGGACTTAACAGCAGCGCCACTGTTCGGGAAAAGAAATACGATTATGAAGATGTCGACTTAGGCATGGTAGAAACTCTTTATAATGTGTCTCCCTTGGTAATAACCTATATACCTACTTATGCGCTTAGCATTGTTTTGGAGACCGGCTGGCGCGAAAATACGTCGCTTATTAGCTATCGTGAATATTCTTCGTTTCAATCTGCTTTGAGTATAAAACTTCTTTATTGATAGCATGAGCTATTACATTCATTATCAACAAATTATATAAAATTTATCACGCAATTTTTGTGTGTCGTGAGTTTAGGGGCAAAAAGTGATTAAAAATTTATTTAAGAAAAAAAATCCCAGTGAAATTTCTCGCTTACCTTACCCTCATGTGGAATTGTTTCACTGGGCTCCGAGTGATGGCCGCGTAAATTTCGGTGATCGGCTTGCCGATATTGTTTGTCGGCAAATGCTGAGCTTGCGTAGTTTTAGTCTTGATGATGAAGTGAATAAACAGGAAAGATTATTGTCCATAGGTTCCGTTTTACATTTTTCAAAAACCGGTGATCACGTGTGGGGTTCTGGTTGGAATGGCAAGATCCCGGAAAAAGAATTTAAAGCTAGAGGACTTAATGTTCACGGCGTAAGGGGGCCTCTAACTGCTGAATTTCTACGCAAACATGGTATAGATACTCCGGAAATTTTCGGTGATCCTGCGCTACTTATTCCTCACATTTTTCCCAATAGATTCACAGTCAGTGCAGAAAAAGAATATGTTTTTGTTCCAAATCTTAATGATCTGGCCATAGTTGACGGGCAAGCTAATTTGGTTTCACCATTGTGGGGCTGGAATGTGGCGATTGCCAATATTTTAAAAGCGAAGCTTGTATTGGCGAGCTCGTTGCACGGGCTTATCATTGCTGAGGCGTTTGGTGTGCCTGCGCGATATGTGCGACTGTCGCCAACGGAGGAGTTGTTTAAATACAAAGATTACTATTTCGGTAGCGGGCGCAAAGAATCAGAATTTGTTTTTGCCAAATCAATTGAAGAAGGTTTGGAAATGGGTGGGGCAAAAGGTATTCGTTATGATCGTACGGCGTTAATGAAAGCATTTCCGTATGCCCTGTGGAAGTGACGATAAAGCAATTGTGTTTACCGGAATGTAATGCGTTTGTAACCTTGTAATGATTTGTATAACCCGCTCAGAATGGTTGTTGGGTTTACTTGTTTTAATTTTGTTGTTAAATGTGGCGCTACCGGCTCAGGTAATTCTAAATTGCTGGAGAACTCCAGGTTTCCGGTGGCGAGATGTTTATCCTGAGTGCAGAGTGCGGGATAACACTGAAGAATATTTAATTTTTTCGCAATAATAGAATCTTCGAAGTTAAACAGGATAACGTCCGAAGGTTGATGATGTTGGGGTTTTAATTCTATAAGTTGTTGCGCTGCTCTACGGTTTAAAATATATCCCCCTGTGCACCAGGTCGTCGATTTTACGCCGTAAATTTTACGCTTTGCGTGAATTAATAACGGCTGTAGCGTCAGGCGAACCCTATTGGTTGATGTTTCCAATCGAATAATATCTATTTCATTTGGAATCCAGTTATCATCGCTCAATAGTGATTTTAGATCTTCTGATACGTGGACATCATCTTCAAATACCGCAGAAAAACGTTCATTGCTTTGGGCAATTTTAGTCCATGCAATGTGATGACTTAGGAAGCACCCCATTTGTCCGCGTACCCAGGTTTTTTTATTACTGCGTGGACGATCCTCTAAAAACGCTCGGAAGTCTTGCTCAGAGAACTCCCTTCCGTCTACAGCTGAAATTCTTTCAAATTCCATTCCCAGTCTTTTAAAGTTCGATGTAAAAAAACTAAGCCGTTCATCATCTTTGTTAAGATTGATAAGGTAGGATTTAATCATTATGCATCTCCATATCTGTATTACAAATCTAGGTTACAATAATTTTAATACCCGCTGAACCGCTCTAATGTAAGGCTTGAGTTTGGTTGGTGCGATATCGATGCTTTCGGCAAAGAAATTTTTTGTTTCACTGCGAAAGAAAGTTATCATTAAAACTATGTACGTTACAGCACCGACTACACATAACAATAAAATAAGTAGCGCTGCTGTTAAATAATTTTCAAAAAATGGTTTGGTTATTATTACTATCGCGAACATACCAGCAGAAGCAAGAACAGCTGGGGCTAAGGTTTTAAGCATACTCACCAGGCCAGTGCCAAAAACATATTTAAAAATAAAGATGTAAATGGCAAGAATAAGATAGCTTCTAATGGCAAAGCCATAGGCTGTAGCGGTTAATCCTAATGGAACTGAAATCGCGCCTGCAACACAATTAATAGCGAGTGCAGTAACGGCTAACAACAATACATAACGCGAATGGCCGCTGGCCATTAATGCAGCGTTAATATGTAGATTAACAATAATCGGTGCTATGCCTATGGCGAGAATCGTCATAATGTTGCCACTTTCTGCCCATTTTTCGCCAAAGGCTAAGGTTATAAATTCGGAAGCAACCCCGGCTGCGCCAAAAAAAATCGGAAATATAAAATATGAGCTGACGCGTATCATTCGGATAGTTGCCAGAGCTTGTTGCGCTAGTCCATTAATTCTCGACAATGCGGAGAGAGCTGTATGTTCAAAAGGTTTTAATGCTATATCTTGTAAGATATATAAAGCTCTTCCGCCAACGCGATAGAAACCCAATGCAGCCGGGCCAATAATGATGCCTACTAATAATTCAAATACCTTCGAGCTTATATTACCAATTAATTGTGACAACATTAATGGTGATGAAAAATGAATAAGTTGTTTTGCTTGAGGAAAAGAAAAACTAAGTTGCGGCACCCATTTTGCGGTGGCCAAGGTTAGCGCTGTTACTACAACTTGATTTAATAGCTGCTGCCACACTAGTGCCCACACACCAAAGTCATTTAACGCTAAATAAATTCCGACGGCACCAGGAATTAATCCCGCGAGTATGCTTCTTAAAGCGATAACTTTGAAAGCAAATTCACGTTTCAACTTGCCCTCGTGTACCGCTTTTATTCCGTCGAGGAAAAAAATAATGGACAACACTTTTACAAGGGGTTCTGCCTGAGTTTGATAATGCTGACCTATTAGCGGTGCGGCAATAAAAATAACAGCAAGCGTCACAATGATAGAAAAGAAAATGTTGATATAAAAGCACGTCGATGCGTAGCCTTCATCCCATTCTGCTTTTTGTATCACTGCTTGCGAAAATCCGCCGTTCACAATGATCTTGCCAATTTCAACAACTATCAATGCAAATGCTACCAGGCCAATGTCACTGGGGGTCAGGATGCGCGATAAAACAATAAAAATAACAAAGCTAATGACGCTGTTGCCACTGGCAGCAAGACTCATCCAGGCAGTGCTACTGCCCAAGCGTTTTTTTAAATTCATGATATTACTTGTTGCTTACAGGTGGGTGAACGCTGAAAAAGACTTTGATAAAAAGCTACTGTTAAAGCGGCAAGTTTATTCCAATCATAATTTTCTAATGGGCATATTGCTGGGCGTTCCAGGGTTCCAAGTTGAAGTAAAGCATTACTTAGCGTGTTCTCTTGTAAATCACCATCGTAACTGTATATCCATTGTTTGCCCAGTTCTTGCTGAAGCGCAATGAATGCACCTATATGCGGCGCTATAACAGGTTTGTTAAAGGATAGTGCTAACAATAAAGCTCCGGAATTTAAAATAGATTTATAGGGCAATATCACAATGTCTGCAGCGCTTAGATATATGTGCAGTTGATCATCAGGAATGAATTGTAAAAATAAATGAATGTTCGCATGCTCGCTTTTTTGCTGTTGTAGATGCTCAGCCAGTTGCGGTGTATCCGGCTTGCCAGCAATGACTAATTCAAAGTGAGATAGATTTATTTGGGTAAACGTTTTAATAAGCGAATCGATATTTTTATAAGGTTTGATCATGCCACAAAAAAGTAAAACTTTTTTGTCTGCGGGTAAACCGAGTTTAGCCTTTGCAGCTTCTTTATCAATAGCGGCAGGGTAAGAGCTGCGGTAATGACCATGCGGAATAATGGCATAGCGAATAGTGGCTGGTGGTTTGTAGCTATGCATAAAAGTCGTTTTGCTTTCTTCGCTCATAAAAATTAAGCCGTTACAACGATTGACAAACCAATGCATAAAAAATCTGGAAAGCTTGGGATGATACGCATCGTGTGGGGTAACGTTGTGAACTGTCCATACGATATGTGCTCCCTTTAATTTTGCTATTAATAGTATGAGGGAAAACAATAATGCTCTTTGTGCGGCTTTTAATAAATTGCGTTGATTAATATAACCGTCTGGCCAATGAAAATGCAGAATGTCAAATTTTCCTAAAAGGGCTTTTTTGTGAGAATATTCACTGACCGTTTTTTTGCTTTCGCAATTAACAGTTTCGCTACTATCAGTTTTGTTGCTAGCAGTTTCGCTAACCGCTTCTATACCGCGGTACAGTAAAGAATTGTAGGGGTTAACTTTTTCATTGGTAAATGCAGGTGAAGCTAATATATGCATCGAACTTTCCTAATGAGGTTTCATGGCATTTTTTCGCCATTTTTCTGTGCGCATACACAAGGCGAGAAATATTATGATGTCAATGGTGTATCTACGCATTAAGCGCGTGGGTTCCAAGCACAATCGATACAACCATTCCAGACGCAACCTCTGAATCATGTGAGGCGCTCGCGGTTTATCGCCCGCCAGGAAATCCACTAGGGCGCCTACACCAATCAACACTAAGGCTTTTAGTTCATGGCGATTTTCTAAAATCCATTTTTCTTGCGCGGGATTACCCATGGCGACCAAAATGACATTGGCTCCTGCTGCATTCATTTCTGCCACTAGTTTTTTTGTGTCTCTCGCTTGCCCATAACCATCGCAAGTGCCTACAACCTTAATACCATTTTTTGTTAAGGTTGTTGCAGCGCGTACCGCTATACCGGGTTTTCCGCCGAAGAGGAATACTCGCGCTTTACTCCCAACACTCGATAAATATTGCGGAATAAAATCAGTGCCGTTCAAATTTTCAGGAAATTTTTCGCGATGAATAAGCCAGGTCGCAATATCAACTCCGATGCCATCATTGACAATGAGCGTGTTGCACTTCAGCATTTGCGGTTGTAAATCCTGGCATTTGACGACGAAATTAGTGTTGGCAAAAAATAATGTATGTTGCTCGCCGGCATCCAGTGCTAATTCAAGTCGTTTTGCCAATGCTTCGCCAGTAATACTCAGCACGGAAAACCCGCCGAGTGGAATTTTTATCTCAGGCGAATCAGGTTCTAATTCATTGTAAATTTCTTTGGCGATACTCATGCAATCATCTCCGTATCGCCAAATAATTGTGGTGCTAGCATTCTGTCCGTAACCTGGCTCCAGCTAAAAACTGGACGCGGCGTTGAATGTTCGCGTGGATTTAATGCGCGATTAATCGCTTCGGTAATGCTATCCGCATTGCCAATTTCGTAGCCATAGCGATTGGGATAATCTGCGGCAATAAAGTGTGGGCAAATCGCGGGAATGCGAAAAAAATCATACTGCAATAATTTCAGCGAAGTATCGCGTAAATAGGCTGGCATATTGTTACTGCTGTAAGGTGCAATGCCGAGTTGCGCGTGTTTTATATAGGGCAATGTTTTTGCAAAAGGCATTTCATCGTACACCTGAACATTAGGACCATATTCAGGGTGTGCTGGTTGTCCGGCACCAATAATATGAAATTGAACATTAGGAAAACGTTTTGCAGCGAGCACAAAAAAGCTTGGATCAAACAACATAGAGCCAATCGATATCGCATGAATGCCGGGACCATAAGGTGAAGGGTCGGCTTTTTCGGCTATCGAGTAATCTATACCTTGCGGTATAAACGCCAGGTTATGACGGCTGGGAATGGTTTCAGCGAGTGCCTTTGACGGCAGTACGATAGTGTTTATATCCTCCGCAATACGTGCAAAAGTATCATTAACGTAGGCTGCAACATTGATAGTTTCGAGCGCATCTGAAGCGCGATAAACAATCTTCGCCGTTGGATTCAAGCGTTTAATCAGGTCAAAAAATACCGGTGCCACGCCGCTTTCTAAAATAATGACAGTGGCTTCCTGTATCCATTTGCGCAGCACTGCATTGTGGCCATTGCTATACCATCTGTACATCAATTCTTCTGCCAGGCGCAACCAGTTGCGCCGGGTATTAAATGGATGAATTAATGTTTTCCAAAGATAGCACTCCACGCCGTTATGCGATGCTACGCGATTGGCTTTCGCGTCCAGTGATAAGCGTGGGTCTGCCGTGTAACGCGAAAGGAAGCTATAGCGCAATGAAAAAAAACGGGTGTGCCCACGTTTGGCTAATTCATCGGTAATAAAATGCACACCCGCTTTACGAGGTGAGCGGTAATCATGTGCCGAGAGCACCAAAAAATTGTTTTCGCCTTTTGTTTTTACAGTTGAATCTATTGCAAGACCAGGCGTTGTCTCATTGCGCATAGCTTCCTCCACTGGTTAATTTTTCTTGATTAAGAGCTACTGGCTTAACCAATCGGTTAGGCTTGGGTGGCATGGGTGGGTTTTGGTCATTGGCAGTCTGGCCAAAATATTTTTTTAGATACTGCCATTGCAATGATGGCGAAGCTGCATTGGTGTTTAAAGCCATGGCATAGTCACCCCACCAGCCACCGGCGGCCCAATAGCTCCAGCCTTTCCAGACAGGCCCATTCATCAAACTGAGAAATCGTTCCAAAACCAGCAAGCATTCTGGTGATGGCGGTACGCCGAATTCGCCTAAAAATAGCCGTTGGCGATGCTCTGTTGCCCAAACGCCAAGTTTGCCAAATTTTGTATTAAATTTATCGGGCAAATGACACGTAGTGCCGGTACCGGAATAATCTTCATCAGCGTATTGGTGAACTTCTAAAATGGTACGGTTTAATGGATCGGCAAGGTCAGCAAAGGCGGTGGCGTTAGACATACCGTCATGATCAGTAAACCAATCATGTAAGCCACTCCAATTGCCTCCAGCAACAAAAATGAGATTTTTCGCTGTAGCTTTACGCAAGGCGGCAAGAGTGCGTTTGGAGAGAATGCCCCATTGCGCAATGGTGATGTAGTTAGGTTCATTCATGAGGCCAAAAGCAGCGGTGGCGGGATCCGGAAATGCGACAGCAAGTCGCAGCCAAAGATCTACGAAAGCAGTTTGCAATGCCGGGTTATCCTGTAATGGTGTGCCGTAATACTTGGCGTAATTGTGGATATCGAGAATCACACACAAGCCTTTGTCGCTAGCTGATTTCACCGTTTGTTGCAGGCGTTGTAACTCTTCGGCAGCAAGTGGTTCCAGTTGTTTAGGTTGAATACGTTCCCAGCGAAACGGCAGGCGGATAACATTCGCGCCTTGATCGGCGATAAAAGTGAGCTCGCTGTCTTTGGGGTAGGTGTAGTCTTTGCTGGGAATGCCCGGCAGTCGGCTGGAGTTAAATTCTGCCCCGGCAAGATTGACACCCGTTAAGCGGTCAGTGTTTAAACAAACTCCGTTCACTGAGAGGGGAACTGTGAATAAACAGCAAAGCACGAATTTTGCCCAGTGTGTTGATAGGTATTGGGTTAATTGCTTTGCGAACGCTTTTCCTGCGAAATAATAAGAGTTTTTCATTACTGCGATCCCCATTTTTCATACAGTGCGAGATAGTTGTCTGCGACCTGTGGCCAAGCGTACTGAGCGGCAAAACTGATTGCCGCAGCGCGCCTTTGTTGATAAGCCGGGTTTCCTTGTGAATGCAATTCTATTAATTGTTCAACAGTTGCTTGGGTATTACTAAGGTTACTTATGGTGAAGCCTAACCCTGAATTATCGATTAAGCGTTGGAAGGGTGGAATATTACTGAGAACGGGGGTCAGCCCAGCACTCATAGCTTCAATCGGTGCAATGCCAAAACCTTCGTGGTGTGACAGGCACAAATAATAGCTGGCCTGCTGAATGAGCTTGCATATGTCGGCATCGCTTGGATTGGCGACTAATTGCACGTGATTTTGTAAACCCAATTTACACACTAGCGTTTGTAATTCGATCAAGCTGTGATCATATTCACGCCCGGCTATAATTAATCGCCAAGTGTTATCTCGCGCATATAGCAGAGAAAACAAATCAAGTGATTCTAATAAGCCTTTATTTGACGACCAGCGCCCAAAATAAATTAACGTAGGCTGCAGTTCATTCGCTGCTTGATTAGCGAATTTTTCTACATTCACACCATTTTCAATAACTTCTAACTTAGGCTTACCCATAATTTGGTTGAATAACTCACCGTCATTAGCGCTGGTCGCAATCACGCTGCTATAGGCGGATGAGGAAAGGCGAGTAATGCTTTTAAAATAAGTTTGTTTGGCGCGTGAGGCAAATTGCGTGTGAAAAAAGCCACCGTGTGTCGAGAGAATTAAAGGTCGACGATGAATCCACTTGGTTGCCGCCAAAAAGTCATAGAAAAAATCGACCCCATGAACATGCACTACGTCTGTATCACTTAACTCACGTAAAACACCCGGGCAAATGGGATAGCGGCTGGAGCCATAATAGGGCAGCCTGATGACCTCTATACCATCAATCATTTCGCGAGCGGGAAGTTGCTCCGTTGCATTGCGAAAGAGCCGATTGAGCGTAATGATGCGAATTTTTTGATAACCTTTGCGTACCTGATGCATGGCAATATTGCGTACCACTTCTTCCATCCCGCCAATGGAGGGCAGGTATTGACGAACTACATGGGTAACCTTAATGGACATTTTTCTGCTCTAACTCAGTTATTTATCTGCGATGGGTTAAGGGATTGCTGGCGTTCAAACCAGGTTTTGGTGTGTCAATAGGCGCGGGGTTTCTTAAACTGCATCCGACCAAAAACCAAAGTACACCGGCGGTCTTGAGTGCGAAGAGCGAGTAGCCACTGATGCATAGAATCAAGGCCATATAAATGGAAGCAAAGGCGCGGAAACGCTGGCCTTGTGCATCGGGTATATCCAAAAACCAAAAGCTGGCCCAGAGGGTGAGTATTAATGGCAAACCAAAAGTGGAGATAACATATGCGTAACCTTGGTCCGCAAAGTTATCAGGCTCCGCAAACCCAAGCAGCGAATGGACATCAAATTGCAACAGCGTCATCCCCGAAAAGGCCAGGCGATCATGAAAGTTGTCTGCACCTCTATCGGTGGCGTCATAGCCCAGAGTTAATAGCAGCGCGATTGCGGCGAAGGGCGCGAGTAAGGCCAGGTTAAGTACCTTGTCTTGCAAAACCAGGCGCATGCCAATCATTACACTCACGGCCATAAGTGCAAAACGTGAATCAGATAATACGATAAGCACAATAGCAGCGCCCACAAAAAACAAGGTGCGCCGCAACTCGGCTTTGTCTCGGCTTAATCCCCAGGCTGCGCAAATAGCCGCAAAATTACCCAGCGATATGGGTTCTAAAAACACGGATGAAACTCGATGGGGGCCTAGCAATGCAGGCAATAGTGTGCGACCTATGCCTTCAGGGCGCATACCATTTAATTGCAGACGACTTTCGCGAACATATTCAGTAATAGGTTGTAGATTACCTATGCTGACGTAGTAGCTGAAAATGTCGAAGATGTTGGTATATTGGTCAAGAAATAAAAGCTCCATTAGACCAAAACTGAGCACAATCGCAATGGTATAAGTGAGAGCCCGATCAGCAAGTTCTGGCCGACCCAGATTACAACCCAACCAAAAATAAATGAGTGGAATCAATAAATCGCGGAAGGCTTTAATGTTTACCGCACCACTGAGTAAACCCAGCAAGCACAACATCGCGCCAGTGAAAACGGCAAGTATGATGACTCCCGGCAATAAGCGACGGGCGAGAAACGGGAGACATGCCAGCAGAATAATAGCCTCTGCCACTCCTACCAAACCACGCGATGCAAAGTGCAATTGAGTGTTGAGCATGCAAAGCATTGCCTGGTAGGTAACCGTAGCCACCAGTATGGCAATTACCCAATGTTCGTCAGAATTGATTCGTGTGGATAGGGCAGGACGAGATAAATTCTGCGGCGAAAAGTTTGTCGCCCCAGAATTTATCTCACCCAGTTTGTTCCGGTGCAAATAATTCATATTTGGCGTAGCGCGGCGCCCAACAAACGAACCCCAAACCCCCGCAGATTATTGCAAATGTTCTCCACATCTTTGAAGCGTGACTGATGCTCCTGAACTACCAACACGGCAGCACCTGCGTGAGCAGCCACCAATTGCGCATCAAGCGTGTGGTTAAGTGGCGCGGTATTGATAAGTATTACGTCAAAAACTTCACTTAACTCTGCCATGCGTTTGGAATAATTTGGGCTGGCAATGAGTTCTTGTGGATTTGGAGCTTCTGTTCCTGCGGGCAAAAGCCACAATGAGCCTGCTTCCGGAATGGCTTTAGGTTCGACTAAAACGCGACCTGAAATAAGATCAGCGAGGCCAGGATGACGCTCGCTGAGACCGAATAAAGCATGGAGTTGGGGGGAGCGTAAATTGCTATCCACAAGCAGGGTGCGCAGACCTAATTGAGCAAAAGTAATGGCCAAATTAGCACTAGTCAATGCGACACCAAAGGCATCGTTCGCGCCTACCAATGCCAGACTTAAGTGTGCGCCCTGGTTAAAATAGCGTAGCTGTAATTGGCTTCTTAAGCTGCGCAATGCTTCGGTCTGTAAACTATCAGGACGAAATGCGGTAAATAAACGCTTATCCAATTTGCTATTTTCAGCAGGAATTCCCGGATACGCAAATTGTTGGGCAAGAATTGCATTAATATCGGCGGTATTGGCCAGTCCGAGCTCTAAGGCAGCTTCGCCAAAGCGTAAGCCACGCAGTGCTTGCGTATCCATTATTAATTTAAAATCCGCACTACTAATTTTTCCGCTCTCAAGCAGCAGTCTGCCCATCTTGGTGTCAGGCTTTTGGTTTACGTCTTGAAGCATTGTGTTAACCATTTTATTCATGCTGCCGCTCCTCTGCGAAACGAACCACTATTGTCAACCGGTATATAAGCGAGTACTGCTAAATCCAGCAGCCCTTCCAAATCATGAGTGTTGCGAACGCGTCGATCAAACCATTCCCAGCAAAGTGCTGTGCCAATGCCAAATAACAAGCCAGTAATGCCAGCTAAAAATAATGCAATCAGGGGCTTTGGTGAAGTCGGGTTGGTGGGAATCGATGCTGCATTTAAGACCGAGATGTCGGTTTGTACAATTTGGCTCTCGAGTTTGGTTGTCGCCGAGCGTGCAAGTGCCGCGTCATAGGCGGCCTGCGCATTGTCAACTTCTTGTTGCAGCAGTGTTAACTCGTTGCGATTACGACTAAGTTGCATGACACGTTCCCTTTGTGCCGCCAGCTCCAGTGTCAGTTTGGCTTCACGCGATTGCGAAAGCTCAACTGATGAGCGCAAGCTCCCATTGATAAAGCGTAGTGCCTGGTCCAATTGATACCTGATGGAATCTACTTCACCCTGAGCTTGGCGATATTGTGGGTGGTTTTCACCAACTTTAGTCGCTAAATCTCCAAGCTTGGCTTGCGCTTCGGCGAGTTGGCCAGTGAGTCGTTGCACTTGAGGATTATCCAGGGCTTGTGAAGGCAGAGCCCCGCGATTACGTCCGGTGATTTGTTCATTGCGGCTGGTATCTTTCAGGCGTTCGCTTTGTGCTGCAATTAACATGGAAGATAACTCGGCTAACTTGGCTGATTCGAGATCGAAGCGATCAGAAGATGCCAAAATATTATGTTTTTCTTGATAGGTAGATAATATATTTTGTCTTTTAATTAAATTCTCGCGCAGCGATGCCAATTGTTCTTCGTACCACTGAGTGATTTGTTTGGCAGGTTCAATCCGCAGTTCAAGATTGGTTTTGATATAGGCTGTAGAAAAAGCATCGGCCAATTGTGCCGCTAGCTCAGGATTGCGCCCCGCGAAACTAATTCTCAAAACGCTGCTATCACTTTTGGGGGTAACGTCTAACCCCGACCGCAAGTAAGAAAGTAGAGCGCGACGTTTTGCTGGTTCATTATCAATAAGATGTAGTTCTTTCGCCAAACCGGCGTGTTGCATTAGATTTAGTTGATCAATAACTTTATTAGCGACCTTTCTGCTGCGGATTATATCGGCTTGGGTACCAATATAAGCAGCGGATAGCCGTCCCTGTAACACCTGGCCACTAATAGGATCCTGGCCTTTGCCATCAACAATTAATTCGGTCGTTGCGGTGTAGATTTTCGGCATAACAAAAGTTAGCACACCGGCGACGATTAACCCTAGCAATGTCATGCCAATAATGGTCAATTTACGCGCAAATAAAATGTGGATTAACGTATTCAAATTCATATTTTTCACTCGTTACTTTTAAAAAAGACTTTCCTGAACGACTAAAACATCACCGTCTAAAACAACATCATCAGGTTTAGCCTTTGATTCATTGACAGAGCCATCGGCTTGCTTGCGAAATAATTTTACTGAGCGTTCGCTGGCGCGTGCGTTTAAGCCGCCACCGACTCCTAATGCTTGCATTACGTTAAGTGGGCGGTCCAGGGGATACATTCCTGGTGCGCGGACTTCACCGTTAACATAAAATCGCGCAGCCAAGGGTACATAGAGTGTATCGCCATCTTTCAGCCATACCACGGGGCTATTGTCTGCCTCCCGGTTGAGCAGTTTTTGCAAATCATATTCACGCCGTTCCTGACGACCATTAGCATCGTTACGAATCAGGATAAGTCGTTCGCTACCTGCGTCAGAAACACCGCCCGCCCAGGCTACCGCTTGCGTGAGAGACGTTGCTCCCTCCAAAATCAGTTTGCCTGGACGATTAACTTTACCCAGGATTGCAACCACTTGACTGCGGTATTTTGTGACGAACATGTTCACTTGCGCGCTTTTCAAAAAATTACCGCGTTGATAACGATCAGTTATTAATTTGGCCGCGTCAGCAGTGGAAAGCCCAGCAATTTTTATACCGCCAAGAAGAGGAATTTCCATCGCCCCATCAGAGTTAATTTGACCTTCGGTAGAGAGTTCAGGCTGACCGTAAATGGTTAATCGTATTTCATCTCCCGCACCCAAGGCATAAGAGGTTTGGGCATTGGCTACATGCGGTAGTAAAAGAAGCCACAGTGGGCTGCTCAGTAACAATAATCGAAAGCTGTTCATAAACAATATCCGTAACGAGTTAAGGCCTTTAAAGTGAGATACTTGATCTGCATGTCATTCTCATTGCAAAACGAGAGCCGAAAGACCAATTCCAATTTAAAAAAAAAAAACACAAAATATTTACATAAAAATACCTTCGTCACCGTCATAAGTGGCGTAGGTTATAAGCTCAATCGAGCCGTAAATGATTTTATTTCGCGACCTTACCAGAACAGTAAGGTACTTGTTAAAAGTAGCTCTCAATAATGCAAAAATTAAAGCTAAATCTATGTTTTTGCTTGCTTTTGGTGCGGCTTTTCAATCCGCTGATGACTACCGCGAATACTAGGCAATAACGAAATTTTCGTCTGTGTGCCAACGTACATAAATTTTTCCATGGCGTTAAAATCTTGTTAATATGAGCCAAATTGATGGTGACCATGAGAGTTTTGCGTGGCAGCTATTTCGCATCTTGATGTACAATGCCGGCCACAATTCCTCTCTTCTTTCATTCACTATGCAGCCCGCTAAATGGGAATACTGCTGGTCTACCTAGGACTTTCTATGTTTGATAAAAACCAAACTATTGCTTCTTTCGATCCTGAAATTTGGGCTTCAATTCAAAACGAAGGCCAGCGTCAAGAAGATCACATTGAATTAATTGCCTCTGAAAACTATACCAGCCCAATGGTGATGGCAGCGCAAGGTACCAAGCTCACTAACAAATATGCGGAAGGTTATCCTGGCAAGCGTTACTACGGTGGCTGTGAGTATGTTGATCAGTCCGAAGCTTTGGCTATTTCGCGTGCGAAAGAATTGTTTGGTGCAGATTTCGCCAATGTGCAACCACACTCGGGCTCACAGGCTAATAGTGCAGTGTATGCCGCGCTTTGTAGCCCGGGCGATACGGTTTTGGGAATGAGTTTGGCACACGGCGGTCACTTGACTCATGGAGCAAAAGTGAGTTTCTCAGGAAAAATGTATAACGCAATTCAGTATGGGTTGAACCCGGAGACTGGTTTAGTCGATTACGATGAAGTCGAGCGTTTGGCTATCGAGCATAAGCCAAAAATGATTGTTGCAGGGTTCTCGGCTTACTCGCAAATTATGGATTGGCAACGTTTTCGTGATATCGCGGATAAAGTCGGGGCTTATTTATTTGTGGATATGGCCCACGTAGCCGGTCTGGTTGCTGCAGGTGTTTACCCAAGTCCGGTACAAATCGCTGATGTCACCACTTCCACCACGCACAAAACGCTGCGCGGCCCCCGTGGTGGGATCATTCTGGCAAAAGCTAACGAAGAGATAGAAAAGAAATTAAATTCAGCAGTGTTTCCCGGCGGCCAGGGCGGACCTTTGATGCATGTAATTGCAGCAAAGGCCATTAGCTTTAAAGAGGCTATGTCTCCCGAATATAAAGCCTATCAAAAACAAGTGGTTATTAACGCTAAAGCCATGGCAGCGACTTTTAAAGAGCGCGGTATCAAAATTGTATCGGGTGGTACGGAAAATCATTTAATGTTGGTTGATTTGATTGGTAAGCCTTACAGTGGCAAAGATGCTGACGAAGCCTTGGGTAACGCCAACATCACCGTTAATAAAAACTCTGTACCTAACGATCCTCGTTCACCCTTTGTGACTTCAGGTTTGCGAGTGGGTACGCCAGCCGTAACTACTCGAGGTTTTAAAGAAGCAGAATGCATTCAGCTCACAAACTGGATGTGTGACATTCTCGATGCGCTTGAGGCTGGCAATGCAAATGACCTAATCAAAAGTGTAAAAATTAAAGCGTTAGAGTTATGTAAAAGATTTCCTGTCTACGCTGAGTAATATATAAAAATCCCTAAAATGGGTTTTAAGTAATAAAAAAAGGCAGCCTAAATGGCTGCTTTTTTTATTTGGAGTTTGTTGTAAGAACTTAATTCAACAGCAGATACGTAGAACTTTTATTCATCATTCGTAGCGATATAAAAAACTCCATTCGCCTTCAATATTCTATTTTGATAGAACTAAATATAGACAAAAAAAATTCAATTAGATTTTGTAGTCTGGCGCGATAACTTGAATTAGATTTATTGTTTAGACTGATCTATCTTGTACTAGAGCTGTGAGTTGTTATGCAAGTACTTGAGTAAAAGGTTATGAACATTAATCTCTTATCACCAAAGCAAAAAATGTATGCTCTCGCTGTAATCTGTTTTACGGCAATAGCCATTTTAATGTTGATGCAAGGTGAAGCACAGGATAAGGCTGATATTGTTGCGACGGTTGCCCCTTTAGAAGCCAAAGCTTTAGTCTTGGTCAACGAAAAAAACACCCTAACAGTGGCTCCTGCTGAGGTTGCATTAAATACGCAGGATGGTTTTTGTAAGGGTAATCCGTATCACAGAGATTGCGGCGAAAAAAAAATACCTGAACAAATTCTGGCGGATAAGGGCGTAAATAAAACCGAAGTATGGAAAGTCGATGATGTTAACTCGCCTACACCCGGCATTCCGTTAAATGAAAGAATCATTGATTATGAAATTGTTGAAATTAGCCAGCGTCCCGAACGGTTTCCTCAAGCAGGTGAGCAAATTACTTTGCCTATGTTGTACGGGAAAAAAGTTGTTGTGGAAGTGCAATCAATAGCGACGAGCCCTAATGGCGATCAAACCTGGAGCGGGCATTTACAAGGGCAAGGAACCGATTATCCAGTGATTGTGACATACGGTGAGCATGCTGTATTTGCAACGATTACTACCCCCGAAGGTAGCTACACTATGGAGTCAGTAGATGGTCTGGGCTGGCTTTACAAGAATCCGTCAGAATTTGAATTGTCAGATACGAACGCAAATGATTTTCTTGAAGTAAATGAAATTTTATAAAATATTTAAAGATAACTTAACCTAACGAGAGTAAAGATGATGAACAAATAACGACTGGGTAAGTGGACTTTAATGGATGCGCGCATTCTTGCTAATCAAGGAAGGTTTTAAGTAAAGTCAAATAACTTGGAACCACACATTATGAAAACGACAATGAAAAGATTTTGCTGTGCTGCTGTTACTTTAGTTGCTCTACCTTTTGCATCAAGCACATTTGCGGTTAATACCGTTATCGATTTATTAGTCGTTTACACCCAAGGTACCGTAGGTCTGTATGGTGCTGATCCTACCACTCGTTTTAATCAACTTGTGCAAGTGACTAATCAAATTTATAAAGACAGTAATGTTGATTTGGAAGTGCGATTGGTTGGATCAAAGCTCGTTGATTACACCGATAACAATGATGCAGCTATTGCCTTAAACGATATTACTTATGCAAAGGTCGCAGCCTTCAGTGGTATCGCTGCTTACAGAGATGAAGTTAAAGCTGATATGGTAATTTTTTACCGCCCCTATATGGCTAGCCAAGGTAGTTGCGGAATTGCATGGATTGGCGGCAGTGCTAATGGAAATTTTACGAATCCCGAATGGAAAAAATATATGTATGCACATGTTGCGATTAATTCGTGCGGTGACTACGTTACTGCGCATGAGCTTGGCCATAATATGGGCTTAAAACATTCGCGCAAACAGGATGGTTCCGGTGGTACTTTTCCCTATGCGTTAGGCTATGGGGTGACCAATCTCTTTACCACCGTCATGGCTTACCAAAGCTCTTTCAACGTGGATTACTGGAGTGGAAAATTGTATAAATTTTCTAACCCGGATTTACTGTGTAAAGGTGTTCCCTGCGGCGTTGCGCGCACTGACGCGGTGAATGGTGCTGACGCACGTTATGCATTGAATATTACGGGTCCCCAGATTGCCAAGTTTAATGTGGCAGCATCGGCGAAAAATGTAAGTTCTGTTGCTGCCTCCAGGTCAAGCGCTCCCGCTAGCTCCAAGCCAGCCTCTTCAAAAGCTGCCTCGTCTAAACCTGCTTCCTCCAAAGTAGCGTCTTCAATTGCCAAAGTTGTGGTCGCAAGCTCAAAGGCCGCTTCGACTAAACCGACTTCTGCCAAAGCTGCCTCCTCCATTGCAAAAGCTGTGGCGGCAAGTTCGAAGGCCGCATCGACTAAACCTGCTTCCTCAAAAGCTGCAGCCTCAATCGCAAAAATTGTGATAGGCAGTTCAAAAGCCGTATCGTCAAAACGGGCGTCTTCCAAAGCCGCAGCTTCAATCGCAAAAGTAACAGTACTAAGCTCGAGAAAAGCATCAAGTTTAGCCTCGGCGCGGCGCTGATCATGTCTATAGTTATTGATGGACTGGTGATGGCTGCTGCACCTTAGCGGCCTGCATTAAGACGGAGCATGTGTGTGGTACCCTTTGCCCAGCTTATGCTGGGCTTTTTATTTTTTGCTGAAGGGTTTTGTGCTAGCATGCTTGCCCGATATTAATGCTCAGGTTTGCGCAACATGCATTGTCCTTTTTGTAGTGCCGAAGATACTAAAGTCATCGATTCGCGTCTTGTTGCCGAGGGTGATCAAGTACGTCGGCGCCGTGAATGCCTGTCATGTCACGAGCGGTTTACGACCTTTGAAGTTGCTGAATTAGTCATGCCGCGTATCATTAAATCCAACGGTACTCGCGAACCTTTTGACGAAAATAAATTACGTGCCGGTTTATTGCGTGCGTTGGAAAAACGCCCAGTCAGCATTGAAGCAATTGAATCTGCTATCAATCACATCAAGCATTATTTGCAAGCAACTGGAGAACGCGAAGTGAAATCATTCACCGTTGGCGAAAAAGTCATGGAGCAATTGCAAAAACTTGATGAGGTTGCCTATGTCCGCTTTGCTTCGGTCTATCGTCGTTTTAAAGATCTCAATGAATTCCGCCAGGAAATTGATCGCCTCGAACAACAGCCTGAGACTGAGTAGTTAGCGTGCAATATTCTACGATTGCCATTGAATCACAGCTGTTTATTTATCAATAGATCACCTAACTATGTCCGTTACTACTGCTGCTTTTTCCACTGCTGATGTTGAATACATGGCGCAAGCTTTGCGCCTCGCTGAGCGTGGTATTTACACCACTATGCCCAATCCAAAGGTGGGCTGCGTATTAGTGAAAGATGGCAAAGTGATCGGCGAGGGCTGGCATATTCGGGCTGGCGAAGGCCATGCGGAAGTCAATGCATTGGCTGCAGTGGCGAGCGCGGAAACGATACGGGGAGCGACTGCATATGTCACGCTCGAACCTTGTAATCACGTAGGAAAAACGGGTGCCTGTAGTGAGGCGCTAATAGCCGCTGGCGTAGTGCGCGTAGTCTTTGCTATGGAAGATCCGAATCCGCTAGTGTCTGGCCGTGGTTTGGAAAAGTTACGGGCTGCAGGAATCCAGGTTGATGGGCCGTTTATGGAAGATGATGCACGTTTACTCAATCGCGGTTTTATAAAACGCATGGAGCGCAAGTTACCCTTCGTCCGTTGTAAGCTTGCCATGAGCGTGGATGGTCGTACTGCTATGGAAAATGGCGAAAGCAAATGGGTCACGGGTCGCCTTGCGCGGCAAGATGTGCAACGTTTACGTGCTCGCAGTTGTGCCATTGTCACCGGCATTAATACGGTGTTGTTCGACAACGCATCGCTTAGCGTAAGAGCCCATGAATTAGGCATCGATAATGCTGAAGCTGCAGCGCAGCAGCAACCTCTGAGAGTCGTGTTGGACTCCGCACTGCGTATGCAACGAAATGCCGATATTCTTACCCAAACCACGCCCATTTTGTTAATTCATAATGACGCCGCTGAAAATGCCGAGAAACTGAATGGATGGCCTGAGCATGTTGAATTGCTAGCGATGCCTGGTCGTGATGGTCGCATTGATTTAAATGCTTTGTTAGCTGAGTTAGCTAAGCGTCAATGTAATGAAGTTCTGGTGGAGTCGGGTGCTTCCCTGGCCGCCAGCTTTTTGCGCCGTGGCTTACTTGATGAGGTCATTATTTATATGGCCCCCAAACTACTTGGAAGTCATGCGCGTCCCTTGTTTAATTTGCCGTTAAATACAATGGCATCAGCCTTGCCATTAAAAATTCGTGATATTCGTGCGGTAGGTGCAGATTGGCGTATCACCGTTACACCCGATATGGAACATTAATCCACAAATCTTCAAATGAAATAGGTCTAGCTTTGAACGATAACCATGACAACGACAATCAACAAAGTAACGAGCAGCGGCCTGAGTTTCAGCCTGAGCCCCCGGCTGCGCCTGAGCAGGACAATACGGCTAATCGAATGCAACGTTTTTTAGCGGGAATGATCGATGGCTTTATAGGGATGGCAGTGTCCATACCGCTTTTTAATCACTATGGAATATGGCAGTTAATGCAAACGGGAGGAGAGATTCCAACGAAAGTGTCCATTATCATGACGGCCTATAGCTTATTAATGTTTTTTGCCTTGCATGGTTTGTTGTTGCATCGTTATGGACAAACTCTGGGCAAACGAATGTTGGGTTTGGCTATTGTCATGGCAGATGGCCAGCGCCCAAGCTTTAGTCATCTCATTTTAAATCGTTATTTACCACAATGGATTGCAGGTCTTGTACCCATGGTTGGCCCATTATTAAGTATGATCGATGTACTCTTTATTTTTCGTGATGATAAGCGTTGTGTACATGATTTGATTGCCGATACAAAAGTCATCGATCTGAAAATTAAAACGACTGCCCAGCAGGCAAGCCTCATAGTGTAAAAACTTTTTAATAAAGTCAGTTGTTGCTTTATGGTGATGCTTCCATCTCATGGGCGCTGGGATAGACAGAACAATGAATGACACCGCGATTGGTTATATTCATTAAAAAGAGGCAAATATGTTTACTGGAATCATTGCCGCCATTGGCGAAGTTGTGGCCTTGCAACCCAAAAATGGTGATCTGCGTTTACGCATCAAAACCAATAATTTGGATCTTTCTGATGTGTGCCTGGGCGATTCTATTGCGACTAACGGAGTCTGTCTAACGGTGGTGGATTTAACGGGCGACGGTTATTGGGCTGATGTATCGCGCGAAACCCTGGATAACACCACTTTGCCAAAATGGAAAGTTGGCTATAGGGTCAATCTCGAAAAAGCGCTTACACCACACACCCGTTTGGGCGGCCATATTGTTAGCGGTCATGTGGATGGCGTGGGCGAAATTGTTAGTCGGCATTCTGACGCGCGCTCTGAGCGTTTTCGTTTGCGTGCGCCCCATACCTTGGCCAAATATATTGCCCACAAAGGTTCCATTACGATTGATGGCACCAGCCTTACGGTAAATAAAATTGATGGTGCTGAATTTGAACTAAATATAGTACCCCATACAATTGCTCACACCATTATCGACGGCTATGCCCAGGGCTCCCCGGTGAACATTGAAGTGGATGTTTTGGCTCGTTATATCGAGCGCTTGATGCTCGGCGATAAAGCCGCTGAAAGCGAAAGTCAGAATGGTATTACTTTAGAATTTCTGGCAAAACATGGATTTAATAATTAGTGATTGCGCTGCTTCCGCTGGTTAGAACACTGGCATTATTAGCGCATTCGCAACGAGAGAAGACTTATGCAACTGAATACCATCGAAGAATTGATTGAGGATATGCGTCACGGGAAGATGGTTATCCTGATGGATGATGAAGACCGTGAAAATGAGGGCGATTTAATTATGGTCGCCGAGCAGGTTCGTCCTGAAGATATTAACTTTATGGCAACCTACGCGCGCGGATTAATTTGCTTAACTTTAACGCCCGAGCGTTGTGTGCAGCTGGATTTACCCTTGATGGTGAGCGATAACAAATCGCAACATACCACTAACTTTACGGTGTCTATTGAAGCAGCTGAAGGCGTAAGTACAGGCATCTCGGCCGCAGATCGCGCACTCACGATACGTGCAGCCGTCCGTACAAATGCAAAACCCAATGACCTGGTTCAGCCAGGACACATCTTTCCTCTGATGAGCCAACCAGGCGGCGTAATGAGTCGTGCAGGGCATACCGAAGCCGGGTGTGATCTTGCGCGTTTGGCTGGTTTCGAGCCTGCATCAGTGATTGTGGAAGTGATGAACCCCGACGGAACCATGGCAAGGCGTGCGGATCTTGAACTTTTTGCCGAGCAACATGGGCTCAAAATCGGTACCATTGCCGACCTGATTCATTATCGCGCGGTAAAAGAGAAAACCGTTGAATGCATCAACCGCCGCAAAGTGGAAACTATGTGCGGTGAGTTTGAGTTGCTCACTTATCGCGATTTAGCGCGTGGCGATTTACATTTCGTGATGGTGAAAGGTGAAATCAAACCCGATGAGGCTACGCTCGTGCGTGTGCACGTAATGGACATAGCGCGCGATGTTTTTTCTATCAAACGTTACTCGCCAACCGGCACTAAATTATGGACTTATCAGGAAGCTCTGCAGCGCGTCAGTGAAGAGGGCGGTGTGGTATTGCTGATTTGTCACGACGAAAGCACATTGGATATAGAAGAGAGTATCGATTGGCTGCTTTCTGGAAAGCAGCAGCGCCGCAGCGCTGATTTTATTTATAAGCAGGTCGGCACCGGCTCACAAATTTTGCGTGACCTGGGTGTGCGTAAAATGCGCGTGCTGTCTGCACCTATGCGTTACACCGCTTTATCCGGCTTTGATTTGGAAGTAGTTGAATACGTTAGCCCTGCATAAACATCAATAATATTTTAAAAAATTAAAGAGAAAAACACTATGAGCAACATCACTGTTATTGAAGGCGAATTTTCTGCTTGTAAAGGTAAGTACGCGTTAATCGTCAGCCGCTGGAATAGCTTTGTGGTTGAAAGTTTAAAAAATGGGGCCTTGGATACGCTGCGTCGCCACGGTATTAAAGATGAGGACGTTAGTATTTATTACGCCCCCGGTGCATTTGAATTTCCATTGGTCGCACAAAAAATCGCAGCAAAAAAACAATTTGATGCAATTATCGCTTTAGGTGCAGTTATCCGTGGCGGCACACCGCATTTCGATTATGTTGCTGGTGAATGCACCAAAGGTTTAGCGCAAGTTTCGTTGAACGCTGGCATACCTATTACGTTTGGTGTGCTCACCGTAGATTCGATAGAGCAAGCTATTGAGCGTTCAGGAACTAAAGCTGGTAATAAAGGCGTTGAAGCGGCAACGACTGCGTTGGAAATGGTTTCTTTGCTTGGCAATATATAAAGCCAAATATACATTTAAATAACATTTAGAATTCTATTATTATTTAAAAATTTTATGCATCGGCAATACGCCGTCGCAGTTCTTTATCAGTTTTCATTTTTCAGGTAAAAGCTTCATGACAATTCAAAAAAATACTGACCAAAAAAACGCTGGTCAAAAAGGTTTAACCGCTGCCACTCGTCGTATGGCCAGACATTATGCCATGCAGGCGCTTTATCAATGGCAAATGGCCGGTGCCAGCTTGAATGCAATTGAAGCAGAATTTCGTGTCGACAATGATATGACCAATGTTGATGTAGAATATTTTCAAGATATTTTGCATGGTGTGCCGCAACATCTTAGCGATATTGAAGAATCTTTTGCGCCGTTTCTGGTTGAGCGTGCATTGCATGAGCTGGACCCTGTTACTCAAGCTTTACTGCGAATGTCAGCTTACGAATTAAAGTTTCGTATTGATGTTCCCTACAAAGTTGTTATTAACGAATCGGTTGCGCTGGCTAAAAAATTTGGTGCGGAAGACAGCCACAAATTTATTAATGGTGTATTAGATAAAACCGCAGCGGTGGTAAGAACAGCAGAAGTTAACGCCAATAAAAGCAGCCGCTAATTTCAGGCAATCGCTAATCCCAAACAATCAAAGCCCTTATGAATGAATTTCAGATCATCAAACAATTTTTTCAGCGTGAGCCGGCGGATCTTTTATCCGACGAAATGCCTCCCGTTGGTGTTGTGTTGGGTATTGGTGATGACTGTGCCTTATTACAAATTCCTGCCACCAAACAGTTAGCCATTTCAGTTGATACGCTGGTGGCTGATGTGCATTTTCCCGCAGATGCCAATGCGGAAGATATTGGTGAGCGTGCGTTGCGTGTCAATTTAAGTGATTTGGCAGCCATGGGCGCATCACCTTTGTGGTTTACCTTGGCATTGACTCTGCCAAAGAACTCTGAGTTTTGTTCAGAGGATTGGTTGCGTTTATTCAGTCGTGGTTTATTTCGTGTTGCCAATGAATTTAATATTGCCTTGGTTGGCGGTGATACCACATCGGGTCCGCTTAGCATTACCATTCAAGCAATGGGTGCAGTTGCAAGTCATGAAGCATTACGACGCGATGGTGCGGCCATTGGAGATTTTATTTGTGTAACTCATTTTATTGGGGATGGCGCTGCTGCTTTAGCCGTTATCCAAGATAAATTGCAAATAGACGATGAACATAAAGAATATTTGTATAACCGATTTTATCGTCCCACACCGCGTTTAAAAGAAGCTGAACTCTTGCGTGGAATCGCCAGTGCGGCATTGGATATTTCTGATGGATTGGTTGCGGATCTGGGGCATATTTGTACGGCAAGTGATTTGGGTGCATTAATTGATGTTGAGAATTTACCGCTTTCTCCAGCGCTTATTGCCATCAATAATCTTGATCAAGCCTACTGTTGGGCATTGAGCGGTGGCGATGATTATGAATTATGCTTCACTGTGTCGCCCGAAAAAATGCCGGAGCTCGCGATGTTAATTGCGCAAGGTGAGTTGCACGCGACAGTTATTGGTGAAATGGTAGCTGGTGCAAATGTTATGTGTGAATTAAATGGCGAACCGTTTTCATTAGATCAGCAAGGCTACCGCCATTTCTAGACGAAATAAAAAAAATCACTATGAAAAATCCAGGTTTTAAAGAATTATTAGCCAATCCCACGCATTTTTTTGCGTTTGGTTTTGGCAGTGGTCTGGCTGCAAAAGCGCCAGGCACTATCGGCACTCTCGCTGCTATTCCGGTGTATTGGATAATTCAGGAATTGACCTGGCCCCTATATGTGAGCTGGTTGATTGTTACTTTTGCCTTAGGTGTGTATTGGTGTGATCGCTCGGCAAAATTGTTAGGCGTGCACGATCACGGCGGAATAGTGTGGGATGAGTTTGTCGGTTATTGGATTACCATGTTTCTCGCACCAAAAAGTTGGTTATGTGTGCTGTTGGGGTTTGTATTATTTCGCATTTTCGATATCGTTAAACCTTGGCCAATTGGTTGGCTTGATCAAAAAGTCGAGGGTGGCTTTGGCATTATGATTGATGATGTTTTGGCAGGTCTCTATGCATTTATCTGTTTACAAATATTTATTTATTTTTATTTTGAGTAAACATTGATGAGAAACGGAATTTTATTTTTTGTCTATCTCTGGGCTGCAAGCTGTGGTGCGCTTGAGATAGAAGCAAAAATGCTTGCGCAAGGCAGCGCCGTTTTGCAAATAGACGGCAAGCAACGCATGCTACGTGAAGGCATGCGAAGTCCCGAAGGTGTGTTGTTAGTTTCGGCTGACAATAAACAGGCAGTGCTTGAAGTTGATGGCAAAAAGCAATCCTTAGGTATGTCGCGAAGTATATCAACACAATTTAAAAAAGCAGAAAAAACCGAAGTGCGCATTGCGAGTGGAATAGGCGGGCATTATCGTATACAGGGATTGATTAATGGCGCGGCGGTTTATTTTATAGTGGATACAGGTGCGACCTTTGTTTCTATGGGCCAACAAGAAGCACAAAGGCTGGGAATTGATTATCGCGGCGGAACACCGATTACAATGAACACTGCCAATGGTCTTGCTAAAGCTTATCACGTGACTTTAAGTTCGGTATCAGTAGGAAATATTGTAGTTAATAATGTAGAAGCGGTAGTGCATGCGGGCGATTTCGCATTAGAGCTGCTGTTGGGTAATAGTTATCTCAGCAAAGTGGACCTTAACATTGATCAGGGTGTATTGGTCCTAAGAGAAAAATAGCAGTTGGAGATTTTTATTTTATTGCAATTAAAAATAATTGAGGTCACAAAGTGGCAATTCGCTTTATAGAATCCTGCAAGCTGCCCACCCCTTTCGGGATGTTTGTGATGTACGGTTTCGCCGATGATGAAACGGATAAAGAACATATAGTGCTCACCATGGGCGATATTCACAGTGAGGAGCCTTTGCTTGCTCGTGTGCATTCCGAATGTCTTACCGGTGACGCACTCTTTAGTATGCGCTGCGACTGCGGACCGCAGCTGCAGGCAGCAATGCACAAAATTGGTGTCATGGGTCGCGGCGTGATTTTTTATTTGCGTCAGGAAGGTCGTGGTATTGGTTTGATTAATAAAATTCGTGCTTATTCGTTACAGGATTGCGGTGCCGACACGGTGGAAGCCAATGAGCAATTAGGTTTTGGTGATGATCTGCGCGATTACACTATTCTTAAACCCATGCTTGAACATTTAAAAATTACAGCGCTGAAATTGCTCACTAATAATCCGCGTAAGGTGAAAGCGCTGCAAGATATGGGGATAAATGTTGTGGCGCGCCTGCCACATCAAACTGGCCGTAATCCACATAATGCAAAATATTTGGAGACTAAAGCGGGCAAGCTCGGCCATCTATTTAATGAAGCTGACGAAGAACATTAATCCACTTCAAGAAAATTAACTTGTCGTAAGAAATAAGTATTGATAGAAAAAGTAGTTAAAGAAAAAGTAGTTAAAGAAAAAGTACCGAAAGAAAAACACAAAGAGAGTTCTATGACAACACGAATTGCAATCGCTGGCGCTGCTGGTCGCATGGGCAAAGCTTTAATTGAAGCAACCTACAGAAATAATGAAACAACATTGGCGGCTGCTATTGTCCGTCCTTCGAGTTCACTGCTTGGTGCTGATGCAGGGGAGTTTGGTGGTGTTGGAAAGTTAGATGTAAAAATCATTGGCGATGTTGCAGCAGCAATAGATGAGTTTGATGTGTTGATTGATTTTAGTTCGCCTGCTGCAACTCTCGCGAATATAAAAATATGTGCGTTACAAAGTAAGCCTATTGTCATTGGCACTACTGGATTTGACGCTGCTGAAAAAGCTGAGTTACTTGCTTATCAAACTCAAATCCCGTTATTGCTTTCAGCGAATTTTTCTACCGGGGTAAATCTTTGTTTTAAATTGCTCGACATTGCCGCGCGCGTGTTAGGTGATGAATATGATGTGGAAGTGTTCGAAGCACATCATCGCCACAAAGTAGATTCGCCATCCGGTACTGCGGTGCGCATGGGAGAAGTTTTAGCAAATGCGTTGGGCCGCGATTTGCAACAAGTTGCCGTTTATGGTCGTGAAGGTCAAGTTGGCGCACGTCCGCGTGACACTATTGGTTTTGCTACCGTGCGTGGCGGTGATGTGGTCGGCGATCATACGGTGATGTTTATGGCAGATGGAGAGCGCGTAGAAATTACCCATAAAGCATCAAGCCGTTTGGCTTTTGCCAATGGCGCTGTACGTGCAGCAATCTGGTTACAAAAACAAAAATCCGGCTTGTTTGATATGCAAGATGTTTTAGGGCTGCGCTAGCTTTCGTTTCACTTTTACTTTCGTTAACTTTGAATAGGAACATTAAATGGCTGGCTCCAGTTTATTGTTATTACTTGATGACATTGCCGCTGCATTAGATGACGTGGCAGTGATGACCAAAATAGCGGTGAAAAAAACTGCCGGTGTATTGGGTGATGATTTAGCACTTAATGCAGAACAAGTTTCGGGGGTGCAACCGAATCGGGAATTGCCAGTAGTTTGGGCGGTGGCTAAAGGCTCATTTCTGAATAAAGTTATTTTGGTTCCCACTGCCTTGCTTATTAGTGCGTTTGTCCCTTGGCTAATTACTCCTTTGTTGATGTTGGGCGGCGCCTATCTTTGTTATGAGGGTGTAGAAAAGCTCGCTCATAAATTTTTGCACACCCAAGCGGAAGACAGGGAGCATTTAAAAGAGTTGGCAGAGGCTGTTGCAAATCCTGCAATAGATATGGTTGCCTTCGAGAAAGAAAAAATTAAAGGGGCCATTCGTACCGACTTTGTGTTATCGGCTGAAATTATTGTTATTACCCTGGGCGCTGTAGCGCAAGCGGCATTCATTACTCAAGTAGTGTCCGTATGTAGTATCGCCATCATTATGACTGTGGGTGTGTACGGGTTTGTTGCCCTGATTGTTAAGCTTGACGATATAGGTTTGTATTTATTGCGCAAGCAAGGGAAGAGCATTTTCCTGGAGGTGCAGCGTAAGCTTGGAAACTTGTTATTGCTAACTGCTCCGGTGCTTATGAAAGCCCTGGCTGTGGTTGGCACCATTGCCATGTTTTTGGTAGGGGGCGGTATTCTTGTGCACGGAATACCATATATACATCACATCAGTGAGAATCTCGGGCGCTTTGGTGGTTTGGTTGCGTGGTTTGGTAGTGCATTGATCAATATTGTAGTCGGTGTGGTGGTAGGTGCTCTGGCACTCGCTGTAGTGAGCTTGATTGCTAAGATATTCCATAAGTCTCCATCACCGACCAATGTGAAGTAATGTTAATTCCGGAATGCGTAACAATCTAATCATTGAAAGATTTTCCAATAGACACTTTAACGTCATTCCCGTAGAATTCGCAGCCAGATTACGGGAGGCGGATTCATGCTTCCTTCGTACAATTGATTTAACAATTAAATATTAATAATAAGAAGCGAGATGAGATTTTGTATTTCATCTCGCTTTTTTACACCCTAAGCCCCTGTGCTTAAGGTGGGCAACCAGGCCTGCACTTTTGTCCATGAACTCATTTCGCTTTTCGCGCCTTAGTCTGTGCGATTGCCTTTTTGAGCCCAAGAAAAGTGAGTGGAGATGTTAAATGCAGGCGCGTTATACCGATGTAAACTTTGTTGCGGCCAACACTGTCACTAACTTACCAATTACTTTAGTCAGGAGGTTGACTTGAATAACCCTGCTCTCAAAAAGCGACCCGCGTTACTCGTGCTTGCAGATGGCAGCGTGTTTCGTGGTACTGCTATAGGTGCTGACGGTCTATCCGTCGGTGAAGTGGTATTTAATACTGCCATGACTGGCTATCAGGAAATTCTTACTGATCCTTCTTATGCACAACAAATCGTCACGCTGACCTACCCCCATATTGGCAATACCGGCACCAATGATGAAGATGCCGAGTGTGATCGTATTTTCGCATCTGGCTTGGTTATTCGTGATCTGCCCTTGTTGGCGAGTAGTTTCCGTAATCAACAAAGCCTGTCGGACTATCTTATTGAGCGAAATGTTGTTGGGATTGCGGATATAGATACTCGTCGCCTGACCCGAATATTGCGCGACAAGGGTGCGCAAAATGGCTGCATTACGGCGAGTGATGTTGCTTTCACCGCGGACGATGAGGCTAAAGCATTAGCGGCCGCAAAAAACTTTGGCGGTTTGAAAGGTTTGGATTTGGCAAAAGAAGTCACCGTTAGTACAGCTTATAACTGGAACGAAACTAGTTGGGTGTTAGGGCAGGGCCATGCTTTTGCTGCGGGAGCAAAAAAATTCAAAGTGGTTGCCTATGATTACGGTACCAAGCGCAATATCCTGCGCATGATCGTCGACCGCGATTGCGAACTGATTGTGGTGCCGGCTAAAACGAGTGCTGCTGACGTATTGGCAATGAAGCCCGATGGTATATTCCTCTCCAATGGCCCCGGTGACCCTGAACCTTGTACCTATGCTATTGAAGCCATTAAAACTTTTCTCGACACTAATATTCCAATATTCGGCATTTGCCTTGGTCACCAACTATTGGCCTTAGCTTCGGGTGCGAAAACAATCAAAATGAAGTTCGGCCATCACGGCGGCAACCATCCGGTGCAAAACCTTGAAACCAAACGGGTGATGATTACTGCGCAAAACCACGGTTTTGCTGTAGAAGAATCAAGTTTGCCGGATAATTTAAAGGCGACGCATAAGTCACTGTTCGATGGCTCTTTGCAGGGCATGCATCGTACCGATAAGCCTGCATTTAGCTTTCAAGGCCACCCTGAAGCTAGTCCAGGCCCGCACGACGCTGACACTTTGTTCGATCACTTTATTGAATTGATGCAGGCTCGCAAAGCGAGCTGATCCAGATAAATATTTTGAGACGGCGATTTTCGTGTAGGGGCGCTTGTCGCGCCCTGAGTCCGACGCGGTAATTAGCCCAGCGGGAAGCCAGGGCAGGGCGCAGCAAGCGGCGCCCCTACATCACAAACAACCGGAGCAGACATGCCAAAACGTACAGACATAAGCAGTATTCTGATTCTCGGCGCAGGCCCGATTGTTATCGGTCAAGCCTGTGAATTTGATTACTCTGGCGCTCAAGCTTGTAAAGCTTTGCGCGAAGAAGGTTATCGCGTCATTCTGGTTAACTCTAATCCAGCAACCATAATGACTGATCCGGCAATGGCCGATGCGACTTATATCGAGCCAATCGAATGGCAAACCGTTGCCAAGATTATCGAGAAAGAACGCCCCGATGTGATATTGCCCACCATGGGCGGCCAAACCGCTTTGAACTGTGCCTTGGCATTGGCCAAGCACGGAGTCCTTGAAAAATACAATGTTGAATTGATCGGCGCGAAAGAAGCGGCTATTAACATGGCCGAAGACCGCAATTTGTTTGATCAGGCAATGAAGCGAATCGGCTTATCTTGCGCACGGGCGCGAATTGTCCACACCATGGATGAAGCAAAAGAAGTACCCAAAGAGTTTGGTTTCCCCTGCATTATTCGCCCGTCTTTTACCATGGGTGGTTCTGGTGGCGGCATCGCTTACAACTGGGAAGAGTTTGAAGAGATCTGCTTGCGCGGCCTGGATTTATCGCCAACCAATGAGTTGTTAATTGATGAATCATTGCTGGGTTGGAAAGAGTATGAAATGGAAGTGGTACGCGATAAAAATGACAACTGCATTATTGTCTGCTCCATCGAAAACTTTGACCCTATGGGGGTGCACACTGGCGACTCAATTACGGTCGCTCCAGCACAAACGCTGACTGATAAAGAATATCAAATCATGCGCAACGCTTCGATAGCGGTGCTGCGTGAAATCGGCGTGGAAACCGGTGGATCTAACGTGCAATTTGCCGTTAATCCTGAAGATGGACGCATGGTGGTTATTGAGATGAACCCCCGGGTGTCGCGCTCGTCGGCCCTGGCATCCAAGGCTACTGGTTTTCCGATTGCCAAAATTGCTGCCAAGCTAGCTGTTGGTTACACTCTGGATGAGTTGCAAAATGATATTACTGGCGGTGCGACTCCCGCATCCTTTGAGCCATCCATTGATTATGTCGTAACTAAAATTCCACGCTTCACCTTTGAAAAATTTGGGGAAGCAGATGATCGTCTGACCACGCAAATGAAATCGGTAGGCGAAGTGATGGCCATTGGCCGCACTTTCCAGGAATCCTTACAAAAAGCGTTGCGCGGTTTGGAAGTGGGATCTGCCGGTTTTGAATCCAAAGTAGATATTGCCAGCGAAGAGGGTGTAGCCCGGGTTCGCAGTGAATTAGCGACCCCTCGTGCGGAACGTATTTGGTATGTTGGCGATGCCTTCCGCATGGGCATGACCGTTGAGCAAGTTTTTGCACTTTCCAAAATAGACCCATGGTTTTTAGTGCAAATTGAAGAGCTTATTGCCATCGAGCAATCTTTACGCGGCAAATCAGTTGCCGATTTAAATGCGGATGCCATTTATCAATTAAAACGCAAAGGTTTCTCTGATAAACGTTTATCTTTATTGCTGGGTGCGACTGAAAAAGCTGTGCGTCATTATCGCCAGGGTTTAAATATTCGCCCGGTTTACAAGCGTGTGGATACCTGCGCGGCTGAGTTTTCAACATCAACTGCCTACATGTATTCCACTTACGAAGAAGAGTGTGAAGCTAGCCCGAGTGATAAGAAAAAGATTCTCGTTATTGGTGGTGGTCCTAATCGTATCGGCCAGGGAATTGAGTTCGATTATTGTTGTGTTCACGCTGCTTTAGCCATGCGCGAAGATGGTTATGAAACCATTATGGTTAACTGCAATCCTGAAACTGTGTCTACCGATTATGATACGTCTGACCGCTTGTTCTTTGAGCCGGTCACTTTAGAAGATGTACTTGAAATTGTTCACAAAGAAAAACCTGTCGGTGTGATTGTGCAGTTCGGTGGCCAAACGCCGCTAAAATTATCCCGTGCGTTAGAAGCTGAGGGAGTACCCATTATCGGTACCAGCCCGGATGCTATCGACAAAGCCGAAGACCGCGAACGTTTCCAGCAAATGATTGAAAAGCTGGGTCTTTTGCAACCGCCAAATGCAATTGTTCGCTCGCTTGAAGAGGCTTTGTTAGCAGCAGATCGCGTTGGTTATCCGCTCGTTGTGCGTCCCTCCTATGTGTTGGGTGGACGCGCCATGGAAATCGTTTACAAAGAAGATGAGCTGCGCACTTACATGCGCACTGCTGTGCAAGTTTCCGAAGATGCACCAGTTCTGCTTGACCATTTTTTGAATGCCGCCATTGAAGTAGATATTGACGCTGTGTCTGACGGCAAGCAAGTTGTCATCGGCGGCATCATGCAGCATATAGAGCAATGTGGTGTTCACTCCGGAGATTCGGCGTGTTCGCTTCCACCTTATTCATTGCCTGCGGATGTCCAGGACGCGATGCGCAAGCAAGTTAAGTTAATGGCTCTTGAGTTAGGTGTAATTGGTCTAATGAACACCCAGCTTGCTTACCAGGATGGCAAGATTTATGTAATTGAAGTTAATCCGCGTGCTTCGCGCACTGTGCCTTTCGTATCCAAATGTATTGGCGTATCTTTAGCAAAAGTTGCAGCGCGTTGCCAGGCGGGTACATCGCTGGTTGAGCAGGGATTTACGACAGAAATTATTCCACCTTATTTTAGTGTGAAAGAAGCTGTATTTCCGTTTAACAAATTTCCTGCGGTTGACCCTATTCTTGGTCCAGAGATGAAATCAACCGGCGAAGTTATGGGCATTGGCGACACTTTCGGTGAGGCCTATGGCAAATCACAATTAGGTGCTAACAATCGCATTGCTTCTGGCGGAACAGTTTTTATCAGTGTGCGCGATATGGACAAAGTCGGTATCGTCAATGTAGGCCGTCAGCTATCAAAGCTGGGTTTTAAAATTGTCGCTACCCGTGGTACGGCTGCAGTATTGCAAACTGTTGGGTTAGAAGTACAAATTGTAAATAAAGTACAAGAAGGGCGACCACATATAGTCGATATGATTAAGAACGATGAAATCGACATGATCATTAATACAGTGGAAGGACGTCAAGCAACACGTGATTCATCTGCGATTCGTCGCAATGCCGAAAATCATCGTGTGTATTACACAACTACTCTTGCCGCAGGCGAAGCTGTTTGCATGGCGTTAAACGTCGGACCCCAAACTGAGGTTCGTCGCTTGCAAGATTTACATAAGAGATTAAAGGTATGAGTGTCAAATTCCCTATGACCGTTCACGGAGCTGAAAAACTTGCCCTTGAACTGGAAGATTTGAAAAAAGTACAGCGTCCACGCATTGTAAATGCCATCGCTGAAGCGCGTGCCCATGGTGATTTGAAAGAAAATGCTGAATATGCCGCTGCACGTGAGCAGCAAAGTTTTTGCGAAGGCCGCATTCAAGAAATTGAAGGCAAGCTGAGCAATGCGCAAATCATCGATATTTCAAAAATCCCTCATTCCGGACGAGTTATTTTTGGTACTACAGTAACGATTTTAAATATTGAAACTGATGTAACAGTTACTTATCAGATTGTGGGTGATGATGAGTCGGAGATTAAGGCCAATAAAATATCGATTAATTCACCGATTGCCCGCGCACTTGTGGGCAAAGAAGAAGGTGATGTGGTGGTAGTAAAAGCGCCAAGTGGTGATGTGGAATATGAGATAGATAAGGTAGAGCATATCTAGGGAGCGGCGATAAAAAAAGCCGCCTGTGAATGGCGGCTTTTTAGCTTTCTACCACTAAACTTGACTTTAGTTACTTGTGAAGATTAGACAGCTTGGGATTGGCTTTTTTATTGCCACGATAGAGAATGACAACTTTACCGATCTCTTGAATTAACTCAACATTAGGCAGCGCTTGTAATTGGGCTGTTATTGTTTTGCGGTCTTCGCGTTCAGCAATACCTAGTTTCACCTTGATAAGTTCATGGTCATCCAAAGCGCGGTTTAACTCTTGCAGCACGCTTTCGCTCAAACCATTGCCTGCAATAGTGACTATTGGGTTAAGTTTGTGGCCAATACTACGAAATTGTTTTTTGCGGTCTGCGCTGATGGGCATACAATGTTTACCTTGCAAGTGATTATAAAAAATTGGACGTAGGAAAAGTTGGGTGGCTATTGTAGCCCAGTAATTCTTCGGAGCGTTAATGAGATGGCGAGATCAAAAACAAGTAATCAGTGGCTTGAAGAACATTTTAACGATCACTATGTCAAACAATCGCAACAGGACGGTTATCGCTCTCGTGCAAGTTATAAACTGCTAGAATTAAATGACAAAGATAAACTCATCCGTCCAGGCATGACAATCGTAGATTTAGGTTCTGCACCGGGAAGTTGGTCGCAAGTTGCGGGTCGTTTGGTGGGAGTTAAAGGTCGCGTAATTGCATCAGATATTTTGCCTATGGACTCAATGGAAGGCGTAGAATTTCTTCAGGGTGATTTTACCGATACGGCAGTGTTTGAGAAATTGTTGGCATTAATGGGCGATTCGCTGGCAGACCTTGTAATCTCTGATATGGCCCCCAACATGAGTGGAGTGGTAGCAATCGACCAGCCGCAAGCGATGTATTTAGTGGAGCTGGCTTTTGATATGGCCAAGCAGATTCTTAGACCGAAAGGTAACTTTGTTGCCAAGGTTTTCCACGGTGAAGGTTTTGATCAGTACTTGAAAATGTTAAAAGTTAATTTTGATAAAGTAGTTATTCGCAAACCAGATGCTTCGCGCGCACGTTCGAGTGAAGTCTATGTGGTAGCTAAAGGTTTTAAAGCTAGCTAAAGTTAGCTAAATGCTCCAAGAGTGATGGGTATTTAATCCATATTTTTAATGATGTTTTGCTGTCTTGTAAGGAGTTCTCCTTGAACGATATAACCAAGAATCTTTTGTTATGGTTTGTTATTGCTGTGGTTTTGTTCACCGTATTTACAAATTTTAATAAACCTGCAAATGTAGCCGAGCTCAATTATTCCGAATTCATAAAAGCGGTAAAAGATGATCGCGTTCAGGAGGTAACCATTGATGGTTACAGTATTGAAGGTGTGTATTCTGATCGTACCGCATTCAAAACTATTCGCCCACAAGTCCAGGATCCCAAGCTTATTGATGATCTCTATAATCATAAAGTAGTGATCAAAGGTCGCGAAATTGAGCAGCCGAGCTTGTGGAATCAGTTGCTGGTTGCCAGTTTTCCAATACTTATTATTCTCGCTATTTTTTGGTTCTTCATGCGCCAAATGCAGGGTGGTGCTGGCGGCAAAGGCGGGCCAATGAGCTTTGGTAAAAGCAAAGCTCGTCTCTTGGGCGAGGATCAAATCAAAACTACTTTTGCCGATGTTGCCGGTGTAGATGAAGCGAAGGAAGAAGTGCAGGAGCTGGTGCAGTTTCTGCGTGATCCATCTAAATTTCAACGTTTAGGCGGACAAATTCCTCGTGGTGTATTGATGATTGGACCACCTGGAACGGGTAAAACATTACTTGCAAAAGCCATTGCAGGGGAAGCAAAAGTACCCTTTTTCTCCATTTCCGGCTCTGACTTCGTAGAAATGTTTGTCGGTGTAGGCGCTTCGCGTGTACGGGACATGTTTGATCAAGCAAAAAAACAAGCACCTTGCATTATTTTTATCGATGAGATCGATGCAGTGGGTCGTCACCGTGGCGGTGGTCATGGCGGTGGTCACGATGAGCGTGAGCAAACCCTTAACCAATTATTGGTTGAAATGGATGGTTTTGAAGGCAATGACGGCGTAATTATTATTGCTGCTACCAACCGCGCTGATGTGCTCGATAAAGCGCTGTTACGTCCAGGCCGTTTTGACCGTCAAGTGTATGTTGGCTTGCCAGACATTCGTGGTCGTGAGCAAATTTTAAAAGTACATATGCGCAAGGTTCCTTTAGATGAAAATGTAAAAGCTTCAGTGATTGCTCGCGGTACTCCAGGTTTTTCCGGAGCGGACTTAGCTAACCTAGTTAATGAAGCTGCCTTGATGGCTGCGCGCGGCAACAAACGTGTCGTGACTATGGAAGACTTTGAAAAAGCGCGCGATAAAATCATGATGGGCGCTGAACGTAAGTCCATGTTAATGAGCGAAAAAGAGAAAGCAAATACTGCATATCACGAAGCTGGTCACGCCATCATTGGTTGCATAGTGCCTGAGCATGACCCAGTGCATAAAGTGACTATTATTCCGCGCGGCGGTGCTTTGGGTGTGACGCAATATTTGCCTGAAGAAGATAAATACAGCTGGAGTAAGCGTTCATTAGAGTCACGTTTGTGCACGCTGTTTGGTGGTCGTATTGCAGAAGAAATGACCTTAGGCATTGATGGTGTTACCACCGGAGCTTCTAACGATATTGAGCGTGCAACAAGTTTAGCGCGCAATATGGTGACTAAATGGGGCTTGTCAGCCAGTCTTGGACCCTTGCATTACGGTGACGAAGAAGGTGCTTATCCTGGCATGGCAACTCAACAATATTCAGGCGAGACGTCGAAGCGAATCGACGAAGAAGTGCGCCGGATTATTGATGAGTGTTACGGTCGCGCTGTGAAAATTTTGGAAGAATATCGCGATGTTTTGGAAACAATGAAAGACGCATTAATGGAGTATGAAACTATTGATTCGGATCAGGTCGCTGATTTAATGGCGCGCCGTAAAGTTCGTCCGCCACGCGAGTGGAACGATGATGATTTCAATAGCCATCTCCGTAATAAGGAAGCTGGTAATAAACCTACGGGTTCAGTCGGCGATCCGGCTAATACGCATTAATAGTCCATCATGACTAACAATAACCCCGAGCTTGCTCGGGGTTATTTATTCTGTATCCCTTAACTACAACTACTAAGGTTTGCGCATGCATTTGCAATGTGGCATTCATAAGCTCGAGTTATTCTCGCAAAATAATGCTTGCCCAAAGATTATGGGTATTCTCAATATCACACCAGATTCTTTTTCCGACGGGGGAAGCTATTACCATGCAGGGAAAATTTCGCTGGATTTAGTGCTTGCGCGTGCTGAAGTTATGCTTAGTGAGGGCGTTGATATTATCGATGTGGGCGGTGAGTCAACTCGTCCGGGTGCTATACCTGTTTCTGAGCAACTTGAGTTGGATCGTGTTATCCCTGTTGTTGATGCCTTGGTAAAAAAATTAGGTGCGTTAGTTTCGGTAGACACCAGCACAGCTTCAGTCATACGAGAATCAGCTAGCTCTGGGGCAAGCATGATTAATGATGTGCGTGCACTTCAGCGCGATGGCGCACTTGACGCTGCGGCAAAGACTGGCTTGCCTGTGTGTTTAATGCATATGCAGGGTCAGCCTGATTCAATGCAAAAATCGCCAGAATACGCCGATGTTATTGCGGAAGTAAGTTCCTTTTTACGAACTCGCATGACGGCCTGTGTAGCTGCCGGCATAGCTCAAGAACGCATTTTGTTGGATCCAGGATTTGGTTTTGGTAAAACTCTTGTGCATAACCTTATCCTCTTGTCGCGTTTGCGAGAATTAGTTGCCTTAGGCCAACCTGTCCTGGTTGGCTTATCACGCAAATCAATATTGGGGCAGATGCTTAATCGCAAACCCGAGGAGCGTTTACCGGGTAGTTTGGCGCTGGCTTTAGCGGCTGCAGAGCGCGGCGCAGCGATTGTTCGTGTGCACGATGTGGCGGCAACTCGAGATGTACTACAAGTTTTTAATGCAATTAAAAATTATTCTATTTAAAAATAAACTTTCACAATAAAAACATTATCAGGAGTAAAGAGTAATGCCGCGCAAATATTTTGGTACCGATGGTATTCGTGGTTTAGTAGGTGAAGCACCCATCACTCCAGATTTTATGTTGAAACTCGGTTGGGCCGCAGGCTGCGTTTTACGCGAACGATTTTCCGGTCTCAATATGATTTTAATTGGCAAGGACACTCGTATTTCCGGCTACATGTTTGAGTCTGCACTGCAAGCGGGATTGATTAATGCTGGTGTGGATGTAGGTCTGCTAGGCCCCATGCCAACTCCTGGCGTTGCTTACCTCACACGTACTTTTCAGGCGCAAGCGGGTATTGTGATTAGTGCATCTCATAATAGCTATGTTGATAATGGTATAAAATTTTTTGGTGGGAATGGCACCAAGTTGCCTGACGAGTTAGAGGCTTTGATAGAAGAGCAGCTCGACAAACCCATGGTTACTGCTGAGAAGTTGGGTAAAGCTCGGCGAATCAGAGATGCATCAGGTCGTTATATTGAATTTTGTAAAGGAACAATGCCCTGGGGTTTTAGCCTAAAGGGTATGCAAATCGTTCTCGACTGCGCACATGGTGCAACCTACAACATAGCCCCGGATGTGTTTACCGAGTTAGGTGCAAACGTCATTCCCATATTTATTGAGCCTAATGGTACTAACATTAATCGCAGTTGCGGTTCAACGAAGCCTGAAGCTTTGCAAGAAAAAGTAGTGGAGTTGGGGGCTGATTTAGGTATAGCGTTTGATGGGGATGGGGATCGTTTAGTCTTTGTTGATCATAAGGGTGAAGTGGTCGATGGCGATGAAATACTTTATATCATTGCTGCTTATCAACAAGAATATGCAGGCGGTTGTGATGGAGTGGTAGGCACGCTCATGAGTAATTTTGGCTTTGAGCTAGGTTTGAAAAAACTGGGTGTGCCCTTTGCTCGCGCCAAAGTGGGCGATCGCTATGTTATAGAATTAATGCGTGAAAATGGTTGGCGTTTAGGTGGAGAGAACTCGGGGCACATTGTTTGTAGCAACGTAACAACTACTGGTGATGGAATTATCGCGGCGCTACAAGTGCTGCTGGCGATAACCACCATTGGTGAGTCACTGCATATCATTAAAAAAGGTATGAATAAATTGCCGCAGGTCATGATTAACGTCCATATATCAAAGCGGGTCGACCTAAACGCAAATGAAGCCATTCAATCTGCGGTAAAAGCTGCAGAAGAGAAGCTCGCAGGCACTGGTCGCATATTGTTACGTCCTTCCGGTACTGAACCCGTAGTGCGGGTGATGGTGGAGGGGGAGGATAAGAAGCAAGTGAAAGAATTGGCTCAGGAATTGGCCGCAATTGTGGAGAGTGCGTTGAGTTAAGCTTGCTGGAAAGCGTTGTTTCTGATTTGCCGTGCTTCTTAAAAATTCTAAAGTGCACATGCTGATTCTTTCGCACTGTTTAATGGCATAGATTCCAGCCCTAAAGCCTAAAAAACAGAGAAAAATCAGGGCTGTAAGCTAATATTAGGTTGTATGTTGAAATCATCTTGGCTACTATTAGCGCCCGCTTTGGGGGGAGGTATTGCTGTTGAATAAAGCAAGTAACACCAAGCGTCGTCAACTTGTGGTTGGCAACTGGAAAATGAATGGTAATCAGTTTTTAAATACTGAGTTGTTAACCAAAATAACAGCAAATTGGCAGGGCGAGCATAAAGCAGAAGTTGTAGTTTGTCCGTCCTATCCTTATTTGCTTCACACGCATAGATTAATCGCTGGCTCATCCGTTTTACTGGGCGCGCAAAATGTGAGTGAATACAATGATGGCGCATACACCGGCGAAGTATCTGCGCAAATGTTGGCAGATTTACATTGCAAATTTGTCATAATTGGCCACAATGAGCGCCGCCGAATGCAGCGTGAAACTGATGAGCAAGTTGCGCAAAAGTTTATCGCTGTACAGCGTGCAAACTTGACCCCAATTCTTTGTGTGGGTGAGTCATTAGAGCAGCGTGAAAATGGCCAGCATTTAACAGTCATCGGACAGCAATTGCAGTCAGTATTTTCACACACGGGGCGAGCGGTTTTTGCTCAAGCTGTTGTCGCTTATGAACCTGTATGGGCAGTAGGCACAGGTAAAACGGCAACACCGCAGCAAGCTCATGAAGTGCATCACTTCATTCGCGAGCAGCTAGGTGAAGTAGCAGAAGTAGTTAGAATTTTATACGGTGGTAGCGTCAAAGCACATAACGCTGAACAGCTGTTTGCTTTAACGGATATTGACGGTGCATTACTCGGTGGAGCCTCGCTCGATGCCGAAGAGTTCTTAAAAATTTGTAAAGCTGCAGATTAAGCAGTTACTCCTTTAAACAGGTTTTAGAACACGATATTAGAGTAAGAAGTGTTTTTAAAACGGCAAATTGCGCTTTCGATGGCGCTAAAACGAGACTTAAATGGAAAAGCTAGTATTAGTTATTCACTCAATTTCAGCACTCGCCATTATCGGTCTGATTTTGTTGCAGCAAGGTAAAGGCGCAGCGGCCGGTGCTTCTTTTGGGTCAGGTGCATCACAAACCGTATTCGGTAGCGATGGTAGTGGCAGCTTTTTTACTCGTGCTACTGCAATATTTGCAACTATCTTTTTTTGTACCAGCTTAGGTTTAGCGATGATCGCTAAAAATAATTCTGAAATTGATACTACCGGTATTGTGGTGCCTGCAGTTCAACAAGCACCCGTTGCTCCTTCGAGCGTAACACCACCAGCACCTGTGACTGATGTGCCGGTGATACAAGATCAAGCTGTACCAGCTGCAAGTGATGTTCCGGCATCACCTGCCAAGTAAAAGAATGCCCAAGTGGTGGAATTGGTAGACACGCTATGTTGAGGTCGTAGTGGCGTAAGCTGTGCC
>JAZKFX010000013.1:0-13811 GCA_040386215.1 Pseudomonadota bacterium
CATATAAGGAATATAAGTCGCCATCCGTGGAGCCTGAGCAACAATGGTCATGTCGGCGTTTTCCAGCGTCCAACCTTTCGCTTTTACTTTACTAAACACCATGCGCAACAGTGAACGGCTATCAATATTATGGTATTGCATGTCCGTATCAGGAAAATGCTTACCAATATCCCCTAAGGCTGCCGCGCCTAAAAGGGCATCGCAGAGAGCGTGCAATAAAACATCGCCATCAGAATGAGCAATTAACCCGCGAGTATGGGGAATTACCGCACCACCTATAACAATTTTATCGCCATCGCCGAACGCGTGAACATCGTAACCATGGCCAATTCTCATCTATCAATCTCCTGTAATTGCCGAATTTTTTTCCTGTTGCCGCAACACAAAATCAGCCAACAACAAGTCATCTGCGCGCGTGATTTTAATATTATCACTGCGACCTTCTACTATTTTCGGGGCGTATCCACAAAGCTCTAGCGCAGAAGCTTCATCAGTAATATTTTCACCGCGTGCCAGAGCTTGCGATAAACAATCACTCAATAATTTATAGCGAAATAATTGTGGGGTTTGTGCTTGCCACAAGGAACGACGATCAATGGTTTTTAGAATAATATTTTTTGCATCGACTTGTTTAAGCGTATCACTGACTAAGGTTGCTAGAATGCCACCCACCGCATCCTCAGACAATGTTGCGCACAAGGCTTCAATATTGGCGAGTGTTACGCAAGGGCGTGCCGCATCGTGCACTAGCACCCAATCCTGGGGCTGAATTTTTTCTTTTAAATAATTTAGGCCATTCAACACCGAGATAGCTCGTTCGGCGCCACCTGCAACAGAATAAATGCGGGGATGTTTACTAATCGATAACTCTGGCCAATGCCTATCGGTTTTCGACACTACAACCACAATGCCAGCGATAAATGACAAGCCAAGCAAACGCTCAAGCGTGTGCTCGATAATCGCCTTTGCACCCAGGGTTAAATATTGTTTAGGTATTTCCGAACCCATGCGTGAGCCGACACCAGCAGCAGGAACAACAATCCAATAACGTGCGCTTGATAATAGATGCGATTGCGATTTTGTTGGCATGGCTTGTATCGGCATAGCTTTTACACACTGGTTAAATAATTATTTTTGATCTAATTTTTTCTTGGCTGGAATCATAAAAAATGTCTCATCCTTTTTAATCATGCCGATATCGTTGCGCGCGCGCTCTTCAACGCTATCTGCACCACCTTTCAAATCATTTACCTCTACCTCTAAAATGCGATTGCGCTCGCGCATACGATCATTTTCAGCTTGTTGCTGTTGCACGTTTCGCTCTAATTTTGCGGCCTGTGAAAAACTGCCCTCACCTCGCCATAAACGGTATTGAAGCCCGATGAATAGTATCAGCAAAACTGCAAGTGACCATTTCATAAGAGTATCTTTTACATGAATTAAAAATAAGGGCCGAACAAATCGACCCTATTCCTGCTACTCAATCAAATCCATTGTTTAATGAAAAACAAAAATATTATGATTTAAATTCAGCGCGACCTTTGTAAGGAGCAGCAGCACCTAGCTCAGCTTCAATCCGCAACAAACGGTTATATTTAGAAACGCGATCTGAACGACACAACGAACCGGTTTTGATTTGCCCTGCAGCAGTCGCTACTGCCAAATCAGCAATGGTGGTATCTTCAGTTTCACCGGAACGGTGAGAAATAACGGCAGTATAACCAGCCGCTTGTGCCATCTTAATTGCATCTAAGGTTTCTGACAAAGAACCGATTTGATTGAATTTAATCAGAATAGAGTTAGCGATTTTTTTATCGATACCTTCTTTCAAAATTTTAGTATTAGTAACGAACAAATCATCGCCCACTAATTGAATTTTGTGACCAATTTTTGTGGTCAAATCTGCCCAACCGGCCCAATCACTTTCATCTTTACCATCTTCAATGGAAATGATTGGATATTTAGCAGCCAAACCAGCCAAGTAATCAGAAAATTCATTGGACGAAAATACTTTACCTTCGCCAGCCAAATCATAATTTCCATTTTTGTAAAATTCGGTTGCCGCACAATCGAGTGCCAGCGTAACGTTGTCACCTAATTTGTAACCGGCTTTTTCTACCGCGATAGAAATTATTTTTAATGCATCTTCGTTGGATGGCAAATTAGGTGCAAAACCACCTTCATCACCTACTGCAGTGCTCAAACCTTTTTCGTGGAGAATTTTTTTCAAGGTGTGGAAAATTTCAGCGCCCATACGCAATGCTTCTGCAAATGTTTTTGCGCCAACTGGCTGCACCATAAATTCCTGAATATCAACATTGTTATCAGCATGCTCACCACCGTTGATGATGTTCATCATAGGTACTGGCATTGAATATTTACCAGGAGTGCCATTCAAATCGGCAATGTGTGAGTAAAGTGGAACTTTTTTGGCAATCGCAGCAGCTTTAGCAGCGGACAAAGAAACAGCGAGAATCGCGTTAGCACCCAGCACTGCTTTGTTATCAGTACCGTCAGCGTTAATCATGGCGTTATCAAGCGCACGTTGATCCAGTGCATCCATTCCCACCAATAAATTTTTGATAGTCGTGTTGATATTGTTAACCGCTTTCAATACACCTTTGCCCAGGTAACGAGATTTATCGCCATCGCGCAATTCCAAAGCTTCGCGTGATCCGGTAGAAGCACCCGATGGTGCGCAAGAAGAACCTACAGCACCGCAGGCCAAAATAACTTCCGCCATAACAGTTGGATTGCCACGGCTATCCAATACTTCAAAGGCTTTAATATCAACAATCTTAGTCATGTATTTTCTCCAAAATTTTAAAATTTATTTACTATCTAGTTAATATCTAATGCAGGGAAATTTTTCACCACATCATCAATGGCTTTCATTTGTAACAAAAAGGGTGCTAATTTATCGAGTGGTAAAGCGCTTGGACCATCGCACTTGGCATTGTCTGGATCAGGGTGCGCTTCTAAAAATAAACCAGCCAAACCAACCGCCATGCCAGCACGGGCCAACTCAGCTACCTGATGGCGGCGCCCGCTGGACGCACTGCCCATGGGGTCACGACACTGCAGTGAATGGGTTACATCAAAAATAACCGGAGCATTGCCACTGACTTCGCGCATAGTGCGAAAGCCAAGCATATCTACGACTAAATTGTCGTAGCCAAAATTGCTGCCGCGATCGCACAGAATAATTTTATCGTTACCGCATTCGTGAAATTTTTCGACGATATTTTTCATTTGGCCGGGGCTAAGAAACTGCGGCTTCTTAATATTGATCACCGCACCTGTCGCAGCCATGGCAACCACTAAATCGGTTTGCCGTGCAAGAAATGCAGGTAGCTGAATCACGTCACAAACTTCAGCAACAGGCTGACATTGATAAATTTCGTGCACATCGGTAATGACCGGAATCTTAAATGTTTGTTTAATTTCCTGAAAAATTTTCAAACCTTCTTCCATACCTGGACCGCGATAGGAATGAATGGATGAGCGGTTAGCTTTATCAAATGACGCTTTAAATACGTAGGGAATACCCAGCTTTTGCGTGACCTTCACATAAGCTTCTGCGCATTGCATGGCCATATCGCGAGATTCAAGAACATTTATGCCACCAAACAACACAAACGGTAGCGAATTACTGACTTTTAAATTACCAATGTTTACGATTTTCTCAGTCACTTTTATTTCTCTTAAATAAATATCACGCGAAAATATTTAGCTACGTAAGGGCGCGGCTTGCCGCGCCCAGGCTTTGGAAACAGGGCGCAGCAAGAAGCGCCCCTACATTAATTTATTACTTTTTATGCGTTAGTGCCGCATTCACAAAAGCGGTAAACAACGGATGTCCATCACGCGGTGTAGAGGTAAATTCGGGATGGAACTGACAAGCAAAAAACCATGGATGATTTTCTAACTCAACAACCTCTACCAACGTATCGTCTGCTGACCAACCGCCAATTTTTAAACCCGCTTTTTGCAATTGATCAACGTAATTATTGTTGACCTCATATCTATGGCGATGACGCTCAACAATAATATCTGCACCATAAATATCGCGCGCTTTTGAGTTACTCACCAAGCGACATTCTTGCGCACCCAAGCGCATAGTACCGCCAAGATCAGAAGACTCATCGCGTTTTTCTATCACACCTTCAGCACTGATCCATTCTGAAATCAAACCTATTACCGGGTGCGGAGTATTTTTATCAAACTCCGTAGAGTTTGCGCCTTTTAAACCTAACACATTACGGGCAAATTCGATGACGACTGATTGCATGCCTAAACAAATACCGAGATAAGGTACTTTGTTTTCACGCGCATATTGCACCGCCATTAATTTACCTTCGACACCACGTTCACCAAATCCACCAGGAACAAGGATTGCATCAGCGCCCTTCAGAATTTCAACGCCTTCTTTCTCTACGCGTTCGGCATCAATATAATTCATGTTCACTTTAGTGTGCGTATGAATACCTGCGTGGGTGATAGCTTCAATTAACGATTTATAAGCATCCAGCAAATCCATGTACTTGCCTACCATGGAAATAGTAATGGTATGTTTCGGATTTAATTTTCCTTCAACTACTTTATCCCACTCACTTAAATCTGCTGCGTGGCATTGCAAGCCCAATAATTCCACTACGATTTGATCCAATCCATAACTTTGCAATAAACGGGGAATGGAATAAATAGTTTCTGCATCTGGCAAAGGTACAACGGCGCGTTCAGCCACGTTAGTAAATAGTGAAATTTTGCGGCGCGATTCTTCATCAACCAATCGCTCGGAACGACACAACAAAATATCCGGCTGCAAACCAATAGAACGCAATTCTTTTACCGAATGCTGTGTTGGTTTGGTTTTAGTTTCCCCGGCGGTTGCGATGTAGGGCACCAGAGTGAGATGAATGAGCAACGCGCGCGAACCCATTTCAACTTTGAGCTGACGCACTGCTTCTAAAAACGGCTGCGATTCAATATCGCCAACAGTACCGCCAATTTCTACCAGGGCCACATCAACATCGCGACCACCTTCAAGAATACGGCGTTTAATTTCATCTGTAATGTGGGGAATAACTTGTACGGTACCGCCAAGATAATCACCGCGGCGCTCTTTGCGCAGCACGGTTTCATAGACACGGCCGGTCGTAAAATTATTGCGGCGTGTCATTTTTGTGCGGATAAAGCGCTCGTAATGGCCTAAATCCAAATCGGTTTCAGCGCCATCTTCGGTGACAAACACTTCACCGTGCTGGAAGGGACTCATAGTGCCCGGATCGACGTTAATGTAAGGATCGAGCTTCATAATGGTCACTTTCAGACCACGAGATTCAAGAATAGCGGCAAGCGATGCCGATGCAATACCTTTGCCCAAAGATGAAACAACACCACCGGTAACGAATATATATCGTGTCATTGAAAACCTGATTAACTAAATAGTAAGAACTGTGATTAAACAAAGCAGATGCGGGATAAACACCAGAACAGCACTCTTTGCAAGGCTGCGGATTTACCTAATAGGACGGGGCGCTAGGGTAACAGAAAGCACCCCGAAGGCTCAATGAAAAGGTGCTTGGCAGCGATTTCATTTTGGTTTTAGTGCGTTTTTGAACCTGTAGCAACGGGGATTGGCGTCTCTGGAGCGCATAAGTTGTCCACGAGCAAATGGCGATAGCATGCTGGGCTGCAACTTCGCACGAATCTTAGCAAGTGATCCCCTCCTCTTATTTCGGCTTATCGCGTACCCTACCGCATACACCAACAACCTTGACGTAACTGTAAATCAAACTTTAAACCGAAAAAATAATGACCGACATTCCTAGCCAAGAGCAAGATAAAACACATCCTGCCGAATTTTATCGCACCCAACACAAGTTGCGCTTGAGCTATATGCCATGGCTCTACGCAGACTTAAAACCGGCACACAAGCAATGGGCAGAAGCATGGCAACAACAAGTGCAAGCCTATATACAAACCGTTGAAAATGTTCAGATTGGCAACAATTGTTTTATCGCCCCGGAGGCAAAGCTATTTGCCGAACCTGGCCGCGCCATAATAATCGGTGATAATTCCTACATTGCCGCCGATGCTGTGATTCATGGTCCTGTCACGCTGGGCACAAATGTTTCCATTAACCATCACGTCACCATGGATGGCGGCAGCAAAGGCATTCATATTGGCAATAACACTCGCATTGCCGCTTACTGCCAACTCTTTGCGTTTAATCACGGAATGGAAGCTGACCGATTAATTTGCGAACAACCGACTCGGTCCAAAGGCATTCACATTGGCGCTGATGTGTGGATTGGTGCAAATGTTGGCGTAGTGGATGGGGTAATTATTGAGGATCATGCCGTGGTGGGCATGGGCAGCCAGGTAACTCGCAGGGTGGAAGCCTATCAAATAATTGCAGGAAACCCCGCACAAGTTATTGGTGATAGACGAGCAAAATAATCAAAGAACTACGCGCGAACCCTAACAATAAATGCAAAAACGACTCATGCATAATCGCAAGGAGCCTCGACTTCTGCCCCTTACTGACCCTTGAAAAATTATAACAACTCAATAATAGCAACAAGGCTCAATTTATTATTTTGCAACGAAAAAACCGCGAACCCACCCACTAAGATGTCATCAATAATTTGAGCTTCCCCATACACCCAATATCTGGAGGTACTTGAAGATAAAATGATTGGATCTCCTTCCACCACTGCAGGTGTATTTGCCAAGCTTTTCTTTAACAAAGGTGCCCATTGATCATAATGAGCAGTTTCAACTTCAGGCAATAAAGTACGGCTTGGCAGTGCCTTAAACGACTTAATCGGCAGGCTGGAAAACAGCCCTGACAAGTCAAAAGGTGTTTGCTCTTTTACGGGAAACGTAAATTCCTTATCAATTTTATTGACATTAATTTTTTGGCTGAGCGATGAGCCTCGTCCGCCAAGGTTGCCAGAAGTAAATGATCGAACAAGATAAAGTCCACTGGGATCTGCAAGTGTAAGGAATAGCCCAACATCTTTTTTGGTGATGGCGGTTGAAAAAGAATTAATTACGCTTTCTACACTTGGACTATTGTTGGTTGCGATTTTTTTAGTTTGCTCTTCCGTTGCGCCCTTTGCTTCTACATTGGAAGCCGAAGTAAAAAGTGCGTCGGAATCCGAAGTAAAAAAAATGATTACAAGTGTGAGGATAAAGTGAATATTCATATTTGCTTCCACTGAGATGTGACCAGAATTTCATAGGTGTTTTAGCTTGTATTGCAAACCATACCCATCTGCTTCAGCAACATAACCCTCGCAAATCCAAAGATCCGCTACAGCTACCAAAATGTCATCGCTATAAAGCAACGGTAAGCCTTCACGCAGCCAGGGTGCGATTGCATAATCCTGCAGTAAACGTTTTAAAGTTTGGGAGTGGGCGCGCCCTGCAGGACGGCAGCGCTCGCCGCCTTGACGATAACGAATATGCAGATTGGGCAAGGCGGAATTTAATAGCGGTTTACGGCCCCTCTCACTCATCACCCATTGCAACTCACCGACTACCGGCAACTGCGCCAAAGGCAAGGCGTAAACCCGAGCGCGATAAACCCTTAGTGATACATCGCCCCAATTAACCCGGGTTTCAGCATCGAGTTGCCCACCAATAATCTGGTTTTCGATTTGCGTTAAATGCTGTTGTTCCGGCACACACAAGCCCTGCCCGCGCAACCAGGTACGCAGTAAATTGTGACGACGCGCCACGGACAAATTTGAAAAATAAGGTAACGCGATGCTAGTGCCCACCAAATCAGTCTTAAGATCAGCCAACAATAAATCTTGCGCAGCCAATTCTTCGATTAAGGCTTCGTTTGCCGCACACAGCTCAGCGGTTTGTTGCCATTTTTGCGCAAACCCGGGCCAGCGGCTGCGCAACAGAGGCATCACCTGATTGCGCAGATAATTGCGATCGTAATGGTCATCTTCATTGCTTTCATCGTTTACCCACACCAGCTGATGACTATGAGCATAGGTTTCCAATTCGCTGCGGGTAAAATCCAACAGGGGGCGGTGTATTATTCCCTCCCCTAATAAGCGCGAGCGCGACATTGCTGCCAGACCCCGCGGACCCGCACCGCGCACCAAGCGTAACAATATGGTTTCACTTTGATCATCGGCATGATGACCGGTGAATAAATAATCCCCGGGTTTTAAATGTTGCTCAAAAACTGTGTAACGAGCATTGCGCGCGGCATCTTCTAAACCGCGCCCATTATTTTCAACAATCACTTTAACTGCGGTAAATTGCACCCCTAAAGCTGCACAAAATTCTGCGCAATGTTGCTGCCATGCATTTGCATTTGCAGATATCTGATGATTAACATGCAAAGCCTGGAGTTGGACCGGCAGCTTTAAAGCAGCTAAGGCATGTAACAAAACACAGGAATCCAGACCACCGGAAAACGCAATCCACCAACGCACTTCCGGAGAAGCAGCGGCAACTGAAGGTAATGCATCCTTAAGGCTTGCAAGTGAAAAAATCATAGTTAGGGTGATCTACAGAGTAAGACTAATTTAAAATTAAGCCGCCATTTAAACGGAAATTCAGCTAAATAAAAACCCCGCGTGCATTTGTGGAAAAAATCCCACACAAAGCCGGTTAAAAAGCCACAATAGGCCCAATATCAATATGCTCAACAATAGCAGATAGAAATCTATGCAAACTGTTTACAACTACGGTGAATGGCCGTCCATTATTACCGCTGATTTATTAACCGCGCAAACCCTGCGCCTTAGCGAACCACAAGCCGTGCAGGACGATATTTTTTGGCTGGAAACGCGCCCTAGCGAAAAAGGCCGTAATGCGCTGGTGCATTTATCAGCAGCAGGCCAACGCCAGGATTTATTGCCGGAGCCGCACAGCGTTCGCACCCGTGCGCACGAATACGGTGGCGGCAATTATCTAGTGACTGCTCGACATATCTTTTGCGTGTTAGATACAGACCAACGTATTTACATTATTGAACGAACAAATAATAAACTCATACCATTAAGCCCTGCGGGAAATTATCGCTACGCCGATTTCTGCTGGGATGAGCAACGCCAGCGCCTAATTTGCGTGCGAGAAGATCACGGTATTACTACCAGCAACCACGCCAATAGCAGCGAAAAACTAAAGATAGAAGAACGCAGTGAAATTATTGCGATTAATTTACAGGGCGATGTCACGCTATTAATAACGGGCGCTGACTTTTACAGTAACCCACGCTTAAATCCTGCGGGCGATAAACTCAGTTATTTATGCTGGAATCATCCACAAATGCCATGGGATGGCAGTGAATGTTTTTGTGCTGATCTCAACGAAAAGGGTGAAGTTGTAACCCAGCAATTAATTGCGGGCAGTCAAACCGAATCTATTTTTCAACCGCAATGGTCACCGGCAGGCGAATTATTTTTTGTATCAGATCGCAATAACTGGTGGAATATTTATCGCTACGATTTTTTGCAATTCAGCGATGAAATTATTTGCGATACAGCAGCTGAATTTGCCACGCCACAATGGGTGTTCGGCATGAGCACTTACGGTTTTTTAAATAACGAAGAAATATTTTGCTGTTACAGTCAACTAGGTCAATGGCAACTAGCAACGATCAATATTAAAGAAAAAACTTTGCAGACATTATCTACACCTGAGAACCTTACACATATATCCGGTATTTATTGTCATCCAGGTAAAGGGTATTTTCTCGGAGCTAGCGCAACCACCGCCAGCGAACTATTTTGTTACGAACACCAACAATTAAAATCCTTAGCCAAATCGAGCAATGTGCACATTGCAGAAGATGAAATATCCTTACCGCAAGCGGTAAGTTATTTGACGGAAGATCGTGAAACTGCCCACGCATTTTATTACGCACCAAAAAATGCTCAAGTTATAGCGCCGCAAAATACCTTACCGCCGCTGATCGTTATGTGCCACGGTGGCCCTACCGGCGCAACCGAAATATCACTCAATTTAAAAACACAATTTTGGACTAACCGCGGCTTCGCCGTGCTTGATGTCAATTATCGCGGCAGCACAGGTTATGGTCGCAAATATCGCGACCGTCTCAAAAACAACTGGGGCATTACCGATGTGATTGATGTATGCGGCGGTGCCGATTACTTAATTGCACAAGGTTTGGTAGATAGCAATAAAACTGCTATTCGCGGCAGTAGCGCGGGCGGTTATACAGTGTTGGCAGCGTTAACTTTTTGCGATACGTTTAAGGCTGGTGCCAGCTTATACGGTATAGGAGACCTGGAAGCACTTGCTAAAGACACCCACAAATTTGAAGCGCACTATTTAGATTCATTGATAGGCGAATATCCTGCAGCACAGGAAATTTACAAAGCACGTTCACCGATTCATCACATCGAAAAATTAAATTGCCCGGTGATTTTTTTACAAGGATTGCAAGACAAAGTAGTGCCACCCAACCAGGCCGAAGCTATGGTCGCGGCACTGACACACAAAGGAATCAAGAATTCATACGTGACCTTCCCTGACGAAGGCCACGGCTTTCGTCAGGCAGAAAATATCAAACATGCGATAAACGCAGAATTAGCTTTTTATCAATCTATTTTTAACATCACCAACACGGGTACATTATGAGTCGCTGGCGTCCACCAAGCCCAAAGGGTTCAACCTACATTACTGCCGCCGGTGCAAAGCGTTTAAACGATGAATTAAAACAGCTTTGGAAAATTGAACGCCCGCTGGTCACTCAAGCTGTGCATGAAGCCGCAAAAAATGGCGATCGCAGTGAGAATGGCGATTATATTTATGGCAAGAAACGCTTGCGGGAAATCGACTCCCGAGTACGCTTTTTAAGTAAACGCCTGGAAGCACTTACCGTCGTGGACCAATTGCCTAGCGACAAAAGTAAAATATTTTTCGGTGCCTGGGTAACGCTGGAAGATGACGACGGCAACGAACAAACCTATCAAATTGTTGGCCCGGATGAATACGATGTGAGCCAACATAAATTGAGCATGGATTCACCGCTGGCGCGCGCCATGATGGGTAAACGTTTAGAGGATGAAATTATTTTGAAAAAACCGGAAGGAGAAGAGTGTTATTACGTCACCAAAATCGAATACAAACCTTATGATGCAATTTGATACAAATTTTTCTGCGTAGGTTGGGCCGAGCCACGTTGGCTGAGGCACGAAGCCCAACATGATCATCTTTAATTACAAACCATAAAAAGAAATTGCGATAGCTGTTGGGTTTTAAAATTGTATTGGGTCAATTTGCGAGGACGAAGTGTTGGGCTTCGTGCCTCAGCCCAACCTACCATTGTTAATTATTTAAAAAGCGACATTTTTCATGCGATTATAATCGTCTACACCAACAATCTTTTCTTTTAGGCTACCAGCCTTAAACACGAGTGCCATACCTACATTTCGAAGACCATAGCGATGCGATATAACATCTCCGGTATCAATAAGCACTGGTACATTCAATGCAAAGCGTTGTTTGTAATTTTTTATTTCTTCATCACTGATCCACATAGGTGACACGAGAATTTTTATCTTTAACTCTGGTCTTTCTTTTTTTAATCTCGCAATATTTTGTGACACTTTTTTACAGCGTTCTGCCAGAGGCTTGTTGGTGTCCAACATATACCAGTCACACCATGCAATGGTGTAGAAAACCACACCGTCTTTCGGCAAGGTAAACCCAGGCGATTGCAGTGGAGATACCTCTACTAAATGTTTTTCCTTCAATTCTGCTTTTTGAACCGGATTACCTGCAAGTACACTAAGAGTTAGGCTGAGTTGATCATCTGCACTATGACCTTTATGCATTAGCTTCCAACCCTGATCGAAAAGTAAATGATAGGGAGTGCCAACGAACTCAAGTGTCTGCCCTAGTGTGCCATCACTATCAATCGCGGCAGGCATTTGCAATCCATACTCGCGATAAATTCGTTTAATATCTTCTTGCGTATCCTCAATGCCAACATTAACCGTTAGAAATTGAATTTTATCGCCATACTTTTTGAAATCTTCTGCCAGCTTCGGCATTTCTTTCAAACAGCTCGCACACCAGCTTACCCAAAACTTAATATAGAGTGGCTTATTTTTTTGAATATCGCCTAGCTTGGTTGCTTCACCATCCACAATAGTCACCGTTAAATCAGCGATGGATGTTTTATTTTGCGATTCACTGGCAGCACTACAACATGTCGACCCTAGACCGGCCATTAAGACAATCCAATAACTAAACACTACAGAAAATTTCATCATAATTTTTTCCCTAACATACGCTTTAGTGTTGCATCCCTATCAACAAAGTGATGTTTCAAAGCTCCAGCAATGTGCAATGCAATTAATACCATCAATGCATTCCCAATATATCGATGCGCGGTTTGACCTGCATCTCGCCAAACTTCGCTATAGGCTATCGCCTGCCCGTCTTCAGTGTAATTATGCGGAACCAACTCCAAACCAAAAATGCCAAACCCGTGACCACTAGCGCCTGAGTAGATCATCCCCGCTAATGGCATGAGAAAAATCAGAATGAGAAGAAGCCAATGCGTCATTTTTGCCAAGCTGTGCTCCACCGCTGAATAACGACTGACAGCAACAGGCCACCCTTGTTTTAATCGCCAAATGACCCGAATAACAATAATGGGAAAAAGTATTAAGCCGAAGGATTTGTGATACGGATATAGCGACCAAGCTTCGTTTGCTGTCATGTAAAGACCGATTAAGGCCAATGTAATAATGCCCAGTGCAACAATCCAATGAAGCACTATTGAGACAAGACTCAAATCTTTTTTACTCTGATGGATACCTGAATTAACGTTCATTCTTCTGTCACCTCACGGATAGTTGCTTTAACTAACCAGCATCCTACCGCCAAGGTTTGTGGGAACTCATCAAGTTTGTGATAAGACCGAAGAATTAGGGATGAAGGGATAAAATGATAAACGTTAACTTATTGAAAGCTATTTAAATTCTTTCTATATCGTTGGCTGACGGTGAGTTTGGTTCCGCTGTTTAAAACCAAGGTATCGGCTTGTACAGACGCGATGGCGGTAGGATTGACCAGGTGAGAACGGTGAACCCGAATGAAATTGTATGACTTCAGTTGTTCTTCCAGCTCTTTCATTGTGGAACGCAATAAATATTGATTGTCTGCACAATGAAGCTCCACGTAATTCCCTGCTGCACTAACAATTTGAATGGAGTTAATGCTAACTGAAACACTTTTATTACCTTTATAAGCTACCAGTGATTCAACTGATAGCTTACTTTTAGTCGTTTCAATTTCCTCAATCCTGATTTGGTCGCTTTTTGGGAGCCGATGCTCCGCTTGGCGATATACAAGTGCCCAAGCCAGCACAACCAGGAGCGTAATTATCACGTTGCCCGGCGTAAAATATACCAAACTGGATAAAAATTTTGCGTCAGGATTAAGGTAGAAATCCAGGCTCAAACGAAATGCGATGCTGCCAAAAAGTGATGCAGCGACTAATAGCCAAAACCACCCAATTTGTCGCTGACGACTAAAATAGCTTAACCCTATCAACAAAACCGGCGTCAATATGATCCAAAATCCATATTCCTGAAAAAACCACATGACAGATTCTGTCAAACTCTCCGGCCTTGAATTCACGTAACGCATATAAAGAAAACAATAAATTACCGATACACACAATGCAAAACTCCAACCAACTGCCGAAGTAAGCAAGGCTTTGTGAGGCAAAGAAAGTCTTTCAAATTTTCTTAATGGTTTGGAATAAGTGTCAGTTTCTTTCATAAAGTGCGGCA
>JAZKFX010000014.1:0-163521 GCA_040386215.1 Pseudomonadota bacterium
TTGTCGAAAAAGGCTACTCCATTCGCGAGGCAGCCGAGTCGATGGGGGTTGGCCTCTCCACGATGGATAAATGGGTTAAGCAACTTCGAGCAATACCCGATGGTCGGCCGGCAAAAGGTGCGCCGGTAACACCGGAACAACAACGAATACGCGAGCTTGAGAAAAAGATCAAACGAATTGAAGAAGAGAATCAAATATTAAAAAAGGCTACCGCTCTCTTGATGTCCGACTCGCTGAACAGTTTGCGATAATTAAAAATCTCAACGAGAGCCATTCCGTTAAAATGCTGTGCAACGCGTTTGATGTTCATCGCAGTAGTTACAAATATTGGGCGGAACGGCCTGACACGATTGATGCGGAACAGGTTCATTTGTTGAGTGAAGCTCACGCTGTGCACGCGCAAAGTAACGGCTCTGCTGGTGCAAGAAGTATTGCCGATATGGTGACGGCCAGAGGCACTCCGCTGAGTCGTTATCGCGCAGGAAGGTTGATGAAACAGCTGGAATTAGTGAGCTGTCAAATCCCCACACACAGCTATAAAAAAGCTGACCAGGAACATGTTGTCATTCCCAATAAATTGAATCGGGAATTTACTGTCAGCAAACCTAACCAGATTTGGTGTGGTGATGTGACTTATATTTGGATCGGTACTCGCTGGGCTTATCTAGCGGTTGTATTGGATTTATTTGCACGCAGACCGATTGGCTGGGCACTGTCGTTATCACCGGATAGCGAGCTTACCAAGCGCGCTTTAACCATGGCATTTGAAGCGAGAGGAAAACCCAAAGATGTTATGTTTCATTCCGATCAAGGTTGCCATTACACCAGTCGAAGCTATCGACAATTGTTGTGGCGTTATCGCATCGATCAGAGCATGAGTCGTCGCGGCAACTGCTGGGACAATGCACCGATGGAAAGATTTTTTAGAAGTTTAAAAACCGAATGGGTGCCAACGTTTGGCTATCGAAATTTTAAGGAAGCAGAATTGTTAATAACGGATTACGTGTTGGGTTACTACAGTCAGACAAGGCCGCATCGACATAACCGAGGATTATCTCCGGTTATGGCAGAGCGACATTACGTAAGTAACTCTTAAATCGTGGCCAAATTTACTTGACCACTACAAGGATTTAATAAAATAGAAAAACTTTACACCTCTGGAGAAATAGAGAGGTTGCCTATTGATATCTATCATCTGATAACCCCCTCAATTTTAAACGATGTGGGCCTACTAAAAAAAGATATATTTGAAACCTTCAAAATTCACTTTTCGCCAGTGAAAACACATCTTATAAGACCAGCAGACCTGATTGAAAAAGAGCTCTCCATTCTTGAATGCCACAAGTGGAATGCAGAGTTACATCAAATAAAGCTTTCCGTGATGAGAACGATAGTCGCCACACTTTCCCTTGTATGCCCAAAGGCTCATACGTTTACGACAAGTATCATTTCGCTGAAAAAACCGTGTATATACTGTGAGGCATTTTTTGTATGGATAAAGCTGATAGTCGAGGACGGTCTGCCCGCCCCGCACAAAATACCGAATGTATTTCCCATAGCACCACCTTTATTTATTTATTCAGAATCCGGCCATAAATTAGGCGTGGTACCATTTAATATTCAAAAAATTATCTTCGAAAAAGATTTATTGAGTAGCTTTACATTTATTCTAAAGGAACTTACAAGGTACAAAATGCGTAGCGAATTTAAAAATATTCCTAAAGGTTTACATAAGAATAAACATAGGGATTTCTACAGGACTAACAATCTATTTTCAAATTATCTTTTTTTTAAACTAAATAATCGATTTTACTTTGCATTTGACACGTCAAGAATCATCGATCATGAAAATTTGAAAATTTTGAATGAGGCATTTAGCGATACATATTGTGCAAATAGCATAGAAGCCCAGCGTTACCATAAATCGGAAAAAAACCTTGTAATCACCAATCCCTATATTGTTGAGTTCACTGAGAGATATTTCACCAGCACAACATATGGACGTTTTCTCACTGCAGCACCAAAATACTTTACATCGTCAAGTTTAGCCTGGCGCATAAGCTAACGAATCAGAACTTCCTGTCGCCCTTTTCCTTTTTATTTGTCGCTCAAATAATCAATTTCGAGCTGTACGCGAAAAGTTTCCAACATAGATTGTTGCTTTGCATATCGTCCGAATTCGCAAAATCGAGTGGATTGTTTCCAACATATGCTGTATAAAATAAAAAATACATTATAAAATTCAATAAGTTAATCAAACAAGAGTTTCCAACTTAGCTTGGTCGTCCACTAAAATACAAAGCGAGCCTTAAATGAGCCCCGCTTTGTATTTTTTTCATTTTTGGGAAAAATCTTTAGAGACGAAATTTAAAATTAAAACGCTTTTAAACTCACACCATCAATAGTCACCGCACTGGTTCCTGCATTGCCGAAATTAAAATCCAGGAACGCATTGGCATCCATAGGCACTTGAACTTCATAACTAAAATCAGTCCAGTTTGTAGTCGCAAATGGAGTTACGCGAGCGTAACTTTGCCAATTATTATCCTGGTTACCATTGTGTCCAATGTTGACCACAAAGTTGCGATTTGCATCAGCTTTAGCTCGGAAGGTTAATTTGTATCTAACAGCTTGCGATAAATTTACCGGCGTGCGCGCCTGTACGTGCCACATGTCTGAACCTGGATTGGAAATACTCACACGCAGTTGACCGCCGGTGTAACTGGCTGAACCTGAACCGCCTTGGTTAGTAAGCAATGTCCAATTGGCACTGCTAACACTATTGTTGAGCGTAGTGTTGTTAACATTATCAAATGAGCAGTTGATGACCAAATTTTTAGGATCGCGACATGGGTCAAGCAAACTGACTTTTTCATGCACTACCGCACCATAAAAAAGGTTGGCTGTTGTCGAGTTGAAGACGCGCCAACCGAGCGATAAATCATCACCGACCAAACCTATTTCATCTATTCCAGGATAACTTAGACCGGAAGCAGCGCGATTAGCATAAAAATTACCATTTAGACCTGTGGTGCGCTTCCACTCTAACGTGCTACTCGCCGTGTTGCGCTTGTAAATTGTTAGGGCCAGATCGGAACCGCCGCCAGTAGCGGCTAGAGTGTCACCATATAAGCTAAGACTGTAAATAAAATCCTGTATGGGTAATAGATAAGGCGCGCTCGTTAGATTGCCATTGCTGTCCAAGCGATAGAACGCCAAATGTTTAGCACCGCTGCTTGTACCACTGGTAACAACTAGATTAGAGCCGTCTATCTTCAATTGCTTGCCAAACTCACCACTAGCAAAAGTGCCGTCAGTTTGCGAAGTCCAACTCCACGTACCTGTAGTCGCGTTTCGCTGGTAAATCCGCACCGTGCCTTTTGAAACCGCAGGAAGGCCTTCCCAAGTGGACGAAACCGCGATTTTTTCGCCAGAAATGGCCACGGCTTTACCAAAGGTTTTGTAATCCTCATCGTCCAGGTCGAACTCCTTTAACCAGTTATTAGTGGTGGCGTCGTAGCGATAGAACTTCACAATACTTTTTTTGGAGTCGGTTAATACCAAGTATTTATCAGAAATAGCCATACCAAAACGTGTCAGGTCCAGGTCATTGCCATCATTGGGTTGGCGCGTACCAAATGGAATACGCGTTATTGGCTTGGATACGCTGCTAAGGTTATCGCGAAAGGAAGTATTACAATTATTGGCAACTGAATCCAAGGTCGGGCAACTCGCCCACACGCCATTGGTTTTGCCCGCGATGTAAACATAAGCCTGAGTCGTATCAATCTGCGCAGGTGGTATGTATGACTTATTGTAAGGCTTGGTTGCAAATGCAACCCATTGACTGGACATAGCAACTGACCAGCCAGCACGCTCCATAGTATGAACAAGGCCTGGGAGCTGGTAAACACGCTCGGGGGTAGCAGAAGTACCATTAAACAAATAAACCGCACCTTGAAATTGACTTGGTTCAGCGATAATAACGTCGCTTGGTATAGCTCTCGTCTCTTGCTCTGCACCTACCAGGGTGTAGGTTCCTACGCGAGCCAATACTCGAGCCATTTCAGGGCTTTGAGCTTCGTGGGGTGCAGGTTTGGGGACAATTATGCCTGCATGTGCACCGACACTAACCATAACACTAATACTGCAGCTCAAAAGCCATTGATAATTTGGACGTGTCCGTTTTAACTGATTCATATACATTCCTCGTAAATTAGGGTAAAAAATAATCCCGCGTATTACGCACGGGCGCAGCACTTTAAAATCTGCCGCTATTTAATGCAACTAAACGTAAAAAAAATGTGCAGTGAAAAATTTTATTTTTTGTATTTTTTTTGTTCTTATTGTGTTGTCTTTCATCGCGATATTTTTCGTTTAGCTTAAGTCATCGCAAAAACCAGGCCCGATCAATTTCCTCGAAAATTTATGAATCACGTAGGTTTTTTAACTTGCGCGGTCATTTATAGGTGCATTGTGCCTAAATATAACAACCCTGCCGCCCTTTAGGCATTGAAATAACAAGCGGCGAAATGAGCGCTAAATAATGATTTGCGTAATGACGGGAAAATTCACCAGTTGATTTTTAACTCATGACATTTGTAATTTTATTTAAAATAATTAAAAATTTTTATTTTAAATATTAAATAGCACGTCGCTTAAAAATGTGAACAGGTATCTATTGCAAAACAATGCAGAGAAAGGTTTTTACCTGGCAATAACTTTATTAGTATAAAAATAGAAAATTTTGTTGCTGATACTGTAGGTTTTTTGTTGCGCTTTAATGGTTGGCATCGACTTAAATTCTTTATTAATATTTTTTGGAGAGCCTGTCAACTCCACCGCCTCGCCTACCCCCTTATCACGACATAAAAGCTCGAATAAGAGCAGATAGATTCAGGTGCTTTTTATATTAAATCGATGGGATGAGTTTTTTCGTGATTTATAGCGGCATTGTGGATTAGCTGCAAAGACGCGGCTCCACCATACTTAACGCCCCCAACAAAATGCTCTTCCAGCTTGTAGCTTGCCCCAAGATTGCTATTATCTAAATACAAATCTAGTTTTGCCTGCCTTATAGAAAATTCTATGTCATGCAATCTATAATGCCGCACCGCGAAAAGTATTCGGTTAAATGTTTGGGGGTCATCACACTTGGCTCAATTCTGGACTCGATATGTAACAAGCCTATAACAACCTTTTTATTAGGGTCACTACAAAAAATTTAATAGATGTCACTGTGAGGACAGCATATGAAATACACATCAAGTTTCCCGGTACTGTCAGGCGGCATATTGGTCGCTTTGCTGGGACTTCCCGCAGTAGCGGAACCAGCGCCAGACACTTTGCCGAGCACTTCAATAGCATCGACAAAACCTACGGCTTCCGTCACCTGGCCAGCTTTAAAAAGCAAAATTGCTAAAAATCCTGCTGTAGAAAAGCGTATTGATGAGCTTCTCTCACGCATGACACTTGAAGAGAAAATTGGCCAAGTTATACAGCCGGAAATCAACGAAGTTACACCTGAAGACATTAAGCAATATCACATTGGCTCCGTATTAAATGGCGGTGGCAGTACACCTCATCGCAACAAATACGCCACGTTGGAAGACTGGGTCAAGATGGCCGACAGTTTCTATAACGCGTCAGCTGACAAAACCAATGGACGCGCCGGTATCCCCATCATGTGGGGTACAGATGCTGTCCATGGCTTGGGTAACGTCGTTGGCGCAACCTTGTTTCCCCACAACATTGGTCTGGGCGCATCTAACAATCCTGACCTGCTGAAAAAAATTGGCTGGGCTACCGCTCGTGAAATCGCCGCTACCGGTCTCGATTGGGACTTTTCACCTACGGTGGCAGTGGCACGCGATGATCGCTGGGGACGTACTTACGAATCCTGGTCCGAAGATCCGCGTATTACCAAAGCCTTCGCCAGTGAAATGGTAAAAGGTTTGCAGGGCGAGCCTGGATCCAAAGCATTGTTTAGCAATGAAAATGTTATAGCCACTACAAAACATTTTATCGGTGACGGCGGTACTTTAAACGGTGTGGATCGCGGCGCAACCCAGGGTGGCGAACAACTACTGCGCGATATCCATGGCGCCGGTTATTTCGGTGGCATTGAAGCGGGTGCGCAAGTGGTCATGGCATCCTTCAGTTCTTTCAGCGGCATGCCTATGCATGGTCATAAATATTTACTGACCGATATATTGAAAGACCGCATGGGGTTTGATGGTTTAGTCGTTGGCGATTGGAATGGCCACATGTTTATTCCAGGCTGTACGGTAGTAGATTGCCCTGATTCAATCATGGCGGGTTTGGATATTTACATGGTGCCCGATTCACAGTGGAAAGAGCTGTACAAGAATTTAGTGGCCCAAGCCAAATCCGGGAAAATCACAAGCGCCCGCCTCGACGACGCTGTACGTAGAATTTTGCGCGTGAAAATTCGTGCAGGTTTATTTGAAAAAGGTGCACCGTCTACCCGCGACCTGGCTGCTAAAAAAATCCTGGGTGCACCGGAGCATCGCGAGATTGCTCGACAAGCAGTGCGTGAATCGCTGGTTCTGCTGAAGAATAAAAACAAGCTTCTACCACTTTCACCAAAACAACACGTGCTAATAGCCGGTGATGGGGCTGACAACATTGGCAAACAATCTGGAGGCTGGTCAGTTTCCTGGCAAGGCACCGGCAACACCAATGCAGACTTCCCCGGCGGCACTTCCATTTACGCAGGTATCAATAAAATTGTGAGCGAGGCTGGCGGTAAAACCACGCTGAGCACTGACGGTTCATTTAACCTTACAGAAAAGCCGGACGTAGCCATAGTTGTATTTGGTGAAGACCCTTACGCAGAAATGCAGGGTGACACTGCTGATCTTTCTTATAAGCCGCGTAACCCGGTTGATTGGGAATTACTCAAAAAATTGCGCGCTCAAGGTATTCCAGTGGTGTCGCTATTTATTTCCGGCCGACCATTGTGGGTTAACCGTGAACTCAATGCTTCCGATGCATTTGTTGCCGCCTGGTTACCAGGCACTGAAGGTCAAGGGGTGGCTGATGTCATTTTCAAAAATGCAAAAGGCCGTATCAACTACGATATGAAAGGTCGTCTGAGCTTTTCGTGGCCTAAGCGTCCTGACCAAACACCGTTGAATGTCAGTGATAAAACTTACGATCCGTTATTTGCTTACGGTTATGGAATGAGTTACGCCGATAAAAATACTCTTGGCGATAATCTTTCTGAAGAAGGCTTAAAAGCTGAGCAGGTAATGGATCTACTGGAATTATTCAATCGTCGCCCTATTGGTGAATGGCAATTGGAAATTACTGGCTTCCAGAATGATCGTTTAGCTATGGATAGTAAAAGTGTAAAAGTCTCTTCACTACAAATTACCGCCGTAGATCGCAACGTTCAGGAAGATGCGCGTCGCGTACAGTGGAACGGTCAAGGCTCTGGACTGGTTGCGCTCGCTGTTAACGACCGTAAAGATTTCACCAATTATTTGAAAGAAAATTCAGCGCTGGTATTTGATATCAAGGTTGATGCACCGCCCGCAAAAGCGGCCTTCCTGCGCTTGGGATGTGGATCTTTTTGTGCTTCAGATATAGATTTCACCAAACAATTGAAATCCTTTGCAGGCAAAGGTTGGCAAACGATAACCGTCCCTTTAAGTTGTTATCCAATCTCCGGTGCAACTTTTGGTGTTATCCAACCGCCCAGCGAATTCTGGACGCAAGTGTTGAAACCTTTCTCGCTTCTCACAGACGGCAGTTTGGATATTAGTTTTTCCAAAGTGAGTGTAGTGAAAGGCGCTGGTAAAAATGTAGCTTGCCCTTGATAACTACTGACTAACAATTGTTCCCCTCGCAGCAAATGGGGGGAACAATTATGAAATAATTTTTAATCATAATTATTGCAACGGCTATTTAAAAGCCAGCGATATTCCTATCAAGCTACTGCGCCCCTGCCCCAATAATAATCTGCAAAAACCTAAGATTTTTTTTGCATCGAGTGTAAAATCATTTACGTTCGTTTATAGCGGTAGTGAAATGATACTCGAAAAAAAAATCAGCCACTTAAAAATTCTGGTAATTGCCATTTTCTTTTTTGCTAGTTACAGCAACGCTGGTCAAGAATCGGCTGCATCGCAATTTAGTTTCGTAAAAGCATCGAAGCCAAGTAGTTTATTTGTTGATAAGCCCTACAGCTCCGAACAAGGTTACGGCTTTGATTTAAATACGCAGATTAATAATCAAGGCAATCCTTTCTATTTTTCTACAAAAGTTTCAGAAGGCAATTACCGTATCACGGTAGAATTCGGTCACTCCAGGAGAGCATCTTCCAATACAGTGAAGGCAGAATCTCGCCGTTTATTTTTGCAAGATGTAAAAACCTTGCCAGGAAAATTTACGACTCGCAGCTTTACTGCCAATGTGCGTAATAGCGCTCTTGCGGATCACCGTGAAGACTCACCCACTAGCGAAAAAGTTCTATTGAAAACCACTGAAGCTGGCAGCCTTAACTGGGATGATAAATTAACCCTGGAATTTGATGGCGCTGCTCCACAAGTGCGCTCAATCAGAATTGAAAAAGTAGATGTACCTACCCTTTTTTTAATTGGCGACTCAACAGTAACAGACCAGCCCTACGAGCCCGCCGCCAGCTGGGGACAAATGTTGCCACGTTTTTTTAAGGATGAAGTTGCTGTAGCTAACCACGCAGAATCTGGCGAAACCATGAAAGCTTTTATTATGGAACTGCGTTTAGCAAAGGTGCTGGAGACCATAAAAAAGGATGATTATCTCTTTATACAATTTGGCCACAATGATCAAAAGCAGCAATGGCAACAAACCTACGCAGATGCGGAAACTACTTACAAAGACTATTTGAAAGTATTGATTGCAGAAGCGCGATTAAGGGGCGCAACACCTGTCGTCATCACTTCAATGCAGCGTCGCAATTTTGATCAGAACGGGAAAATTCAAAACACTCATGGTAATTATCCTGAAGCTGTACGTGAAGTCGCCAAAGAAATGAAGGTGGCGCTAATTGATTTGGAGGCAATGAGTATAAAACTTTACGAAGCGCTGGGCCCGGATAAAGCGCCTCTCGCCTTTAATGATTATGGTAAAGATAAAACCCATCACAACAATTACGGGGCCTATGAATTAGCAAAGTGCGTGGTACAAGGCATTAGGGACGCGAATCTTGCTGTTGCGTCGAAACTTTTAGATAAGCTGCCCATCTACGATCCGGCCAATCCGGATCCGGTTGAAATATTTACGCTTAGCCAGATCCCAATTAAGTCTCAAACAAAACCTGCAGGGAATTGAATGTTTTTACTTAGTTAAATGAAATTTTTAAATTCTGCGAGCATTTCGACCGCCACAATTACAGTATCGCAAAAAAAACCCCTTTCGATTGAAAGAGGTTTTTGTTATGTGCACGATGATTTTTTATCGCAAACTTTAATCACAAAACATTAATGAACTATAAATTAACTTTAGGCGCAACATAAAAGTTAGCGGGAGTACTGGTAGCTTTTATGCCCAGTACGCCATTAACAATTTCTTCACCACGTGCAGTTAAATCAATAATGTCTTCAGCTTTGGAAATATCTAACACCGCGTTACCGCCGGTATTGCCTATCCATGAGCTTGCCAGCCAACCAAATGGAATGACTTTCCATTCAGCAAATTTAACACTGGCCAAACCAGATTCGGTGAAGCCACCAGAAGCAGCGTCAAACACCACAGAGTCAAATTGTGATTGAGTTTCAAAGCCCATAGTAAAGATTGGTTGTAAATCATCAACCTGAGTTGCGCCGAAGATTTCAATATCATCCAACTTGATGGTTCCCGCCGGAACGTTTCCGTATTGCATACCAAACATTTGCGGTTTCAGTGTGCGCGAGAAACCCACAGGAAACTCAGTCACTTTAAATTCCAAACTAGTCCACTCACCCGGTATAAATGCGCTTGCATCTAATGAAGGCGTGTATTCAAAGTGTTTCCAAGCACCGTCTTGAATGAAGAATTTAATCCAGAAATCAGAACCGGCCCAATCAGCTGGAATAAAGACTTTCATGTTGATGGTAATACCGCCCTTGAAATCAATTTCTGCAACGGAATTAATATCGGCTTTATTTATTGCGCCGCCGTCACCTGCGGGAACGGTTACTAACAATTCACCGTTTACCATTGATGTTACCGCCTTGCCACCATCCCAACCGGCATTCACAAAACCTTCAGTGCCTTTGGTGAAAGTGGCTTTGTATTGCGAAGCAATAACTGTTTTTGTCGGCTTAGCACCGGGATCAGAAATTGAAATAGAATCAATCAGAATGGGTTCTGCTTTAGGAAGTGTATAACCACCAAGCTGCAAACCAAATGCATTGGGTGCAAAAATCTTATCTGCGCCAACGGAGGTAAAATCTATTGTTGTTTTTACCTCATTCCATTGACCAGCCACCAAGCCCCCAGTAGGAAAACCATTTGAAACCCATGTCCATTCCGGACCAAATTTTCCATAGATACCACCCCAGAGACCTTGGCCTTCATATTCCACAGGCAGATAAATGCGATAAGTGACTTCAAGCGGACGATCAAATTTAACATTGCCAAACGCTGAGTTATTCGCAACTATCATGTTCACACTGATTTGATCTGCGGTAGGTACTATGGTTAGTGAACCATTCGCTTGACCCACTACTGGATTCGTCCAATCCGCAATCCAGCCTTCGGTAGAACTATCAAAGCCTTGCGTAAATACCGGAGGTACACCGGGCAATATGCTGAGGTCATCAAATTTAATGGGCGCTTTCAGTGCTGCGGCTTTACCGTTGGCCACCAGTTGAATTCCCAATTTGGACACTGAGGTTAAGTCAAATGAAGTTGCGCCGTTCATCAAGTTAGCGGGGTCAATTTCCTCAGCAGTTTTTGGCAAGGTGAAGCTCAATTTGCTCCATTGATTAGAACGCAATTCAGACGCCGTAGTTGATCCAGCTTTTAAAGTATTGCCTTCGGCATCTTTCACGTAAAGCGCAAAACCCAATTTACCTGTTTGAATATAGCCGCCCCCACCGGGTATAAATTCGGCATAAAGTTTATCGAGGAATACATAAGTTGATACGACTGCACCACCGCGAAGATCCAGGGGTGCTTCAAGGGTAGTTGCGAAAGAAGCGCTATCGTCTGTTGTTACCCAGGGAAGATCAAACAAGAGCGCAGCATTACCCACAGACTTTTCCAAGAGATCGTTATGATCAACCGGATCATCGCCTTCTGCAGTAACACCAGAGCCCGTTACATCAGTCACAAGAAAAGGGACTTTCTCGTTATACAGCTGAGTCGCAGCGTTGATAATTTCATCGCTGGTATTCCATTTAGGACCGTCAGCATGAACACCGAACACAAGATTTTTCGCACTATCGGCAGCCATTAGTTCGCGCGAGCGGCCATTTAAAAATACATTGAAATCCTGACCGCAACTTGGGGCATCAATCACTAATGGAAATTTAAATCCTGCATCGCGAAATTTACGAATGATGGATTTATATGTATCGATATATTCCTGATAACCCAAGCTGTCTTGATTGAAAATATCCATGGCACCCCAACCACTGGCGATGTTGAGCATGATGTAAGATTGAAACCTGTCTTGCACTAGAACTGGGAGAAATTTTTTCAGCCACAAGGTATCAACAGCGCTGAGCAAGGGCGTACTGTTCTCGGTACAAAGCAAATTACTATCCGTTAAGGTAACAACTGCAACCATTCCTGATTCAACAATTTTCGCCATAGCGGCTTCAAATTGTATCTCGGTAGTGCTTTCGTTAATTTGCAAGCGAATGGCGTTTGAGCCCGCCATCTTAATGGCTGCTATACCGTTAATACGCGTGCTTGGGCTGTCGCCATAGTGATGATTGATACCGCGTAAAAAAATCGGTTGTTTAAGCGCGTCGTATATTAAGTGCTGATCCGTGGTAATGACTACCGCATTTTCGGGCGGGCGCGGACGTGCTGACACATCCTCCACTCCGGCAGCCGGACGCATGGTATCTATATCTTTGTCATCACCACCCGCTAAACCACCGCCACCACCGCCGCAAGCTTGCAGAAGTAAAACGCTTGAGAGGATAGCTGAATAATGTAGCCCTGATCTCATAATAGAAAGTTTGTTAATCGCACGGTTCATAATCCGAACTCCAAATTAAATTTGTTTGGCCTCACCAGAGGCAACTATCAGTGGCTGCATTTGGTTATGTTTAACTTATGCAGCCGAGCCATATATTTTTATTACAGCGAAAGCGTTATACCTGCTGAGTAGCGGCGCTCCTGCACCCAAATAGAGTTCACTTGACCGCTGTACTGGGCATAACTTTTCTTGCTTTGCTCAGTGAGGTTGGTGCCATTCACGAAGAGGCTGAAATGCTCGTTAACCCAATAGCTAACCGATAAATCAAGATAGGCTTGCGGTTCTATCCAGCTTGCAAGCTTGACTGCCTGACCGCTGGTGTTGAGGCCTGAGAACCCATCAAACTCTTTGCTTTTCCAGTTGTATGCGAGGCGCACGTTAAGGCCCGATTTGTCGTACCAGAGAATGAAGTTGGACTGATGTTCAGAGTTGGATTGCAAAGGCAATACGTTGCCTTGGATATCTCTATCCGCAGATTCGTTTTTGGAATAGGTGTAATTCAGCTCGACACCGGTTGCACTAAGGAAGGCGCCCGGCAAGAAAGTGAATGGCTGCTTGTAGCCCATTTCCAAACCGTAGAGTGAAGACGCGCCTACGTTTTGTGAAACCCAGACGTTGCCCGTGTTGCCACGATCAATACCATCCCCATCCAAAAAGTTGCGCCGCTCCTGGAAGTTTTGTACAGCGGAGTCAACATCAATTTTGAACAAACCCACGCCCAAAATCGCGTTCTCGTCGAAGTACCATTCTGCCGCAAGGTTATACACATTGGCCGACCAGGGTTTGATGTCGATATTACCCTTGTCATTACCGCCACCAGTACAGGTCACCTTGTCACCCACCAATTGACCAGAGCTGTTCAATACCAATACACGATTGCCGTTTTCATCTTTCTTCTCGCATTCGGTGTACCAAAGGTTTAAACCCGAACCGACGTTTTCCAAATTGTTACGGGTGGTCGTTTTAGCCGCGCCGAAACGCACCACCACATCATCCTTAGGGAAGAAGTTTAGATTGAGCGAAGGCAAGGTTTGCACAAAAGATTTATGTTTAGTTTCCACATCGTAAACAAACGCGAGCTTTTGATAGTCTTGGTAGCCAATAGAGTTATAAATATCTAACACTTCGGGCACATTGTGACGATCTACAGTACGATCTGTACTCAGGATTTGTAGCCCGACATTGCCCTTATAGGGGATGCCCATGATGCCGTCTGTATCATCCAAATTGAGTTGAAAATAAGCTGAGGTAGAAGCTTCTTCGACACTGTAAGCATTAGCAGGATCATCGACGGTTTTGACCGACATTTCACCATTACCATAAAGGCGATTCATAAACTCAAGCGGGTTGTCCCAAGCTGCGGGATCGAGCGCAGAGACACCCTTTTCAAAGCCCTTAAATGGTCCGAAGTCTTTAAATACAGTTATCGCCGGATCGGCTGACGTGAACTCATTATTATGTAAGCCAGCATCGCGATAAACTTGGGGTTCGTTAGTGTAATCAAAGTAGCGGAAGTCTGGATAGCGCTGCCAAATTTGATTGCCAGATAAAAGCTGACCGCGCTTGGTAATCGGAATACGTTGATTGTCCTCATATCGACCTGTAGGGGTCACATAATAAAACTCATTGTATTCAGCATCGCGGATACCGTGCCGGAAGCCGACGTCAACCGAACTGACCAAGTCACCATCAAACGCAAAATTAATATCTGCACGTAATACGTCCAGCGTTGCTTCGGTGTTATTGCCTTTGGCATCCGCTTGATAGAGGGCTAGCTTACTCGCATCAGATATATCGCCATCGTAGTTAAAACTGGGAAACTCACCCGTGTAGTCAACCGTTAAACGATAAGGTGTAAGTGGATCTTTCCCGGGTGATTCATCGAGATCTGGCCACAACCAAGCAGGGCTACCTTGCTTCAAATTAGCTTCGCGGTATTCTTTCTCTGCTTCAGCATGAACAAAGCGCAAGGTTGCTTTGATGTTGTCCTGGTTATCGTAATCAACCTGAAAATTTGAATTGATTGCACCCGTACGGTTAATTCCGTTGCTGGATTTTGACTCAAACGCAGGAGACAGCACTTCTGCTACTTTTAGCGTGTGGATACTACGTGTTTGTTGCTGCCCCATATCATCAATGTAACTAAAGTCCGAGCCAATACCCACTTGAGTACCAGGCAACAAGGTGTTGTAGAGGCCAGCGTCAATATTGGAAGGTTTGGGGTAATAGTTACCATTGCCGTCCTGGTAAACACCATCCCCTCTTTGAGCGCCGAAGGTATTAACAGGCACAACCTCACCGTTAGCATTTCGCCATTCATCCTTCGTCCAGGGATTAGGGCTGGCGTTACCGTTGACCTGGTATGCATAAACATTATTTGCACCATCGAAATTAACGCTTACACCGCGATCAAATTGTTCCATATGGGTATAAAAAACATCGCCACGAACTTTAACGAAATCGCCTACGGCAGCCTCAATACTGAACGACCCCCCGGTGCGCTCACGGGTCATAAAATTACTGCTTGCGGAGTAATTTTCAGGCGCAAGATACCAATCGTTAACCAAATCACCATCACCATCCAAGTCTAAAGGATCTATCGACGTGCCATTTCGCGTGTCCCGGAAGCCTAGCTGAGGCTTAACCTCCAATTTGTAGTTGGCGTTGTAGCTGGATTGTGTGAAAGCACCCAGCGTCACACCAATATCGCCACCGTTGTTAAAACCCAGAAATGCGCTGATGTTTTCATCAGGATTACGGGTGCCGGTGGAGCCATCGGAATTTATTTCTTTTTTAGAGAGGCTACCTTGTGAAGCCTCTAGTTTTAGATTGCCAGTGAAGCCGTCTTTAAGTGAGAGAGGTCTTAAGGTTTTCAAATCCACCACACCCGCGATACCACCGGCAAGAGTATTGGCCGACTGGGATTTATAGACATCGACACCGCCAATCATGCCAGCGGGAATATCGCCATAGTTGGCCCCAACATCGGTAATGTTCCATGGGCTGAGGAACTGCTCGCCATTTAAGGTAGAGAGTACCTGTGGCATTCCACGAACGTTCAGCGAAGTCCCTTCGTTCGCCTCACGCTTGATTTGTACACCGGTTACACGCTGCAAGGAGTCGGTAATGGTCGAATCTGGCAGTTTGCCAATATCTTCCGCCACAATCGAATCAACGACATTAACGTTGGCGCGTTTGATATCAATGGCTTTCGCCTGCGAGGCGCGAACTCCCTTCACAACAATTTCTTCAACCATGTCAGGTGCGGTTGTCGGCGCAGGCTCCTGCGCCCAAGCAGCAGTGCCCCACAATGCACTACTGATAGCCACGACTAAGGCATTCTTTCTATTTTTTTGGATCATTGGAGCTTCCTCATTTTATTTTAGTGTCTTTGAGTATTCATTTTTTAAAGGAAAACCTGCATATACCCATACCAACCACGTGTTAAACAGATTTCTAAATAACAGGTGATGTTGGATAGCGTCATGCCGATAAAACGTGTTTTATAAATTCGCATTTCATTTTCAATCGTTCTTATTTTTAATAACTGGAACACTTCGCCTTAGCCAACACTTTCAATCGACCACATCTATCAACCGTTTTATTGCATTCTTTTTAATTGATATATGACCATATCCTGCTTTAGTAATAACGGAACAACTATCCAAAGGAGTGTCGTCCAACTATATTCGCCCGCCCCGTGACGGTATAAGTATGACTTATCGTCCTCTCACATATTCTTACAAAATGTAAACGATTACAATCTACTTTAAGCCATGGCGGCTAAATTTTCTTCCAACTATAAAGATTTATGCCTTAGCGGCACTGAATTGAAGGTGTCAACTGCTTATGGTCTGCCCGAAAATAAAACCCGCTATAGTGATCGAGCGTTTTATCAGGATGTCCAGGCACACGTAGACATCGTGGCTTGGCCCAAGTCTCCACTAGCCGATAACCGATGGATTCAAGACTGCTCAATAACTCCTGACGATTAAAGACTCGATAAGCACAATAAACGCTGCCTAAGTTTTGCAGGGTGATAAACTTTGGGCCGTCATAAACGGGAGTTTCACTAATCAAGATATGTTTGGGTCGCTGTTGATAAGAACATAACATCTTGGCAATGTCAGTCTCCAGATATTGCAAGGCGCCCACAGCCATCAGTATGTCCGCGCCTTCAATTGAATCCAGACCATCATGAGCAAAGTGTAAATTTGTTTGACTGCGCTCGCGTGCCAAGGCTTCGCCTGCCTCCATTACACTTGGAACGTCGAAAATGGTCCATGCTAGATCTCGAGGGTATTCCATAACTCGCGAGAATCCGTAGTAAGCTACACCCACATGACCACCAATTTCGAGCACCGAGCTGCTATCGGCAAATGCATTTTTCAGCCAGTAAATGACTGGATAATCCTCCATTTGTACGCGCGTAAGTTTATCAAAATACCAATTTTCCGCATTGGCCGCATCGTATCCTAAGGGTTTGGTTCGCGGCGCTGCTGCTGTGGCTTCAGCAAAGTTGTTAAATACCCCACGAACCTCGTTGATGGGCTGGAGGCGATCCTGAACGCGCGCTTGCAACGCCTGCAAAACACGTCTGGGAGTAACCGTTTTACCTCTCCAATTTATGCGAGCGAAAGCAATACAAAAAATCGTAATGATTACAGCGGCAAATGAAAAATAAAATATTGATGAGAGCATACAATGTCCTTGAATATCCGTGCGTCATTGTCAATGCAACACGTTTATGATTATTAGATTAGTAGGATTCGAATCTATCTTTCGCGAAAGAATAATACCGTTCGATTTCCCACATAAAACACAATATTGGGAAGTGTATCCACAGTTTTAATAAGACTATGAAGTTGACTAGCGTGTGATAGATTTTGACATGGCTTAGCGGAGGGAAAATAAAGGCGGAAAATTTAGCCGCCCTAAAAAATAATGTGGCGGCTAATTAGAAAATAATCGGGTATAAAAAGCCTAACTAATGGTTCGCAACCATTTGCAGTATTGGGGTTTGCTGCGGCTTTTGCTGAAGGTCGCGCAATATCTCAACAAATAAATCAGTTTGTTCCTGCGTCTTAATATCAAGCTCTACACCAAAGCCTTTTCCCGTTTTATGAATCACGAGAGCTTTCATTTCCACTCGCTGTAATTTATTCGCAGCGCTACGGTTAAGCGGAAGTTCTAATGAAATTTGGTGTTCACAATCAATATTTGCAAAATCTGTTTCTATAAAAATGCCCAATCGGCTGCCATTGCGAATTCTGCCAATGGCCACTGGAAGCTTATGCTGATAAATCAAAATACTTAAATCGCTTGCGTACCGCTCTGTGCATCTATGTTCCATACTGCCCCCATGATGGTTGGATTAACTTAAACGATCGTAACGTGCTAAACGCGTGTATAAATTACTGCTTACATTTTCGGGTACCTGTTCCCAAGAAAATTGCCACATCCAATTCTTGCCAATCGTACCTGGCATATTCATGCGATGCTCTCCATCTAACTCTAAAATATCTTGCAATGGAATAATTGCCATGGGTGCCACAGAGGCGAGCGCCGCATCAATTAATAACCATGGCATGGTTTGCTGACTGCAAAATAAATAATCTTTAATCAACTGCTGCTGTTGTGAAGAAAGTGATCGATACCAACCCAAGGTGGTGTCGTTGTCATGAGTACCGGTATAAATTACATCGCTATGCGAATGGTTATGTGGCAAATGCGGATTTTTCATATTGCCATCAAATGCAAACTGCAGCACCAACATACCGGGCAAATTAAATTGATGACGCAATGCTTCTACTTCCGGCGTTATAACACCTAAATTTTCTGCAACCAAAGGCAGAGAGGGGAACGCGGCAAAACACGCTTTTAAAAAAGCTTCGCCTGGTGCTTTCACCCATTTACCATGTCGCGCATCTTTATTGCTGCCGGGAATTTCCCAAAAAGCCTCGAACCCGCGAAAGTGATCAATACGAATTAAATCAAATTGATTAAGCTGGGAACGCAAGCGTGCCAGCCACCAACTGAAACCTGAGTCCTCCATCGCTTGCCAATTGTAATGAGGGTTGCCCCAGTGTTGCCCGGTTTCCGAAAAATAATCAGGCGGTACGCCTGCAACCGTAATGGAATTGCCTTCCGCATCTAAATGAAAAAACTCTTGAGCTGCCCAAACATCGGCGCTGTCATGGGCAACAAAAATAGGTATATCGCCAAACAAAGCAATATTTTTCTCGCTAGCGTAGTCGCGCAATTGTTGCCATTGTTCGGCATAGGCAAATTGTTCAAAAATATAAAGTGAAATATCTGAGCGAAGCGTTTCAGAATATTGTATTAAAGCTTCGGGGTTGCGTTTTTTTACTGCTTCCGGCCATTGATTCCACGCGCAATGATCGAAGAAATTACGCAGAGCCATAAATAATACAAAATCATCTAACCAATAGCTATTTTCTTTACAAAAGTGACTCAGTTTTTTTGCAAGCGCTGCGCCCTGCTCGCTCGTTAACAAAACATAAAACTGCTTTGCACATTCGACACGAATTTTTTGCATTTTTGCACTGGAAATTTCGTTAGGCGATTCGCTAGAGCTCCAATTGCTTTGTCGCATTACCCACTCTTTTTCAACCAGCCAATCGATGCTAATTAATTCCGGATTACCGGCATGGGCTGATAATGATTGATAGGGCGACAAATCAATATGTGTGGGCCCTGTTGGCAGCATTTGCCAAACACTGATACCAGACTCCGCTAAAAAATTAATAAAAGTATAGGCATCTTTTCCCAGAGTGCCATGCAGTTGAGCAATAGAATGCGTGTGCGAAAAAGATTGTTGATTGGGTAGTGATGTGGGATGCAGTAAGACGCCTGCACGTCGATTTAAAAAGAGGGGTGAAATAGCCGCCGTATTTTTTTGCATAAGTATTAGTGTTCTACCCCATTGTTTGGTTATGTAATTTCGTGACCTATTTTTTCATCCCTTAGATTTTCCTTTTTTTGGTACTTAAATTAATTAACGATTTTATTAACCATTTAATACGTTATTGAATAAACTATTTGTGAATAACTAAAGTTAAGTAACCACGCATTAATTTATAAGTTCAGCTTCGTGCATAATAATTTCGTGGCCCTGACGCATTACGCCGCCAGTGGCAGGCGAACCGCCGCCAACACTGATAATAGCATTCAAATATTCTGGTGCAGGTATGTTGATTAAGTGATACAAGTTTTTTAAATGTTGACGATATAAAAATTCAAAATCACTGACGCTTTGTGATGGATTGTAATCACCGAACCACCAAAACCAATCGGAACCTTCGCACAAGGCTAGTTGCTTTTCAATTTTTGCTAATTGATCGGGTTTAAATTTCTGCGTGGAAAGCGCCAAATCAGTTGCGAGCTTGGCTTCACATAACATATCCCAGCCACGATTTTTATCTTTGTCGCCAATCCATGTAGAAAAAGTACCGTATACCCAGCTACCCGCTACCAAATGCGGCATTGGTAATGGTTCTGGTTGTTGCATACTAATTAACTCACTGTAAGTCGTTAATTCAAGTTTTGGATGCTCGCCAATGCGACGATACAAAGATTCTAAAAAGTAATAGGCATTTTCGGGAAAATATTCCCAGGCATTTTCGCCATCCATAATCACAGAAATAACAGAGTTTTTTGGGGTGTCGCAAGCATCAGCAATGGCTACCATGTGATTAATTAAATCACCCACTGCATCTTCTGCATGCCAGGTCGCATATTTAAAACCAATTAAATCTGACAAACCGTCATCGCGAAAAAAACAATTTATATTGCTGTGAGCAAAATTATAGGAGCGATGTAAACAAGCTTTTTTTGCTTCCAATTCAGCCGCAATGGTTTTGTTGTCTGGATGTTTCAAGCTGTTGTGTAAAACTGAATCGCCTGTGGCAGTCCAATCAAACCCCGCTTCTTTTAGCAGAGTTAAAGTTTCATCACTTAGCCCACCTTCGGATGGCCAGCAACCGCGAGGACTATGGCCAAAATAATGTTGGAAAGTTTTTATGCCATGTGCCAAATGCCATTTGGCTCGCGCTTTACCACCAGCATAATGCGTTGAAATAGGAAGCGTTACATTTGGCCACGCCTGGTTTGCAGAATGAATATCCAACAGCAAAGGAACAATGGGATGAGCGTAAGGACTCATGCACATCTCGATTTGATTCTTATCGTAAAGGGCTTTATAGCGCGGGCCAATTGAACGAATTTGCTCACCGATAATTTGTAACAAATCAATTCGATCTTGCTGTGAAAAACCACGGCCTTTATTTTGCCATGCTTGCACATGCAAATCGGTGCGTCGCAAAGTTTCACCTAACCAACTGAGGTGATACCAAAAGCATAAATCAATCAAAAATTGTTCATTCAAATATTGGGCTAACCAGGGTTTCTCCGTCAGTGAATCAACGGTATCGGCTAATTCACGATAAATCGGAAAGCGCTCAATCATGCGCTCGCGATTAGCGCGCAAATATTTTTTTGCTAGATCCAGATATTCAATCGTGCCTGCGACAGGCAAATTGGTTGAAACAAGCGATGCCAGTACAGCATCTTTAATCGTTTCGTGAGTATTGAAATATTGATTTATTTGCTGTCCGTAATCATCTAATTGCTCTAACAAAATGGGCGCAAAATTAAATACGGCACGCGCTTTTGGCTGCGCCTCCAAGTGCGCAACCATATCAACGTAATCTTTCAATGCATGCAAATATGTCCAGGGAAAATAATATTCCCCGGTCATAATATTACGATAATCCGGTTGATGCATATGCCAACAAAATACAACTTTCATTTTGTTATTTACAGGCATGGAACTCTCCTCAATTAGCACTAACTCGCCTCAATTAACCCAAACTCGCTTTAGTTAACATGAACTTGTTTTAGTCAACATAACCCAACATTTCAGGTGTTACTAAAACAACGCCTTTAGGCGATACGAAAAAGCGCTTACGATCAGCCTCTGCATCGTAACCTATGACAGTGCCTTCAGGAATTTTGCAACGACGATCAATTAATGCTTTGCGAATTTTACAGTTGCGCCCTACTTCAACACTGGGGAAAAGTACGGAGTCTGTAATTTCACAATAGGAATGAATACGCACGCGCGGAAAGAGCAATGAATGACGCACGGTTGAACCGGAAACAATGCAGCCCCCAGCAATTAATGAATCAACAGCATAGCCGCGACGCCCTTCGTCATCGAATACAAATTTTGCCGGAGCAACTTGTTCCTGATGTGTCCAGATCGGCCATTCGGCATCGTATAGATCTAACTCGGGTGTCACGCTGGTCAATTCAAGATTAGCTTCCCACAATGCATCAACAGTACCTACATCGCGCCAATAACCATCACCACCACTAATGGGATCGCGGAAAGGAAATGCTGTAACACGATGCGTTTTAATCATTGCGGGAATAATATCTTTACCAAAATCATGTGATGAGTTTGGATTTTTTTGATCTTTTAGTAATTCGCTAAAAAGAACTTTGGTGCTGAAAACATAAATACCCATAGATGCGAGAGCTTTATCCGGTTTGCCAGGCAAGGGTTCGGGATGCAGAGGTTTTTCAGTGAAGCGCACAACACGATTATCATCATCAATATCCATTAAGCCGAAAGATGAAGCTATCTCAAGCGGTACTTCAATGCACCCGACGGTGATGTCTGCACCACGCTCAACGTGTGCCGCAATCATAGTGCCGTAATCCATTTTATAAATATGATCGCCCGCTAGAATTAATACATATTCTGGATTGTGTCGCTCAATAATATCGAGATTTTGCAAAACGGCATCTGCAGTGCCCATGTACCAGGATTCATCCAAACGTTGTTGCGCTGGCAACAATTCTACAAATTCACCTAATTCGCCGCCGAGAAAACCCCAGCCACGTTGGATATGACGATCTAGTGAATGAGATTTGTACTGCGTAAGTACACTGACACGACGAATACCGGAATTAACGCAATTTGATAAAGGAAAATCAATGATGCGAAATTTGCCACCAAAATGCACGGCGGGTTTTGCGCGCCAATTAGTAAGATGATGAAGACGGGAACCACGACCTCCTGCAAGAATTAGTGCCAAAGTTTTTTGTGTTAAACGGCTAACGAAGCGACCAGAAGTTTTATTAATACTCATTTACAGCGTTTTCCTATTTATGAAATGGCAAGTTATGTAATGGCAAGTTTAATCTTGACAGTTAGTAGTTAGTTTTCATTGAGCAATATCAATGCCAAGCGAATTATCCAGTTGTTATCTTAATTGTCGAACTAAATGCCTCTTTTCAAAGCGTTTTTCATTGTAGCTGTATTACTGGCATCGAATCTGCAAATATTTCGTTTGCGCGCCATATTTTTTGCTCTACTTTGTGTCATCACTATGTTTTACTTCAGCCCTATTTTTTCACTCAATGAATTGATTTTATTTTTTGTGTTATGCGTTATGATTTATGCGCCAATTTCAAGGTTTTACATAAGCCAGGTTTTTTCAGCTAGTCTTACTCACCAACTACGGGCCTACTCGCGCATTACAGTTAGTCGTTTAATTTAGCCGCTTACTTCAACTTTATAGGAAAATTTGCATGCTCAGTGTCAAGCAAGATCAAGCTTTACCCAATGATCTCCAGCGTATTATTGCAGCCACACACCACGATCCTTTTGAGGTTTTAGGTAAACATCCTCTTAAAGAAACAACTGTGCTTGCGGATACTGTCATAAGAGTTTTTATACCCGGTGCCCGCTCGGCATCTTTGCTTGTCGCAAAGCAAAAATTTAATTTGCAGCGTATTGAAGGTACGGATTTTTTTGAATGGTATGGCTTGGGTAAAACCATAGCAGACCATTATCAAATTGAATGGTTTGATCGCCATAATAATTTGCATACGGAATACGACCCCTACTCTTTTGCCCCACAATTGGGCGAACTTGACATTCATTTATTTAATGAAGGGCAACATTGGAATATTTATGAAGTATTGGGTGCACACCCGCATCAAGTGAATGGCATTGATGGCGTACTGTTTGCCACTTGGGCGCCCAGTGCTGAACGCATTAGTGTTGTCGGTGATTTCAATGAGTGGGATGGCCGTCAGCATCCGATGCGGGTACGTGGCGCGAGTGGGCTGTGGGAGGTATTTATTCCCGGCTTGCCTATGGGTTCTTTTTATAAGTACGAAATCCGCAATCGCGATACTCACGATGTATTTGCCAAAGCTGACCCTTATGGCCTGGCATTTGAGCTTCGCCCTAAAACCTCATCCATTGTAATTGCGCCCAGCGAATACCAATGGAAAGACACCAGCTGGATGAGAGCACGCACAACATGGGATTGGCAACATTCACCATTCTCGGTGTATGAAGTACATTTGTCCTCATGGCGCAAAGCGGATGGCAATCAGTTCTTGTCTTATCGGGAGCTAGCACATCAGCTCGCCGACTATGTAAAGTCGATGAACTTTACTCATATTGAAATCCTGCCCATTACCGAACATCCTTTTGATGATTCCTGGGGCTATCAAACTACCGGCTATTACGCACCGACCAGCCGTTTTGGTACACCGGACGATTTCCGTTATTTTGTCGATCATCTCCATCAAAACGGTATTGGCATCATTCTCGATTGGGTGCCAGCACATTTCCCCAAGGATGCACATGCCCTCGCCCGCTTTGACGGTAGTGCACTTTATGAGCATGAGGACCCTCGTTTAGGGGAGCATCGGGACTGGGGCACATTGATCTACAATTATGGCCGCAACGAAGTGCGAAATTTTTTACTGGCCAATGCGTTATTTTGGCTCAAAGAGTTTCACATAGACGGTTTGCGTGTCGACGCAGTTGCTTCCATGTTGCATCTGGATTATTCGCGCGAAGATGGCGACTGGATTCCCAATATTTATGGTGGCAATGAAAACCTTGAAGCCATGGCATTTTTAAGCCAGCTGAATGTGCTGTGTCACGGCCAACATCCGGGCACTATCGTTATCGCTGAAGAATCGACCGCATGGCCACAAGTCACTCGTCCCACCTGGGTTGGCGGTTTGGGTTTCTCCATGAAATGGAATATGGGCTGGATGCACGATACGCTTGAGTACATGAGCAAAGATCCGATCTACCGTCAGTATCAACATAATCAATTAACCTTTGGCATGATGTACGCCTTTACTGAAAATTTTCAATTGCCGTTTTCCCATGATGAGGTGGTTCATGGCAAGGGCAGTATGATCAATAAAATGCCCGGTGATATGTGGCAAAAGTTTGCCAACTTGCGTTTGCTTTATACCTATCTCTATACCTACCCTGGCTCAAAATTATTATTTATGGGTAGTGAATTTGGCCAATGGAATGAATGGGCACATAAAAAATCGCTGGATTGGCATTTGCTTAACGAAGGTGATTTCCATTCTGGCTTACAAACACTGGTGAAAGATCTCAATAAACTTTATACCACTCTGCCTTCGCTGTATGAGCGCAATTTTCATCACGACGGTTTTGAATGGGTAGATTGCAACGATTCAACGCAATCGGTTATTAGCTACTTACGTAAAGGTAGTAAAGGCTCAACGTTGGTAGTCCTCAATTTCACCCCTGCACCGCGCGAAAATTATCGCCTTGGTGTACCTATTGCGGGAACCTATCACGAAATTTTTAATTCTGACTCCACCTATTATGCCGGAACCAATATGGGTAACGCTGCGGAAATACCCACATCACCAGTCAGCTGGATGGGACATGCGCAATCGATTGAGTTAACTTTACCACCGCTCGGTGCGGTTCTTTTAAAGTGTAACTAATACTGGGCAAGATATTGGACAGGAATGAAAAATGAATAACATTTTATTTGTTACTAGCGAAGCGCATCCACTGATTAAAACCGGTGGCTTGGCTGACGTTGCCGGCAGCTTGCCGCGAGCATTATTAAAACTGGGCCATGATATAAAAATATTATTGCCTGCCTACGCGAGTGCTTTAATAAAAGCCAAGGATGCAGGCATTAAAAAAATATCCCAGATTTCGATACACGGGCAAGATATTAATATTTTACAAACGCGCTTACCCGGCTCGCGGGTAACAGTGTTGTTGGCGGACATGCCGCAATTTTCGGAGCGTGAAGGTAACCCTTATTGTGGACCCGATGGCAACGATTGGGATGATAATCATTGGCGGTTTTTTCTGTTTGCAAAAGTTGCACAAATGATTGCACTCAATCAAACCAATATGAATTGGCAGCCTGACATAGTTCATTGTAATGATTGGCAAACCGGTTTGGTGCCCGCCTTGTTAGCGCAAACTAACTCTGCATCAACTCCTACACCGGCTAGTGTTTTTACTATTCATAATATGGCTTATCGCGGTTTATTTTCCCATCAAGCCTTTGCTGAAATGGATTTTCCACAGCATTATTGGCATCATGACAAGCTGGAATTTTACGGGCAAATGTCATTTATTAAAGGTGGAATTGCTTTTGCAGATGCTGTGACTACGGTGAGCCCAAGTTATGCCGAGGAAATTAAAAGCCCTGAATTTGGTTGCGGTTTAGATGGATTGCTCCGCGTTCGCGCGAAGAACTTAAGTGGAATTTTAAATGGAATCGATATGGATGAATGGAATCCTGGTAGCGACAAACTTATTCAGCAAAACTATAACCAACGCACCATTAATCTAAAAGTAAAAAATAAAACTCACTTGCAAGAAAAGTTAGGTTTGCCCGTAAGCGAAACCATTCCTATGCTGGGATTTATTGGCCGTTTGGTTGAACAAAAAGGCATAGATTTATTGCTTGAGCAAATGAATCAATTATTAACTTTAAATTGCCAGCTTGTCATTTTAGGCAGCGGCTTTGAAAGTTACGAACTGGCCTTACGCAAAATTGCTCTGCAACATCCCGATAAAGTATCCGTGACTTTAGGCTATAACGAAGCGCTTGCGCATCAAATAGAAGCGAGTAGCGATATCTTTTTAATGCCTTCTATATTTGAACCTTGCGGATTAAATCAAATCTACAGTTTACGTTATGGCACTTTGCCGGTAGTGCATGCAGTGGGCGGTTTACGTGATACGGTAATTGACGCGAACAGTGAAACAGATGATCTCAATAATGGTTTTGTTTTCAACGAAGCAACGTCTGAAAATTTACATCAAGCGATTAAACGTGCACTTGCTTGCTACGAGCAACCGCAGCAATGGAAAAAACTGCAAATTAATGCCATGAAACAAAATTTTTCGTGGGAAAAAAGTGCAAGACTTTATGAAGAGGTGTATAGCAAGGCTTTGCGCAACAAAGCTGAGGCTTAATTAAATGGGCTGGCAGTAAAACTTCTAGCCTATGTTTAACTTTGCTGCAGGTGGAAATGAATAAGTTGATCATTGCGGCTAGCCGGATAGCCATTATAATTTTTATTATCTACGGCTTGGGTTGTGCCGGACTATACATGTTCCCCGGATCGTTAATTTATTTTCCACAACCGCGAATTGGTCTACCGGATGAAAAGGCTTTAAAGTTACCTATCTCTGAAGGTGACGTACTTGTAACTACTCGTCCGCGCAGCGGGAAGAATGCAATTGTTTATTTTGGCGGTAATGCTGAAAATGTTTCGCTAAATTTTGCTGATTTCTCATCAGCCTTTCCCAACTATGCGCTTTATTTACTTCATTACCGAGGTTTTGGTGGCAGCGCTGGCAAACCTACGGAAGCTGGATTAATAAGCGATGCTCTCGCACTTTTTGACAAAGTATATGCGGAACATAAACAAGTTATTATTATTGGGCGTAGCTTAGGTAGTGGAATTGCAGTACAGGTCGCAAGTTCACGGCCTGTAGCAAAACTAGTGTTAGTCACGCCTTACAATAGTATTTTGGAAATGGCCGGAACCCGGTTTCCATACGTTCCAGTTAGCTGGCTACTGAAGGATAAATATGAATCATGGCGTTACGCTCCAATGATTGATATCCCGGTCCTGATTTTGGCAGCGGAGAGTGATTCGCTTATACCGCGCGAGCAAACTGTCTTACTGCATTCGCACCTTAAACCTAACATTGTGTCATTTAAAATTTTACCCAATACATCTCACAATACCATATCTGAAAGCTCGCTATACTTACCCAGCATTGAAGAGTTTTGTAAATAGTTTAAGTTGTATAATAAAACCAATAATTAACGTTTCTATCATCAATCAACTTGCTAGAGAACAGAGGAAATAGTATGCGCAAAATATTTTTATTGAAGCTTTGCTTAATTGCTATAACTTGTAGCGCCCCCTTAGCTTTTAGCGAAACTTATACCTGGACCGACAAGCAAGGTAAAAAGCACTTTGGCGATGAGGTACCTAAAGAATATCTTTCGCAAAGTAAAACAGTTGACACTAAATCAACCAATACAATTCCTGGCGTGGAAACCCATCACAACGATACAACTGAAAACAATAATACAGCGCAATTTATTGCGGTACCTAACTCTTCACCAAAAATATCATCCGCGTGCGAGCAACAAAAAAATGAATATTTAAATGCGCAACTTTGCTTTAATAAATGCAGATTGGTAGGTGGGGGAATTAACAAAGCCAAATGTCCAGATTGTAAGGATGTTCCAAAACCTAACTGTTAAGAATCGTTTCGTATTTTTGAAACCTTCGAGAAAAAAGTTAGTAACATTAAAAAAAATCGGCAAAAAATACTTTTGTTAAGATTGTAGATATCTTGACATGCGCAATGAGTTACAGAAAAAAAGCGAGCTGGCGCTGTTTAATTTGACCATAGATAGTAAGTTGTGTTGTTGCGGTCCCGCTCAATTGCAAATCAGCAAAAAAACTGAGGATTTTAGTGAGCAAATTGACATTTACTCATAACGTAAGGACTCAATTGGGTCGAGATTAGCCGCTTTTGCCGCAGGCACAATCCCAAATACAATACCGATAACGGCGGAAAAGCCGACGGAAATAGTTACGGCCCACCAGGGTATATGCGCTGGTGGGAAGTTGGGAATTATCGCCGCTACCCCTATACCAAGAGCGTAACCTATAAGTAAGCCAATCAGTCCACCCAGTAGGCATAACACCAGTGACTCCATTAAAAATTGCAATAAAATATAATTGCGCTTAGCTCCAATGGCTTTACAAATACCAATCTCACGAGTGCGTTCGGTAACAGAAACTAACATAATATTCATAATACCAATGCCCCCAACCAACAATGAAATACTGACAAGACCACCCATTACAAGGGTAATGGTTGAAGTTATTTTTGAAAAAGATTCTTTCATTTGCTCCGATGATTGAATTTTAAAATCATCGGTTGTATTTTTAATGTGGTGCGCTTGACGCAACAGCTTTCGAATTTTCTCAGTAACCTTATCCATCTCATCCAAATGAGTGACCGTTAATTGTATTTCAATATTGACTTGTGTTTGGTTGCCATTCAAACTTTGCATTGTGCTATAGGGCAAAAGAACTATGTTGTCTTGTTTAAAGCCGAGCATTTCACCTTTAGGTTCTGCAAGACCAACAACTTTTATCCACTCAGAATTTATTTCAATATATTTACCCGTTGGATCCTCAGGTAGCATTAAATCGTCGCGCACCTGGGTACCAATAACACACACCCGACGTCGCGTTTGGTTGTCACTCTCTGATATAAACCGACCCGCCTGGATAAATAATTGCTTTACTTTCGGATAGGTACTCGTAGTACCACTGACAAGGCCCGTGGTTGACTTTGCGCCAGAGCGGATGGTGCTGGAGAAATTGGAGCGCAGAATAGGAGTGATGGATTCAATACCTTCAGTGCGGTCAATGATGAGCTGCAAATCGTCGGGCGTAATACGACTAAAATGCCCATTCATTTGGTTTTCAGGGGAAGTGTAGGACGAAACCGATAAACTATTTGCGCCCAAACCTTCAAACTGTTGACTGATGCTATAGCTTAAGCCTTGCACAATAGACACAGTTGCAATCACTGAGGCTACGCCGATAATAATGCCAAGCGTGGTTAAGATACTACGAAAACCGTGAGCCCTGATTGAAATCAGTGCAGAGCGCAGACATTCAAGAAATGTGAACACAATTTATACCTTATTTAAATGATCCTGCGAAAGTTTTCCATCTTGCATGTGTAGAACTCTGTGGCAATGCCGTGCAATTTCAGGTTCATGAGTGACCATCACAATAGTGTTGCCCTCGTAGTGCAATTCATCAAACAATTTCATAATTTCAGCTGTGGTAGATGAATCCAAATTACCGGTTGGCTCGTCTGCCAATAAGATGGAGGGGCTTGTTACTAACGCTCGCGCAATAGCAACGCGCTGACGCTGGCCACCCGATAATTGATTTGGCAAGTGATGCACACGGTCGGTAAGACCGACGCGCTCTAACACCCTGCGAGCGGCTTGCTCGCGCGCTTTCAATGCAACACCGCGATAAATCAGCGGCTGCATTACATTACCCAACGCAGAAAGACGCGGCAGCAAATTGAAACTTTGAAAAATAAACCCGACTTCATGATTGCGAATATTTGCTAATTCATCTTGATTTAATTTACTGACATCGCGACCATTTAATAGATAGCAGCCACTACTGGGCTTATCGAGCGCACCTAAAATATTCATCATAGTGGATTTCCCGGAACCGGATGAACCGGTAAAGGCAACATACTCGTTGGCCGCAATTGCGAGAGTGATACCATCCACTGCACGTACAGTTTCCTGGCCCATTAAGTAATGCTTTACGATATTTTCTAACACAATGAGCGACATATTATTTGCTGCCAACCTTGCTAGCGCTATCGCTTTTAGTCGCCACTGCAGGTGTATCGACGACTATAGTTTCACCGTCTTTTAAATAACGCAAAATACGATCGGGGCCAAGAATAATTTGGTCGCCTAAATGTAAATCGTTCATTGAAGTCATTTTTATTTCTTGATACTCGTCATCTGATAACCCCAAGTTGACTGCGACACGGCGGGCCTTACCATTGTTATTCACAAACACATAATGAGTCGCTGCTTTGCTTGGGAATAATTGTGTATCACTTGTGGACTGCCTATTGTCATAGTTCTTCTCACCTACATTGTCATTTTTGCCTGCGGCAATTTGATTAACAATGGCTTGAATAGGTACAGCTAGTTTTGTAGTGTCGCTACTGGTAAAAATTTCGGCGCGTGCAGACATGCCTGGCCAAAGTTTTATGGTAGTTTTATTATCAAGACGAATTTTAACGGCGAAACTCAAACCGCTACGGCCACTCGCAACCTTGGCGGTTTCAGCAATAAAATCTACTACGCCATTGATGGGTTGATCTGAGCGTGCGATGGCGACAACTTCAGCTCGCTGCCCAACGGCGACATTGGTAATGTCGGCTTCATCTACATTGATTTCGGCATGCAAGCTGACGGGGTTCGCAATAGTCATCAAGCTGGATGCAGCATAATTCATAGTGCCAGAAATTGCTGTCTCGCCCACTTTAATGGTTAGTGCTGTGACCACACCCTCGATCGGCGAGTAGACTCGTGTTTTGGCGAGATCATTTTTCGCTTGCGCCAATCGCGCTTCGGTTTGAATTAATTCCTCACGACCAGATTTTACTTGAAAATCTGCGGTTGATAGCTCCAGGCTAATCGCATCAAAACTTTGGGCATCAATTAACCTTTTATCATAAAGGATTTTTTTTCGTTGCCATTGTGATTGCAAATTTGCATAGTTAGATCGCAGGCGTTCAATCGCAATTTTTTGCATACGCACTGCGGCCTGAGTTTGCTCGGTAGCAGAAATATAAGCTTCGTCGTCAATCTGCAATAACAATTGATCTTTATGTACCGTGTCACCTTCTTTTACAAAAATCCTTTTTACCTTACCGATGACCTCAGTACTCAGTTGTGCCTTTTCTTCGTGATTTAAATTGCCCGATGCAATTATCGACGTTTTTATGATGCGATTTTGTAAGGTTTCAGTTTGAACTTTTTTAATGCCTGCATCACTGGTGAATTTTTTAACAAGCGGAACGCCCAGGATTAAACAAAGAATTGAAGCGATAATAATGAACTTTTTCATGAATTAGACCAAAAAAAGAAGAGCACACTAGAAAAAATTAATAGCAGCAAAGAAAAAACAATGGTGGGCTTTTCTCTTAACGCTAGAAAAGCCGATTTAGGTGCAGTGATAATGTTGATGAGATTAGTGGTGTTAGATACTGATCGTGCCATCGAAAATTCCTTTTGGAGAATGATTTCTGTAATGCCTAATGTTGCATCCGCAACCACTCGAGATAAAACTCGTACCATAACTCGCGTAGTTAAATATTAATGCTGATCCTTTTCAAATTTGTTGCAAGCATTCTTTCTTATTAATGTGCGGTGGTACTGCGGCAAAGAAACAATGATCTTGATTGCTTTAACTATGGCTTAACCATACATGTATTCCTCAGCCGATAGTCGTTGAGCAATTTTAATACTCCAGGATTTTTTCAATAGTTTTGCACATTTTATTATTCAAAGTTACGATGGCAAAAATTCAATTGGGTAAGTAATAGTTATAGGTTTATCACCACCGGATTTAAATTTAAAGAGTTTTATTCGACTAATAAGTTTCGCTTCCAGCGCGGGATTATTCAATTCACTGGAAATAATTTTTACATCGATAACATTACCTTCAGGCGAGATAACAAGTTGTAAGACAATTTTTCCCTGTAACCCGGGAGTCGTACGTCTTTCCCGTTCATAGAGCGAATAGAGTCCGCCCTTGTTTTTATCGAATACAATAGTAACATCCTCTCCTGCACTGCCTGCTCCCGATTGATTTTTAGCAATCGCTTTTTTGCTATTTTCGCCGTCTTTATTGGAACCAGCCAAAAGCTCGCTAGTAATCTTTTCACTATTTCTTAATTCAAGTGCAGTGCCCCCAACCTTTCCGCCCGCGTACTGCGCCGCGTCAACATTGCCGCCAGATTGCGCTACCCCTGTAGCAATAGCGTTGACGTCATGACCAGACGCCACAGTTGACTCACTGGTTGTTGTAGAAAGATTAGTGGACAAATTCCTGGTCATTCTAGCCTGAACATCATCATGATCAATCAAATCATTTAGTTCGTTGGCTAGCGCCAATAACCCACTTTTTTCAGCAACTTTTCGTGCTTGCTTTTGCGACTCGGTTAAAGGTTTGCGTTCGCTCTCCTTCACGCGAGGCAACTCTTCGGTGGGTACAGGTTCAGCAGTTGGTACAGGTTCCTCTTTTAATTTAGGTAAAGGTTTTATTTCCGGTTTGGGCGGCTTCACCACAGGTTTTTCTTTACGCGAGATAAACTCGGCAATGCGATCTGGCGCAGACACACGTGTGCGGTTATCCGTTTCAGGAACATCAACAAATGAAACCACCAGCAATAAAATTGTTGCGAACAAAAGCACCGCCATAACAATTTTATTGAAATGGTCGGAGTCCATTTGCTGCGAGGGCTGCCAACCCAGGGCAAGATTTTTATAAGTGATAGCTGCTGTCATTCCATGTCCGTAATTGCTGCGTTAAACACAAACATTGACCATGCCTCTTTAGCTTTTTAATTTGGATTTTTGATGTGCTGAAAAAGCGATTTTAGTGAATTCGGCTTGCTGACAGGTAGTCAGTACCTTTCGAATTAAAACATAGGAAATATTTTCATCGCCCATGATAGTCACTTTCCGATCCGCAGGTTTCTCATCACCTTGTGAGGGCGCAAGATTGCTTGCCAGAAATACCAATTCATCTTTTAGTTTCGGAATAATTTCATTCGGGCTATTTAGTACTTCATCGACACTCGCAACATTAACACCCTGAATCAGAATATTAGTGCGCGTAATTTCAATTAACAGTGTTTCTTCGGGAATCAACTTTGAAATTGAGCTGGGAAGTTTTAAGTTTTTTTGGCTGGGTATATTTTGCGTAGTTGATGAATTAATTAACATAAAGAACACGAGAATGGTCAGGATATCAATTAGCGCAACAAGATTTAACCCAGGTGTTTTCGACCGTTTATGATTTCGCTCCATCCTGCGTGCCCGACGGGATTGGATCATGGTTGCACCTCTTGACTATTCTCGCCATGACTATTCGCGTTAACGCCAGTCGCTTCCAAACCAGACGGTTCAGAGCCCTGATTGTCTTGAGCATTTGCGAGAGTTAATTCGGGTGCATCACCTATTGAAATATTGGGAAATAGATCAATAGTTTCGACGGTAGCATTATTAACCACATCGGCAGTGCGAACATGATCCATAACATCAATCATCGTTTTATAATTCACCGTGGGATCTAACAGCAACGTAATATCTTGCTCTTCTGGAAAACGATATTTAATTTCTAACAACACTTTGTTAAATATTTTCCAGTCTGGATTGTTGGGATCTCGCGGAATTTGCCGAATTAGACCCAAGTTTACATCTTGAATATCAAATGAGTTTTCACGCACAACCAGTTGCAGTGCGAGCTTTATTTCTTGTTGCTCTGCACGCTTTGCATTAAGCGCAGGCAAGTTAAGCTCAACCACAGTCATCTGTGAAAACACCGCTGTAATTAATAAAAAACAGATCAGTGCAACCATCAAGTCCATAAACGCAGTAACGTTCAGCTCAACGACTTCATGTAAGCGCTTTTTACGGCCAAATTTCATTTATTTACTCTTCAACCATCAGGTTTGAACATTTAACAGCGGCCATTTCAATACTATCAATGAGCTTGCTGGTTTTGGTCGCAAGAAAGGAATGGATCAATAATAGCGGAATTGCCGCACCCAATCCTAGAGCAGTAGCATTCATCGCGATTGAAATACTGGCAGATAATAATTCAGCTTTTGCTGCTGGATCAGCATTTGCAACCGCGCCGAAAGCTTCAATCAAACCTGATACAGTACCAAACAATCCAAGCAATGTAGCCACATTGGCTAATGTAGCAAGATAGTGAGTACGTGCCTCTATTTCCGGGGTCACTTCCATTACGCCCTCCTCCATCGCAGCCTCAATGCGTTCGCGTTTCGCATTCGGTTTGTAACGGGCAAATCCGTAATTTAATACGCGGGCCAAGGGTGTGGTAGAGTTGACGATAGAATGCTGCGCGCGCGCGAAGTCATTAGCCTTCAGCATAGGATTAATTTGCTTCCAGGTTTTGTCCGTTATTCTGGTCGTTTTAGTGAGATAAAAATAACGCTCTATTGAAATGGCTAAACCCAATGCTATAACCATAACAATGGGGTACATGAAAAAACCGCCAGTTTTGAAAAAAATTATCAGGTCCATACTTTTTTTACCTTGCCTAGTTGTAATGCTTACAATACTTATTTGATGTTATCTAAACACATTGGGTCAACGCAGTGACTTTTTTCAACGCATATTAGGATTTATAGTTTCTCTTTAACAGCTTTTTGTTTAATAGCTTTCCATTTATAGCTGTTTAGTTTATTGCTTCCTGATTTTGTCCTTCTTGCTGAATATTTTTTGTTCCATTAAGTTCAATATCCATTTCATAAATAATTTTATTTCGCTCTAAACGGTAGTCCTCTACCGAAATATTGCGCTTGTAATATTCCTGCAACAGGTTTTTTACCAATGCCGTATATTTTGTTTCCACATAGCCTCCACTTCATCTACTTTCTATTGTGTGATAAAAAATAATACTGCAATCATTTTCTTCGCTATTCCACCTGTCGCACTACGCGAAAGCCGGTGACATTATCAGGTCGCCCATCGTGAGCCACTTTATAGTTGATATTACATTCTTCAAACACTGTTTCGAATGAGCCACCAGCTGCTGAGGTACTGCCATCACGTTCAGCTACCCATTCCTGAACATTACCCACATAATTAATGATTCCCCATTCATTTTGCTGGCCAATGGCTATTCTGATTAATGCATTGCCTTTCTGAATGCCGCGCGAATTTAACGTGCAATTGCGATTTTGATCAATACGACCACTTGCTGCTTTTGCGGCATATTGCCATTCTTGCAGCGTAGGGAGTTTATACCTGCGCCCCGATTTTTCGCTTAACCATTTTACATAAGCATTAGCAGTGGAAATGGAAATATTCGTCGCCGGCAAACCCACATCGCCATCAGTTTTTGGTTCACAGGTTTTAGACTGTTGGCAAAATTCATTGAGTTCATCAACGGAGGTTTCATATTTGCCAATAGCAAATGCCTTCATGCCATTGCCAGCAGGAACTACCACCATCGCCGGTGCCTTACTAATCCCGCTCATTTTATCTTTACAACTTGCCCCTGCGCCTCTTGCGCCCAGTCCAGCCATTGAAACACTACAAGGATCTTTTTGTACAATTTTAATCGCCGCTATGACTGCGTTGCCATTAAATAAACGCAATGCGTAAGTTTTTGAGGCCAGTGCCCGCTCAGGAAAAGAACTGCCAATATATTCAATACACTTTGCCAGCGACGTGGTAATTCTCGGCTCTTCTTTAAGATAGAGATCGGCATTCAATGATCTTAGCTTAGTAATGGCAATGTCGAGGTCTTTCATATCGATATTGCTTAAACACTCTAACTGTTTATTGACGTTACTTAAGCCAATTTGAAACAAGGAATTTTTTTGCGCAACGCTTTCAGTTGCCTTTTCGACTTGTTGCCGCTCTTGCACAACTACTTTTTGCTGGGCCTGCTGCTGCAGCAATTGTGCTTGCTGTTCCAGCTCTAAACGTTTTTGTGTCGCTATACCTTCAGCAATTAACAATTCAAACGCTTTAAGCTGTGCAGTTTGCGTTGCATACCTATAAGCATTTTGCGTGAGAACCTGTGCCCGCTGGTAATCTTTCTGCGCTAATGCCCGTTCAATTTCCTTGACGTAACGATTATAAATAGCAGCCTCTTGCTGAGCTAACCAGGCTTTATCTATACCTTTTGCTTGCCGCAATTCTTGCACCAGGGTCCAGAGTTGATCTTCAATGGTCGGCGTAAATTCAACTGTTGCCAACAAGTCTGTCAAGGCTTTCATTTTTTGTTCGAGACGAAGTTTTAATTCTATTTGACTTCGTACTTCCGCTTCAGACAATACCACTTGCGCTGCAGGTTTGAATTTAAAGTAGGCACCTACCGCTAAACCCGTCAGCAATAAAATAGCGATGAAAAATTTACCGGTATGGGTAACTTTCTGAGTAAATTCTCGCCAAAACTGCTCGACGGATTCCGTGCGATTGATGCGATGAAAGGCAAGCGCATGCTCTATTGCTCGCCATTGTGTTTTTTTCAATCCGATAATTTTTTTAGGTTTTAATTTTTGCCGCTTGGCTTCATCAGCATGAACGCGATTAAAGGGATGAACACCTGCAAAAAGTTCGTAGGCTATGCAGCCTAAGGCATAAATGTCATCCCGCACATCGGGAGTCAGCCCTTCCAGCATTTCGAGGCTGGCGTAAGCCGGCGTAAGCGCGCCGAGTTTCCCAGCGTCAAAAACCGTTCGATCATCTAAACTTTCTTCGCGGTGATCTGCTTTGGCAACCGCACGCGCAATACCAAAATCAAAAACTTTTGCCACGCCTTTATTGTTGACGAAAATATTACCCGGCTTAAAATCCGAGTGAATAATATTTTGTCCATGGGCATAAGTTAAGGCAGCACAGATACCTTCGAGAATTTTTGCTACTTCAGTGTGCGGCAGACCTACGCTGCGATATTGACTGATTAATTTGTCGAGCGGTTTGCCCTCCATGTATTCCATGGTCATAAAAACCGTGTCGCCATCACGGTCAAAGTCATGCACATTTACAATATTGGGGTGAGCGATTTTTTGGCTTTTACGCGATTCCCGCTGCAGCGCAATAAAGGCTTCAGGGTGCGACTTAAACTCATCACTCAGAACTTTAATGGCGACATAAGGTTCACGATCCTGGGCTTCGATTTTAAGCAAATCCTTCGCTTTATAAACGACCCCCATCCCGCCGGTGCCGAGAATTTCTTCACAGACAAAACGCTTTTTCAGAATGACGTAAGCATGCGCAGAAAGAGTGTCGCGCGCTCTCACTTCCTGAGAATTGTCTCTCGGGACAGGGCCGACTTTAGTGACATCAGATGAGGTAGTTCGGGCTGGTATTTTAGCTGCTACAAATTGCGTTTTATCGCTGGGGGTTTCGGTTGCTGGCTGCGCGGGGCGGGTTTTGGGGATGACCCGGGTTTTATCTGCAGGCGCTGCTATTTGCGGGCTGGCTGCAGCTTGAGGCGGCCGAGCTATTTTTTGCGCCTCGGCTGTTTGCGCATCAACTTTAGGAGCTCCAACTTTAGGAATTTGAGTTTTTGGACTTGCCACAGCTGCATTTTGCCCAGCCGGTTTCTGTGGCGGAACAATTCGGGTGCGATCTTCAAGATTGTTTTTGTCGGTCAGCTTGATTTGGGTTTTATCATCATCGCCCGGCGTTTTCATATTTTTTTCACTTTGCTCATCTATCCTTGCATAAGATTAGTAGAAGTTATTTTTCCTGCACCGCCTTGAACCACAACGGCAGAAACATTATCTGGAGCACCGTTGGCAATAGCTTTATCTACCAACTGGGTGACCATAACCTCTAAATCGCGAAGTGTTAGCGCTTCAATAAGATCTTCCCTACTAACAGAATTGTATAAACCATCGCTGCAGAGTAAAAAAGTATCGCCAATTTGCGTGGTAAATACAGTGACATCGACATAGAGCGATTCCTCGACGCCAACCGCCCGCGTAATCACATTTTTATGCGGATAATTTTCCGCAGTTTCCGTGGTTAAAAGCCCCATTTCCAGCATTTCTTCCAACTGGCTGTGATCGCGTGTGATTTGGATTAATTGCTGATTGCGAAAGCGATAGAGACGGGAATCGCCGACCCATAAACAAGCGCCCACTCGTTCCTTGATCAATAAGGCCACCAGGGTACTGCCCATGGTGCCTGCATCAAACATAATTTGCGCATACTCAAGCATTTTTTCATTGGTATCGAGCAATGCATCTTCTACCAGGTCAACGTAGTCGCTTAACATCGACGGCGGCGCGAGTTCATCTAATGCGGCAATAATTTTACTACTCGCGACATCACCGACCAGGTGACCACCCATACCATCGGCAACGGCCCATAAACCTAGTTCAGGCTTTGCCAAAATCGCATCTTCGTTCACTTCTCTCACGACACCCACATCGGTTCGTGCGGCGCTATTCCACTCAATGGGTCGCCTGAAGGTCTTATCTATCATTAACATTTCCAGTAGTGCTTACAACAGCGCACATTTATTGTTGCATCGCATTTAAATGACAGGGTTCGTTCCAGCCCCAAAGATCCCACTGGCCGTCTAACATGGCAGCCACGCCTTGCATCTGCGGTAAACCGCGAGCGTAAAATAAACAGGGCTCCACTTGTTGTGAACCTTGAGTGCTCCAAACACTGTAGCTCGACAAACTCTCCTTGAGTGAAGCATTGAGTAAATAAGGGAGCACTGAATTGGGAGACTGCTCTTCGAAATCTAATTTTATAACCGTGCCTAATTTATTGTTTTGTGGTGCAGCGGAAGTATAAATTAAGGTTTTATTCAGTGGGTGTTGATTTATTTCTTCAGCTAATTCGTCGATAGGAATTTGTCCGTCCAACGCCTTGAGTGCTAGAGATTCGAGCGCTTCGAACCAATGCGTTTGACTGATAACTTCTAACGGATTTAATGCTGCTGATGAACAGGTAACGATTGAGAAGGGAAAATAACGGCCCACCCGATCTACGCTCGGCAGCACAATGCCAGCCCATACGTATTGATCAACCACACCTTCAGAGAAAGCAAAGCGCCAGATCGGACTGGTTAAAAAAGTATCCAGCCAGGCTTCTCCAAGTTGTTCTTGCGAACAACTGACAAACCCTTGCAGCCAGGAATCCCAACTATTAATAAAGCCAGTCGGCAAATTGCGATAAATGAAATCGCCATGTGCAGGCAGCTTGCCATATAGACCTACCGTTTTTGCAATATTCACTTAAAGCGACTCCGGGCATCTAAAAGAACTCAGTAAATCATTTTTGAAAGGATTATTAACACTGCTGGCTTTGGCTTCATAAACTATTTTGTGCGCAGCTTTGCCATCACTGGTCGAGCTGCCAACACTAAAAGTAATCAAATAACTATTGGTCTGATTAGTCGATTTAATTTCGGCATCATCCATCATATGAAACCATGCCCAGGGACCGGAATAAATTTTGTCATAGGATGAATCATTTAAATCTTCAAAGATAATGCGAATTCTTTTTGAATCTTTATCGCCTTGCCAACTAACTGGATTCCAAAATTTTGGACCATGGCTATAAGTCAGTTTTTGGTCACCCATATCCAGGGTAAAGCGTGCATCTGTCTCACTCATGCTAATCGGACGTAGCTCGAGACTAATGCTGGGAGCATCACCTTTTTCACGGAAATAAGTATTACGAATATTGATGGCTTTCTGAATTTCATTAATCGACGCTGATGAAAAACCACTATTGCCACTTAGATTTCCGCGCGCATCCAGGAAGGATTGCAAATATTCTTTGACAAAAAGATCCATGGTGCCTTGAGGCTTGAAGAAGGTCGTAAAATCTAATAGTGCAACTTCGTCACTGGAGGAGCGATTAAACGGATAACGGCCAGCCAGAGCTTGTTTAAAGGGTGTGCAAACTTGCGCACGCCAAGCAGTGTTTACAAATTGGTGACCAGACTGACCCAGTGATTGCGTTGCCTGATCAGCCAGCGATACCAACCAACGCTGGATTGGCTCCGGTGTTGTTTTGGCGTAAACGCGCAAGCCCGTAATAGGATCTGCAGCACCGCTTTCCGCACGTGCCTTGGCGATTTCAAACGATTTTTTTGCAGGATCCGGAGCCATGCTAATTTCTTGCACATACTCTTTTAACAGCGTTAATTTTTGAATAGTGCCGTTGATAGGCGCAGCTGCGCGCGCCGAGTCAGTTGAAAGAACATTAAGCTCGTGAAAACGTTTGTCAACAATTGTGCCCTCAACTGCATTGGCTAAATAATTTACGGCCTGCTCACCGGCCACACCTTTTACTTTATTGGCAAGCGCATCGGGTACGGTTACGGGCGGTGTTAACTCGGTATTGGTTTTACCGACTTGTAACACGGATAAAATCGGTGAATACACCGGATCTGTTAGATTAACAAGGATGTCACTTAGCTCACGCATATTAGAAAAAGTGGCCACATCCAGCGAATTATAAACGTCAGACCAAATTCTAATATAATCAGCAAAATAAAATGCTTTCACTTGATCGCTAACTTCTTGCGGATCCTGAATATTCATGTCCATATCTTTACCATCGCCATCAGACATCATCCAACGTTCATTGGTGAGCGCAGCGATAAGTGGTGAGCTTGGCGATAAGTCTACATTTTTATATCCCTGTATGGTGTAGAGCACAGGAATCATTAATGCACTGCGAGTACGCTCATCCATTTTAAAAGTGGAGCGCACCGACTCACTATAAAAATTGAGCATATCAACAGGTTTATTATATTCAGAACTGGATTTAATCCGACTGTAAACCCGTTGCGCCGCAGGGATGCGTAATAGGGTTGCGCGAGTTTGCGTAACCACTTGTTCGTTCAATACTGAGGGCGCTAATTCACGCGCAAAAAGGGCATTAAAATGTACTTGCGCCTGTTCGCGTTGTGCAGCATCGGAACGGAAAAATTTATTCCAGTAACTATCAAACCAGGCTGCAACTACGGCTTTATCCATATGATCCAATTTATTAAACATCATATAGACTTGAAAGGTATTATAGAGATCACCTTGCGATTCACCCAAACGCAGCGAGCCTTCCAGCGTCTCCAACAATTTTGGTAAAAAAACTGTTTTTAATTTTTCGTCGTAAGCACGATTGGTCTCTACATCTACACGGTTATCATAAAGCCCCATCCCTGATAACCATGGATGGCTTGCCTGATCATAAACAGTGCTGGCTTTAGCTAGCGCATTTAAACCTGGCAAAACGGCTTTTATATCGCTACTCGAACGCCCAATCTTCTTTTCTTCATCTTTATACTGCGTAAGATAAGATTGAACTTCCGAGAGATATAATTTGTTGCGCGCGACACTGCCGCTCCACACCAGAACAACAACCAGGGTAAGGACAGCCAAACCTATATAAGTTGCAGCTTGCGTCAAACGAATTATTTTTTCATAGCGCATGTTCACGCCGACTAATTCTGCTTCAGGAAAAATAACATCGCGAAACAAACGTGACATAAAAAAACTTTTACCGCGTTGCGACGCCTGCTGTGCTACTTCACGAGCAAAGCCAAAATTAGCCGCAACCGATGTCATTAATCTATCGATGGGCGTGCCATCTTGCGTGCCGCTGGAAAAATAAATACCGCGCAAATAAGGTTGGAACTGAAAGCGATTTGCCACAAAGGTTTGTTTAACAAAAGATTCAACAATGGCTTTAAGATTTTCCATTTGTTGCGGGAAACCCTGAATGGCTGCACAACGTTTTACATCTCGTTCACCGTGCATGCGCCACAGCACTCTATCGTACAAACGGCGAGTTAAACTGCCCAACTCATCGTGCAAGAAATCAAAATCAGGACTTTGCGAATGTTTGGGTGCGTTGGGCAGTGAAATTCCCCAGACTTGTTCGCGTTCATCCTTACCTAAATCTTCGAAAAACTCACTAAAGCCGGATACCAAATCGGATTTTGTAAATAGCAAATAAATTGGAAAACGTATTTCCAGTTTATTCATTAATTCATCCAGACGCATGCGAATGGTCTTGGCATGCTGAATGCGTTCCTCTTCGCTTTGCAATAACAAATCGTGCAAACTGATTGCCACAATTGCGCCATTAATGGGTCGGCGGCGACGGTTACGTTTTAATAAATCTAAAAAACCTTCCCATGCGGAGCTATCCACAACGCGATGACTATCCTGAGTTGTGTAGCGCCCTGCAGTATCAATAAGCACGGCTTCATTGGTAAACCACCAATCGCAATTTCTGGTTCCGCCTACGCCCTGTAATGAACCTTTACCAAACTGCTCAGCCAACGGAAAATCGAGGCCGGAATTCACCAATGCAGTTGTTTTACCTGAGCCGGGTGGACCAACAATAATGTACCAAGGCAATTCGTACAGAGCTTTGTTTTTTCCTTTGCCTTTAAATTTGAGTTTTTTGAGGGTATCTAGTGCTTGTGCAAAACGTTGATTAATTTGCGCAATTTCTTCGGAAGCTTGATCCGATGACATGCCTTGCTGGGAGTTCGCATTGTTATGCTGCAAATCGCCTACGAGAGATTCGTTGCTTTTGTTATTACGCATTTGAATACGCAAATTATTTAAGCCCCAGAGCACAATGATCACCATGATGGTAATCAGCCGTGCCGTTGCGCTGCCGAGGGGAGCAACATTAGCTGCACCAAATTTAAACAGTGGCCCGGCAAACCAAATGAGTAACGAAATGAGTATCAGACCAATAATAGAAATGACTATTGGGTGAGTAAAAAAACGTCCAATTTTTTTCATAAACACTAGATCTCTTGTATAACTTCGCGAAGCAATACTCGTTAAGCAATGTCAATTAAGCAATGCTAATACGACTGCCGGCCAATTTTTGCGTGAGTAACTTTATTTATTTTTTTCGTTGGATCTACTTTCAGATAGCGTAACTAATTCTTCAACAACGGGTGTCGCGGAAGAATATAACCAATAGCGAAACCCGGAATAACTAAAAAATAAAATCGCCACTGCCAAACTAATCACTACCCATAAAGGTATGTATTCAGTAATGGGATTACGAGTGTTGCCTAAACCCATCCAACGCGGAGAAAGTGCGCGCTCATACTCTCCGCGATTGCGGCGGATAATGGCAAATAACTCTTCCCGCAGCTGCTCTAAAGCTTCACGGCCACGATTCATCAAACGATATTTCCCTTCAAATCCCAAATTTAAACAGATATAAAAAAGCTCCAGAATATCGAGATTTTCAGCAGGTGACTGCCGCATACGATCGCAAATTAAAAACGATTTTTCACCGCCTGAGGTTTCACCGTGAAAAACGCTAAGCAAGGTGCGCTGACCCCATGCACTTTCATTGCCCCAAGGAGTATTTAATACTGCTTCGTCCAACACTGAACACAATAAATAACGCGCAGATAATACAATTTCAGGCTTAATGCCCTGTTCTTTTGCGCGCGTTTCAAACGTTTTAATTTCATTAATCAAGCGCTGATATAAACCGCCAATATCTGCATGATTCACTGCATTTCGCGTTTTATCAAACACAGCAATGAGCGTTGAAGCAGTATTGACCAAGGGGTTTAAACCGATGTCCGTGCGAAAATAACTTCCGCCCGTATCCACAACTGAAGATTTTACAGTCGTCGATGTGCGTCCTGGCTGGGGAGTAGCACCCGCAGAGCGCGATGGTATTTGTTGTTGTCCCGCGCTACGGCCTCCTGGCGTAGGATGTAAGGAAGTGCGGTCGCCGCCAGGCGTGGGTTGCTTAAAAACTGTCTTATCTGAATCATCAGACATGGTGCGCACCTCCAAATAAATTTTTGTATTGCTTTAATTATTTTGCTAAATAAAATTGAGCCAAAAAACACTCGCAACTCACTAGCACTAACAATAAATAAAGAAAGCATTATTAATTTTTATCAAAGAATTACTGGCGTACTGCCCAAAATTCCATTTCAATTCCTGGAAAGTCGCCACCCAAATGCAAGGCGAATCCACCTGATTGCTGTAGCTCCTTCCAAAATTCGCTGTGACGATCTAGCTCAAAATAAGTATAACCTGCGCGAAACGGAATTTGCCGTGGCGCAACTGGTAAAGGCTTAATTGTAATACCCGGCATAGCCGCATTTACTAATTGGCGAATGCGTTCCACAGAGCCGATTTTTATTTGTGCGGGGAGACGGCTACGAATAACCTCGTCGCTAACATCAGCTCGCACAGCAAGCACAAACATCGCTGTCGTTAATAACGATCTATCGCTAATTTCGGAAACGCGAATACCATATTTTTTTTCCACGAGATTCAACGCAACAGCCGTTTGCTCATACACCATGGATAAATATTCACGCAGTGCATTCGTTAGCGGCGTGAATGTTTGTTGCAAATTATCGTGTAAATAAGGTGGAAAGACAGGGGGGCGCTTATTTTTGGTAACAAATGTTGATAATTCGCCAGCCATTTTCAAGGCTTCGGCATAAAAATCTAAAGGGTGCAGTCCTTTTATAGTAGTGAGATGATGCACAAATGGCTCCAGGCGATTGACCAATTGTAAAAGCATGTAGTCTGCAATTTCAGCAGTACCACCACGGCGAGTATCCGCCAAGCGCCCCGCTATTGATTCGCCACGATGACGCAACAGGCCAACCAACTCAGAAATAAAACCGGACAATCTCGGGACTGCCTTACAGTCAAGACTTGTCGCAAGATAGTGTTCATCTAACAAAATATTTTTATCTTCTCGTGCTTCAGAAATGCGGATCAAACCAATGCAGGCATATCCACTTAAATCGTCAGTTTCTAACAATAAACGCAGGCGTAATTTGGCTACATCGAGCGACTGCGTATCTCCACCTTCAATGGTTACGTCGCGAGCCTGAAGCTCTGTCGAATAGTAGCGAGCAAGACCTTGAGCATTTTCCTTAGGTAAAACATCAATCGCGCCAGGACGCCTTACGGGCACACCTAGAAAAACAACGGTGTTGTGCGCACCTGCTGGCACCTCCATAACCGGTGGAGCATCGTCTATGCTCGGGAAATTAAAAGGGGTTCCATCGGGCAATATACCGCGCCCACGCAATAACGATATTTTGCCAAGTTTAAGCAACTGTTGATCTACTTCGAACTCATGCACACCCCAGCCGTAAGCTCCATATGCAGCGCATTTGCTATCTATGTAGCGTTCGATGTAACGATCTTGCTGCTGGAAATGCTGAGGATTTAAAAACATTCCTTCAGACCAAATTACTCTGCTATCTAGTGACATTATTATCTCGCTATACGTTTAAGCTGGTATTGATTCGCAGCTTAAGAGGAAAATGGTTTTTATTTTTTACTTTTATTGTCTTTTGTTACTTTTTATTTTTTGTTACTACGGACATTTCAGTACCGGATATTTTTATCGTTATTTCATTTTTCCTGATGTTATTTTCTGTTACGGGAAAAGTTATCTTGTAAGCGGAACCACGGTATTGCGAAAACTCAGCATAGAGCGCCACATAGCTAGCGCCATTTTTTAGCACGAAAGTATCGGTACGACCAACGCCGGGAGATAAGGGTTTCAGCGTTTGTTTATTAATATAATCGCCAGCTAATATTTCCTTATCGCGCTCATACAGATCAATAAAATCAGCTTTATTGAAAACGGTAGGGGATTTCAATTCATACAGGCGTATAAAAATCGGTGACGGACGTTTTTTATCATTGGGATTTATATCGCCATCAACAACAAAATTTATTTTTAAATCCGTATCCAGATTGAGCACACCACCAACTCTACTTTTGGATGAACTACAACCACTCATTAATAGGACAGCCGAAACCAAAACAATACAAAATAAACGTAAACGAGCGATGAAAGAAAACATGATTGGCGTTAAACCTCAGTTAAAAGTAAGTTATCTATTTTTCTTGCGTGCAGCTGCAAGTTTGCGCAATTGATCTTCATAGGCATTGACAAAATCACTGCCAAATAAATGTTGAAATGAAGATTCCATATTATCTAAAAAGCTTAAGTAGTAATCTCGGTAATTATTCCAATACTTGGCTTTTTGCATGCCGGGAATGACCCCGCCCTTACCGTGTTTATTAAAATTCTTTTCCAGATTCTCGGGATTAAAGCGCTCCACCATTCGTTCAAAGCCAAAGCGAATGCCGGCAATCATTGCCACTTGATGCTCGCCAATTTCTTGAAATCCTTCACGAAACGCATCGACTGGTTTTTTGTAAGCATTGGTTTTTTTAAGGAACATATTTTCCAAAGCTTCCTCAACACCTACCGAAAATTTTAACGGATTATTTTCTACCGGTTGAATGGTGGTGACATTCATGCGGAATTCATTTTTGATGCTGGCGCGTGAGCGCAACACCTGCATCATACCATCAACAATCTCACGCATAAGCTCACCCACAACATCACTTATTTCATCAGATTGCTGCGCGGTGAGCTTAGTTGCATCCAACCCCATTGCAGTGATTAAACGATGATTTATTGCACTGGAAGTCGCTACGGAATGTTGTTCGGGTAGCCGCGGGGTGGCATTAGCTACTGGCGCGGTTTGAATTTGAACTGGAGGCTGAACCCTTGGTTGAGCTACAGGTATAGGCCTGGGCGTTGGTAAAGGTATTTCAATTTTTTTTACCGGCAAATCGCTTACCGGCGAGTCAAAAGGGGATTGATCAAATGGATCTGTTGGTATGGGATTACCAAAAGGAGCATCGTTGCGAACTTTTGGTGAAGATATAGGCATAGGTGGTTCATCCATAAAATCCCCACCCCAATCTTCCGGGATTAAGTTTTCCTGGGACGCCACTGGCCACGATATAGCTTGGTCCAAACTCGGCGAATGATCGGTTTGGCTATTGCCCAAAAAGATATTACCGGGTGTCGAATTATTGACGGAATCAAACATCCCACCACCAAAACTTTCTTTAACAGAACCTTTGCGCGCGTTATCCAATGCTAGTAACGGGTCAGCACTTTGACTATCAGACCCTAGAGAAAAATCTGCAGGTAAAAAACCATTGCCTGAAAAAGGATCAACGAGTGAGGGATCTAAATGTCCACGACTGCCAAAGATGTCATCCGACCCCGATGAGTTTGGTAAAATTGGCTGTGAAGCAAACGGAGAACTACCGGCAAAATCTTGATCGGCAACGACTTTGATTGAAAAGCGGTATTCGCCTACCTCAAAAAAATCGCCATCATTCAGCGGAGCTTTGGTCCCCTTCCCTAAAGGCTCTGAAGAATTATTAAAAAATGTTCCGTTAGTACTTAAATCTAATATGAAGTAGGTATTTGCATCAAACAATATTTCACAATGACATGAGGACAAGAACTTATCCGGATCAGGCAACACCCAGGAGTTGCTCTCTGCGCGACCTAAGCTGCCTCCTTGTTTCTTAAATGTTTGACTGGTTTTTGATACAGAAACTTTCGCGGGTGTTTTTACCAATGTAATCTGTAAGGCCATGCGCTTATCATCCTAAACCGGTCCATCTAAATTAAATATTGATTTTCAACGATTGGCGATTAAATAATCGCATGCCTTATCTTAGTATGTTTCCCTTGGGCGAGGGACATTTAAGGTAGGGGCAGTTTAAAATAATATCATGCAAAGAAAAGCATATACTACAACCCAACCGAAAATTAAAAGCGTTCACTGACTATTAATTTGCAATGTTAATTGCTAATTTATGACGCTAGTTCTAATGAGTTGTGCTAGCTTACCTCATAGGCCACGAATAATAAATCGCCCAACCCTTGGTTTGCAAATGAATAAACGCTCATTTTGAAATTAAAAGACTTACAAAATCATAGAGTTACTGGCAACTGTCATATTAAAACAATGAATAATAGGAATTAGAATTAATGGCTTCCCCAGACATTATCGACCTTGCCAAGCTCCTGGCTCCCATTGCACAAGATTCTCCCGCTGGCAGCGATGTCCGTGAAGACATGTCCCCCCTCTCAAAATATCAGGCCATTAAAACCGCCCGTTCAGCTGCCCGCGCTGCAGAACGTAAAGGCATGCACGATGGCGACTCAACTGAAGCTGATGAGTATTGGCGAAAAATTATTACCCTTGCCCCGGAGATTTTAGCAACTCAAAGCAAAGATCTCGAAATTGCCAGCTGGTTTGCCGAAGCCATGATCCGTCGTCATGGATTTTCCGGTCTGCGAGACGCTTTCAAACTTATTCATGAATTAATAGAAAATTTTTGGGACACTATGCACCCTATGCCAGATGAAGACGGCATGGAGACGCGCACAGCACCATTAGCGGGACTGAACGGTGAGGACGGTGAAGGCGTGCTAATCGCTCCCATTAGAAAAGTACCTCTCACCGAGGGACATGTCTCATATAGCTTTTGGCAATATCAACAAGCGCTGGATGTTAATCGTTCAGCAAGCGACGATATACGCACGAGTAAAGCCGAAAAATTGGGCTTTACTGTTGAGGATATTGAAAAAGCCGTTAACGAATCAAGCAGCGAATTTTATATTCATCTATTGGACGATATTTCAGAAGCCATCGATATTTATAAAAAAGTTGGCCTACAATTAGATCAACGCTGCAGCGCAAATGAAGTCCCGCCGACACGAAAAATTATTGCAATTTTAGAAGAATGTCGCGGAGCAATTAGTCATATTGGCAAACATAAATTACCGGTGCCTACCGTTGAAGCAACTCCCGAGCCGGACAATGCCGCTGCCCCAGGCACGCCATCAGCAAAACCTGCTGGTGTTGCCGGCGCTATTAATAGCCGTGATGCTGCCTTTGCTCAATTACTGGAAATTGCAAAATTTTTCCGTAAAACCGAACCTCACTCGCCCATTTCATATGTTATTGAAAAAGCAGTAAAATGGGGTAATATGCCACTCAATGAACTCATCCTTGAGTTAATTCCAGACTCTTCATCCCGCGAACGATTCAGTGCTCTTACGGGTGTAAAAAATGAAGATTAATTTAACCCACCTAGCCAAGAGGATTAGGGATTATGTCCGATAGTATTCACGACAAACTTAAACGTGTTAGAAAACCAAGAGTTCATATTACTTATGATCTTGAAACAAACGGCGCTGTAGTTGAAAAAGAAATTCCTTTTGTGATGGGTGTCATGGGCGATTACTCCGGCGATAATACCGAAGGTAAAAAAACGCTCAAAGATCGTAAATTTTCGCAAATCGATCGCGATAACTTTAACGATATTATGGGAAAAGTTAACCCGCAATTGAAAATGAAAGTGGAAAACATGTTGGAAGGTGACAGCAGTGAAGTGTCTGTGAACCTTGATTTCAAAAACATCGAAGATTTTGAACCGCATAAACTTGTAGAGCAAATCGCTCCACTGAAAAAATTAATGGAAACGCGCAACAAATTGCGCGATTTGCTCACCAAAGCCGATCGCTCGGAAGATTTGGAAGCTATTCTCGAAGATATATTGAGTAATACGGCAGCACTGTCGTCATTATCCAACGAACTCGGCGTTAGTGCTGGCGATAAGAAAGGTGATAAAGATGCCGAATAATGAGCAGCAATTAGAATCGCAAACCGCATCCGCTGAAGCGGGTGAGCTTAGTTTTCTTGAGCAAGCGATTAGTGCAACCAAACAAACCGCGCGCGACGAAACCGAAGATTTATTAAGAACTCTTACCAGTGAAGCTATGAAAGGCACGGTTAAGTGGGATAAGAATCTTTCCATCACCATCAATGCGGCAATTGCAGCAATTGATAAAGCCATGTCAACACAACTTGCAGCAGTTATGCATCATGAAAAATTCCAAAAATTGGAAGGCTCATGGCGTGGGCTAAATCATTTGGTGATGAATTCCGAAACCAGCACTCAGCTCAAGATTCGCATGTTGAATATTGGTAAAAAAGAACTCAGTAAAGATTTGGAAAAAGCGGTTGAGTTTGATCAAAGCCAAATTTTCAAAAAAATCTACGAAAGTGAATTCGGTATTGCGGGTGGCCAACCTTACGCAGCTATAGTGGGCGATTTTGAATTTACTTCGCACCCGGATGACATTTCATTGTTATCGAAAATGTCTAACGTTGCCGCTGCCGGATTTTGCCCTTTCCTATCTGCCGCTTCACCAGAAATGTTTGGCTTCGATAGCTTTACCGAACTGTCCAAACCGCGCGATTTAGAAAAAATCTTTGATTCGGCTGAATACATTCAATGGCGTAGTTTCCGCGATAGCGAAGATTCGCGCTTTGTGACTTTGGCAATGCCTCGCGTTTTGGCCCGCTTACCTTATGGACAAGCAACCAAACCCGTAGAAGCGTTTAACTATGAGGAAGTTCAATCGGCTGATGATGGTCGTCATTTGGCAACGGATCACGAAGATTATTGCTGGATGAATGCGGCTTATGCCTTAGGTACAACCTTAACTCAAGCCTTCGCTGAATACGGTTGGTGTACCAGTATTCGCGGTGCTGAAGGCGGCGGTAAAGTTCAAGGTCTACCGAGTCATACATTTGTTAGCGATGATGGCGATACCGATCAAAAATGCCCTACCGAAATTGGTATTACTGATCGTCGTGAAGCTGAGCTGAGCAAACTTGGATTCTTGCCTTTGTGTCACTATAAAAATACTGATTTCGCAGTATTCTTTGGTGCGCAAACCACACAGAAGCCCAAGAAATTTGATAACCCGGATGCAACTGCCAACGCTGCAATTTCTGCACGCCTGCCGTACATTATGTCTACTGCACGTATTGCGCATTTCCTGAAGGTGATGGCGCGCGATAAGATCGGTTCCTTTATGGAAGCAAATGAAGCAGAAGAATGGTTGAACCGTTGGATCAGCCAATACGTCAATGGTAGCCCCGGTGCAAGTGCTGAAATGAAAGCACGTTATCCATTAGCCGAAGCTCGCGTTGAAGTGAAAGAAGTTCCTGGACAACCAGGGGTTTATAACGCGGTATGCTGGATGCGCCCATGGTTGCAAATGGAAGAGTTGACAGCGTCATTGCGTCTTGTTGCAAATATCCCTAAAGCTGGTTAATTGTTATATTTTTTAAGCAATAGCCGTCTGGATTGATAGCCATAAAAAAGAGGGGGAATAACCCCCTCTTTTTTGTTTAAATTAAACACCTCGCGCAAGCAACGATGTATATTTTTTCAAAAATCTATCGCGTAGCAAGCCACGAGAAATTTAACCCTCGCTAGCGATTAAATGGATTATTTTGTGTCAGCACTCAATGACTCTCTATCAAATACTATTGCTGCATCTGCCGAACCGTCTGTTTTAGACGCACTTTATTCCCAGCAAGCTTATCTTACTAATTTGAATAGTTTTCTCGCCGAAACCAATGCGCGGAAATCATTAACCTATTGGATTTCCGAATTTGAAAATTCGCAAAAATTTACAGCACCCGACGATATTGCCATTGCAATCTATCGCTCTATTTCCATTATTGATAATTTAATTAACGATCAATTAAATTGCATCATTCATCATAAAGCGTTTCAAAAACTCGAGGCATCATGGCGTGGCCTGTGGCATTTGGTCACTCAGGCAGATGATAGTCGCAATATAAAAATTCGTTATCTTGATATCAGCTGGGGCGAAGTGGTTAAAGATATCGAACGAGCTCTGGATTTCGACCAAAGCCAATTATTTCAAAAAATATACAGTGAAGAATACGGTACCCCAGGCGGTGAACCCTACGGCGTTATTATCGGCGATTATGAAATCAGCCATAAACGCTCTGCAGATCACCCCTACGATGACGTAGCCACCATCAGCGGATTGTCGGAAATCGCAGCCGCTTCTTTTGCGCCCTTCGTTACCTCCGCATCCAGTGAACTGTTTGGTTTGGATGATTTTTCTACGCTGGGTATGCCGCTTAATTTACAAACTATTTTTGCGCAAGATGAATATATTCAATGGCGAGCTTTACGTGATAAGAGTGATACGCGTTTCGTCGGCTTAACCATGCCACGCACTTTGATGCGCACACCCTATTCCACGCAACCAGGAAGTTACAAAGGCGTTTTTTTCTATGAGAAAAACGAAGATAAAAATAATAGCGGTTATTTGTGGGGCAATGCCTGTTACGCATTTGCAGGAATTCTAATCCGCGAGTTTGCCAACGTAGGCTGGTTCGGCCATATTCGCGGCGTTCCTCGCGATCAAATTGGCGGAGGAATTTTAGCGAATTTACCCATGGCCATTTTCGAAACAGACTCGAAAAAAATTGCACACAAGCCATTAACCGATGTGGTAATTACTGACACACTGGAAAGAGATTTAAGTGATTTAGGGTTTATACCCTTGTGTCAATGTTACGACAGTCCTTTCGGGGCGTTTTATAGCAATCAATCCTTACAACATCCGCTTAAAAGTAGCACGCGCAATATAGAAATAAACGCAAAACTTTCTTCAATGTTGCAACATGTGTTGTGTGCATCACGTGTTGCGCATTACATCAAGGTCATGATTAGAGATAAAATCGGTTCATTTATTACGGCCGATGAATGCGAACATTTTTTAACAAAATGGTTATTCAAATACACCACAGGTCGAGACGATCTGGAGTGGGATGAGCAGGCTAGATACCCATTGCGTGAAGCCAAAGTAAAAGTTACCGAGCACCCGGATAAACCGGGGCAATACTTATGTGTTATTCATTTGGTACCTCATTATCAGCTGGATAACATGGTTTCAGAGTTAGAACTGGTCACCGAATTGATTCAGCCGGGTAAGGGATAATGAATTATGCGGATTGATAAAAAGAAAGAATTTCGCCCCTCAATTCTTGATCGGCTGCTTGATGAGGCGCCGCATATTCAAGTGGAGGCGGATAAAAATCGTCATCAGCAAATGCGCGAGTTACGTAACAGTGTTAAGCGCGATTTGCAAAATTTGTTAAACACGCGCTATCGCATGCTGGCACCGCCGGATGAATTCAAACACCTGGAATTATCCCTTCTTAATTATGGATTACCGGATTTAGCCACGATTAATATTGCCGATATTGAGAAGAAAAAAGCCTTTACGCGCTTATTAGAAAAAATTTTACGCAACTATGAACCGCGCTTTAAAACGGTAAAAGTGACGCATCAGGATAGTAAAGACAACACCGATAGAACACTCAAATTTAGAATCGATGCAACACTTTATGCCGACCCGGCACCGGAAATGGTGGTGTTCGATTCAGTGTTGGACCCGGTATCAAGAACAGTGAATGTGGAAGAATCAAAACATGGCTGATGAGTTACTCCCCTACTACGAAAAAGAGTTAGCGTTTATTCGGCAAATGGGTGCCGAATTTGCAAAAGAGCATCCAAAAATTGCGGGGCGCCTGGGTGTTAGCTCTGAAGCTATCGAAGATCCTCATGTTTCGCGTTTAATCGAAAGCTTTGCTTATCTCAATGCGCGCATTCAACATAAATTAGATGATGATTTTCCGGAACTCAGCGATGCATTGTTGGGCGTTTTATTTCCTCATTATCAGCGCCCTATTCCGTCCATGACCATAGTGCAATTTATGGCGGACAAAGAACAATTGGATGCAAGTTATTTTTTACCGAAAAATACACTGCTTGAAACAGAACAATTTCAAGGCGAAAACTGCCGTTTCTCGACGGTGTATCCTACCGAATTAATGCCTTTTTCGGTGGTTGATGCAGCGCTTGTGGGGCGCCCTTTTGCTACCCCCGGCTCAGCATCAATCCGCGGTGCCGGTGCGGTGTTACGCATCCAATTAAAAACCTTCACTAGTGCAATTAGCATTTCAGAATTAAAACCCGATCGCTTGCGTTTTTATTTGAAAGGACAACCACAACATATCAATCCATTGTATGAAATGTTGTTAAACGAATGTCAAAATGTGGTTATTACGAGCAGTGAAGCCAGTGTTGCACCGGTTTTTTTAGGCAAGGATGTTATTAAAGCCGTAGGTTTTAGCAGCGATGAAGGTCTCTTTCCTTATCCACCGTCTTCGTTTATTGGCTATCGTTTATTAACCGAATTTTTTGTCTTTCCTGAAAAATATATGTTTATCGATATTGAAGGCTTGGCTGCAAAACTTCCGCAGGACACAACCACAGAATTGAATTTGTATATTTATTTAAATAACTCTGATGTAGAACTCGAACATAATATTTCTGCCGATACTTTTATGATGGGATGTACACCCGTTATTAATTTATTTGAGCACAAAGCAGATCCCATAAAAATTGATCATACCCGGCTTGAATACCAAATTGTTGCCGATGCGCGGCGGCCATTGGGTTACGAGGTTTATTCAGTCAATAAAGTCCTTGCCTCCACCGCCGAAGGCGATAAAAAAGAATATTTACCTTTTTACGGATTGAAGCATGAGCATCAGGATAATGAAAATCATGCGTATTGGCATGCTTCACGTCGCCATTCAAAATTAAGCCATATTGAACGCGATGAAGGCAGCAATATGTTTTTGAGCCTGGTCGATTTACAATTTAACCCAAATATTCCTGATGATCGCACCCTGGTTATAGACACCACTTGTAGCAATAGAGACTTGCCATCCAAGCTGCCCTTTAATATGGATCAGCCCAAGTTGCAGTGTGTCAACGGTGCACCACCTTGCGAAAGAATTCGTTGCCTGACACAGCCGACTGCGACCATCAGACCACCTATGCGTGACGGTGCACGCTGGCGATTGTTGTCACACTTAAATCTCAACCATTTATCAATTACCGGCAGCAACAATGCAACAGAATCCATGCGGGAAATTTTACGACTTTATGATTTCAAAGAATCGTCTGCTACGCGCGCACTCATTGCATCAATTGCGTCACTTCAAGCTCGCCCGGTTAGCGCACCGCTTAATATTGATGGCCGTGCGACTTTGTGCCGCGGAATAGAAATTGAAGTTGTTATTGATGATTCGCAATTCACTGGCAGTAGCAGTTTTCTTTTCGCATCCGTGCTTGAACATTTTTTTGGACTCTATTGCTCCATCAATTCATTTACCCGTGTATTGGTTAAACGTAAAAATAAAGAAGGTTATTTAAAGAAATGTCCTCCCCGAGCAGGCGAAAAAATACTTCTGTAGTCGATCAATTACTGAATGCACCGCACGCCTATTCGTTTTTTCAGGCGGTGCGAATTCTGGAGCGAGCTACTTTACTAAAACCCCAAAATTTAATTTTGGGCGATCGTTCATTGCGCGCAAAAAATCCTATTGCCGGTTTTGCACCACCGGCTTCAGAAACTATTCGACTGGCCACACACCAATCTTTTAAATTTCCCAATGCCGAGCTTTTTTCTATAGAACGCAATCAAGGCTCGGGCCAGGTTCCGCCCTGGTTAATGCACATTAATTTTTTTGGTTTGACCGGTTGCATGGGCGTTATGCCCTACCACTACACTGAACTTATTCTGCAACGCCTCAAACAAAAAGATGAATCACTGGTTCATTTTTTGGATTTATTTAACCATCGCATGGCTTCGTTTTTCTATCAAGCTTCTACCAAATATAATTTACCCATAGAGTATGAAAGGAAAAAGCTAACGCTTACCACTAGGAAAAATCGCGATACGCAAACGCAACTGTTACTGTCGCTGATTGGCTTGGGCACCAAAGGACTAAACGAACGTTTAAATATAAAAGACGAATCATTATTGTTTTACAGTGGCTTACTGACTCAGCAGGTGCGGACCACCAACGGGCTCAAACAAATATTGCAAGATTATTTTGCTATCCCGGTAAAAATTCAAGAGTTTATTGGCCAATGGCAAGAGCTCATTCCCGATATTCGTACACGCGTGGCATCGCGAGCTCAGCCGAAAGGACAAAATGCCAGGCTCGGTCAATCGGCGATGATTGGCCACAAAGGCTGGTTTGCCCAAGGTAAAATTCGCATTTCTCTCGGTCCTTTAAACCATGAACAATTTTATAAATTCGCCCCCGGCACCAAAGCCCTGCGCGCGTTGAATGATATGGTACGCATGTATGTGGGCATTGAGCATGATTACGATTTTATTATTGAAGTTAAGCGCAAAGATATTCCTAAACAAATTATGCTGAACAACAATAAACGCCCTATCATGGGTTGGAATACCTGGCTATCGAGTCCGGCCACAACTACCTATGACAATAATGAAACCTTAAAAATCACAGTATCAGCGAATCGTTTAAAGTAAAATTTACACAGGATAACCAGAAGTTTACATTTCTACAGGATTGCCCAACGATGGAAGTCGTATTATATAGAGTTGTTTTTTTTAATTGTTGTGTATTCAAGCAAAGTAGTAGCCGTTCCCTTGGCACTATTTGAGATTAAGAAAAATTTAAGAAAATGTTAAATTATTTGTTACCTATAAACAGGAGCCTAAGTGAATAATAACCTTAATAAAATAAATGCGAGATACTTATTTATCTTCTGTTTTCTCATTTTACCTTACTCAATGAAAGGAGTTGCTATGTCGATATTGTCCGGTACCGAAGTCGTTTTGTTTTCACCGCTGGAAGGAAAAATAACCTACCAGGGAAAACCGGTAGCAAATGCAAAAATAACCAGATTAACTGTCTGGAAAGACGAAACCGGTGAAACCGATGTTTTTAATACCAATGAAAAAGGTGAGTTTAGCTTGCCGATCAAAGAAACCAAGTTACGCCTTTCTCCGCTAGCGGAATTTAGAGTTGCACAGGAAATTCGGGTTTTTTATCAAGAAGAAGAATTTTTAATTTGGGTTAAATCCAAAAGGAATATAGAACTCTATGGAGAGCTAAATGGGAAACCTAAAAATTTGCGCTGCGAGTTAACAGACAAGCGCGAACGCCAGGAAAATCATAATGGTTTGTTTAGTACATCTTGTAAGTGGGATTCAATTGAAAAACAGGGGAAAAAATAATGGGAAATATAACTCCAAAATTAGCGGCTGAACTGGCTTCTGATATATACGACGTGCAAACACAATCGCTTGTTGCGACCTTTCTTGAGCATCCTTTGTTTTCGCAGAAAACTGACAATGCCAAACATCTTAAAGCGGAAGTCGGTTTCCGTCTTATTAATGCCAGCGATGGTTTTGGTATTTGCGTGCGTGGCGGAGTTGGATTTGAAAAAGACATTTTCATGATGTTTCGCGGCACCACAGGTGCAAACTATGGCGCGGATATTATTACTGATTTGCGGTTTGGGGTAGAGACTTCGAAAACCGGCTTACCGGTGCATATTGGCTTCAATACAGCTTTTTGTAGCATGCTCCCAGGCATTCAGGAGTTTTTAAATAAACAAACTGATGCAACGGGAACAATTCATATTATTGGTCATAGTTTGGGTGGTGCTGTAGCCGCGATTGCAGCTGATTGGGTAACCTCTGCGAAAGTTAACAGCGTTAAACTTTATACTTTTGGTGCTCCCAAGCCAGGGTTAGAATTTTTCGCAAAAAGACTCACATCCAATTTAAAACCTGAAAACATTTACCGGGTTTATCACGCTACAGATGTAGTGCCAATGGTTCCGGTTTATCCTTTCGCTCATGCCCCTTTTGCTGACTGTGCATATCAATTACCCAGCAGCTCTTTTATTTCCCCAGCTGCTCACAAAATGGTTAATTACATAAACTCAGTAGGGAAATCCTCGTGGAAAAGCCTCAAGAAAACCGGGATATCAACTGCTGACGATAGGTCCATTGAACGCTGGATAAAATCCGATAAGCCGCTAAATCCCGCCAACCCTAAAACCTGGGAATGGATCAATGCGGGCTTGGCTTGGGTATTGCGAAAAATCATTGGTGGTGCTGCGGTTTATATGCAAGCACCATTGGTCTCGGCCTTCTCTTTAGCCGATAAGATCGCGTGGGTACTACGCAAAGGCATTGATTTATCGATAGATGCTGGAGGCTGGGTGTTGAGTTTAATGCGCAAAATAATGCAATCGTTAGGTATGAAACTTGCTAAAACAGCAAAAGAATTAACACAAATATTTATGCGCAGAATTTTGCAACAGCTAATGGAAAGAATGGCTGATGAAGCAAGGCGTGCGATTAAAGGGCTTTTCCAAGACTAATAATTGCCTATACAATTTCGTAATGCTTTTGAATAATTTAACCATTTGTCAGGAATTTAAAATGATTAACATAGACCTAAAATCACTTGTCAGTAAATTGAATGAACCCTGTCGCAATGCCCTTGAAGGAGCGGCAGGACTGTGTTTATCACGCACGCATTACAATGTCGAAATTGAGCATTGGTTAATAAAATTACTTGAAATTCCTGACAGCGATATAACTGCAGTGTTGGAAAAGTTTGAAATTAATATCGGCAGTTTAATGAAGCACCTCAATCGCGAATTGGATCAAGTTAAATCTGGCAATTCGCGTGCGCCTGCACTGTCGCCCACCATTGTCGATCTTGCAAAAAATGCCTGGATGCTCGCCTCCATCGAATATGGCCACAGCAAAACCACCTCAGCGCATTTATTAGCAGCGCTGATGATGGACGAAGGCTTGCGTCGCGCAAGTGATGTTGCCTCAGCCGGTGAACTGAAAAAAATATCGCCGGAATCTTTACGTGATGTTGTGCGTGGCATTGTAGGCACCACGAGTGAATCACGAAGCACTAATCAAGGCGATACCTCAAGCGGCGAAGGCGCACCCATGGGTGCACCGAGCAAAACTCCCGCGCTGGATAAGTTTACGGTGAATCTTACTGAAGCCGCGAAGAATGGCAAAATTGATGCGGTGCTTGGCCGCGATGAAGAAGTGCGGCAAATTATTGATATCCTTATCCGTCGCCGCCAAAACAATCCGATCTTGACGGGTGAAGCAGGTGTCGGAAAAACTGCAGTTGTTGAAGGTTTTGCATTACGTATTGCCTCCGGTGATGTACCAGATCAACTAAAAAATGTTTCTATTCGCAGCCTCGATCTTGGTTTGTTACAAGCGGGGGCCAGTGTAAAAGGTGAATTCGAAAATCGGCTGAAATCCGTTATCGCTGAAGTAAAAGCTTCAGCCGAACCCATCATCATGTTTATTGATGAAGCCCATACATTAATTGGGGCGGGCGGAAAAGAAGGTCAAGGTGATGCCGCTAACTTGCTGAAGCCTGCACTCGCACGTGGAGAGTTGCGCACCATTGCTGCAACAACCTGGGCCGAATATAAAAAATATTTTGAACGCGACCCGGCATTAACACGTCGTTTCCAAGTGGTAAAAATTGAAGAGCCGAGTGAAGAAAAAGCCATCAATATGATGCGCGCGATTTCTGAGATGTTACAAAATCATCACCGTGTTCGCATTTTAGATGAAGCCATTGTTGACTCAGTGCGCTTATCCAGCCGTTACATCCCTGCCCGTCAACTGCCAGATAAATCCGTGAGCTTGCTCGACACTGCCTGCGCACGCGTTGCACTTAGTCAAAGTGCAACTCCTGCGGCGATCGAAGACACTCGCCGTCGTATTACGCAATGCGAAAAAACCATTTCGTCATTGGGCAGAGAAAATGCTTCTCTCGGAAATTATGAAGAACGTATTGGTCAGCTCACTTTGGAAACAGAGGAGCTTGCGGCCTTACTCGTGACTCAGGAAGCGCAATGGCAAAATGAAAAAGAAAAAGTAAAAGAAATCCACACGCAACAAGGGCAAATTGAAGACGATTATTACGCACGCAAAGGTAATGCGGTAAAAGGCAAACCAGCCGATGCCAGCAAAATATTAAGCGAAGAAGATCTTGCCAAAGCCAAGGTGTCACTGAAAAGCTTACGCGAAGAATTAGCCGCATTGCAGGGCGAAAACCCAATGATCCAGGGTGATGTTAATGGTCAGGCAATTGCTGAAGTTGTTGCCAACTGGACCGGTATTCCCGTTGGCAAAATGGTGTCTAATGAAATTAAAGCCGTGATGGATTTACATATCGCTCTGGGTGAACGCATCATTGGCCAACCCCACGCACTTGAAGCCATAGCGCAATGCATACGCACCTCGCGCGCTGGGTTAACCGATGCACGCAAACCCATTGGTGTATTTTTTATGGTGGGTTCGAGCGGTGTAGGAAAAACCGAAACAGCATTGGCGTTAACCGATATCCTTTACGGCGGCGAACAAAATATTACTGTAATTAACATGTCGGAATTTAAGGAAGAGCATAAAGTTTCTATGTTGCTCGGTTCGCCACCTGGCTACGTGGGTTATGGTGAGGGCGGCGTATTAACTGAAGCCGTTAGACGCAAACCTTACAGCGTAATTTTGTTAGATGAAATGGAAAAGGCACATCCTGGTGTGCAGGATATTTTTTACAATTTATTTGATAAGGGCACCATTAAAGATGGTGAAGGCCGCGATATAGATTTCCGCAATACGGTTATTATCATGACCTCAAATGCCGGCGAAGAACACATTCGTGCTATGTGTGCTGCGCAGGAAGTATTGCCTGAACCAGAGGTGCTGTTAGAAAACTTTAGACCGCAATTACTAAAGCATTTTAAACCCGCATTTTTAGGTCGTACGACCATTATTCCTTATTACCCCTTGGGCGATGAGGACTTGTTGAAAATTAGTGTGATTAATATGAATCGTATTAAGAAGCGCGTAAAAAGTCATTACAACGCGGAATTTACTTACGATGAAGATGTTTTATTACATATTGTTGCACGCAGCCAGGAAGTCGATACAGGTGCACGCAACATTGAAAACATTTTAACTCGCACCATGTTGCCCGCGCTGGCGAGCGAATGTCTTGCAAGAATCGGCAATAATGAAGATATTACTAAAATTCATGTTGGTACTGACGAGGAAGGCGGCTTTACCTACAGTATTACTTAATCGCTAAAGGTTTTCATGGCAAGTTACTAGCGGGGCACAAATAAAGAATACTGTTTGATTCAAAACCTTATGAGGCATGGACGACCTACATGGAAGTAGGAAGTTTCCCGAAGCGACCGGATCGCGAAGGGATGCCGATTAGAGCCTATAGGGATATATTCATTCGTCGCTTCCATGCGACTCACCTGCGGCAACGGGGTTGTGCAAATTGCTCCTGCAATTTGTCACGGCGTGTTTTGAATCAAACAGTATTCTTTACTTCGAACTCGTTAGTAAGCAAAGCGGTAATAATATTTTGGTAAAAATTTAGAAAATTAATGAAAGTGTAATGACTAAAATTAACCCCGTCGTAAATTATTTACGACGGGGTTAATTAATAATACCGACCGCGCAAGCTCTTAAGATTTGCTCAATATAAATGCTTAAACAGAAGTACGAGGGATGGATGTTACAAATATTTAGTTTTCTATTATTAATAATGGTTACGGTTTGCAGCTATGCAGCCGCTGGCAATATGGCTGCGCAACAGCCGCTCGATGATGAGTATAAAAAAGTTACCACCCTTGCCTATCGTGAACTTGCCAATACGCCATCTTATAAACTTCCACAAGCTGACCTAAATACGTTGATCAGTGAAGTCGTTCGTGCCGATGAAGCGCATAAGCCAGAGCGAGTAATTGCATTAGTCGTTGCCAACATGGCGACTATTCAAAAAAATACAAACGCAAAAGAATTACCGACAGTTACCGCAGTCTTGTTAAAGCATCATGCTATTGGTATAGCGGAAGACATTTACCAGCTAATCAGTAACCAAGGCGATCGTTATTCGCAAGCCAAACAAAGTTTTGAATTTGCAAAATATGAAGCGAATGCCAATCATTGGGATAAGGCATTTGACTGGTTAAAAAAAATTGACATTGCCAATGAGTTATCAAAAGAGAATGGTGATGAAGCTTATATTATTTACGGTGCAGCCTTACAGTATAAGAAAAAACATCGTGAAGCCTTAAGTTATTACGCACGCGTAAAGGCAGATTCAACTTTATACCCTATTGCGCAATTAAATACTGCATTGGGATATATTCGTCAGGATTGGTGGACAGACGCCCATATTTCGATTGAACAAGCACTCAGCACAGCAGGCAAGGATGATGTAGAAATAGTTAACCGGCTTTATACCACACTGGGCTTTTCGCAGTTACAACAAGGTTTTTATCGCAACGCTCGTGACAGTTTTAGAAATGTAAAAATAAAAAGTGCTTATGCCAATCGTGCGCTACTGGGTATTGGTTTGGCGGCACTCAATCAGGAAGATTTTGTAGGGGCTTTAAACGCGTTTAATCAATTGAAAACTCACAGCGAAAATGATATGCCGGTTGCGCAATCCTATTTAATGGCAGCATTTACGCTAACCAGGATCAAACAGAATGAAACTGCCTCAGTCAGCTATACAGAGGCTATTAATTACTATGAGCAAAAAACCAGTTTTTACGATGGTCTGGCCAATGAAATAAAAACTAACAACCCGGCAAACCAAACCTTGCTAGTCAATAAAATTTTGACTGACATTGAAAAGGAAGAACCAGAAATTAGCTTGCTGGCAGAAGAACTAAATACCTTACAGCGTTTAAACAGCTATTCACTTTCGCCCAATACATTAATTCAAATCAGTAAATTATATGGCAATATGCTGCCCACTTTTCTTGCCAAAACAAATGAGGTTGTTGCAAAAAAACAACTTGCTTTTAATAGTTATCTTAATCAATCACGCTTTGGTTTAACCAAGCTCTACGACACCAACAATTAATATGTTAAAACTATCCCTTAGCATTTTTATCATAGCGCTATGTTCTATTAGCTGTAGTACGCCAACGCCCCAGGATACTTTGGGCGCGGTTGATATTCGGCAAACAAAAAGCAAAAAAAGTGAAGTATTTGTTAAACCAAAATCTGAAGAAGAAATAAAAAACGCTTATCTTGATTACATTAAAAATGCCCCCACTACGGACAAGTCACGACGAATGGCGTTTAACCGTCTAGCTGAAATAGAATTAAGTCGAATTAATGTAATGTCTAAAAAAGGTGCCAACGATGATGTCTCGGAAAATCCGCAATACTTGGCATCCTTAAGAAAATCAATGGAGTTATTGCAAACCTCATTAAAAGAATTTCCCGATGCCAAAACTAACGATAAAACACTTTATCAACTTGCGCGCACCCAAGACCAATTAGGTGAGTATGACGAATCGATTAATACACTCACACTACTTTGTAAAAAATATCCCGCATCAATTCACTACGCAGAATCACAATTTCGTATTGCCGAAAAGGCGTTTAGTGAAGGCAAATATATCGAAGCGGAAGTGGCCTATTCTGAAGTTATGTTTAATGCTAACGGCGCGACTTTTTACGAGCGGTCCTTGTTCAAACGTGGGTGGACACGCTACAAACAAGCTCTCTATGCAGAGGCTGCAGATGATTATTTGGCTGCGCTGGACAAGCACCAGTTCGCAGAATACGATGCGCTTTCAACCAGCGATAAAGCGCAATTCGATGAATATTTCCGCGCGCTGGCGTTAAGCTTTTCCAGCTTACAAAATACTCAGGAACTACAGGCGTATTTTTCTCGCCTGACCGATTTCAAATATCTGTATCACAGCTATGAAGTGACTAGCGACATTTACCTTGAACAAGAACGCTATTCCGATGCCGCAGAGGTCATAGAACAATTTATAACAACCAACCCTAACTCACCGCAGATTCCATTTGCCTATTTAAAGAAAATGGAAGCCTGGAAAATGGGGAAATTTAAAAATCGGTTTGAGGATACGCTGGAAGTCGCCTATACAAAATTTAACGCTAAGAGTCATTATTGGACAACTTATAAAAACTCAACTGATCAAGAAAAAGTATTAAACGCAATGCGTGAACATGTGCTGCGTGCTGCCACCTATTATCAGGAAGATTATCAGCTAAGTCATAGCAAGACCGATTTTAACCAAGCAAATATTTGGTACAAACGTTATCTGGAAAATTATCCTGCTTACGCGCAGCAGGATAAAGTCTATAACCTCTACGCCGAATTACTGGTTGCCGAAGAACAAAATAAAGATGCCATGCACTTTTTCGAACTAGCGGCTTACGATGGCAATATTGTTTTGAATAAAGAAGCGGCCTACGCAACTATCGTATTAACCAATAGACTTTACGAGCAGGACAAGGCTAATACAACATGGCTAAGCAAACACATCCACTATGCATTAATTTCTGCTCAACTTTATCCACGTGAAGCACGTTATCAAAATGCAGCGCTGAATGCGGCTGGGCTCGCGTTAAATAACGGGCACTTTACTGAAGCACTGGCACTGGCCAATACCTTACCCGACAATGCCGGCGATAAAATGCTGTACCAAGCCAATATGATTAAGGGGCTGGCTTACTTACAATTGAAAGCCTATGCCGACGCTGAAATAATTTTTGGTGATTTGTTAAAACAAAATCAAGACATAGCGGAGCAGAAAAAAATTCAGGATAATTTAGCCCTGAGTATCTATAAGCAAGCAGAAAACAATGCGAGCAATAATAAGATTGAAAATGCGATACAGCTGTTTGCTCGCGTCGCACAACGCGCACCCGCCTCAGACATTGCTCCAAAAGCTCTATATGAAGCAATAGCCTTGGCGATGAAACATGAACAATGGACTGTTGCTATTCACCATATTCAGCAATTCCAACAACTCTTTCCCAAACACGCACTTTATAATGATGCTACCAAACAGTTATCAAGCGCCTATTTAAACGCAGGCGAAGGCGTAAAAGCGGCGCAAACGTTTGAACAAATTTCCGCGCAAGAAAACAATCAGGATATTAAAATGGCTACCCTGTGGAAGGCAGCCGAGCTCTATGAATCCAAACATAATGTCGATGCCGCGATACGTTCATTCAGTACCTACGCAGACAGCTATCAGCGTCCTTTTCCGCAGTATATGGAGGCCATGTATAAGCTGACGCAATTGCACAAAGAAATAAAACAACAGGACAAGGTTATTCTTTGGCAAGAAAAAATCTCTGTCGCAGACCAGCAAGCACCCAAAGCCATTAAAACGGACAGAACCAATTTTATTGCCGGTTATGTTCAACTGGATATCGCAAAGCGTATCCAAACTCAATTTGCGGCAAAACAATTGCTAGAACCATTGCCGGAAAGTTTGCGTGCGAAGAAAAAATTTATGCAGGATGCTATAACCGCATTTGGTCAAGCCTCTACTTATAACAATCCCGACATCACTACTGAAGCAACCTTTGCCATAGGTAATATCTACCAACAATTTTCTACTGCGTTAATTAAATCCGAACGCCCACGAAACTTAAAAGGCGAAGAATTGGAACAATATAATATTCTTATTGAAGACCAGGCGTTCCCTTTCGAAGAAAAAGCCATAGAGTTTTATGAAATAAATATGGCCCACTCAAAAGAAGGTATTGCCAATCAATGGCTGACGCAAAGCTTTAAAGAATTAGAAAAATTATTCCCTGTGCGTTACAGCAAAAAAGGCAAACTGGATATCTATCACGATGAAAATTGATCAAATGAATGCATTAATGCGTGGACTGCCGTTTTTGGCACTGGTGATTTTTATCGCCAGCTGTACATCCACCCCTCAGGAAAAGCAACCCACCAAATCAACGTTTAGTCAAACCGAAACTGTGACATACCAGGAAGCATTAAAGAACATCCAAGCCAGTGAGTTAACTGCCGGTGAGTTGGATAAAGCCATACTTGAATTAAATAAGCTGGCCAAAGCGCACCCTTCACATCCAGGCGCCGCCATTAATCTTGCTACTGCCTTGTACAAAAGTAAAAAAATTGACGAGGCCAGCCGTGCACTTGATAACGCAAAAAAAATAAATGCCGACATTCCAGAAATTTATAATTTGTCGGGATTAATTGATGTTGAAAAAGGTGCGTACAATTCGGCAGAAAAAAATTATTTGGCCGCCATCAAAATTCGGAAAAACTATGCAGAAGCCCATTATAATTTGGCTCTCGTGTACGATCTTTTCTATCAAGATTTTGGCAAGGCTACTAACGAGTATGAAGAGTATTTGACCTTAACCGGGAATGCAGATAAAGCTACCGCTACCTGGGTGGCAGAACTTAAACTTAAGCAAAAGAGAAAGGCCAATTAATGAAAGCAACCGTTGTTTTATTATCATTTTTTTTGTTTGCTTTGCCTGCAATTGCCAAAGAAGAAAATGTAGAAGTTGATGCAACTCGTATTAAAGCCAACAAAGACTTACCCAAGGTTCTTTATGTTGTGCCTTGGAAAGATATGGAGAGCAATAAAAACACCGAGCAAAAATTAATCTTGCATGATTTTTTTGGTGACCTTTACGATCCTGTTTTAGCCTCAAGCACAAATCATGCAGCGGCGAAAGAATCTGATCCATCAGAAAATACTAAAAAATAAAATAGCAATCCCTCAAAAAATTATTTAACTTGCATTATGTTTAGGATAAGCCGCCAGCCTTTTCAAAGCGTTCATCTGCCATATAAGGCAGATGAACGATCAGCTAAAGCTAACTTACTCACAGGTTAGTTTTACGCGATGAGGTACTGAGGTTGTAGTGGCAATATTTGCAGACTCAAGAAAATGATCAATGGATATTTTTCCTGCACCAGCAATTGCCAGCCATGCAAATAATACTAGATAAGCTGTTTCAGAAAAGCCAAACAAAGTATCAAGTGAATCTACCTCTTCCCACAACGCACTTTTAATAGCAACTATCATTATCACTCCAAGCATGCCTGCCGATATACGCGTAAACAAGCCGAGTATTATCAAAATACCACAAACAAATTCAGCACCAGAAACAAAAGGTGTGAGAAGGTGCGGGAAGGGAATGCCCCATCCGGTAAAATTTTCAATCATGACATCCAGATTATGTAATTTTACCCAACCGCTAGTCATAAATATCTCGCCAGCTATCAAACGTGCCGCTAAGGGTGCCAGCTCTGTTAGATATGCAGCTATCTTTTTTGGCCAATCAATTGTGAGGTTTATAAATGTTTTCACTATGTTTGGCATAGAATAATATCCCGATTAATGGTTATAAACATAAAGTTAATTACATTTACATAGCAAACTCGCACAACAAATAAATGCGGCAGATTGCCTATAAATGTTACTTGCCATTACTAGAGATTAAATAACTCAATTTGTTACACCTGAGTAACATTTTTATTTTGCTTAGCTTTTATCTGGTCCACAACCGACATTTTTGCAAAAAGCAAATGTGCAAAATTTACAAAAATATTATATTTTTTTGCCACACTGCGACAATCTAGTCCATAAAAAAACCCCATTTTTAAGTGGGGTTTTTTTATTACTTAACAATCGATAAATGTTGCTTAATTGGTTTAGAGGCCAGAAATGACTGTGCCTCCCCAATTACGATATGCGGCGGAATACTGGCTCTCATTCGCACGTAGCTTAAGCGCGAGCGTATGATAAATATCAGTTTGGCTTTTGCCGCCGATATCCATAACTCGACCGCCGCTTATACCTGCACCTCCTACTAACATAGGCACATTGGCATTGCCGTGGCCATTAGCATCGCCCATATCAGAAACTTGGGTAATAATAGTTGAACTCATTAAACCTGCCGCACTCATTTTGTCGAACAAATTTTTGGTCAGGCCCTGCATGTAAGCGATATCCTGATCATACAAAGTCTGATTAAAATGGTGAGAGACATGTGATTTGCGACCTAATTTATCAAGTTCGTATTCATGTGTATCGTTACCAAAAGCAATGGATACTGAGGCGGTAAGATTACACGACAGCGCCAATACAATTATATCTGTATGCACTCTGGCAATTGCATCAAAGCCCATGACAGAGGCATTCGGTAGCGGCGAGCATGTACCAACCGGGTTAGGGTTAGTGGTTGTCAATGTGGTTTCAATTTCCCGGATAGCGGTAAAATGACTGTCTAACTTATCCTTTTCAGCCTGACCCAGTTTGGTTTTCAAGTCGTTGACCGCAGCGAAATGCAAATCGACGACTGATTTTCTCGGAGGCGTGCCAGTACCTCCACCACCACCGCCACCACTAAAAAATGTATCGAGAACTGCTTGTGGGCTGGTTTTTGTTTCCTTTGATGTGGAACCTTCGCGGGTTAATTCTCTAGTGCCTTCGGTAGTTCCCACATTGATGTATTTGTGAGGATAGTTTGAGCCTATGGTACGACCCATATTTACTTCAAAGCTATCTTTCGAAAAGCTACCGTTGTCAAAGCGATTGAACATCACACCATGACCAGCTCCAGCCTGACCACCAGATCCACTTAATGATGCGTTTCTCATCATCACCATTTTGCCGTAATGCGTCTGCAGCGGCGCTGATTGCAGTGGCAAGGTACTTCCGCTGGGAAACCAGTTGCCGGGGGTACATCCGCCACCAGAGAAAACAAGGCAGTGTTTGGTTGGGGTCTGAGCATCAGCGGTACGAGCAAGCATAACGCCCGCTACCAGGCTTGAAGCTTTCAGCACACCAGCTGAAATACCAGCATGCTTTACTACACGCATAAAGTCTCTACGCTCTTTATCGAAACAGTCTTTATATCTCATTTTAATTTCTCCAATTCGTTAACAAGGCGATGTAAAGAGGGCCGCGCATTAGCGCGACCACTGTTGCCGATAAATCACAGATTCCAATGCCGGTATTTCTTCAAGCATTGCGCGAGGACCTCTAGTAGTTAAGACGTTACCCAAATCAGCAATATCGCAGCGATAAGCCTCTTCTTCCGGCTTGCTGATACGCGGATAACCAACATTCCTGGGAGAGTCGATTAAGAATATCGAGTTAATACCTGAGCTGTAGCTCATAAACTGAGTTGCAAGACAGGTTTGCGCCTGGCTCGCCACCATTGGGTGTTCGACCATTATACGAGCGAGATCTTTAGCCCCATTAAACTGAATTGCTGGAGCGTAAAGTACGCGATCCGGATCGTTCATGAATTGAAGTTGTGGATAAGGCGAGAAGAAAGTGCCAGTGGCCACGATCGCATTACCTTTCAGATCTACTGAGCGAAGACGGCCAGCAGTGTCATAGTTTTCCAATCCGCCACCCAAGGGGTTAATAATCTCACCATGGCAATTCGCACAGCTTGTGCCAGAGGTGATACGGTCGAAAATCATGCGCTGAGTCGTTTTTGGATCTTCAAAGAACACTTTATCGCGGGCAGCCAAGGCATCACGGTCCAAACTAACACCAGGCGGTGGCTCAGGAATGTCCTGACACATCAACTTGCGACGTATGGCTACGGCACGAGTCACCATGTTGCTGTCAGTGGCACTGGCATAACGGGATAAGAAAGCACCCGAGGTAAGAATACCGCCACGGTCACTGGTCGCTACTCGCACAAACCCATCTAAATCCGCACCGTTGCTGGTATAAGCTAAGCCATAATGGGTCGCTAAACGTTGGTTAACGTGGGTATAGCTGGGATTATAAATAGAAGCGAAGGTAGAGCCGCTGTCGAGCATGGCAGCGGAGAAGTTTTTACCCAGCTCATTTTTCATATCCACACCAAGAGTGGCAAAGTTCGCTACCGCTGTTTTTGTCTCGGCTTGCAAGTTGTCAGTTGCTAGCCAACGGTTAACCAAATCACTCAACAGCACTCTGGAATTGGGCGTATTTAATAATGCGGCGGCTTGCTGACGAATGCCCGCTACGGTATTGAGCGTTCCGTTCCCGGCTGCAGTCATCAGCGTGGCATTAGGAGTTGAACCGGTGAAGGTATAACTCATATAAGTCGCCATTTCGTAACCGTTCAGTTTAAATACGGCGCCAGAGGTATCACCGACCTCGGAGCGATAAAGGAATTGCGGTGAAGACAACATAGCGGCCAGCGCAATCTCCATACCCTCAGCCTGAGTACGTGAACCGGTAGTGCCTCTGGCAACATCGGTATAAGCCGTTTTCTCAGTAGCGGTCAATGGGCGACGGAAAATCCGCGGTCCCAGATCGTTTACGAGCTTGTCGGCACAAGTCGTGTTGGATGTGCTCGGAGTACACGCCAGAACCGCGTTCCAACGAGTTGCGACATCCAAGGCAATACGCTCGGCCGTCACTAAATAGCTGGTATAGCGAGACTTATCGATGACCAGCCTGTTGTTGTTAACAAACGCACCAGAGACCAAATCATCGGGCAAGCGAGAAACTAGCTCGGCTTGATAATTCACCAGATCCCTGACAGAGCGTTGATATTCTTGCCTGGTTAACAAACGCAAGGTTCTGTGACCATAGCTGGCGTTGGTCGGACAACTGAAGTTGGATATTGGATTATCAGGAATGCCGTCACTTGGTCTACGCCAGGTGAAGATAAATGCTTCGAGATCCGCTGCACATTGCCCAACACAGCTACCTTCGTTACCTTTCGGCATCCAACGAGCAATAAAGTCTCTCAGTGGACGACTTTGGGTATCCAGGCTATGACGATAAGCTGTTAGATTTGGATTGACAGGGTTAGGGGCTGGCGCTCCAGACGCAGTTTTCTCACCATCTACACCATGGCAGCTAACACAATTGCGCTCTGTCCAAAGCGTTGATCCTCTACTTGCGTTACCTACAAACACACCTTGACTACTTGACCCGCCAGAGCTGCGTGAGCTAGCGATAGATGTGGTTGAGCTACGTACGCTAGACACGACTGATGAAGATGAGGTAGTGAAGCGTGATAACAGATAAGTTGACACCGCATTCGCACAATCAGTACCACAAGAACCTACGTTACCCAGCGGCATATTCGCCTGGATATAAGAACTCAACAAAGCTTGATTGCGTTGGCTTGGGAAATTAGAGCTTAACGCATGGCAACCAGCACATTGAGCAGCAAAAATTTGCTGGCCATTCAAAGGCACCGCTGAACTTGATGTTCTACTACTTGCGACTGAAATCGTAGAAGAGGCCACGGAAGAAGACGCACTTGAACGACCATCATTGTAAATCACCGTAGCAGCTGTGCTTGGCAGCGAAGGTACACTGTTAACGTAGCTGATAATTTTATAATCATGGCTACCCGCAAAACCTAACAAATTGTCGACAAAAGTAGAGGTGTTTGCCAGTACATTACCTTCGGTGACCCAGCGCCCATCGCTACCTTTACGACGAACAAGGAAACCGCTTTCGTTGGCACTGACATCAGACCAGTTCAAGGTAGCATCGCCGGTTGCATTGCTCACGCTACCGACCAAACTGACAGGTGCATTTGGCGCTGCAGGAAGTGTGACTGCTGGCAGGTTGGTTGGGTTACTGGTGAGGAATATTTTGAAGTAAACCGGTACTTTCTCGCCAATGGCGGTCAGGCCCATTAAGGCACGCAATGCTTCTACACCAGCATTCATTTCAAAGTCAGTACTGTTGATCAGGATAGGTCTGCGGGTTGAGAAGCTGACGCTATTGGTAGAGTGCTTAAACACCATGGCATCAAAAGTAATGGCTTTGACCACACCATGCAACACCAGATTACCGGTCACCGCTACCGTGCTCATACTGCCGGCTGCCATGGCGCTAATCGCAGCCAAATCCAGTTGGGTCGTGAAGTGCAAACTCGGTAAATAGTTGGATTCGAACAACATGCTTTGCAGGCGCGTGTTACGAAGATCAACACCAGTAGAAACGCTGGCGAGCGGAATGGTGAGAGTCGCTTGACCATTAGCCGCTACGGTACCTTGCAACTGGGTGAAGGTTTGGTTCTCGGCAGTTTCCACACCCGTCGCATTTTTCTTGACGGTCACAAAGTAGAAATTGGAAGCCGTGCCATCCACCAACCAACGCGCTGTCGTTAGCGGAATGCTACTTGCTGAACTGCTGGCCAGACTACGAGGAGTGCTTGACACACTGCTCGCTGGTGTACCACCGCAAGCAACACCGTTCAAGGTGTAAGCTGTGGGTGCTGCGCCGGGATTGTTAACCAGGAAGCCAAAGGATGCCGTACCGTTGGTTGGCAGATTGCCATTGTGGGATGCATTTTTTACGCACACATTTTTACCGCTCTGGGTATAGATACCATCCCAGAGATTATTAATGGTGTCATTGCCAGTGTAGGTCCAGCACAATTCCCAGCTGGTTTTTGCCGCACTAGTGTTAGTGAGGGCAACCTTAAACTGGCCACCGCTGCCCCAATTGTTTACTGTGGTATAAGCCACACTGCAGGCACCCTGCGCTGCGGCCTTTCCCGTTGCCATGGCAACGAGACAAAGCATTGAAATTTTTAATAAATTTTTCATTATAAATCCTCGTTTGTCTCGTTATTGAGCGTTGAATACAAGTACGAAATCCACCGGCGCAATCCCGCTAACAGATACTATGCCGACCGCTGCTCGTAATGCTTCAACACCCGCAGTCAAATTATGATCCGCTGACCTCACAATAACCGGCGCGAGGCTTTGTACTACCACTCGCGTAGCCGTTGCCTTTTGCACCAGCACTTTGGTACTCATCAGCGCGGCCACACCGTGCAAGTCCAGGGTACCGGCCAGATCCACGACAGCTGATTGGCCTACCGGAATGGCAGCGACTACCGAGGTATCCACGTTGAAGGTTGCAATGGCAGAAGGGAATGATCCGGTTTCAAAAAACAGGTCACGCAAGCGTTGATCGCGCAGCGTGTTCGCAGTATTTACGCTCGCCAAGTCGACAACCAAAGTGGCAACACCAGCGTTTGTCAGCGAACCCGATAAGGAATCAAACTTGTGGACTTCGATGGTATGAGAGTTTTTGGTAGTGACAAAATTAAGGTAGGAATCGGTCGCACTGAGTTGCCAACTGCCAACACCAATAGCGCTGCTTGAGGCACGGCTGCTGACTACCGGTGTTGAACTTGGCGCTACAGAACTGCGAACACTACTGACTGCAACAGAGCTTGCTCTCGAGCTGACAGCCGCTGTAGAAGATGTAGGCGTACCACCACAGGCGGAACCGGTGAGCACTGGAATTTCTGCAGCCCCAGCAGCTTTAGTGCCCTGGAAACCAAAATCCTGGGAGCCTCCCACAGGAATGTTGCCATTCCAGGAAATATTTGTGGCTGTGTAAGGATTGCTGCCGGTCAAGGTGGTGTTATAGCTACTGCCCGCCATAACACGGTTACCGCCAGCATATTGCCAGCCAATCGACCATGAACTAATGGGTGCGCCCGTGGTATTGGTGATTCTGATTTTTGCAGAAAAACCGTTATCCCATTGTGACTCTAGGGTGTAAGTACAGGCGGCATTAACCTGTGATGAGGTAGCGATCAATGCTAATCCCAACCCACAAATGCTAGCTGCTCGCCTTAATGAAAGGATGCGTGTCGGATTTAACACAAAGGTTTTCAATCTGTTCATGAAGAACTCCTCGAATTTTAATTAAAGTACATTTAGAAAAACCCTTGCCGATACATCATCCATTCAGCAGGTTATCGATCATTATTGTTAAGGTGGTCCAGCAACAGAGCAAAACCAGGGAAAAAACATGTTAAATCCATTCACAATCTTCTCTAACACATCTGCTTTCAGCTCAATTAGCGGAAGCAATTTTATTATTTGAGTAATCGGTTTCATCAATATTTGATTGCAAATCAAAAATGTAATTACCAAGAGCTTAGCTCTTAAAACAAAGTCTTTCTTATTGTATAAAATTGAATTAAATCAAATAGGACTAGATACAGGCATCGTATTCGAAACACACTCGACAGAGCCGTAAATTATTATTTTTATGATTGCTAAGCATTTAATAGAAGCTTGTAAATAAAGTAAACATTTATTAATCCATTCCTTACATTTGCTACCATGGGAACAATGCGCCATGCATATTTAGGCGCCAACATCACAAATGGTTACATTTTAGGTAACAAATTAGGATAAGTAGTTCACGAGGCATACCGCAATTGTTAATGTTTGAAGAGCTACTAATTGCTTATTCTTCAAGCTGTAAATCATGGGGATTAAGGAATGGGGATTAAGGAATGCGGCTTAAATTGACTTCTTCTGATACTTTACAATAGCGCCATTAGTGAGGAATTTTTCATTTCGATGTAAAAATCATTGTAGGATTTTCGCAACAGACCAACCCACTAGAGTTTTATCAGGATCTTGTGATTTGATATATCGGCCTACACTGCGATGCATAATGATAGTCGTCGGGTCTTCTTGCAAACGAAATAATAAAGTATCTTCGGCCTTTTCTGCATATATTGCCAACTCATCAAATAAACAGAATCCAGGCATAATTTCATGATAGGTCGATTTGGACAAATCAGCACAGGCAATCATTCCTAACACATTCACCACAAAATAATTATCCCAAACAGTGCAGTCTTCCTCACTTTTTATGATTAACGGAAAGGTTTGCAAATTATTAACCCCCGCTGCCTGTATTATTTCAAGAAAACGTTTCGACATAACTGGAAAGCTACTATCTTGAAAGTCGACCATCGCGTCCCCAGCTTTTGCATTTGTGGTAAACACCAAAGAATTATCAATAGGTGTGGTGATCATTCTTCCGCTTAAAAAGCTCAGATTATGAGAAAAATTTTCGGGTTGACGAAACCCTATCTCTGGCTCTAGAAAAATATTATTTTTCAGTATGAAATACATAAGAGCAATCTCATTGTATGTACTGCAGCATTAGGCCACTATAGCTGTAGCCGACTTTAAATTGTTGGAAAGTAACTAACCTTTATAAAACAATAAATTTACAAAAATTTTATTCGAAGTGAAACCTTTATATTCAGCATAAATTTCCAGGGTTTTTCCTGGACTTGGCATATCAGCAAGAAGGTCAAATAATTCAATCTCAAAATTTATTTTATCAATGATATTGTCAGGAACTCCTGTAAAATCCTCATTAATATCTTGCGCTGGGCTCGAACTAGAAAAACCTGTTAGTGATATCCCCTGCCTTGCCAGATTCCATCCTCCTACTACGCGACTGCTTTTAAAAGTTTCCCCAGACTTGTTATCGCTAACAAAGAAATTAATATTATCATCTAACTTATACCTTATTTCATTCTGCTTATCAGCAGGAACCAGGACTTGAACAAAGCCTTTTATAACCAACTCCCCTGAATACGTTATTTTAGGAGGCTCATTTGAGCCATCCCAAATCGCCCTTCCCTGCACAATTGGAGTAAGGTGAGTTTCGTCAAGGGCTCCGATAACAATTCCTTGGAAACTGGAGCTATTTATAGCTGATGAACTCATATTATTTTCCATTTTGTTATTGACACAACCATTCACCAATACCGCCAGTATTAATACAATAAATTTACAATCAACAAATCTTCTTTCTATAAAGATGTGAAGTAATTTTAACCAAATTAGTAAGTTACATTTGTTGCTCATTTTTTGTTTAATTGCAAAAAATATCGTTATTTTACTTTCGTTTTGATGGTTAATGCATTGGACTTAAATTCACCTAATATTGCATAAACAATGTAAGTTGCATCATCTATAGGAATGCCTAAATTTTCAATCAGATCTATATTAAAATAGTTTGCAACAGGTGAATTCAAACTAATTTCAGATAAGCCTGTGATGGGAAAAATATCAGCTTTAAATTTTTTTTTTGGCTGAGGTAAAAAATCTGGAAAAATCATCTTTCCGTCATAAGATTTAGCTGTTTTTTTGTTGACAGCAACTAATAAAGTTTTTATAGAAAAATTACCATTAAACCCCATGTATGAATATTTTAATTTAACAACCCCTGAAACCATTAATCGCGGCTTACCCGAAATGTACTCTCCAGTTACAGGATCTTTCGTCCATATAATTTCTTCGGGTGCATTTATCAAAATACCTACAAAGGGATTGATTGTGGAATCTAACAATTGAGGGCTGCAATCATGGCTGCTCGTAGAGCTATTTTGTGCCATTGAAAAGTCACAGCTTTCGGGAAGCCTATATAATTTATTAGTCATACTGATTGCTGCATTTTGATTTTTCAAATTCAGTGGCGTTTTTTGTCATAGCATTACAACCTGCTATCAAATAAAAAAACTGGCTAATCCTGTCAGTAATTTTTTAGCCTTCATAATATGATCTGATCCGTTTGTTATTTACTATGGACGGCGTGAAGCCAAAATCTTTCTGATTTAACGTCATCGATGAGTCGCTCCACCGGCTAGACATGTGCAAATGGTCATGTCGGATTTTTTGTAAAAACTCACTATTGTTATCTAGCCAGTCCTCTGGCTTTGATTTGTTACCAGCTTTTTCACCCAAATATTTATCTATCATTCCCTCTAATTTTTTTAATTCAGGTTCTTTTTTTAATGTTAAATCTGCTCTTTGTTTTAATTTATACTCGAATTTCATTCCATTTTTTTCTGCGTATTTCGCCATGATTTTTAGGGGGATATTATTGTAAGCGCTTTTAATTTGAAACCGATTTACCATCAAATGACTTTTATAACAAGTTGGCCTTCCTCCACCTCGCCCCTCCAGCCCACTTTGTCGTTACTATCACAATTTCATCGGCAATATTTTCAATATCATTACCTTCGACGTTATTGACAACGGTGGCGTTCGCACTCGCTTGTTAGTTAAAAATATTGTTGCTAAAAGTTCAATCAACTTGTTGCACAACCGACTCAACATTATTTCGCATGGGACTGAGGATAATGGGTATTAAGCCATAATTTACCGAAGTAGCCTATCCTTGGCAAAATGGCAGAATCGAACGGTTCTTTGACAATCTTAAACGAAATATTCACAAAATTATTATCACCAAAAAAACTGGACCTACGATTGATGGAATTTCGTTATTGGTACAATCATGTGCGAACACACAATAATCCTAAAGGTAAACCCAGCTGAAGCCTGGAGTAAAAACCCACACGATCATGTCCACAAAGACGATTATGTGTCTTTATGGCATGGGATACCGAACGGATTTTACCTGCCGCCCGGTTAATGGTGATGAATATAACGGTTTAAAAGTGTGACCGTGTGAGCGTCCAAGGGCAGCACTTGATTTACGGTTGCCAAACATTACACTGGCGCCGCGATGAAATCTAAATCAGATGAAATTAAAAACTATTTTTTAAAAACGGAACTTTTCAACAAATACGGATTAAAATTTACGCAACCATTTAAAAAATTGCCGTGAAAAAATGCGTTTAAATTCATTTGGACGCGTGGACGTGACACGTCGTATTACTGTTACAGTAATAAATCTTGGCAAAAAAACGGCGAGGTTTTCAGCTCGCCGCTTTCTTGTGATAAAAAATTATTCCCTAATTCGCATTTTCTTTAATTCAATGGATTCTTTGTCGTTGTACACTCGGATTTTCATATGTTGCCTCGGCGACCGAGGTTCAAACTCCAAATACACTTTTTCGCCATGCGCCCCCAACTTTTCGAATGCGTTCATCAACTCAAATTCATCAAAATCAATAATAAAGTAATAAGATTCATTACCAGCCGGCGCACTAAATTTTAAACTTCGCGGCAAAGGGTGGGGTGTGTTTGCCATTTCATCGCTAAATAATGTTGGCACCCGCCAGTCTTTTTCGCCGTTTAAGAAGTTTACAGGCATAGTTTTATCAGTTGACACTTGCCCATTTTTGTAAGCTGGAGCCCATTTATATAAATGCCGGTAACGCGCCCACAGCCCAAATGGAATACCATTTTTCTTTAATGAAGCCAGTTCTTCAGGCTCAAGTGCCCCAACCAAAATATCATCCATATATTTTTCGCCTTCGGCTTCTGAGTCGAAAGGAAGTGCAAAGCCACTGGTTGGAGTCATATCAATTTTTTCAGCCTGCCCAGCAAAAATTTCTTTTGTGGTTGCACCATTAACCCAAACAGAAACAGCTCCTCCAGGCGCGACACCCAGCATAATGCTGTCGTAATCAAGATCGTTTTTATTTTTTTCATAATCCTCGCGGAACAGAGCAAGAATTTTTTCATAAGGTAAATCAAATTCGCCCTTATAGAATTGTTTTTCAGTATAAGAGTAAAAAACAACTGCCACACTATCCGGGAGAGGTTTTAATTTAGACCCAGTAACATGAGATGAAATACCATGCCCCCAACCAGCGGATAATTGGCCACCGCTGGGAATATACAAACCCTTTTCCTGGTCCTTATAATAAAAAGTGCCCTGTATAATTTTCATGGGATAATGCTTTGGTGCGCATTCCGTAGCATACCAGTCAAATTCTGTAGGGTTGTTTTTCATGGCAGCACCGCAACTCGTTATAAACACACACAGGCTAGCTAGCCCACCTTTTAAGATATTTTTAACCATTGTAATAATACCTCGTACGTATTCCACCAGAAAAACGAGCGTAATAGCCTATGGACTCCTTTGTTGAAAAGTGCATGTGTTGATTGCGTATGCGCCTCATAAATTGGCCCCTATCATTCAGCCAATCCTCTGGTTTAGAAAGGGTTTCAGGTTTAGTTTTACCACTGAAAGATTTTATATATTTTTTAATTTTATCCTCAAGAGTCTTTAAGTCTGCCTCCTTTTTCAGAATAGTATTAGCATTTTGCTCTAGCTCGCCAGAAAATTTAATAGTATTTTTAGTCGCAAAATCTGCCATTATTTTTAAGGGTATATTGCAGTATGCACTTTTTATTGCTCGGCGATTAACTCGCAAAAATCCAATCGGAGTTTGGTTTTTTTTATGTGGGTAAATACATAATTCAATTTCATTTTCCTTATACCAACCTTGCTTTATTAGCCAGTCTTTGTCCTTCTCTAGATCCTCTTTTGTGCCTCTGTTTATTATCCTACCGACTTCGCTACTGGTTCTCATAACCTCAACCTCGGTAAGTTGTCGTGTTTGGATTAGCTTGCCCTTATCCCACAATATTGTTCGTTTAGTAACATCAACACTTAGTTCGTTTTCGCTATATATTTTTTTCTCAATGAGATCCTCTTTCTCATCGTTCATCGAACTTTTAGAACCTTCTTTGAGCACTTGCTTATAGCTAGCCTTCTTTGCTCCGCGCTTAATCAATATATTGTTGGCTTGGTTGTAGCTTCCACCCACGTCTGAGTGTACACCGGGCAGGTAATACTCCTCTCCCGTACCCTTGGCTTTGGCACTATCAATTCTATGTAGTGGAAAATCTTGCCGGTGCTCTTCAGCTGCAGCCAAATGGATAGATTTCGTTGCGCGGGCAACAGCACGCTGATTTAATGCATTACCCAGCCCCCACATATACTGACTTGCATTAACGGAGAGTACAGTGTCATACAACCCCGCAAACTTAACTTCAATTGCTTTCGGCCATAAAATATAGTCTTTCTCTAATAAAAAGTAATTCAAGTTTGTTAGGCGCTCTTCATCAAACTCCCCACCATATCCAACTCCCCAACTTAATATTTGATATATACAATTACGCGCAGTTGCCGCGCCACGGCTAAAGCCAAATACATCTATATCGATTTTATTGATGGTGTTTTTTGCCGCTGGAAACCCCTTAAGGAATTTCACTATTTTTTGTGTAGCGCGCTCTATACCCTGTGACGCTCTGTTAGACACACCAGACTCACCGCTCCCCATAGAATAACCACGGCCACTATCACTTTTTTCATCAAAGGTGCCTTGGCCTTCGATATAGATTTTAAAACTATAATCATAAGCAGTGTCGACGAGTACGTGTGGCTCCATAATGGCAATGTTAGTCCGGCCATTATCGTAACTATTGGGGCCGCCATCGCCATTTTCTTGATAGGATTCGGGGGCGTTGCCTAACTCAGCTTGTTCGCGCGCTTCAATATTTTTACGATTATTAAGCGTCCCATCGAAAAAAAGCGCGAAGCGAATTTTAACACTCTCTTTTTTTGGATCGGGGTTTACACGGTCATCTTTTTTGTTTTTTGTATTGCTTTCGCCTAATTGACTCATACTTTTTGCTCCATACCCGTTTTTTCATTAGCCCGCATTTTTTCAATTACAATTGCTCCACGCTTGGCCGTATCAGATGAGCTATACACTAAATGCGCTTGCGCTTTAGTACTTTTAAACAAATGCTCTGCTGCTAAGGCAATTAACGTTGTAGCTGTGGCCGAACCTAGGTCACCGTAACAATCGGCAGGATGTTCAAACCGCACCGGGTCTTGAAACATTTTGCGGTTGCGTAAAAACGCAACGCCATATTCTTTTGCCCAGTGATGCTCGCCGTTCATACTGCTATAAATGCTGTGAATACTTTGTTCGGGTTGGTTGATGAGTGCTTTTTTAAAGGCTTGATCCAAACCATCGCCGCGATAAGGTGCTTCGCTATACAGGTGTCCGGGTTCATCGGCGATTCCGGGTTGGTTAAGCGCAATCACATGGCCGTTGCGTACCAGTGCCAGCTCCGGGTAACGAGTGAGCAGTAAAAAACAGGCAGCTTCACCTGGGGCAAAACTATCGGAACTGTCGGTCGTTAATAACCGTCCAGCCTGATGAAGTGGAGCAAGGAGATAGTCATCCTGATAAGAATCACTACCACCAATTAATAAGAAATCGTTTGCTGAGTCGAAGAGGTAGCGAAAAGCAAACTCAAGTGCTTCTATTCCTGCAGCCCTACCACCGCGAATACTGCGGGTGACGCTAGCGCTAACCCAAGGTTTGCAGTTCTTTTCAATGTCTTGACTCAAGGGGCTTAATTTATCTAACTCAAGCTGAGCTTCTGACATCGCCAAAATTAGAGGTATTGGATGTTCAGTGGTTTGTTGGCCACACGCCTCACGAATGGCAATGATAGCCATTTTGGTAACGCGATCATGCAACGTATTAAAGCGGTCACCCCTACCTATATCAGCTTCTATTTCCTCAAAAATACTGCCAGGTACTGAAGCCATCGTAATTGGCTGGTCCTCCAGATTATAAAAATCTGAGACTTTATAAGCGCTAATTGACGCCGCTACCGCCGCCGCAGTCATAGCCACATTACCGCCCACAGGCGTGATCATCCCCATGCCCGCAATGTAGAGTTTTTTTTTATTGCTTTTTTGTAATGGGTTGGTCTCACTCATTCCTCTATTAATCCCTTAACCGCATGATTCAATAAATACTGTGCGGGTTGCAATAAAGCTAATTCCAAAGCAGCCGCACGGCGTTGGTGTTGATTGCCCGAGTTGTAAACATTGGTGAGATGCTCCACAGTTATCACCTGCCCCAGGAAATAATGCTGGCCTGCAACAAATCGTTGTTGATATTTTAGCCACACAGCCGCTACCTTATCTACATCCGGAAACGGCAACCGATCATCTTCATTCATATCCACGTTGGCATCTGCCGGGTCTTCATTGGGGCCGACATTTGCGAGTAATGCATCGAGGTCAGGCAGCTCCTCCAATGCAAGCCGATGCTCTTCAAGATCAATACCAGTGATGGTAGTAAATGCTTCACCCGCCAAACGCGTTAACACGGGCACACGCATCTGTGCGATAAGCCAATTGATTGCGTGAGGGTCGCCGAGGTTTGCCGTAGCTTTAATGACATTGCGAATTTGTTCGGGATCTTTAGCTAATTCGCTGATCCATACACGCGCGATTTCTACTGGTAAAACGCGAAAGGCCAACTCAATAGCCTTGGTTTGATGAACGCCAGCTTTTAACACAAAAGGCTGCAGGTTTTTGACAACAGATTTATCGCCCAACATGACTGCAGACCAACTTGCCCAAAATAAAACATCGGCATTTTCTGACTGCAGTGCAATAGGTAAAACTGCGGAAAGGTCACGACGTTTTAATTCACCCACTAAACGCAATGAGCGTGCATAAAGTTTTGCATGAGCGGTGCAATCTTCGCGTTGAAACATAGCTGTGAGGTATTCGCGCGGGTCCTCACGGCGCACACTACATGCTGCTATTGCAAGATACTTATGGTTGAGATCTTTACTGGTGAGGAATTTTTTAATCCAGGAATGACATAAACGCCCGGGCAACCAACCCAATGCCGAGACCAATCCTTGAAAGCCTTGCGGTGACGTTAAACCCGCCTCAATGACACATTGAATTTTATTCACATCAAGGCTGCGAAAAGCGAGAATCGCTGCCGCAAAAACTTCTCCCGCCTGTTGCGTTTCCATTGCGGCTGCACACAATTCCCATGACTCTTCCGGTGCAGCCATTAAACCATCGAGCCGGGTATCTACCCGCTTATCCAATATTAATAAATCAACGCTTCTAAAATTGGGTTGATTAACGGCATTGTTGCGCAACAGCCACAAAAAAGAAGCGTCCCCCGATAATTGATCATAAATTTCGCGATAGGCTTTCACACAATTCCTACAAAAGTAACAGTAAATTTACATGAAAATAAAATTTGTTCTGCATAGCTTGCATTTATTAACCGCCCATTTAACCCATTATATTTTTTTTGTTATGGAATAAAGGATCACCTAAACGGCAGACATTTTTGTCTTCAAATTTTACGTCGAAGGAGTACATCATAAATTCACATACGCCCATTTGATCACTACTTATTAAACCTTTTGCAGTGCCGGCTTCATCGCCAGAGCTTTTAGAATATTGCGCTTCTTTAACCATTGGCATTTTGCCATCGGTTAACACTGTTTTAGGGCCTTTACTGGTATCAGCCGACTGGCCAATATTAGGGTAAGGTATAGGTACTGGCCCACCGGGAGTGGGTGTTTTACAGACGTCGGGAAATACCATGCTCATGCCACCACTACCTTTGTGCGCAATACCGCGGGTATTCGCAAATGTCGTTTGTCCCATACATACTCCTGGTGTTTAACTATTTGGCAACTATTGATCAGTGATAAGGGTCTAGCGATATAATTTTTAACGCATCATGCTGACCGAGATTTGCTTTACCTTTAATGCCCTTTTATCGCATGCAAATGCAGAACGCCACACCATGGATAACTGTAATTGGTTAGGGTCCAGCAATACGCTTTCCAAGGTGAAATCAAACGAAATTTCACTGTCTTCCATGTGTATTTTGTTACGCAATTTTAATATGGGTAAATTGAAATTCAATTCGCCCAGTGGATGCATACCGGTAATTTTCACGGCTTCGCCTCCCTTCAAAAAATTTGCACATATTAAATCCGGATGCGCGACATTCATAAATCGCGAATGATAATCTTCCGGTAAATAAGGCGCCCTGGTTGTTTGCCACAACTCATCGTAAGTACCCGCTAAAACAGCCCTGGATTGCCAATGCGGCGCGATTGGAGCAAAGCAGACTGGCTCTGGTAAATCATCATGATATTGAATGAGTTGATTGGGGCATTCCAAATTGGGCAATGCAATGCTGTTCATTTCGCTTTGCGATTTCTTGCCCGCAAACCCGGTACCCACTGGATTGCGCGCTTCAGCTGAACGCACCTGCCCTTCGACAATATCGACACCGCCGAAGGCGCGTTCATAAACCAGGGGCATGATGGTAAAAGGTTGCGGCGATGTGATTAGGCCTTGATTCCACTGCCTATCACCAAACACACGTATTTTTTTACTGACGCTGCCAACACTTAAACTCACATCCATCTGCCGCACTGATTGTTTTTCAGGTGCACAGGCCGAGCCTGTCATTAGAACATCTGTTGCTGCTTTACCAATATGAAAATCAGAAGCAAAACGTAAACTGGATTGCCCTGGCTCACCCCAAAAAACATCTTCTTTTTGCGGCTCTAACTGCTTCTCTACGAGGGTCCATTGTTGGCCAATTTTAAAGGTTGCTTTCACCATGGTGTAAAGCGTGTCTACACCTTGTTCATTGGGAAACAGAGTAAAGGCTGCAGAAAAAGGTGTATTATTTTTGAGTTGCAACATCCAGATAAAATCCCGATAACTTGATCAGCTTTTTCGTGCGATTTTTAGTTCTATTTCTATTTTTATTTACTATCTTCCAGTACTGTTTTGCGTAACCGAGGTATTGATAACTTGATGTGCAAATTTAGCAGTTCAGGAAATTGTTAATTAACTTGAACTGAGCCACCCAAAATGCGATTAACACCACTGGAACGACTGACTAGATACTTGCCGCGAATAAGAATTTTGCCCGCTTTGGTGAGAGTAATACTTGATTCGCCACAGCTTAAGACAACTTCTTCCTGTCCTTCTATAACAACTCTTTTACCATCAATGTGAATTGTTTCCAGCGGCGCGACTGATTTGGATGCGATGACTTTATTGCCATCAAATGGATCTATATCTGGCAGATCATTTTCACTATCAGGCAGATCACTGTTGAGAACGTCATTATCGGGCACTTCACTCGTAGACACTTCAACATTTTGCAACATGGAAAAATTTTCAAGTAAATCAAATAATGGACTGTGAATAAGACCTATGATAATCGGCTTTTGCGGATCACCATTAGCGAATAACAAAGCAACCTGACGACCAACATGTTGATGCGAAACCGCAATTGTGGAAACAGCAATTAAGGAATGGGTATTAGCGATTTGGGGGAAACTAACTTGTGGGTTGCCCGCCGCATCAATAGCGATAAGACTGCCCAAAATTATTTCTCCCGGAGCCAAACCAAGAGATATGGTTTCAAGTAATGCTTCACTTCCCTGTGTATTTTCTACAGCCAATTTATTCATCATCAATATTAATTCTGAGTAATTTTGCTACCTTTGATAACCACATTACCAGAGCCTTTCACATTGATATTGGCACCGGAAATAGTGATATCGCCATTACTTTTCATCACTATAGAAGCCGAACCGGTTTTCAAGGTAATTTGGTCGTCTGCTGTCATAGTGATTGTTTTTGCACTCAGGGCATACTCTTTGGTAACAGTTTCGGTATATTTTCCCTCAACGGTTTCGCGTAGATCTTTAGTGACCCCAATGGTCATATTTTTGCCAACGGTTTCGGTGTGGTTTTCCGTGATATCGATGGAAATATTTTTTCCCACACTGAGGGTCATATTTTTGCCAATGGTTTCAGCGTGATTATCGCCTACATCGATGGTTTTATTTTTCCCGATAGATTCTGTTTGATTGTTACTAACGGTTTTATTGCGATCATTACTGATCGTTGAATTTTCATCGTGCTTGACCGTTTTGGTACGATCATTATCAACCGTCAAGGTTTGATCGTTTTCTACACGAGTGTCATAATTTTTCTCGGCGTGAACATAAATTTGTTCCTCGCCTTTTTTGTCTTCAAAGCGCAACTCGTTGTAATTTTCCGGCGTACCATCTTTCGTTGAGCGAGTTTTAATTCCGCTCTGTGTTTTTGATGGATAGGTTGGTTTATTCCAACCGTTGTAAACCGAGCCGGTAACCAGCGGACGATCAGGATCACCATCCAAAAAATTAACGATAACTTCGTGGCCAATGCGGGGAATAAAGGAAGTCCCCCATTGGTTGCCAGCCCAGGTTTGCACTACCCGTAAAAAGCAGGAGCTGTGTTCGTCTTTTTTGCCTTCGCGATCCCAAATAAACTGGACTTTTATGCGGCCAAATTCATCGATGTAAATTTCTTCCCCTGCAGGGCCAACCACTAGCGCGGACTGGGGGCCTTTCATTACGGGTTTTACATGATCTGATTGCGGGCGGAAATGTACATCTGCAGGAATACAAATAAATTCATTGGTGTAGCCTGATTCAGCTTCCTGGCCAGGAAAATAGCTGGAATCTGAGGCTTTGTGGGTTACGCTAACAAGCACGTAACTACCTTTTTCCGAGCTTACGGCGTGCTTGGCAACCTTGACTTTACCACCGGCAAAAAAACTGCTGCAATCACTGGTGCCTTTTATCGAATTGCGATTGGTTTCTTCGGCATCCAAGCGAATTTTTACCAAATCACTACCAATAGTCGTGTCATAAAAACCCGGGTACTCATAGTGTTCATAAGTATCATTTTTGGCATACTGACTTTTGGTTTTGGTACTGACTTTTAAGTCCTTTTTAGGCTCTTTAAAGTTGTAATCATTTAAAGACCACTTGCCCTTTTTAAACAAATAAACATGTTCCCAACCCGTAATTTGCGAGTTGGGTGTGCTGCCTTTGGAGTATTCGAGATTCGTTTCTGCAACTTCGGCATAAGCATTTTGTTGATCAACCAATATTAATTTATGCTTTTTATCGTCATGCTCAAAGAAATAAGCAATGCCATCTTCCGCGAGTAAGCGCGAGATAAAGTTAAAATCACTTTCATTGTGCTGTACACAATATTCCCTTTTTGCACCACCCGCAGCGCGGAAGTCAAAATCGGTAAAACCGAGATCGCTGAAAATTTGGGTTACGATTTCTTTAGTATTCTTTTCCTGGAAAATTCTATGATCGTTAGTCTGTGTGAGGAACCATAGCCAGGGCACCATAACCATTCGATATTGGCGAACGCTGTCCGCTTTTATTTCGCCGAAGGTGAATGATTTGATGTAACCATTGAACTTACGATTTTGGTCGTTTTTTATGGAGACAGTAGCGCTTCTACCGACGATTTTATTAGGGTCTATTTCATGGTTTTCAGAGACTACATCTATCTGAAATTCAAACAGCCCGGAAATATATTCATTGCCGCTAAACGCGGTTAATAGGAAAGTGTCTTTTCCAAGGGAAAAGTCGGTAATGGAAATAAGTCTATTGTCTTGACTAAGTTGACTCATGCTAGCAACCTCAACATGACCGTCATGCAGATCGTGAATGGTTCATCCCTGCCCCGTAATAATAATTGACGCTTTACGGGCTCAGATGTAAAAAGCCCTGAAGGGGAGCCTTCAGGGCTTTTCTCTATGTTAATGAATTACAAAGGTTTGGCCAAAGCCAAATCGTAACCACAACGTTGAGGATTTGAAGTTTTGTTAGTCTTATCAAAGTCATTATAATTGACCATGATTTTAGCAAAACTTAAAGAAATTGATTCCATTGGATCGCTTTCAGAGTCTGCAGAGATGGAATAACCACTCACCAAACAATCTTCCAGTGTGTAAGTCATGAACTCAACAACTTTATCAGAACCAGTCTGAACAAACTTGATGGTTACTTTCTTGCCAGCAGCGCCAGTAACAGCTTCTTTGAAGAAAGCAGTTGCAGAAGTATCAGCAGCTTTAGTCAAGGTGATTTCACTGATGGTAGGACGAGTTGCTTCGCGGTTTGACAGCTTGCCCGGCTCCATGGAAATACCGCGGCCAACACCAAACTGAATAGAACTAGCTGAAATGTGGTCTTTATAACCATCAGCAGTTACATTTCCTTTAATGCCTTCATACTCAATATAAATCGCCATTTTACTACTCCTTACTAATTAATAAAAAACACATTACGATAATTCCTACTCAGCTTAAAGGCATTGCATTAATTATCAACTTTTGCAACATGGATCAATCTTATTGCCCAGGAACATCGTAGTCTACTTTCAACCCCCAAACAATACGAAGCAATCACTTTTCTCTAAATTTTACAATAAAACCAGTTAATAAACCCAAATTGGCAATTAAACTAAAAAAAACTTTCTCCGAGCTGTTAAAAATGTTTCGTAAGGAATCAATCCGTGTTTTTTTACAATTTAATCGTCGGTAAATTTAACACTCACTTAAAAACCGCAGCACCTGACAAAATAAATACTCGTACCTTTAGTGGCTTTCTTACACTACTAACGCAGATCTTTTGTAAAGAATCGCCCCCTTACATTTACAAAAATTAATTGTCGAAAAATTTAACACCTACTAAAAACCATACTGCATATCAAAATATATATTAATTCCGTCACCGGGCTTTTCTCCTTCAACAAAGGTAGAGTTTTTTGCGGCGACGGGAAAGGCAATAATTAAATTTCCGCGCATATTTTCTTTATAATTCAGTTTTAAACCAAAGCCTACGTCTGCTAGCTGAGCATAGTCATCCCCAGTGTCTTGTGTTGGATTGAGTGTAGTATTTTTCAAAGAATGAACCACACCATACCCAACATCAGCAAACATAAATGGCTGCACCATATTGTCAAATCTTTCTCCGGAAATTTTTAGCCCATTAAAACCCGGGCCTTTAAAAATCCAATCAGCGCCGAGAAAAATTGCGTCATCTGCAGAATATTCTGTTACTGAAAAGCCACGGGTACGCGTAGGGCCGGCAAGTGCATATTGATTCACGGAGGCCAATGCCACACCTGAATATTGCGCAGACAATCGCAGCACCATTTTGCTTTCTACTTTTGTAAAAGGAATATTGATAAATGATAATCGCGAATAATCAACACCAAACATGTAAGCTGACTCTTCCTGGCCATCTTCAACACCGGCAACAAATTTCGTTGCAATAATCGAAATATTACCCTGATGCAAAACGCGCGCTTTTTCATTAAGCAAATCAAAGTCGCCAAACAATTCTATATTTTGCAAAGTATCATCAAGACCACCACCACTTATTTGACCAATCCTAAGTGTTGATTCAATTTTAGAAACTTTCACACCCGCTGCTAAATTTTTAACTCTGCCTCGTTTTAATTGATATTTTAGACCGGCGTCAAAGACCTTCGATTCGCCTAAAATCGGTAGATTCAAACTGTTATTACTTTCAAAATCATTATTGGACACACCCGCAGAAAACTTTACTTTGGAACTTAAGACAGGCACGTTATAACGCAGTGAACCGTAAGTAGAATTTTGTGGATCGAATGTACCCAACACACCCACTTCCAATTGGTCGCCAATAGTGAGTGGATTGTGCAGCCTAAATTCGGTGTAAGCACGGTATTCACCTGAACGAGCTGAGCCGTGATTATCGACCCGAACGGTGGCGTTATACCATTGCTCAGACGTAACATTGACATTTAATTTAGTGTCACCCACTTGTGATCCAGGTTCAAAATATCCTTGCACCGAAATACCTGGGAGATCATTAATTAAATAAAGATTTTCTTCGATTAAATCATTTGTGACTGGCTTGGCCAAATCACTTTTAAAAATATTTTGAATTGTTTTGGCTGAATAGCGCTTATTATTTTGTACGGTAACTTCACCCAACTCACCCAATAATACAGTCAGTGTTACCACGCCCTCTCTGACTTGTTGCTTGGGAATATAGGCTTTAGCAAGTATAAAACCATTCTCGCGATAATAACGTGTAATGGTATTGGCAACAGTTTCAATCATGCCCAAGGTAATGCCACGCTGCCTGCGCTGTTCACGAATAAGAAAAACTAATTTTTGTACTTCCAAAGGCCCAACGTGCTGGTCCTGGGTTTCCGTTTCAATATCGGCAATAAGATCTGAAACCTTGCCTAACTCATCCAGTGTATAACCAGACTCTAATAATTTTCCTTCGCCCATCATATCAAAGCGAATCGCTTCCACTTGCTGAATAATTTTTTCACGGGTAATTCCCTGATCGGGAAATTCAACCAATCCTTGAATGCGAAATTCTTTCACGTTTAAGCGCGGGCCTGACTGAGGGTCAGGATCGCGATCTTTTACCGCAGGTATATCCAAATCCGTTAACAAACTTTTGCGTTCAAACTGTGGCGCTTCCGTAGTATCAGGCATTTCGAGAAAGCCTGCACTTACGGACATTGAAACTAACATTGAAAATAAAATGAAAACTGTGCAGATACAGTGAACAGACTTTTTAATCAGTGCAGTAACAGCGAAAAATGAAAAAAGAATATTCCATTTCGATAAATGTTTTACTATTTTTATTTGAAGCATGTAAACAACCAACCATCGATAGTGTTAAAAATACAGCGTACAAACTAAACGTTATGCACCGCGAAAAATTTATTGAAAAATATTATTCCTCAGAATCCGGGTCATCATAACGTTGGTCTGCGGGCATAAGAATGGCAATATCATCGTAAACATAGTTTCTAACACCCGTGAAAATTGCGGGATTAACTTCATCGAGGGTTTCCACCTGAACTAATTGTTCGGCACCGGCGCCAACGATATCAGCGATATTACCTTTGTAAGTTGAGAGGTCTTCAACGGGTGCAATATCAAAACCGTACAGAGGCTTCCAACTAAAAATATCTGCGTAAACGTACAGGGTATTTTTTACATAGACAACTAATGGCCGCGTATCACCGATATAGTTACTTGCCGTTAAAGATGCGTTAAAAGCAGTAATATCAGGGTTGGTTTTTTTCGCAGCCCCGGACGCCGTTAAGCTACCTGCAGCAACATCTATGGTTAAAGTACCAATATTATAGTTGGCATTTGTGGTACCGAAGCTTGTTAAAGCATTTGTTTCTGCGGGATTATCGGAAATAGTACGAACAAAAGGCGATCCTTTAGAATTATCCAACACCACATTACCAGAAAGGTTACTCAGCGTAATATCACCATTGGTGCGTAAACGATCTATAGTGACGGAACCCGTGTTTTGGATACCGATTGAACCAGTCTCATTACTAAGTGACAACTCGGTTACGGCAGTATCAAATAGACCAGCAAGACCCGCATTAGTCGTCCCTATTCCTGACACAGCGTCAGCCACAAAACGTTTGGCCGTAACATTGACTGCGTCCGCATTCATATCCTCGATTACACCAGCAGCCTTAAGCTCTACATTGCCATTCCTTGCATCCAAAGCCATCAAAGACAGATTAGCGCCGCTGTAACTGATATTACCGTTGGTGGAATAAGTCGCTGCATTAGTGCCCATGTCTATATCACTGCCAGCATTAACAACTACATCACCAGCACTTTTGATTTCTGCATTTTGATTCATGTTCTCGCTAGCCTGCAGACTGACCAGGTCACCGCCGGAAATGCTGGCATTTTGCGTAATTGTTTTGCCAGCAACAGTGATGGTTTGTTTACCAGTCGTATCCAGCTTGCCATTTAAGGTTACATTCCCCGTCTTACCATGAAGATCAATGGTCGACGCAGTCAAGTTGCCATTGGTGACAATGCCCTGCGCAATAACATTAATACCCGTAGTAGCAGTGATATTTGCCAGAGTAGCCAAACCTTGCCCGGCATCTAAGGAAACATTGACAGCATTAATGGCAACACTGGTGGCAACTCCTCCCGAATGAGTTACAAAATCTCTGGAAGTAGTAACGTCGGTAAAGGTAATAAAGTTGAGGTCGGTGATGTAGGCATTATTGGCGGAACCGATAGTCAGCGAATTAAAATCATTTGCCGCATTATTTAAATTGATATCACCCCCGGAACTCAATGAAGCAAGGCCGGTTACTTTGATAGGGCTATCATTCCCGTTAATAGCGCCACTAGAATTAACGGTCAGCGCCTGTGCTGTCACACCGTTTAAGTTGGTAATACTATCGTTACGTAAATAAATATTATTACCTGCAAGCAGATGAAGTTTGCCACTCAATGAATTTTCCTTATCCAGAACAATATCGCCAGTGGTTGTAATATTTACATCGTTGATAGACGTTAATTTTACACCGCTAGTAAGATTTCCATTGGATACAAAATCAAACAAGCCGTTAGTCGAAAATTCTGCGATGTTGACATTATTGATTGCCTGTAAATAAATATTCCCTTGCGCTGCACTGACCGACAAATTTGCAATATCAACGTTTAAGCGCTGTGCCAGGCTACCGACATCGGCGGTGCCCGTTAAACTTAGACTGTTTGCTTTAACAGAACCATTGGCAGTTGCAATGACCGTTGCGTTGCGAATAGTAAGATCATTCGCCAAATTAATAACACCGTCAACAATAACCTGATCATTTGCATCTGAAGTGCCAATGAGCAAGTTATTTTTATTACTATAAAATACTGCAGGAGAGTTAACTGATGAATACCCGTTATTTTTAAACGTAAATATATCGGCATTTTGCGTATCGTTGAGTGTTAACTTTTCTGCGACAAGATTGTCATTAAGGGTGGAGATACTTGAATAAGAAATATTGTATGAAACATTATCGATATTTGAATAGTTGACTTGTCCCGCTGCTGCGCCTAGCGAAATATGTTTAGCCTGGTAGCCAACGCCACCGCCAGCAACTGTGATGATATCAGTATCGTCGCCGCCATTAAAATTTATGCTTCCTATGGTGCCGCTGGCAATATTCACAGTCAGACTGTCATCGCCACCTTGACCATTAATACTGCCACTAACCGAATCGCCGGTGATATCAAATCTATCTATTCCCGAACCACCGTACAGAGTGGTAAACCCGGCAAACCTTGTACCATTGATAGTGCCACTATTTTGCGTACCACTTAATAACCATGCATTTTCAGTGTTATCGCCGCGCAGAATACTATTCGTGTTATTACCAACATACGCCTCAATATTACGATAACCATTTTGAGTGCTGCTTAATAAAATATCGACATTGCTCAACGCACTCAAATTAACGGTGTCACCGCCATTAATCGTATGGCCTTTTCCATCCACGTACCCGGTCACACTTCCTGCGCTAGTAAATGTAAATGTATCGTCCAGGCTGCCACCGATTAAATTATTAAAATTCGTAAAAATAATTCCTGGGATTGTTAAAGATTTATTTAAGTCACCGCTGTTTGTTGCATTAATGCTCCAGCTGTTAACCAAATCACCTGCGGTTAGAGTATTGATGAAATTGGATGATGCGTTAATAGTTTCAGCATTTACAACATTAATATTATTGGCAACCATATTATCGAGCGCTGGATTGAGAAGGTTCACGTTCACAGCACGGCCTGCTGTTAATAAATCTACAGTATCGACTCCATCCCCTGCCTCGATAATACCAGCGATATCGGCGGTGCTATTTAAAAATTTAAATGTGTCAACCAATGCACCGCCGGTTAAATTTGCAAAACCGGTAAATGAAAGTGCATTGAGTTTTCCTTGAGCGCTGCCATTAATATCCCATGTGTTGGCAATGGTTTTATCGGCAAGCAATGTATTATTTCTAGCTGTGTTTGCATTTAGCTGCTCGATGTTTTTAATGATTAAATCAGCAGTGGTTGTTGCCCCCAAACCCACACTCATATCCCGATTAATACCACTCAAATTAACAAGATCAGTACTGCTTGCACCGCCGGTCAAACGAGAAAAACCATTAAATGCTATACCATTTAAATTACCACCGGCTTTCGCAGCGGACGTAAAACTATTTACCGTCCAGGTATTAGCTGCAGTCATACCAATTAATTCGCTAACAGCGGTTGTTGAACCAGTGATAGTGTTAAAGCTGGTTAAGTAGGTGGTATTAGCTCCCACCCCAGAAAGCGAAATTATTTGTGGAAGTGTCGATGCAGATGCATTAAAAACGTTAGTCACATTACCACCAGAGCCGCCGCCATTAATGGTGCCAATGAACTGGCCTCTTGCAGTTAGATTAAACGTATCGTTTCCCGAACCGCCATTAATGATATTAAAATTTTCAAATGAAATAAGTCTTGAATTGATAGTAATTTGCCCATCATTAACGCCATCAGCGCCAGTAAAAGCACCCAGTGTCCAGATATTTGTCCCTGCGTTAACTCCAATAGAGCTGTTAAATGATGTATTGCTAACACCGTCGTTGTTACCTGTAATTCCTTCAATGCCATCTATTCCAGTGCCGCCAAATGAACCATCGCCACCCAATGAGATTTCAACCAGGCCTTGAGTTTTTGAATAGTCGACCGAATCTACACCATTTCCATCACCACCATAAATATTACCGCTAGCAGCAGCCTGAACTTCAAATGCATCACTGCTAGTGCCACCGGTTAAATTACTAAAATTCGTAAAAGCAGTTGTCAATTCAATTTTTGAACTGTCGAGAGAAACCACACCGGCATTGCCGTTGATAACCCATGAATAGCTCTCATCCGAATCCGAACTACTAGCGCCAATCAATGTATTGGCAAGCCCTGATTTTGCGGTAATTGATTCAATATTTTTAACATATAAATTGTTATTCGATGTCGGGTTAACGCTGCCAACCAGCTCGACGGTTACAGCGCTTGTCAATTCTTTTATGTCAAGACTGTCAATAAAATTGTTTGCGGTTACTGAAGTGCCGCCATCAATAAGCCCGGTGATGTTTGCGGTAGAATTTGCAAACACAAATTCATCGGCATCTACATTGCCGGTCAGGTTTTCCATGTTGGAAAAACTGACCGTAGCAGGTAGCGCTTTATCTTTTAGCGTGCCGTCATTTTCATCAGTGATTGTCCACAGATTATTTTTATTGTGGCCGAGTAAAGTGTCACTACCACTGTCACCAATCAACGTTCGGATATTTGTAAAAGAAATAGCGCTATTCAATGTTCCATTATTAACGCTGTCGGTTAATCGCCACTGGTTAGCAGTGCCACCGGTTTTGCTTAATGAATTAGCGCTAATGTCGGTGCCGCCGTTAATCGATCCTATTGTAGCCGTACCCTTAATTGTAAAATTATCAATGGCAGTGCTAGATCCAACCAGGGACGCAAAGTTTAAGAATTGAACAGTTGCACCATTGGTAAATGTTCCGTCATTGATGCCATCCATTCCAGCACCGCTGACATTTTCGATAGTCCATTCATTAGTGCCGGATGTTGATGCCTGTAAGATTTGTGAATTCCCGACTACCCGCTCGGTATTGCGAACGCCCTGCACGCTTGTCGCCGTTAAATTGACAGTGAGTGTATTGGCAAGACCTGAGACATCCACCGTATCAACGATGCCATCTCCCAGGGTTCCTCTAGCATTAATACTGCCACCATAGTTAGTAGCGATGTTGAACTTAAATGTATCCGCCCCTGTACCACCCTCCAAATTATCCATTGATGTAAATGCTAAATTAGTATTAAACGTACCTGAGCTGGTGGAGTTAATTTGAAAACTATTCGTACCATCGGTGGCTTTCAAGGTATCAACACCAGTACCGCCATTAATTGTGCCGCCAAAGGTTATGCCTGAGCTCAGCGTAAAAGTATTGCCGCCTTCACCAGCTTGCAAAACCTGGATATTTTGAAAATCTTCTAAATATTCACCGCCCACCACTGCTGCAATATTGCCGCCATTGGTTGCAGTAATATTCCAGGTACTATCAGCTAATCCGGTTAAGGTATTTGCGGTGGAAGCAACTGTTGATATTCCACCCTGGATAGTCCCTTCAATTTGTCCGACGTCACTAAAGGTAAAATTATCTACAGCATTGTTTGCGCCAGTTAAATTTTTAAAACCTTCAAATGCCAGGGAGCCCGATGCATTGATTGCCGTGACAGTCCCGGAATTTTTACCGAAAATGCTCCAATTGCTGCCGCCGCTGAAACCGGTAAGCGAATTGTTCCTACTATCATTTAAAATAATTTTTTCAAAACCCGAAATGGCTAATCCGGATATAGCTGTGTCTCCCAGGGTTAAATTAATATCGGCAGTAACTCCCGCGAGATTGAGTACGTCTACTATAATTCCAGAATCTTTTGCAGCAAGAGTATAGGTGCCTATAGCGGGCAGAACGGGAGCTCCTATTGCTTCAGTAAATATATAAGTATCAACGCTCGCAGAGCCAGTAAGAACTGTTATCCCACTGAAATCTGTCTTGATACCGTAATTAAAATTATTTGTGCCACCCTTAATAATATTCCAGGTAGTGGTAAGATTTGGTGCGATGATTTCATCAAGAGTCCCACCGTTGCCTGAAATACTTCCGGTGATGCTGGCACCGCTAACAATAGAGAAATCAAATATATCTTGCCCGCCGCTGCTGGCCAGATTATTGAAATCAGTAAACAATATAGTAGCGCCGCCACCCAGACTCACACCACCGTCATTCTGACCAGTCATTGTCCATCTGTTAGTGGCTGAAGAGGAGGCAGTTCTTAAGGTGCTGTTGGTATTGTTTCCTGTAAAAGATTCAATACCACTTACACCATTGATACTGGCGGCACCCAGGGTTACATCTACTACACTGAGCAGGGAAAAATCAGCTGTATCCACAACAGGATCCACACCTGATGACAAGCCACCTCCGTCTGCAGTCCCTATCGAACCTGCTCCACTAAAACGAAAAGTATCGGCAAACCCTGTACTGCCCGTTAAATGTTGGATCGATTTAAAACTTTTTACATATTCCGAACCAGCTGCAGCCGTTGAAGAGAGATTGCTACTACTTCCACCATTAACATTGTTAATATTCCAAAATGTGTCCGCATTGCGGCCAATAATTTTATTGTCACTGCCACCAGCGCCATCAATCTCTCCGCTAATACTGCCCGTAGCCGTTGAAAAATTAAAAGTGTCATCATCGGCACCACCGATTAAATTCTTAAAATTAATAAAGCGAACACCTACTACAGTTCCATCGTTCGCACCATCAGCAACAGTGCCTGTAAAAGTAAAATTAAATAAACTCCATTGATTATCGCCAGAAGCAACTGTAAGCGATGAAGCACTATGGTCATTGCCAATTATTTTACCCATGCCGGTGACTGTTAAATCAGCAGCAGTATCAGCAGCATTTATCGCAACAGAATAAGCTCTTGTGGTTGCAGCACTAAAATCTACATAATTTGCACCAGCGCCGCCGTTAATTAAACCTGTGACTGTGCTGGTAAGAGTAAAAATAAAAGCGTCATCATTATTGCCGCCACTGATGCTGCCACCTAAGTTAGTACCTACATTAAAGGTATCAATACCTGCACCGCCTACTAAACTATTAAAGCCGGTAAATTTAACAAGGTTTGCGCTGTTCCCGTCCGTGACGGAGTTACCTGCAGCGCTCAGAGTCCAAACAATATTATCAATTGCATCACTGGTAGCCGTTAAGGTTCCACCGGAATTTGAATGAATAACTTCAGCGTCTGCTATGCCAAAAAAAGAAAATGCATCTGAGTAATTAATGGTGGCGTCATCAGCGACGTTGACTATGTCATCGGCTCCTTTTGCGTCTATAACGCCAGAAGACGCACGATCATCGGTAATAGAAAAAGTATCGACAAGTTCGTTACCAGTAACATTTTCAATGGCAATAAATTTTATATCGGAGTTTAGTCGCTCGTAACTATCGGTGGTACTTGGCTTGCCTAAGTCAAATGTATTTGTGCGGTTTGCGGCAACTATAGTGTCAGTTCCAATGCCACCATCCAGAGTGGCAGTAACAGCACCTGTAGCAACAATATTAAATCTATCGGTGCCTTCACCGCCATTTATAGTGCCCACTATATTGGCAAAGTTAATACCAAAGGTATCATCACCTCTCCCACCATTGATACTTTGTGAAATATTGTTGCTAATCGTAAATGCATCCTTCGCATCATGGCCCACTAGATTTTCAAAACTGGTGAAGGTGATTGTTTTTGCAGGGGCATCAGTAAATTGAATAGTTCCTGAATTAGCTGAGTTGATTATCCAGGTACTATCAACATTTAAACCATTTAATGTATCTGTGCCTGAACTGCCATTGATAGCCATATCTGAACTAATGAAACTACTATGCCCCAAAGTGACTGAGCCAGTTGTATTGGTAAAACTCCCAGCGTTAAGCTCGAGTTCAACCAATCCATTAATGCCCGCAGCAGAACCAGTACCGCCATGAGTATCAATATCGCCGCTGATACTAATTGTCTCGCTAAAAGTGTTGGCGACACCGTTAGCGGAAGCGCTCGCTGTTATATTCACTGCGCCGCCATTGCCACCATCGGCCGAACCATAGGTATTGATGGTGCCCAGCGTAATGTTTCTGCCGGCGATAGTTAAATTCCCGCCTAGATTTCCAGAACCACTACCGTGTGTATCTACTCCGCTAATATTCACAGCACCTGTAGCCGCAATGTTAACAAGGCCGCCTAAGCTGGTAGCATTAAAAGTATTGATGTTACTGGCATAAAAATTATTAGCGGCAGAAACAGTTAATGATTTAACAAAGAAATCTTTTTTTGTATTACTTGTATTGATATCAGCGCTGGCATTGATAATTAAATCACCAAGATAACTTCCGACTGCTCCTAAATTGTCAAATTTTATTGTTTTCCCTGAAAGTGAAAGATTTTTATTTGTCGCAGACTCTATGGTTCCCAGTGTTGTTCCAACGCCCTTAAATGTAATATCTCCGCGATTCTCTGTGCCTGTAAATCCAGTTTTCCCTGCAGTCGTTATGATCACGTTAGCATCAAGTTGTGTTTTTCCCGTTAAGGTAATTGCACCACCTGTTCCATTGTTACTAGTACCGCCTCTTGATCCACCTTGAGCGTTAATATTATTTGCTAGATTAATATCACCAGCACCAGCATTTGCAGACAATAAAATTGTCCCCGCATTGCCTCCGATTGCCGTTCCATCGCCACCATTCGTTATTATGGATGCGGCACTAATATTTCCGGTTGTAGATGTCAGTGTTAAGTTACCGCCCACACCGCCGGCAAAACTACCACCCATCGCGTTAGAGCCCACTGCTGAGATATTACCAACAGAAATATCCGTTGCCGCAGTCAAACTAATTGTACCGCCTGACTTCCCTGCTTGATTGCTGGATAAAGCACCCCCGTTTGCGTTTATTGTTCCAATGGTCAACGCACCACCTGCGGCAATAGTAATTAATCCTCCGTCAGTATTTGTTGCGCCGATTGTACTAACATCACCCACAATTATCGAATTGGTGTCAACAAGATGTAATGACCTGAAAGATAATGAATCTACGGTGTTGAAATCGTTGCCTATATTATCCAAGGTTACAGAACGATTCGTTGCTGTTAGATTTGCAGCACCAGCGATAACTAATTTTCCCGATTGCGTTATGTCACCACCGGAATTTAATGTGAAGTTGCCGTTTATTGTAGAAATGCCTAATTCAACTCCAGTTGTATCAGCGTCTCTGAGATCAACAATTCCAGCACTGGTGAATTTAATATTTTTAGTAAATATATTAGCTGAATTATTTAATGTGATATTACCGCCAGCGCCGACGTTAAATGTTGTGTTACCAAAAATATTTAAAGATCCAGCTTGAGTGACAGAAATATTTTCACTCGCTCGTCTAGCAATAGTTAGATTTCCTGAAAGTGTACCTACGGTAGCACTTGAATCTGTGACTAAATCATTTAACACAATATTTGTTGATGAAAAAATAAAAATATCTCCACCATTTGTTCTATTAGCAGCATCACCGTCGTTCGCCAGATTGGTGTTAACCGAATAAGTATCAAACGTGATGCCTTGTCCTGACGCCGTAAAATCTCCACCGGCTGTATAAATATCTGCTGCTAAAATAACGTTGCCCCCAGCAAATGAATCGCTATCTGCCGTGAGAATAATATCCAAAGCATCAACGTTACCGCCGCCGCTATCCTCTATTAATCCAGTGTTGATATTATTTTTAGCGGTAATTGTTAAAGATGACGGGTTAACGCCAAAAGATCCCGAATCATCAAAATCAAACGTTTGAGATAAAGTAACATTTCTGTCTGATGTGATAGATATATTGCCTACCTGCGTTTGGGTATTACCACCTGAATCTGCAAAAATAAGTGTGCCCAAAGCAACATCGGCTGCGCCTGTGGAAGTAATCGTAATATCACCGCCACCGGCTTCGCTAGATGTATTAATAGTGCCGGAGCTAGAATCAAACCCTACACTATTTGCTGTGAAGTTTCCGCCTTGCGTTTCTATTGTTTTACCGGAGGCAAAGGAGATAGCTCCACCGCCAACGTTGTCATCATTGGCTATAAGAGTAACGGTTAAATTTCCTGACGCCATACTATTTAACGCATCTCGAACAATACTTTGATCAATAAAAATATCGTTTGCTGCTCTTAAAATTAACGTTGACAATGCAGCAGAGTTGTTAAATCTTTCAGATTGAGAGCCAGTATTAACGAATTTATTGTAGTTTAACTGCGCTGATAATCTGATGTCTCCCGTACCAGCACCATCGCCCGTGATAACGGAGACAGTAGTGCCCATTCCCAATGCCCTACTAAGGGTAGCCACATTCAGATTAGAACTGGCGCCGCTAGTGAAAGAAGTAGCCGTGCTAGAATCCGTAACTCCAGTAATCCCATCTGTACTACCTATTGTCACGTTAACAGGATCGATTAGCCAGTTTCCTGCATGCCCTACATCTGGTGCATTTAAGATTTCAAACGCGTTCAACCCCGATGTCTCAACAAACCCACCATCACCGCCTTCACTACCACCACGCGCAGAAAGTGAACCATAAATTCTTGCCGTATCACTGGCAAAGGTAATTAATTTCCCACCATCACCATTTAAAAGTGCATCAGTTTGTACAGTAGAATTTTCGCCAAGAAAAATAAAATCTGCATTGCGAATATTTTTATTTTTCCCGGTTTCATCACCACCAATTAAAATTTGGCCGCCGCCATTTAAACCAGATGTATTCACAGTTGATGAGTCAAACAAGCCAACTTTGTTGCCGAGAATTTTTATATCGCCGCCTGTCCCTGACGCTAATGCTTGTGCAGAAATTTTTGCAGTTTGAGTTAATTGCGTGGTGTCCGTACTGTTTAATTCTATTTGGCCTGCTGAACCCGCATTTGAATTTGCAAGAATGCTACCGCTATTCGAAACGTTATCACCCAGTAAAACAATTTGACCTGCATCGCCAGTGGTGTTGGAGGTGGAAAGGCTGCCGGTGTTAATAACATCGGCTCCCGCACCTAATGTAAAACTACCATCAGCATTCATCACGACGCTACTGGCTTGATTCATTCCGCCATGATTAACCGCTTGACTAAAAATATCCTGGCTTACACTTGCGGTTATTAAAATGCGGCCACCTTGCGCAATAATTTCACCGCTGTTAATCACTGCAGGGTCCAGCCCTAAATCATTTTGCAAAACGGCTTGAGTTATTTTTACACCGACCATGCCACTAGGGTCAAAGGTCACTACTGCCGCTTTACCCGCTGCAAGATTCACCGAACCTAAATGAGCAGAAATTAAGCCATCATTTTTAACTTCCTTGCCAAGCAATGTTACTGAGCCACCAGTCGCAGCATTAATAATGCCGGAGTTAATCACTTTGCCTTCGGTTCCTTCAATGGCGGTTAAGGTGAACTCGCCATTCATAAAATCATTGGGATCAATATTGAGGCCGCTGGCCATGATACCGCCCACGTTAATTTGGGAGCCCAGACCAAAGACAATGCCGTTGGGGTTAACTAATATCACCTTACCGTTAGCGTCGATGCGCCCCAAAATTTCAGAGCCTTTGTTGCCAAGCACACGATTTAGCGCTACGGAGGTGGATTTTGGTTGAACAAATTGCACCCGCTCATCGGCTTTTACATCGAAGCTTTGCCAATCAATCGCCATGCGTTCGGTTTCTTGATGGATAGTAGTTTTGCTACCCGTCTGATCAATAGACCCTGCCCCACCGACAACCTGCCCGCCTTCTGGCGCAGCCAGTACGTGACCCGCAACCATAAATTGCGATGCGGTCAGCATGGCAAGGTAAAGTTTTCGGCGGGTGGTTTTAACGGAAGAAGGGGAAGACACGGTCGGGTGAACGCGGGTATTGCTCATGTTTCATTCCTGAAATTTATCATTAATGCCAACAAAGCTGCATACAGTCAAAAATTACAGCTTTTATATTTTTTGAAAGGGTGCTACCACCGGCATAAAAGAGCCAAGTCCCAGGCAAACGAGCCGGTATTGGTGGCAGCGAAAGCATTTTATAGGATTGAAAAGGATTTGACTGTAGGATATTGACCTTAGGTGCCGATATTTTATTCAAATTGCGAGTAAGTTACACGGACGGTAACACTTTCATTTGAACAATCCTTAATTCAATAGACCCCTTAGGTTTAATCCAAAGGTTTTGCGCTATACAGAGCAGAAGCTTCAACAACTAATTTTTCATTATTCCTATTAATCGGACCTTACTAGTGATACAAAACTTTCAATAAGTTGCATGTCTGTGCGCTTTGCTTAACACTGTCCCATTAGGCTCGACATTGCAGACTAATGAATTACAAAACTCGTTTTTTATGATTCGTGCTTTCGTCATCCATTAAAGTTATCTCGCCAATTTTCATCTTCAATAATCGGCGGTGCTGTCCATTTAACTGGCGGATACTTTTTCACTAACGCCTTATCCTCTACCCCCGTAACGCCTCCTCTTGTTCCGATTGAGCCTGAGGCGAAAGTGTAACTTGCACACTATCCAATACTTGATTGATAAGTTTTACAAAAGGTGCAAGGTCAATCCATTACATTGCCGCCAATTAATGGGCGCGAGGGCATTTATTTTAATAACTTTTTATAATCCCAGCGCAGAGTCGTCTGCGCGGGGATTAATCACATACTAATTACTGACTAAAAACCACACGCTGACCGGTTACAAGATCAACAGCCAAGATGGTGCCACGAAGATCATCCGCTACAAAGGCGTAGCCTTTAGGGTCGTCAATAACCATGTGCCAACCTTCGCCGATAGCGTTGAAAGAGTTAGCTGATGTATTACTGGTAACTAATGATCTGTTTCCTGTAATTAAATCAATTGCAAATATTTTTCCTGACAGTGCCTCGGTTAAAAGAGCACGCTGGTTAAATTCGTCAATAACAAGACCAGAAACATATTTATCAAATATTGTTCCAAAGGCATCACCGGTACCAGTAGCATTATTTGAAAATACAGTACGTGCACCAGTTGCAGCGTTCACTGCAAAAACAGTTTGTTGTGAATAATCACTCACCAAAAAACGGTTCCGCGAATTATCTTTAGCGAGGCCATAGGCGTTGTTAATTGCATTGCTTGTTGTCGGCGTAGTTGCATTTGACAATATATTATATGAGGTGAACGCGGTATCTGTAAAAATGACAGCGCCGTCACCATCGTTGGCAGTAAATATTTTAGAATCACTAACGTCAACAAATATTGGACCAATTAGTTTATATAGCGAGCTGGAATGAATTTGAAATTGTGAAGAATCGGCCAAATTGAAATCAAATACCCTACCATTCAAACTGTCAGAGCAACTAGCATATAAATGCTTTGCAATAGTATTTATACCCATCCCAAGAAAGCTACACGCATGACCAGTTGTGAATATAGTGCGCTTGCCAGTGGAGAGGTCAACGCTCAAAATTTCTGAGTTTTCCCTGGTGACTAATAGTCGATTTCTTCCATCCAAGCGATCTATTACTACACTCCATGCCCTGCCATTAAATTGATTATCCGAATCAGGAAATGCGCTTGTAATCGGAGCCTGCCGAACAGCCACATGCGCCGCATCTGCCGCGATATTCCCCGCATGATCTTCCGTAACTACAGTGATAGTGTTTTCCGTTGTTAAAGTTACCGGTGCTGTTGTATCCGTCAGAGTAACCAGCGCTTGCCAATTTGCAAAACCGTCTGTAGTAATCGCTGTTACACCATTCACTTTTACACTTGCAATTGAGTAAGCGTCACTCGCTGTACCCCGCACTAAAATAGTATTGCCTTCAGTCATAGAAACTACTGGCGGGAATAAAATTTGTGCAGTGGGTGCAACAGTATCGGCAATGGTAGTGACAGTATATGTTGCACTAACACCACCAATGGTAAGCACTGCATCTTTCGCAGTTGAAGAAGTTGTAGCCGCCGTTGCTCTTACCGTAACGACTTGCGCTGTGCTAACAGTACCGGCCAAGCTGGTGTAAGTACCCCCATTAATTGAATACTCACCACCGGTAATACTAATGGGCACGGTCACATTGATGCCTGTCACTGTCACAACTGCTGAGGTATTCACGCTGCCAGGTTGCACATCAGTTACTGCAGTCAGCACAAATGCATTTGGCGTTGCATCGGCAGCAATCGTCGTCACGCTGAAACTACCCGTCACTCCACCAATCGTAAGGGTCGAAGTCACTGCAGTGCTGTTGCTGGCTGAGGTCAAGACTTTGACTTTGACGGTTTGCCCATTGGTAATGGTGCCCGTAGCGCCCGTGTAGTCACCGCTGCCAATGGAATAAGTACCACCGGTGATACTGATACCGACCGGTTTATTGATACTAGTCACGGTGATAGTGTTTGAAATCACCTCAGTGCTTACCGCGGCACCAGCGACTGCGGTAAAACTAAAATTATCAGGAATAAGGTCCTTCTTTTTGCCACCACCGCCGCACGCGGAAACGACTGCAATCAAACTCAGAATAAAAATATTTTTTAGCAAAAGTAGTGCTCGTTGTTGCATCGTCATGACGAATGACTCCTTCTGGATGGAATGTATTGATTAATGTTATGAATTAAATACGCGCGGATTATGCCAGAGGTAGCAAGGGATGTGTGCGACTGGATTAAAAATAGGAAGGATTCAACTCGGAGCACTAAAGAAGAAGCAGTTTTTGCCGCCACACCTTAGCGAATGTTATCGATCGCTGTCAAAAAAGCCTTCTTTATTCCAGTCAATTTTAGGGTCCTCTGCTACATTCCACTTACACAGGCTGTGAATGGGTGAGTGATTTTTCCCAGTATCACTTATACCCATTGCAAAAAACACCAGCTGCAAAATTTACCAGGATTAGAACAAAAAAATACTTAAAAAATTTATATCTGTTCATATAAAAATCAGTTTACATTTTTTTCGTTGTCGGTTTTATTATTTATTTTGTGGGTTACATCTTACTGAAATATTTTTTTTAAAAGTGCTTTAAAAAAATCAAAATGCGGGTATTGCCCGCATTTTATTTGGTGACGAACGTGCAACAAACTGAATTATTTTACCTTGGCTTCAAACGATGAGGCAGGCAACCCAGCGCTATTAAAAAGATTTGCGCCCTCCGGGTTATCTGCCCAGGCATAGCGAACCCATTTTGGCTCGGCAATTTCATCTGCCCACACAATAATTTTATTTTTATCCATACGGGTTTTGGCCCAAACAAACTTTTTATCGGCTCCGGAAATTGCGATATGTTTCAATTCACCACCACGCGCTGCTAGTCCATCACCCACATCGTTGAATATTAGTTCCAAGGTTTGGTCTTTGGATTTTACTTTTTCCAATCGCGGGCCCGACGCGAGCAGAGATTTTTCGCCATAGGCCTGCTTCAATGCCGCTAATGCCAGACGCTCACCAACGGCCTGTTTGTTCAAGGGGTGTATATCATTCCATTCGCCGACATCAAGGGCTACTGCCATTGCGGTGTTTTTTACTTCCAGAACTTGCCTCTGAGCTTCGCGTAATTTAGCCCAGTTGCTCTCAGAGGGCTGCGGTTGCGCCGACGAAAAATTAGCGAGCTGCACATACAGAAATGGGAAATCGCCTTGCTTAAATTGTTTGCGCCAATCGTTAATTAAATCACCGAATAAATAGCGATACTCGGATGTGCTGGCCGCACAAGACTCATCGGCACATTGGTCACCCGGCCGACGACGAATACCTTGTGCATCACTGCGTTCCGTATTGGATTCGCCCTGATACCAAATCACTCCTTTAATTCCGAGCGGTAGCGCAGGTGCTAACTTTGCGTTGAACAGCGATGAGGGGATGTAGTGCAGTGTTGTTGTTTTCTCCATTCCACCTGCTGAAGCGCCTATGTTGTACGACCAGGCACCTTGCAAGGGAATTTTTTCATCTCCTAAATCCAATTCATAACGCTTGTCCTTAACAAAGCCCGCGTTGCCAGAGTAACTGGTGATACGAATGCTGATGATGTTGCCACCTGCTTTCAGCAAGCCTTTGGGTAAGGCATAAATACGCGGCGGGTATTGGTAGCCGGTTTGCCCAACTTGGTCGCCGTTAATAAATACCTGGTCGCCATCCACAATTGCGCCCAACCATAAGGTGGCATTTTTTTGTGCCTGGGTTTTGCTGAGTTCGATATTCTTTCGCACCCAGACTACGCCATTGGTGAAGTTGCTGCCCTGCTCCCGAAAAAAGCCCGGGACTTGTAGCGGCTTCCACTCAGTCATAGGCACACTCGCTTGTGACCAGCGTTGCTTCAGCCCAACGTCTACAGCAGCGAGGTCGGCATACCATTTATCACTACTGGCTTTATCTTTTGCGATAGTGGCTTGCACATGTGCGTCGTCTTTGAAAGGCTGCAGCTGTTGCACGTAATGGGGGTACTTTTGCTGGGCCGTTTCACTGAGCCACGCCTCTGCCGGTGAGCCCCCGACGGGAATAGTGACCAAGCCTACCGGCACTCCGGTATGAGCTTGAATCTGACGGGCAAAGAAAAAACCCACTGCTGAAAAACCGGCGAGATTTTCTGCATTGGCAGTTTTCCATTGCCCCTGACTGTAATCGTCGAGCGGCCCCTTGAAGGCGTAAATCACAGGAACATTAAACTCACGGACATGGGGTAAATGGGTGGAAACAATTAAACCGGGATATTGGTATTTAACCCTGCTCAACGGCAGTTCCATATTGGATTGGCCAGCAGCAATCCAAACATCGCCGATTAAAATATCTTTGCGCACCAGCTCATTGTTTCCTTTCACAACTAATTCAAAAGGGCCACCGGCTTGTTGTGCAGGGAGAGTTACCGACCAGCGGCCGTCGCGCGCTTGCGTGGTTTTTTCCTTGCCATTGAACCTAACGCTAACCTTTTCCCCTTCATCGGCCCAACCCCAGATAGTTAGAGCTTTATCGCGTTGCAAAATCGCTCCGTCGCTGAGGAGCCGGGGCAAACGAACGTCAGCATAGGTAGTTTGTACAAGACAGGAACAAAGCAACAACAAAGGAACCAGGAATTGCCGGGAGATAATTTTCATAGTCAAAGTTTCTTATAGGTTGATAAGATGTTTGTCGATAGACATGGGTGTTGCGCTATGAGCAGTGCTTGTATAACAGAAAAGAAAATTTATTCCAAATCAAGTTGGAAAAATAAAAAAGCAGCTTTCGCTGCTTTTTTATTTTTGGTGGGGCAACTAGTTAAAAAGATTGCCGAAAAATTGCACCATTCAGAGTTGGACCTTTGAGAAAATTTTAATGGCAAATAGTTAACGGAAAAGAATAATTAACGACAAATAGTACCTACACTTTCAATCAAATTTGAAGCTGCTTCACCAAAACAACCAGCAGTGTTATCACTAAACTGACTGGCGACAAATAAATTATTGGTGCAAGACGCATCGCTAATGAGAATTCCGTAGCCGCCGGAATGGGTTATTACCAGGCTGTTAAAAGTATTGCCAGAAGCAGGTTTGGAAGCGTCGTCATCTACTTGCGCCAAAAAGATTCCATGTTGCTTGGTGTTGCGAATATGGACATTCGTAAAGGAGTTATTAGAGGAGTCACGCATAAAAATACCGACGGTACTGCTATTCGTGATAGTGACATCACTGAATTTATTGTTATCAAAATGTATGTCGGCAGAGATTCCCGCACCTTTATTGTTGTACAAATTTATTCCCGAAAAAGTACTATTTTCTGTTTCATAGCCTGCGAAACCATCGTATTCATTATCATACGAAGAATAGTCACGAATCATTAAACGTTGGCAACCTAACTCGGTAACCAAGCCGCCCGATATTGCTGCGTAAACTGTTACGTTGTCCACCACGCAATCTTCGCAACGACGAATGGTAATGCCATTGTTTCTGAGTGGAAATTCATCACTGCAGTTACCGCCCATGCACTCAGACGTTTGCATTTTGCGATTGCCGTCAATCATTAAATTTTTAACTTGAATGTAACGACGGGTGACCGTAGGCACTCGCATTGTTTGGCCCATTACAAATACGGGTATATTGGCTTTGTCTGCCACACGTAATAATGTAGCGGCTCCTTCACCACGTACGATGATGTTATCTCTGTCCAAAATAATCGGTGTCGAACAGGTATATACGCCTGCAGGAATAAAAACTTCGCCACCAATCGCCGGCAATTTATTAATTGTCTTTTGAATTGCCTCACAGGTATTGCCTTTTACTATTGCAGCCTGACTGTGTAGCGTTATCAAAAAACCAACAACAATTATCGCCAACACGCGCAACGATAAATGTTGCCCCGAAAAATTAACTTGCATAACAAACTCCTCACACAATCAATCTAGACACATAGGACACACTATAAAGATAGACTCTTTAGCGAGGTTGTGCAGAAAAATGCGCCAATAGAATAAAAAGATCTAGATAAAATTTTTTAAATATTTATTTAGGGCCCACCTGAATTGGTGATATCCCAGGATTGCAGTTTTTTATTATTACGGTTCCTTCCAAAATATGACCCCGAGATACTTCACTGAAATAGCATATATTTTTTACCGGATCGTAATTTTCTATCCATAAGTGATCTTCCTTCCATGTAGACGAGAGATGTATTTGACCTTCGGGCACTTCTAATGTCATTACCCCGCCTAAATTTTTAACGAATAATTGTTCATAATAAAAATAGTAGGCAGCCCAGCCCACCAATAATATGACTAAACCAATCACTACCCCTGCTTTCACCGTTAGAAATCGTGCTAATGCCCCACCTACTAAAAGAGCAACTGCAATAAGGGTAATCCAATAAAGATAACTGATCATAAATAACTCAAAATAAAATAAAAAAAACTGCCTGGTTGTTGATACCAAGCAGTTTCTGTGAATTGCCTGCGTAATTCAACTGTTGTTTTATTTACGCGGGAATTTATTTTGCTAGATTAGTGGCTCTTTTGCTCAGCATACTTATCGCCAACAACATCAATAAACCCAGTAAACCAATATTGCCACCGCCGCCACCGGAAGATTTTTTACTGCTAGCATTACTGACAGAACTACTTGCTTGAGACGATGTGACTTTCGTGGTGGGAACAGGAGTCAGGTTTGCTGCTGTATCCACATTTGCATCAAGTACTAGAATATTTCTGATAACGATTAAGTGTGAATCAGTTATGGTAACGCCATTAGCGTAATCAGTCGCTGAGTAATTCCGCAGAGGGAGACTTTTGAAAACGCCATTATCAACGTTAATAACATTTACTGCTGCCATGGCGTCCAGGACTGCCATACCACTCCCAGTGACTTCTCCAAAAGCAGTAAAGCCACCGTTATCGCCATCAAGGGTTGATGCATTATCTACCAAATTGAAAAACCATTGATTAGTGGCAGAATTTGGATTTCCTCCCAGCTTTGCCATAGCAATGGTCCCACGTTTGTTGGCATAAACAGGTTCATTAATGACGGTAGGTTTTTGTGGAATTGAAACTAATGGCGAATTATCTACGTATTGAAAGCCTCCACCTTGAATAACAAAATCAGGTATCGAACGATGAATAATTGTATTTTTATAAGCATCTGTAGTTACGTAAGCTAAAAAGTTTTCAACTGTTTTAGGGGTGGCTTTATCATAAAGATTAACTTCAAAGTTACCCATGACTGTTTGAAATTGAACTATGGTAGCTTGTGTGTTTTGTATAGCCGCGAGCCCCAACAAAAAGCTGCAACCTACTATAATTTTTTTACTTTGGTTAAGCATTACGAAACCTCTAAGTGACAAATGGTTTTTTGTGGCGGGATTATAGTCGACGCGGAGACCCACTACAGCCATTTAATTGTTGGAATTTGTAACTGCGTTATTCTTCAATAACTTTAACCCAGCGACCATTTTCACCGGGTTTTACTTCCAGACGCGCCCATTGACGAAATTCGCTGCGTAAACAAATGCCGGTTTGATAAGCATTGTCCCCCGCAAGAACTTTATAAATCACGCGATCTTTTTCCGGGATTTCATTTTCTGAGCCATCAAGTACCTGACGAACACTCCATAATTTTCCCAACTTGCCATTACTGTAAAAACGGCCTGGGATAATTTCTTCAGGGTGCGTAATATTTTTTTCAGCGTGTTGTTTTGCCAGCTCCAACAATTCCGTCAGGCTTTCGCTAGTAATATCCACATAGGAGTTCAATTGCTGCATGGCCGCTGCAAAATCTTCTTGTGTTAAATCGAATTGCCGCTCAGAAGGTTTAACGGGCTTTGCTTCGCGTAAGCGGCGAGTAAGATGGGCCGGATAACGCCGCCAACCAAACAACGCATTGAAACCAACGGCCGTAATTAATATCAGTACCACGTTAATTAAAATGGGCATAAATAAATAGTGATAACCCAGCCCATGGATTTCCGCCCCACCAATGACTGCTGCTAACGCAGTAGCTCCGCCAGGCGGGTGGATGCAACGCATATAATGCATGGAACCAACGGCAACACCTACCGCTAATGCAGCAGTCCAGGTTTGATCAGGGAATAATTGTTGACAGCTAACGCCCATAAACGCCGAAATTAAATGGCCGCCGATCACCGCCCAGGGTTGGGACAATGCACCTTGGGGCACCGCAAACAATAAAACAGCGGAGGCTCCCATCGAGGTAACCATGAGCAGCGTTCCCGCGTTATTTAAATAGCCATGGGGGAAGCTCCAACGCATACCCCAATACACGGTTAAAATTCCTAATAACCCACCTAAAGCTGAAATCCATTTTTCTTTGTGAGTAGTATTATTGCGTTCAATACCCAGGAAGAGTTTTGCCTGATTAATAAAATGCGTAATTATCATATTTGGTCTTGCACTATTACAGGGCGTTAAGTGAGAGGCCAGCCATCCTAGAGAAAAAAATAATGCTTGGCAAATAAATGCTAATGTTTATTAACGCCGAAGGGACATCAAATATGAATATCGATTTTGTGTGTGGCGGACTTAAAGTCGGCAATGCTAATGAAAGCAAGACTTGCAGGATCTTTGTTTTGATTTAGTTTTTTACTGCCAGGCTTTGCTTCAGAAGTTTTTTGCGGTGGCTCTATAACTGGAGCTGCTAAATCTGAAAGTGCTAGCTCAACTGCATATTCATTCGGGACATTAGGATCCAGCTTTGCGTCTAAAGTTAAGGCCTGCCGTCCAGGCACAGGGACGCCCTGCCTTTGGATCGCACCCAAACCTAGCGCTGAATAACTGACAAAGTTGCTGATAACCATGGACAAAACCTGTTCAATAAGCGTTCAGTGTAGCGGATTTTCAGGGTTTATCCATGACCCCATAACAACACCTACCGCAAGAATTCTGGTTAGGATAACTCCTGGTTTACTTGCCTAAACAACCGCAACGCAAAACATAGCAACAGAAATAATGCCGTTATTAAGCAGCCCCAGAATATATATTTTGGCCAATCCAAAACCTGAGGACCTGGCGTAACGGCTGAGGGATCAACATGCAATGATTCCAGCCTTGCACTTATCCAAACCGGGCTGGTCTTTTCCAGCAGTTGGTTAAATACCTGGCTATTCTGGGACGTTTTCTTTTGTAAGTTGATAGCCAAAGAGTATGGCGGCTTGTTATTAGTAATAATCTGTAATTGGATGGGTTGCCATGAAAAAACCAGTGTCGGCGTTAACCCATTTTGTGCTGACTCATTTAATTCAATACGCCATAATTTATCGCCAACGCCCGACAAGCTAATTTCATCGCTTTGCTGCCATTGATTGCCTACTCGTGCGTTAAACCAAATGCCATCATAGCGCAGTTGCCAATTTTGTTTTTCACTCGGGCGTGAAAATATTTTTAAAGAATCACCATAGGTATTTTCGCCAAGATCAAGTAAAAGTGTTGTAGCAGGTGTGGTTTCATCGCGTATGTATTCCCATGCAGCCACAGCATAACTTTTGCTGTGTTGATCAGGAAAATAAACGGTCGTCTGCTTGCCCGAAAGCGAACCCGCTACAACCCAGGTTTCACTTTCAATGTTAGCGAGTTTAAGCTCGCTAAAAAGTTGTAAAGCTGTTATCCCGGTTAGCTGCAACCGCTCGCCACCTTGTAAAATTTTTAAACGTAAAAACTCATAGCTGTTGGGTGCAATATCAACTGCAAGGCGATTACGTTTCAATTGCTGTTCGTGATGTACAATTTGCACCAATGTACTACGACCTAAACCTATCCAATGTTGTAAATCACTGCTCGCCTCAAGCTGTACCTCCAGATATTGGTTTTTCTCATTGGGCAACCAATCAATTTGTACATGCGTTAATTTTGTTTTTAATGTACTAACATCAACGAGATAAAAATCCGGTGCAGCGCTAGCGGTCGCATCCGAATTGTTAACATGAACCTGTACGTCATTATCCGTCACACTAATATGGGTTGAACGCAACGCGCGTATCGTAGCTGGCGTAGCATTAGCACCTATAGGATAAAACGGGAGCACAGTGCTATTTTCCTGCCTTTCTATTTTTGCTGCCGGTGTCATGGTTAAACTAACCATGCGGAACGGCAAATTATTATAATCAGCGTCTACCACCACCAAATCCCGCAGATCCACATATTTACTATAACGATAGATATCGTGAGAGAGAGGAACCTGCAAATAAGTGCCTTGGGTTTCACTCAAGCGATAAATGGGTGCCGGTGTTTCTACTGCAGCCAAAGTTTGTACCGACCACAATAAAACAAACATCGCACCTTGCAAAAAAAAACTCATTTATTTTCCTCAGCTATAGAGTCCTGGCCAGAACCAAGGTCAGTTTTTTTCCCAGGTATCGGTGACAAATAACCAATCAACAACATTAAACCACCGACAACCATAAAAGAAATAATACCAGCCAAGGTACCAGCTCCCGACAAATCCTTAAATGCCAGTTTTACGACAACCATAGCCAAAAGCGCGGCACCTAACATCCATAATGATCGCTGCTGTAAACGACGCGACAAATTCATCACTACTAGCGCGCACATTGCCCACAGAATTGATAACGCCATTTGCACTTCTACCGAATTCCAAAGGCTATCAAATTCATAAGGAACCGACTGGTATTGATGGATCGCGCGCAGCACCAAAACATTAATCCAAATAAATATCATTGCCCCGAGCAAGCCTAAACGAGTATTTTTCTTCTTTAAAAAACTTTCATTGAAATAATCATGATTAAAAGCATAGGCAAATAAAAGCACTACGGCTAACTGACTGATGTCTAACACATTGAGTAACGGCAAATACATTTCTCCGGCGGGCTGTGCATTGCTACACACATTGGCAAACCAGCCCGCGCACACTACAAACAATGGCATAGGCACCCAATTTTTATAATCGCTCTGAAAGCGCGCGAAGGGCCAGGACAATTTTTTACTCAACAGTAATAAAGTGGCGAACGGAACCGTAAATACTGCAAACCATAACATAGTGGTTTGGGTATCGGTAAGCGAATAAAAAGTATTCAGCCATGCAGCTTCCCAACCTATAAGCCCAAATATTAACCATGCAGTTAGGATATGCCACGCGTTTAATAAGTCTTGTTGACGAGACGATTCCTGCAGGAATAAAAAGCGAAATTGCACCGCGAAAAATATGCTGAGCGCAATCAAACCAATACCATGAGCAGGATGCACATCATCGTTCAAACCAATTGTTAGCCCCGAATACACTATTACAAAAGGCAACAATGCAAACATGCTAAAACCCAAAGCTGGCCAATGTGCGCGCTTACTTAGCCAGATGGCAACTGCTGCCGTGATGCTCGCAAATAATATGACAAAGGAAAATATTTGCAGCTCAGCAAGGTGCGCATTAATTTCCAGTAAGCCCGCAACAAACCACCAGATAAGACCAAATGCCAAGGCCAGTGGCGCAAGCAACTTTTCAAATGCACGCACTTGCTCAATCATTTTATAGAGGAGCCAGGAAATAGTTAATGCGGTGAACGACAGTATCGTTATATTTAAAAAATCACCACTAATAAACGGTGTGTTACTGGTGCTAAGTCCATCAATTCCCATAAGCGAAATTGCCGCGCCACAATGTAATAGATAACCGACAAAACGCGGACGCACATGCTCTTGACGCAAGCCGATCCAGACTAAACCGACAGCTTCCAACGCCCAGGTAGCCGATGTCCAGCTAGCATCCAAAGCCAAGGGCACAGCGAGTGTGGCGAACCCAACACCCAGTGCTAAAAAAGATTCCACTAAAATGCGATGCGTCGCTAAATGTTTACGCGCAAGCCATGCCGCTAAACCCAGGTAAAGCGCAGACAAGATCACGGCGCTAATCGGTAAGCCATGTGCTGAATGTTTAAGCAAACATGTTTGCAAACCAAACGCAATCAAAGGCAAACCAAACACTAAACTGCCGTCAACTAATCCTTTTAATTTTGGCTCTTGTTTAAATGAAAACAAAATAGCGACGATTAAATAAAGAAGAAAAAAAGCGGCAAGAAAAGGTTGGGCGCTGGCATAGACTGTGGGTTCATATTTCAGCACACCCCAGGCTGAAGTGATAGCAAAGGTAAACATGAAGCCAACCCAGTTGAGTAGCCGCCAGGCCTTGTACCAGGCAATGGTTAAAATACCAAGATTTAATAGCAGGTAAAAGCCAAACAATGCAACATGACTGCCCTCGCCTGTTGATGTAAGAATTGGTGCGAGAAAGCCACCTGCCGTTGCCAATATCGCAAGCACTTGTGCGTTTTGTAAAAGTGCTAATGCAGCACCCAGCATCACCACGACAAACAGTAATCCGAAGGCTAGGGCGAAAGGAATTAAATTAAATATTTTCGCAGCAGCAAACAATGTGAGATAAACCGCTGCGATACCGCCGCCTTGCAATACCAGCCCATAACCACCGGCGCGTAAGCGCGTTTTCCAGCCAATAATAATCAACCCTATGGCAATGAACAACACACAAGTTAAACGAAACTCGATAGGGAACATGCCTTGATTAGATGCATATTTCACTAAGAAGCTCAGACCAAAAAACATGACCACCATACCAATGCGCACTATAGGATTGCCTTCTGTGAAAAAGCGACGAATCCCATCTGCTATTTTTTCGCCAAGGCTAGGCTCAGAAGGTTGTTGCGATGGCAGCTGCAAATTTGCTGTGGGTTTAGATTGGTTCGGAGCAGTCGTAGTTTTGGTTTGCGCAACTGGCACTTCATCTAAATCGGGTAATTCAATATCAACGGTTTCCCAGGGATTCGGATTCGGTATGACCGTTTGCGCAGGCTTAGACCCAATGATTTCCGCCGGGGGATTCTGATGTGTAGCCACGGGTAGGACAGGTTTCATGCTTTCAGTTCTTGCCAGTGACTTCGCGAGTTTTTGCTGGCTGACAAGATGATTAACAATGACTTGCAAGGAGCCAACCTGTTGCGATAACTGCATCACTTTGCCGAACAGCCCGCCAATAATTCCACCCAGCAAAACCCCAAATTCAACACCATCCAAAAATATAGTGCCTAACGCCAGGCCCACTAATGTGGCTATGATGACAAAACCCATTACTCGCTCCTTTAAATATTATTTTCTAACATTGTTATGCACTAAAACTGCAAATAATGGTGATATAAATTTGTTTCATGATTATATAGATTTTGGGGTGTAACACTGATTGATATTTTCGCGGTACCCATGCCGAGAGCTCCACAAATATTTTCCCTCGCCAAGTCATTAGGATTTTCAGATTGCACTATACGAATAACAGCTCAAGTATTTCATGATATAGAATAACATCGCCATGATGCACAACCCTGTGCAGTCAGCGAATAGATGCTAACGTCATGCCGGTAATGCCGAAAATATTAAGTCTTGCTTACCATAACCAACCGGCAAATTGGTTCTCAGCCGTAAGACATTTGCCGCACGCCATTTGCCTGGATTCCGGTAGTCCACAAAGCCAATACGGCCGCTTTGATATTATCAGTGCTGCACCACAAATCTTGCTTTCCAGCAACGGCGAGTCAACTCAAATTATAGAAGGCAATTCAATATTTCACTCTACAGTCGATCCTTTTGAACTCCTCAAACACTACTTACCATTGCAACAATCCGGGCCTGCGCAAACTCCAGCGGTAGAGCTTCCGTTCTATGGTGGGGCCATGGGCTATTTCGCCTATGACCTTGGCCGCCGCCTTGAGCAACTTCCAGAAATAGCTATGCAGGATATAGATTTACCCGAAATGCATGTCGGTATTTACCCTTGGGCAATTGTACAAGATCATCAAGAGCAGCGTACCTGGCTAGTGATCAATCAAGCGCTGGCTCCGGCTTATAACTTTTCAGAAATTGAGCAAATCACAAGGTTTCACGAACTTAAAAAAAAATTAAAGATCGATGAATTATCCTTTAAAGTCAATAAGTTCAAAGCCGATCTTAATGTGAAAAAATACGCCGAAGCCCATAACCAAATACAGACTTATATTCGCGATGGCGACTGCTATCAAGTCAATTATGCGCAGCGCTTCAATACGGAATTCGAGGGTGATCCGTTTACCGCATACCTTACTTTACGTGAAGCCTTACCTTCACCTTTCTCGGCCTATATGCAACTTGAACAAGGAGCAGTACTCAGCTTATCGCCGGAGCGATTTATCCGTGTCACTGGCAAACAGGTGGAAACTAAACCCATAAAAGGCACCATTGTGCGGGGGCACACTCCTGCGGAGGATTTAGCCAATGCCAGCAGATTACAAACTAGCGAGAAAGACCGGGCAGAAAACTTAATGATTGTTGACTTGCTGCGCAACGATCTCAGCAAAACCTGCAGTGATGTAAAGGTACCGGAATTGTTTAGTCTGCAAAGTTTTACCAACGTACACCATCTGGTTAGTACCGTCACCGCTGAACTTAAACCTGAGCACCATCCACTCGATGTTTTAAGGTCCAGCTTTCCGGGCGGAAGTATTACTGGTGCACCTAAAATTCGTGCCATGGAAATTATTGAGGAACTCGAGCCAACCAGGCGTTCTGTGTATTGCGGCAGCATCGGTTATATAAGCATTTGCGGAAACATGGATACGAATATTGCGATCCGCACTTTAGTTTGCGATCACAATAAAATGTATTGCTGGGGTGGAGGGGGAATAGTAGCGGATTCAAAATATACGCAAGAGTATGAGGAAAGTATTGCAAAGGTGAAGGTGTTGATGGACACGCTAGAGCAGCATTTCGCAATCCGGCCTAGAGCTTAAACTTACCGATATTGGCCTTTCCAACCCTGAAGGATTGGAAAGGCCAATAACATTCTCTATCGAACAACCGTCGCTGAAGAACTTGATGAAGACGATGAAGTTGAAATAGTCCCAAAAACGACTAATTCATTAATACGACTAAAAGTGGATTGCTTAGCTGATCCCTGACCAACAACTCGCAAGTTGCCAGTCGTCACCTGGGTGACCGCATGCGATCGATACAATTCTGTATTCCCGGTAACGGTTACCAGCGGAAGCCATTCCTGCTGAACATCATGCCAATATTCAATGGTGTATCCGATAAGTGCATAATCTCTCGAAGTATAGAGATCAATTGTGTTGACAGTTATCACACCGCTCCAGGTTAGATAAGCCGTCCATCTCACTATACCCTCCCCCGCTGTTTCATCATCGTTGACCCAACTATAAGCACCACCAAGTTCCACACTTAAATTAGTGTCATTGATACGATTTATTGAATAGCCAGGGGAAGTAGAGGTGGCGCTAAGAAATGCCAGGGGTGAAAGATTCCCCACTAAAACCCGAATTTGGGCCCTATTGGTGTTGCCATCGCTATCCGTTACCATGAAAGTAATGCGATGAGTACCCTGCGTCAGCCTATTGGTATTCACTGAGTTGCCGTAACCTAAGGTACCATCGATATCGGAAACCCATTCCAACGAGTAGATAGGATCGCCTGTTGCAGCGCTCTCATTGACTTGAGCTGCCGTGGGGAGGGTGCCATCTTCTTCATCGGAAACTACAGCCGATAAACTCACATTGTCCCCCATCCGTACCGAATATCCATCGGATTGCTGAATAGTGATTTGAGGTATGGAACCAGTTGTAGCTACCTGTAAGCTATATTCGGCAGTCGTTGAGAGATAAATATCATCGGCAAGTTTGGTAGCGGTTATGGTAGTGGAACCTAAGGACACGGGAGTTATGCGACCCTGATTGTCTACTATAGCCACTCCCGGATTTGAGGACACATAAATCACATCACCGGTTCCTGGTGCAGCAACTTCCGGATTCAAAGGATTGGCATACTCCGATTTAAGAAAAATGGTCACAATACCCTGATCAGTAAATTGAATGCCCTGTTCAAGCTCCGGCTCTGAACCGTTACGTATAACAGCCACACCGCTGTTAGCGTGCGAAGCTTCTCCATCGATAGCGGTAACTTGCAAGCTAAAACTTTCATCGCTCTCTTCCACAACATCATTCGTGAGAACTACCGGGATCTCTGCGATAACCTCTCCTGCCGCCAGGGTTATTTCACCCGACGTAAATTCATAATCCCCATCGTTGGTCGCTGTGCCATCACGGGTCACATAGGAAATGGTGACCGGCGACGTGCTCGGTGCATTCAAGCGAACTTTAAAAACTGCACTTTCGTCAGCCTCATTAAAAATTCCACCCACGACTTTGACGAAGGTAGGAACAGGCTTTATCAAGATAGACACAGTGGCCGAATTGACTCGACCTTCGCTGTCTACTGCGGTTAAACGAAACTCTAACTGGGTTGCCACATTGACATCAGGCATTAGAATAATATTTTCCAATGCCAAAGGTGACGGGATAGTCACGGTCGGCCCAGTCACCTGAGTCCAAAGTGTTTTGGTAATTTGCGAGCCTTCGGCAGCGACCGCAGCGCCACGCAAATTGAGCAAAACATTGGGATCAGCAAATTGACGCTGACCAACAGAAATTTGCGGCAACAACTCCACCACAGTAGGTGATTCAGGGTTTTTACCCTTGTCTCCAGGCACCAGCACTTCGCCATCGATACTACCGGCCACCGGTGAAGGCAGATTGTTTTCAGTAGAAGTGGTTGAAGCACTGCCACCGCCACAACCGGCAAGCACCAATAACGCAGTTATCAAAAAAATAGCACCCAGCTTCTGCATTACCTGCGACCATTGCTTTAAAAAATTCATAACAAATATTTCCTTAAACTTTGATATCAGCCAAGCCACTGAAATCATGCTTTACTGCGTGTGCTACACCTTGGCAGTAGCAGCTGACTTCAGCGACCCCGTTTAAACTTAACCTCAAACACAACTCCTCCTGACAGATTGGAGGAGTTGTAGCATCACCTTATCTAATCCCTAATCGTGAAGTGTCCACGGTTCCAAAAACGACTAATTCGTTAATACGACTAAAGGTTGTTTGTGCAGTTGACCCATGAGTTATTACTCGCAACCGGGTCGTAGTGACCTCAGTAACCGGATGAGACCGATACAGAGCGGTATTACCTGTTACTGCGACCAAGGGGAGCCAAGTATTTGCGCCGTCCCAATACTCGATCTCGTAAGCACGAAGCGCGTAAGTGCCTTGTCCGCCTGCCGGTGCACCGGCTGAGGTATATAGATCGACCATATTGATAAATACGGGCAACTCCCAGTCTAGATACACCGTCCAACGTGGTGGGCCACCGACAACAAACACTTCATCAGCATTTGACCAACTGAACTCACCGCCAAGCGTTAAAGTTAAGTCGCTGTCGGTCATTCTAAATGGCGCATATCCAGAAGTGGAAGAAGTAGCCGTGGGGGTGGCCAGCGGCGAAACATTACCCACCAAAACGCGAATACTTGCCGAACCAATATTGCCATCGCTATCTGTCGCCGAGTAGATAATACGATGCGTACCCATTGATAAGTTATTGGTACTGAAAGTATCGCCATTCCCTAAAAAGCCATCAAGACTTGAGCTCCAAGTCAGCGATGTAATAGGCAAACCTGTTATCCGGTTAACGGCCAACTGTCCTGCAGTGGGGAGAGCACCATCTTCAGCATCTTGCGCCAAACCGACAAAAGTTACGGTTTGCCCCATGCCTACTGAGGTGCCGTCTCGATAAGCTGCACTACTCTGCTGACTGAAACTCACCACCGGCGCGACGCCCGTTCCTATTACTCGCAGCTCATAACTCGCGGCAGCGGATGAATAAATACTATCGGCTGATTTGACGGCGCTAATTGTTGTTGTACCCAATGACACAACAGTAATCTTGCCTTGATTATCTACGGTTGCGACTTCCGGCTTCGAAGATGCATACACCAAACCACCTGTTCCCGGCGAAGTAATTGCTGGATTTATAGGATTGCTGAATACGGATTTAAAGAAAATTTCTACGGGACCGAGGCTTGTAAATTGAATAGTCTGCGCACGTGAGCCTACTTGAACGCTGTAACTGTTTGTTGCCGATAGATAAACATCATCAGAAGGTTTCGTTGCGGTAATTTGCGCATTGCCTGTTGCCAGGGCTACAACCTTGCCCTGAGCATCAACGCTCGCAACTGAGGAATTAGATGAGGAATAAATAATATCGCCAGTTCCGGGGGGCTGGGAGGTCAATACATTGGTATATTCCTGGCCAGGAAAAAGGGGAACCGGGCCCGAATCTGTGAAAGTAATGGCTTGTGGCAGCTTCGGCTCTGTACCATTACGAATTATAGCCACGCCCGTATTTGCACGAGAAACCTCGCCATCGACAGCGGTAACTTGCAAGCTAAAGCTTTCGTTTTCTTCTTCCTCAACATCGTTGATAAGCGCAACAGGAATTTCAGCATTGTCTTCGCCTGGCGCCAAGGTTATTTCGCCCGACGTAAAGGTGTAATCACCTTCGCTTGTCGCCGTACCATCTTGAGTAATATAGGAAATGCTAATGGGTAATGTACTTGGCGCATTCAAACGAACTGTAAATACGGCATTTTCGTCGTCCTCATTAAAGACACCACCAACGACTTTGACAAATGTAGGGACTGGCTTTATGAGAACAGACACAGTGGCCGAATTGACTCTTCCTTCGCTATCTTCTGCGGTTAAACGAAACTCCAATTGGGTTGCCACGTTGACATCAGGCATCAGAATGACATTCTCCAACGCCAAGGGTGAAGAGATGATGACTTGTGGCCCGGTTACCTGAGTCCACAGTGTTTTCACAATTTCAGAGCCCTCGGCTGCAACAACGGTTCCACGCAGGTTGAGCAATACATTGGGATCAGCAAATTGACGTTGGCCGACCGACACCTGCGGTAATAATTCCAAGGTCGCCGGTGGCATAGGATTTTGACCCACAGCCCCTGGCACCAGCTCTTCGCCTTCAATACCACCCGCTACCGGTGAGGGTAGAACGTTTTCAGTAGAGGTTGTAGAAGAACTGCCACCACCACAACTGGTAAGTATCAGTAGTGAAGTCATAAAAAAAATTGTGGCTGATTTGTGAACCGCCTGACCCCATAGCGTCATAAAATTAGAATTCATAACGAATACCGCCCTGGATCTGGTAGGCAGCGAGATTATCGTAACCAACTATTTGTTGATACTGGAGGAACCCTGACACACCAGCTTTAAAAATAAAGGAGGAACCCAGCGCGACTTGCGCATAAGCTTTATCTTCACCATCGTTTTTCAGCGCGAAAGTATTTTCAGGATCGGGATCGTACGCGAAATGTGAGGCCACGGGATCGAAGCCGGAAGTCACCTCGCTCAACAAGGTTAACTTTGCCATAGGAATTAATACACCCCAGTTGCGGTTGAGCACATAGGTAGATTGCACCCCGGCACCCAGCGTAAGTTGGTCGGTGGATTGTTCAGCGATAACCATTGGCAAACCACTTGAGCCATTTTCACCGTAACCATCTACGTTATTCTGCACATAATCAAAACGCACAAAGGGAGAAATATTAAGGGCGGCTTTGTTCCAATCCCATTGCCATTGCGAGTTTAATAATAATTGCGAACCACCTGTCGAACCGCGCAAGGTATCACTCACTTCGGTATCGCCTTCCAAATATTTCACATGACGAATGGAATCGAATGAAGTCGCGGCATAACCCAATTGTGTCTCCCATGAAGAGCTTTCCATGGCATAGGAACTGAACACAATAAAACTAGTGACGTCACCATCAAGACTGCCGCCCTGGGACGAGTAATCCAAATCATTTTGGCTTAAGCCGACAGCGCCACCTAATACCCACTGTTTACTCATTCTGTAATCAGCGCCGAATGTGAATGAGTTGCCACGAGATTTATAACCCGCTTCCAGGCCGCTCACATCGCGCTCCGCTGCTTCATGCTGAACGCTCGCAAAAAAACCTACTGCGGACCAAATAGGTTCCGCATCACCCGCTGCACCACCGGATGCTTGATTCTTCGATGCCATGCCATTGAAAGTAAAATTATTATTGCCAGCCCGAAGTTGACCAACCCTTTGCGATACTGCCGCCGTCTGAGTACGACTAGACTCGGCAGTAACACGCATCAGAGCAATTGTTTCCTCAGGTGCAATCTGCGTCAAAGCTTTATTGACCAACGTCGGATCATTCACCGCCATTGCATCTAGCGCATTGCAACGCTCCAATAGATTACGCCGGCCTGCACCAAGCTCACTATCTGAAGTTTCCCTTAGTTCAGTACACACCACATCCATTGCTGCGGCCAGGCTGACATTATTTTCGCCCGCAGAAGCGCCAACGAAATCACTGCTAACAACATTAATAGTGACGGTTCCCGTTGCGGTCTCGCGAGTCTCTGTCCCTGTTTCTTGAATCGTATAAGTGAAGGTATCTGCTCCCTGAAAGCCTTGATTAGGGCTATAAAACACACTGCCATCCGAATTCAATGTTATAGAAGCATTACTAGAACTGGTGACGTCAATAACGGCAATAGCATCGCCATCAGAATCAAAATCATTGGTAATCAAATTCAACGTAATGCTGCTATTGATAGGAATTGAACGACTGTCGTTCACTGCAGTAGGTGCCGCTGCGTAGGCTGTGCTGGAAAGCCCAAGGGTAATTAAGGTTAAGTATCCTGCTAACCAGGGACGAACAGTAGTTGTTGAATTTGGGAAGCGAACGGTAGTGGGGGTGTTAGCGAAGCTAATTTTCAAGTGTTTCTCCAAAAAATTCATAAGCTTACATTCCTTTCTCTAGGCTAGAGTTATTAATTTAGGTTAAAGTCATCCAGGCAGAACGACCGGTAATTTACGCAATTTGTTACTTATTCTTGTGAAAGGCGCAACCTTACTGGCAACGCACACTGCACACATTTTGGTCGCACGCCCCCAATAAGTGGAGGTAGCAATACCTTAATTCAGACGACACATGAAAACATAATTTAAGGACAAGTAAAAGTGCTTACTTGGCACTGCGTGATGATTAAAGCAAATAATTCTATGAACGCCAAAAACCTGGCGCCACATTATTTTCGAAAAACTATCTTAGCTCATTCAGGTGTAAAAAAATGTTAATTCAAAATCACCAAGTCGACTTAATCACCGCAACTGGCATTATGCGTTGTTATATTTATCAACCTAAAATAGCGGCCGAGTCGGCCGAGAAAAAATATCCCGCAATTATACTTTATTCAGAAATTTTTCAGCAGACATCTCCCATCCGACGCAGCGCACAAATTATGGCCGGGCATGGCTTTATGGTATTGGTGCCAGAAGTTTTTCATGAGCTGAATCCCATCGGCACCGTGCTAGGTTATGATGATGCGGGGCGCGATAAAGGCAATGCTGACAAAGTGGCGAAATTTCTAGAAGCGCACGATAGCGATACTCAGGCCATGATTGATTATGTAAAAACCCTGACAAATTTTTCAGGAAAACTTGGCGCTATGGGATTTTGTTTAGGTGGAGGCCTGGCTTACCGCGCAGCTATTAATCCCGCCATATCAGCAACAAGTTGTTTTTATGCCACCGATATCCATTCCGGTATGACTCCCTCTAAAACTGGCAACGACAGCCGCACGCGCACTAAAGATATTCGCGGCGAAATGCAAATGATCTGGGGAAAACAAGATCCACATATACCCGCTGAAGGCCGCGCTCTGGTTTATAAAACGCTTAGTGAAAATAGCATCAACTTTACCTGGCATGAATTCAATGGCCAGCATGCATTTATGCGCGATGAAGGTGATAGGTACGATGCAGAATTACAATTATTGGGTTACCAAATGGCCGTGGGTTTGTTTAGGCGTTGCCTCTATTAAAAGAAGCAGGGATTAATAAAGTGCAGTCTATACTTGGATTATCAAAGGAGGAGGCTGTGCTCGCGAGAGCTGGGTCCTCGCAGCGCGCGGATGAAGACTTCAAAATAGACATCCTTAAAATTAAATATAATTTTTCAAAACCTTACTAAGGAATCAGCATGAATTTCACCACCATGATATTCGGCGCATTCGTTTTTTTCTTTGTGTGGCGCGGGTACCACAAAGGATTCATTGGTTCTATCACACGGATTATAAGTTGGCTGATTGCTTACCCTGCCGCGATTTATTTAACGAAGCCATTGGCAGACCTTATTTTTAAACATACTCCGTTAACGGGGATGATCGTATATTTTATTGCGGGCAGCATTATCTTCTTAATAGTTAGCGCTAGCGTTAGCAAGCTATTATCTATTTTTTCAGAAAAGATTCCCGAAGACGCGGCAACTGAACAATCCTCAAGAATTGGCGGTGCAATTGTTGGAATTTTTATTGGAGGAATTGTGGGCTTACTTGCCGTTTATGCGATTGACCTGACCCACAAGCCAACGACGGTAAACTTGCAAAATAATGAAGAGTTACTTTATGAATCTGAAAATAATATCAGCTCCAGCAACCAAAAAAATATTTCCACATCTGTTAATTCAGATGTGGATTCATTCATTGATAAGAGCGCTAAAAAGTTAGTGAGCACAGTTGCCGCAACTGCCGTTGATTTAGCATTAAAAGATCCGGCCACAACCAGTTTAACTAAAGCCTTTGCCGAAAACCCACAGTCCATGCTTGGCCATGTCCAACAACTTTCAAATGACGGACATCTAAAAACATTACTGGCAGACCCTGACATTCAACAGCTGCTAACCAGCGGCGATACTAATGCACTATTAAGCAATAAAGACTTCCAAACCTTAATGCGCAATGAAGATATGCGAGCAATTCTCGCCAGCGTGAAAGATGATAAAACTGGAGCAAGCTCCGAACAATTAGCGGCAGAAAAAATGACAGTGGCCTGGGAACGAGCCAATGCACTTAAAAATGACCCTCAAGTTATCGCGATTCTCACAGATCCGGAATTTCAAGAGCAGATTAACGCATCCAATAAGCTCCCTTTATTAACAAACCCAAAATTGAAAATACTGACAGAATTAATATTTGCTAGCGAACAAGCTGTTAAAGCTGCGCCCACCGAAATGAAAAAAATCGACAGCTCCGAAAATATTTTAGAGCCATCATTGTTAGCGAATGAAGAAAAAACATCCGGAAATCCAGAAAAAAAGACATTGGAAAAAACCGAAAAAAAACCTGATGCGAAAATTTACCAATGGACTGATGAAAATGGAAAAGTCCATTATTCTGATAGCCCTACAAAAATATAAAGCCGGCAGGCATTAGACCTTGGCCGACTTTAGGCAATATCGAAAAAATATTTTTCTCATTGTGATTTAGCTAGCGAATAAACTAAACCTTACAAAGAGGCGAACATTTCTTCAGCGATAACATTGTTTATAACATCTTGCATTACGCTAAAAATCAATCTCGGATTTTCTTTAACAAAAAAATGGCCGCCTTGAATAATATGATGTTCGTAATTCATGGTGGTGTGGTTATTCCATCCAATCATATTTGAACCAGGAACAATATGGTCCGTGCCACCCGAAAAAGTAGTTATAGGTATATCCAGCGGCGCGTTACCAGGAAATACATATGTTTCGTGTAATTTGAAATCTGCCCTTATACCCGGCATAAACAGTTCCATCGTTTCCCTATTTTCAAGAATTTGTGGCGGTGTACCACCATAATTTTTTATTTCTTCAATAAAATCATCAAAAGACAATGGATGTAGTTTTTTACTTTTACTAATCTTCTCCGGCGATCTAAAAGCTGACACGATTAAGTGCACCGGCAAACGATATCTTCGTTTAGTCATGGCAATAGCTAACTCGTAAGCAATTAACGCTCCCATGCTATGGCCAAAAAGTATCAGTGGTTTATCACTAAGGGCAACCACTTCTTTCAATATACAATCAATTAGCGCCGACAAAGATTCAATTGGCGGTTCCCGTAAACGTCGCTCGCGACCAGGGAGTTGCGCACTGTAGATCTCAACATTTTCAAGTTGATTTTCCCACGGACGATAAACGTTAGCACCGCCACCAGAACTCGGAAAACAAAGCACACGCACGGGCGCAACCACATCCGAATTAATTTTTACAAACCATTTCATGGCGTTCATAGAAAAGATCCTAAAGCTTAGAGTTCAAAAGGTATTAGTTCATCGTGCAGTATATCTCGATCAACCAGTAGGGGACGGTTAACGGGCTATCCAGACTGTTATGTCTTTTTTGGAGGGAAGGTCCCTGGAACCCCATTTATACTACAACGCCCTCATGTGATGAAATGTCAACAAACCCTAGGCGCTCGTGCAGCCGAATACTTGTACAACCCCTTTATCGCTCAAACGGCTAATCAAATAATCAGTGACTTGGTCGACCGTCATACTACTCGTATCAATAGAAATTTCCGGGGATTCAGGGATTTCGTAAGGAGAATCAATACCGGTAAAGTTTTTAAGCTGACCTGATCTTGCTTTTTTATACAAGCCTTTGGCGTCGCGGTTTTCGCATGTCGCGATGGGCGTATTAATATGAACCTCAATGAACTCGCCAACGTTAACCATTCTTCGGACAATATTTCTCTCTCGTTTGAAAGGGGAAATAAATGACGCCAGAACTATAAGACCAGCATCTATCATAAGGCTTGCGACTTCTCCAACCCTGCGTATATTCTCGCTTCTATCTCGATCACTAAAACCTAAATCTGAACAAAGACCGTGTCGTACATTATCGCCATCCAATAAATACGTTTTGTAGCCAAGCGCAACGAGCTTTTGCTCCAACGCACTAGCCGAAGTCGATTTGCCTGATCCAGACAAGCCAGTAAACCAGATGATTACAGGTTTCTGTTTCATCTCTTTAGCGCGAGACTGCTTATCAACTGGCATGTCATGCCAAACGATATCCTCACTGGTAATCTTTTCGTTTGCCCAAATAGCGGCCTTGCCCGCACACGCGATGAATTTTGGATTAAGCATCGATTCTTTTGTGTTGTACTTCAGCGGCCGCATTGTATCTTTATTGATGACGCTCCCCCCCGCCGATTCTAAAATTGCCTGCGAGGCGGCGGTATCCCATTCGCTAGTCGGTGAGAGCCGAGGATACAAGTCGGCGACCCCCTCTGCGACTAAACACATCTTGAGAGAACTTCCAACAGCGGCAACTTCAAAAAGCGGGAACTTTTTTACGAAGCTTTGAAATTCATCATTTCGATGGGAGCGACTGCCGACTATGCGCCACAATTCGTGATCCTGCGGGATATCTGACACATGAATTCTAATCGGCGTCGCACCATTTACACTCTTAAAGGCTCCGCCCTCTTCTGAGCCAAAATAAAGAACATTTTTTACAGGCGCGTAAACAACACCTAGAATAGAGCGGTTGTCTTTAATATACGCAATATTAACCGTGAATTCGCCATTTCGAGCAATGAACTCTTTCGTTCCATCCAATGGGTCAACTAGCCAGTATTCCGATAGGTTTCGTCGTTGGGCCCAGCTTAAAGCAGCCCCCTCCTCGGAGACAATAGGAATATCAGGAGTCAATTCGAGTAATCCGCTAACGATAATATTGTGTGAACTTGTATCGGCTGCGGTAAGTGGGCTAGAGTCAGACTTAGTCTCAACAAGACAAACCTCCTCCTGGTAAATCTTGAGAACTGCGGCCCCAGCTGCATTTGCTATTTTGATAACTTTATCTACCAGGTTCATCGACATGTTTTTACCAACCTCTACCGTTAAACACAAAATTCGTTCGTCCGCACTTCGTAAACCGCAAGCTTAATAGGCTTTACGGCGGCCCATACTTTGCGAATATTTGGCATGTCTTGTTCGTAATATGAAAGGGGCCATTCTACGGATATCTCCTTAGGTGAAAAAAAATCTTGACCTAAGTCGCTAATTCTACAGAGCCACTTGTTACACATATATTCTTAGTATTGTTTCAGCCACGCATACGATTCTCTTGCTATTTTTTTCCTCAACACTAATCTCGTTAACCAATTCAATTGATTTTTTCAAACACACAATCTCTTTGAGAGTTGTTGTCGCACGTATTTGAACGCCTGCTTTAGCTGGGTAGGGAAAACGCACCCGGTTCAATCCGCAATTTACTACCATGCGAGAATTTGTATGCAAATCATTAATCGGTCCGACTGAGCCTGTCAACCGCGGCAGTAGCGATAGCATCAGAAAACCGTGCGAAACTGTACATCGATATGGCGATTCTTTTTTCGCACGTTCGGCGTCTGTGTGTATCCACTGATGATCTTCGGTGACATTCGCAAACTCATTAATGCGGTTTTGATCCAGAGTAAACCACTCGCCCACTCCTATTTCTTGCCCAATAAGTTCGCTTAGCTTTTCGTACAATTCTTGCACCGGAGGATAGACTTCAACAGCGCCTCTTACCTCACCTTCATACGCTTGACTAAGCTTAGCAAACCAGGGGTTATTCTTAGTGCTTGCGATTTTTCTCAATACAATGTCAGAAAAATCCCGTAGCTGGGGTTCCAGCTTATTCATGATATCGCTGTGATTCCGCTGAAATTTTTCGTTCTTCTCTCTAATAAAATCACTAATGCTCATAATTCAATTCTCCTTTGAAGAAATTACCAAGCTCAGGCAGAATATTAATTAGATAAACTTTACACATGTTCTGTTTGTACCTAACAACAAACTACTCTATACAATGGCCACTTTAAGCGAACTACGATCCAAAATTATATCCTTCTGCGTCGCACAAACTCTTATCAAATAAGTGCCCTTAGACTGCAAAGCTGGGGTTAAAAAATTTCCAGAATTAACCTTCCCCCAAACAGTTGGAAAACTTGCCAGATCGTAAAAACAAAAATATACATTGCATGAAGAAAGCAGATGAAAATCTAACTCTATCGATAATTTCTCTCCCGCATAAAGGGCGCCGAAATTGAAAAGCGTATCCGGATTGCCTACTGGCAAATATTCTTTTGAAACAAAATCAACCGGAAGAATCCTTCGCAAGCGAAGCAAAACATAGACATAATAATGAAAGAAATAAAACACGAAGTTTCGTCGTTTTTTCAGATCAAAATAAAAGTCGTTCGAGTCATTCTTAAGCCGCTCCGACTCCAACACTGGACGGCCATCTGCGAGAACTCGGGGTAAAATCGCATTGTCACCGGGGGCGTAGTATCTTATTCCCAGCGAGTAGACGCCCGACTTCAAATCAATTTTTGTCCACCCATCAGACTGCCCCGCACAATTCAAATTCGGAGACGGCATGTCAAAGGTATTTACGCGGGTAATTGTTTGTAAATCAGGGTAACTGTATATCACTATCGTCCAGGGAAAGGCCGAATCAACTGCATCTGCGGTACGGATCGACAGTGTATTCTCTACAACTATCCCCGTTGTCTTGGCAATAATTGCGTGCGTGTTCCAACGAGGCGCATTGGCAAGCAAGACCGCCACTGACAGAGGCTTCTGAATCATTGCCTCATCGAGAACAATCCACCTTGCTTCCTTCGACTTCGCACTGCGTTGCTTTGCGACGTACACAGTTGTTAGTAGTATTTTTGCAACTTTGAAAAATACAAAGGAGAAAGGTGCAAGCAAAATCTCCCATACAAGGTCCAATCTTTGCCAGCCCTTGGATCTCACATTGACCACCTGGGTAGTAATAGGAAGTGCTTTACTCATCTCCCCATTCCTCCGCGCTTTAGGATGTCGGTTTTCAAAAGTGCATGACTTAGACCCGTTGGATTTTCAAAGACAATGCCATGGCCACCCGAACAAGAATGAAAGGCAGCATTGGTAAGTGAAGAGTTAAGATCCGCCAAGTCTTCTGTGCGGTTGAAGTCGCTCTCAGAGCCCTGCACTACGGTAATCGGAGCCCTAATTTTTGACAAAAGTTCGAGATATTTGGCTCGGCTATGTCCGAACTTCAAAACGGCGCGGTTTGTTAACCTCGGGTCCCAAGTCCACTTATAAACTCCATTGTCTTTCTTAAGAACCCTTTCGCACAGCTCTCGTCTCAAATCGTCAGACATCGAGGGGTAGAATTTCGCCATTCTGCCTTCAGCCTCCTCCAGGGAAGCAAAGGTCGCTGATGCATGAACCTGCATGCGCTGATCCAGGTTCGCTTTGACCTCGCTGAGAATATCAGTCTTTGTTTCCGAGGGCAGTATCGGCTCAATTAGCCAAAGCTGTTCCACTGTTTCGGGTTCGCAAGCGCTATATATCGATGCGATGACAGTACCGAGGGAATGTGCTAACACGTTCACCCTTGAGACATTGAGTTCGTCTCTAAGCCCCGCAATGCAGCTCTTTATATCAGAGACAAAATCCATCAACTGCGTAGGCGATTCAATCGCCCCATGGCCTGACAGACCATGTCCGCGTAAGTCCGGAGCGATTACACAATAGCCATGCTCAACTAGCAAAAGTGCGAGCCGTTCCCAGACTGGGCCTTGATCCAAAATGCCATGAATACAGAAAACGATAGGATCTTTGGTGGAGCCCCACTGGCTAATACAGTAATCGACATTGTTATAGTTGCGCCGATACTCTACGCGCCTCTCGTGTTTAAGGGTGTGAACGGAAGCATGTTCATTTGCCAAGTGATAGTTGAACTGCTTACTTAGCGCGACAGTTTCCGGCCGAAGCGAGCGTGGTAAAACTATATTCTTCCAGCTTTCTGCAAAAGTGCTGTCAATTTTTTCGCGCTTTAGAAAATTTGGGTCACCAATTGATAACGACGATTTGTGGACTCCATCGTTCATTCGACCTTCGGAATATGGAGTCAGTAAGGACTCTTGGAATTCGACACCTAAAAAGCTGCAAACTCGTGTCATGACTTTGTCCGGTTGTGAGACCAAATCTTCGTACATAACCGTCAAGTGTCGTTGTGAATCCACGTGATCTCTAAAGAATTCTTGTATATTTCTATTACAGGTCTCCCATATATCTTCGCCAATATCAAAACCATCCAAGCCCTGCCTATCGATTAACTTCTCCATCCGCATACGAGAGAACGACTCTATCACGGCATACGGATGCCTTACCAAGTGGACATATTTAGCCTGAGTAAATATCTCTTCCGAACGGCGCAAAAAGAGAGGAGAACTGGCATAGGTAGGTGATTTGTCTATGAGTATCCGGTCACCTATGTCTGATTGAAGTGCTCTGTAAACATCCACTACACGGGTTGCATCTGCAATAAAGTTATGGACAAAGTCTGATGCATCAGCAGGGCTTAACTTGCGACTTTCCATAAAAGCGCGAACCAAACCTTCATCCATGTATGACCCTGCTAGACTTGCCGCCCTATCCGCCATATCTTCGTATGGCAACAAATGCAGTTCTGGTGGGGAAAATAATCTCGAATGTCCCGCCAGCATAGATCTAAATAATGTCGAGCCAGCGCGAGGGCTCGAAAGTAAGAAAACCACGTTTTTGGGACGATCCTGTATTTCAACTTTCCGATAGAGCACTTTCACGTCTGGTACTTTGGTCGCTTTCACTTGAGGCGTGGTAACGTCAGCTTTTAAAAAGTGTTGTTTTTCAAACTCTGCGTGCAAATACTGAGTTAAAGAATGAAGCGTAGGGTTCTCATAGATCTCTCGGGGGTAAATCGTTAAACCAAGCTGCGTTTTACAAGCGCCAACCAACTCCATAAGTAATAAGGAGTCCATTCCAAGATGAATAAAGTTATCACTTGCCTTAAGACTTTCTTCCCGATGACCTAATATTTTTGCAAGCATAGTTTTAGCAAACGATTCAATACTTCGAAAACGTTCACTCGAGTCTAATTTTTTAATATCGCTGTACTTTGTCGTAGCGATTGTCTCTAGCTGCTGTGTTCTGTCCGAGCCTGGAGCAATGTTTTCGAGCAAAGTCAGTGAAGTTTGACCCAAGGCTGTGATAAATTTTAACCAATCCACATCAATGACCGCGATCTGCGCTGGCTGCTCTTTTACCACGTAGCTCAAAACATCGTGACACAAGCTCTTTTCAAGACAATTAAGACCAATATTTTTCAGCCGAATTTTAGCCAGGTCGGAAAGCTTCTCCGCCATGCCTGCCCCTTCCCAGGGTCCCCAATTAATAGCGCTGCAGGTAAGACCTTTTGCTCTACGGTAGAGCGCAAGAGCATCTAAGAAACCGTTTGCGGCAGAATAGCTCCCCTGCGCAACAGATCCCAAAACGGACGCGACAGAGGAATACATAATGAAAAAATCTAACTTTCGCTCTTCTGTAAATTTATGGAGTAACCAGGCTCCTGCGACTTTCGGTGCAAACACAGTTCGGATATTTTCGACTGTCATTTCATCAATAACGCAATCGTTAACAACACCGGCGGCGTGGACAATTCCTTTTAGTTCAGATCCTGTTTGATCGATTTCGTTAAAAAGTCGATTAACAAAAGATTCCTCGGCAATATCACCCGCGACAATACGAATATTGATATTCTTTCGGGTCCAGGACTCGATCAGTTTCTCCGTAAACTCGTTAGGTTTAGAACGCGAACAAAGAACAAGATTTTTAACACCTTGGCCAATTAACCAAGAGGCGGTATCTAAACCTAATGCTCCCAAGCCGCCAGTAATAAGATATATTCCATCGTCCCTAAAGTGCGAATCTCTGAGGGCGCCCGGAGCCATTGAACTTGGGATGTTCAATGGAGTAAGGCGTTCGACGAAGCGCTCTCCGTTAAAGTAACTAACTACGGCGTCGCTTGTCGAACTTCGAACTTCTTGAAGCACGTGAGTGGCGGCAATTGGTATTTCTTCATTGGAAAGATGCAAACGTGACTTCAAAAGTCCTGGTTTTTCCAGATAGACGCTTTTGGCGAGGGAATCTTCAGCCGCGTTTAGAAGAGCATTCAAATCCAGGTCGTCAGTTTTAGATCGATTGTCCTGATTCACAGCCCATATCGATACATCATAATCTTGCATGGATGCAGTAAAAGCGTGTACAAAATGCATGAAATCAACACAACGCTCGTAGACGTAATTGGGAAGATCTCTGTCTTGAACACCGTTTTCGAAGTCGCTGAAGTAGAGAACTCTAAACGAACTCGTTGCGTCTTTGTTAGCATTTAACGCTGCCTGCTTTATCCGTTCTAAAGCGCCAGCAAGGTCTGTTTTAGTTCCTCTGTAAGCATGGGAAAGGTCAAATTCGTCGCCGCCGGTAGCTATGCGATCCAAAACACTGAAACATGTAGCTCCTGATGACCTTAGATCCTCCATCACTCTTTTGGACAGAGCCGTATCCTGGCCCAATACAATCCAGATATCATGTTTGCAAACTTCGCCACTTTCCGTCCCGAAAGCCCCATCCAGGAGAGCTTTCTTTTCCCAGTTTCTTACATAGCAATATTGCGAACTAAGAGCGCTGCTATCAGCGTCGGTGTTCTTCAATTGAGTATTAGGGTTCTCCTGTCCAACGAGTTGCACGATACGATTGCCATCGATGGTATTTCGGAAATGATGATCAGTTTTTCGAAATGCATAAAGTGGAATTTGGGTCATTTTATGGAGATTGTCTTCATTCACTGAAGCCCAATTGATGTCACACCCTCTGACATACAATTCCCCTAAAGCGAGGGATAGACTTTCGTTACTACTAATTCCTTTGCGAAAAGTATGCAGACAAGTGAGAGGATTTAACGTCGAAGCCACGTTAGAAGTTGCCAAATTTTCCCTGAGCAACCTAGTTAAAACGGGGTGCGGACCGATCTCCAGGGATATATTGGCTTGTTCTCGACAAAGGCTGTGCACGCTACCTTCGAAATTTACGGCTAGGCTGATATGCTTGACCCAATAATCCGAGTATGCGATCTCATCATGAATCAGCTCTCCAGTGAGATTGGATATTAGCGGAATACTTGGGGTTGAATACTGAACTGTATCGGCAATTTTTCTAAATGCGTCCAACATCGGCGACATTAAGGGCGAATGGAATGCATGCGAAACATTTAAATAGATATTTTCAATGCCCTCCTTGTCCAAATGTGATTTTATATTTTCAATCGCCCCGGCGTCGCCGGAAATGACTATTTGAGAAGGTGAATTATAAGCGGCTACCGCAGCATGGTCGCTATGCGCCTCGACTAACTTATTTACCAGCTCCCTTCCACAGGAAATAGATAACATCTTACCGCCCAAGGGTAGAGCTTGCATCAGCCTGCCTCGGTGCGCGATTAACATTAGGGCATCTTTCAAAGAGAAGACTCCAGCGAGACATGCAGCGGTGTACTCGCCAACACTGTGGCCTAATAGCACACCTGGCTTTAACCCCCAATGCTGTAAAAGTCTTGCAAGACTGTATTCGAGCGCGAACAACGCTGGTTGTGTATACGCTGTGTCGTTCACCAGCGCCTTACCATTCGCTTGATAGTCGTCAGAAAAAAGTACGTCTACGAGCGAATGTTCTAAATACTCATCTAGATATTCACTGCACTGCTTGATCCTATCTCGAAAATAAGCATTCGACTCAAACAACTCTTTACCCATAGAAAAATATTGCGATCCCTGCCCGGTAAACACGAACGCTATCTTTGGCGCTAGACTCGAACCGCCCGCCACATAAGAAATACCTGAACTTGCGCGCCTTTCTGAGGAAAAGAGATCTAAACGATCAGCAAGTTGTCTGTTCGAGTTCGCAGATATACAAAGTCGATGCGGGAAATGATAACGGCCTAAATTACTTGTTTTACAAACTCTTAAAAAATCTTCGCTGAAATTTAGTACTAATTGATCCGCGTACTTCTGAGCTAAGTCGAACAGAGCTTCTTCCGATTTCGCGCTTATTGTCAATGCTGGAACAGAATTGGTAGAGTCAAGGTTATATTTTGTTTGCTCATCGCCACACTCTTCCAGGACATACTCTTCCATAATTATATGGGTGTTGGTACCAGCAAACCCAAACGAGCTCACTCCGGCAATACGGGGGGCGCCATTACTCGTAAACCAATCCCTCGTTTCAGTTGGAATACGAAGTGGAATCGTCGACCACGAAACATGGCTGTTACCAGAGTCGAAGTGAAGATGAGCTGGGATTTTTTTATGCATGAAGGACAGTGCGACCTTGATCACCCCACCGATTCCCGCAGCCGCCTCCATATGCCCAATGTTTGTTTTTAGCGAGCCAACATAGAGAGGGGTGTCCGACAGGCGTCCTTCGGAATAAACGGTGTTAAGTGCTCCTATCTCTATCGGATCCCCTAGGGGCGTGCCTGTTCCATGGGCCTCAACATAACTTACATCACTTGCTTGAACGCCAGCATCTTTCAAGGCCAGTTGAATTACCCTCTGTTGCGCCGGCCCATTGGGTACCGTCAACCCGCTGCTTGCACCGTCCTGATTCACGGCAGCACCGCGAACTTTGGCAAATATTTTACGACCCATTTTTTGGGCTTTCGATAAACTTTCGAGGATGATTACCCCGCAGCCTTCAGCACGACCATAACCGTCCGCCGCAGCGGAAAAAGTCTTACAGCGCCCGTCACCAGCTAACATTCTTGATTGAGAAAAGGCGATGCTAGTAGAAGGACAGAGCATCAAATTCACACCGCCAACAATCGCACGATCGCATTTATTCTGACGCAGGCTTTCGATGGCTGATTCCAGAGCGACCAACGAGGATGAGCAGGCAGTGTCGATCGCGACTGAGGGTCCGATCAATCCCAGACAATAGGATATACGCCCTGCCGCAGCGCTTTTCGAGTTTCCAGTGCCTATGTACGCCGATATGTCAGTAGCCGATAAGTTTGTGGCCAACTGCCGATAGTAATCAAACGTGCTGATTCCCAGAAATACCCCTGTATTACTACCGTACAGCTCCTCCGGAGGAATATTAGCGTTTTCCAACGCTTCCCAGACCACCTCTAAGGCAATACGGTGCTGCGGGTCCATAAAATCTGCTTCACGTGGTGAAATTCCAAAGAACTGTGAGTCAAACTTATACGGCGTTTGAATGAACCCCCCCTCTTGTGAGGCAATCTTGCCAGCTTCACCTAAACGATCTGAATAAAAATCCTGGTTTGACCATCGATCCGGTGGAACTTCCGATATTGAGTCCACTCCGTGAACGAGATTGCTCCAAAATTCGTTCAAGGTGTTAGCGGCGCCTGGAAAACGACAAGCCATACCGATAATGGCAATGCTCTCTCTTTTCCCCTGCTGAAGGTCTTTCAGCTTACGATCTAACTCCTCAATTTTCAGGAAGGCGCGTTTTAGAGCCGATACGGGTTGACTCTGCACCAGTTCTTCTTGAGGTTCTATAGTTTTATTCATCAAGCTGCTCCAGCTTCGCCAACAAGAGCGACTCAATTTCGTCATCATCCAAATCGTTGAGATCTGTCACCGCTAGCGCGGCCTTGTCTTCGGGAGCTACATTAGACTTTACACTTTTCAGGCTGGTCGCTTTGGAACCATTGAAAGTGCCGATGCAATCGTCGCGTACTGCCGCTTTATTGATCCTATTGACAGACAACTCCAATAGGTAGCGGCTAAGCGCCTCTACGTTAGGATAATCAAATAATGCGGTGGAACTTAAGGTTATTTTTAGTTCAGTTTGCAGCGTATGTTTTAATTCGGTAACCAGCAACGAGTCTAAACCAATATCGAACAAGCCATCCCTTAGGCCCACAGGTTTTGCAGGGTCGAGGCTTAAAACACGCGTCAAGGTCAACCTCAAAAATTCGACCATAGTATGAAGCTGAAGCGCTTTATCTGGCTGTCGCTGAAGATCGTCAAGCAATGATGATTGTGTTTTTTGGCTAACAGGATCGCGTTTTTTTGTAAATATATTTCCAAACTGGGATCGAGTGTTAGGCGGGGCAGTCGATACAAATCTTTCCCAATTAATATCAGCGGCAAGAGTAATTGCTTGATTGGCCATCATCAGCTCGGAGAATAATTCTTTACCGGTATCGATAGTTAATGCAGTGACACCTCGTTGAAGCATCCGACTTTTATCAAGCTCACTTAATTTGGCCGCCATTCCAGCGCTATCCCACGGTCCCCATTGGATCGACATCCCTGACAGACCATCGCGCCGCCTCTCCGTCACCACTCGATCCATAAACGCATTGGCCGCAGCGTAAGTGCTCTGACCAGGAGCCCCGAATACTGATGCCATTGATGAAAAACAAACAAACATATCAAGATCCCGGCAATATTTTCTACTAAGGCGATCAAGATTCCATGTTCCAGCGACTTTAGGTGTGAATACAGCGTGTATTTGATTTGCTTGAATGTTCTTCAGCATACTATCTTCCAAAAGACCAGCAGCATGGATAATTCCAGCCAAAGGAAATTCGCCTGCGGAAAACTCTTTAAAAACTGATTCGATACCATCCCAGGAAGCTACATCGGCTTGCCGCCATGTCACGTGAACCCCTGAATGCTCAACTCGTTTTATCCACGAAGAAACACTTTCAGATGCTTCCCCGCGAGCGGAAAACAGTATTCTTGTTGCTCCTTTTTCGATTAGCATTTCTGCTGAAACTCTCGCTAAGGCTCCGCTTCCACCAGTGATCCAATACGTACGATCAGCTTTAACTCTCAATGTATCTGACCAGTGCTCGCCGCCTATATCGATGACGACCTTTCCAATATTATTGCCTTGAGCCAAGTATCTGAATGCGTCCGCAATGTGTGCAGAATCAAATATCGTTTGCGGCAAAGGTCTGAGCTTCTCACTGTCAAGTAAGAGGCAAATATCCCGCATACGTTCTTTGTATTTTTCCACCTCGTTGCGATCGAGCTCACTCAAATCGAATTGACTATAACTAACGTCGTTGCGGTAATCTGAAACCTGTTGCGGTGACCAGGCGCCTAACTTACCGATTTCGACGAAACGTCCAGCACGTGCCAGAACGTCTAAAGATTTTGGGATAAACTCTCCCTTCAAGCTGTTTAAAACAACATCTACGCCACGACCGTTTGTAAGTGTCTTTAGTTCATCAGCAAAGTCCAGCGAGCGAGAATCCATCAGATTCTCCAGCCCCTGGGCTCGCAAATACGGCCATTTTCTCTTGCTGGCAGTCACATAGATTTTTGCGCCAATGTATTGCGCAATCTGGACAGCGGCTTGGCCAACGCCGCCGGCTCCAGCATGAATCAGCACACTCTCGGAAGGTTTGAGAGCGGCCAGGTTCTGTAAGGCGTAACTGGCTGTCAGATATGCCGTGGATATAGTAGATGCCTGGGAAAAATTTAACGCTTCTGGAATTTTTATAATCTGCTTTACCGACACACGCACTCGATTTTTCATGCACCCTGGTGCAAAAACAATCACCCGATCTCCGACAGAAATGTCAGTAACATCTCTACCAATTGATCGTACAATGCCGGCACCTTCATAGCCGAACTCTAAACAAGAACTTTTACTTGCGTTCGGAGCGTTAGTTATCGTGGGCAGTAGATTTAGGGCATACAAAGCGTCTTTAAAGTTTAAACCCACCGAATGCATTTCCACTTCTACTTCGTCGTCTTGCAAAGAACGCAGCTGCGAAACAACCCACTCTAAACTTTCGAACGAGCCCGCGTCGTTGGTTATTAGTGTACGTACATTTTGAAATGACTCTGGATTAGGCGGGCTGTTAAGCCTTGGAAGCCGTTGCATGCGCAACACATAGCGCTTACCACGACGGAAGCTTACATGCGCTTCAGGTTCGCTATTACTAAGGCGAAGAAACTCATTAATTTCAATGGGCAAAAGCTCGGAACGGGAATCGTCAGCATCAATATCCAATGCTCTAAGGTTAGCGTCGGCATATTCTTGTAAGGCTGATTTAAAGAGACCATCTAAGACATATTGACTACAAGCTTCCGAACTCCTATCTGGACCGAACACTTTATTCGTTACAAGGCACAAAGATTTTGGATTTCTATATCCGTCACCTAGCCATTTTTTATAGAAACTTAGCGTGGATAAAAACATTCGTTCGGCGTCTCGCTGAATTTCCACCCCAGTCGCCTTGGGATTGAGCTGTTCTGCAGCCAGTGATAACACCACATGCGTACTTTCAAGACGTACCTGTTCGTCGTCTAGATAGAATTTTCTATCATTATTACCTTCGCCATCATCTACGTCTGAGACTTGTATAAGCTCAGCCTTATGACCAGCTTTTTTGATCTCCGAGCATATGACATGCCCTAAACTATTTTTTTCAGCGAAGATCAGCCAGCAGTCTTCACGATGAACCTTTGGCTCGTAGGCTTTGGCTTCCGGGCATTCTTCCCAAACGCTTTTATAAATATGTTGACGAACTTTGTTCTTATCGTGATTTATCAGACTCGTGCGAGCTGTCTTTAATAACGACAAATTTTTAACCAACGCAATCGGTGCTTTACTTTCATTAAATATTAACAGATCGACTTGACGAGTTCGGGCATCCTCGGGTGATGTGTTTTTCACAATTACCTGACAATAACCGGTTTTTCCAGGCGACTCCAAAACCGACACACTTTCAAATGAAGTAGGCAAATAAACTGTATTGGCACCCTCAGAAACTAAAGCACTACCGACGATTTGCATGCATGAATCTAAAAAAGCAGGATGTAAGATGTAGCCTTCCACTTCACTGGGAATGGATATTCTAGCCCAGTTGTTACCCTCAACCTGTCCAAGCAAATCTATTCCCTGAAAATTCTTGCCGTACTCAAGGCCAAAATCATTCAAAGTTTCGTACAACACTGCTACAGAGCGAAAATTCTGATTGCCCAATACGCCGAGATCTGGAACGAGCTTGCGTTGATGACTTTCGGTAAATGGACTATCCAAGGTTTCGCGTATTTTCCCGTCCGCGTGTTTCACCCAAGACACACCATTGTCAGAACTGCTAAATATTTCAACAGTATATTCCGCTGGCGCGTTCTCATGAACGACGGACTGAATTAGTGTCTCTGATACATCTTCTATTACAAACGCCTGGTGAATCCTTATGTCAAAGGCAGAAAATAATTTCGAAGCAATCTCATTTTTCGCTATAGCAATAATAATTTCAACATAGGCAGCAGCGGGAAAAATAACTTCCCCCAACACCTTATGATCACGCAAGTAGTTTAATCTTCCGTCGCTTAAAGCGCATTCGTAGAAAAATCGATTGGAGTCTTCGCCAGCAATGTGTCGTTTGCGGCCAAGAAGAGGATGAAGCCCTTTGGTATGGTTACGGCTCAGCGCCTCTTTATAAGGAATGTGGTCAACAAACCAGTGCGATTCTTTTACAAAGCAGTAAGTCGGCAATTTGACAAAGTCACTGTATCGGCCTTGAAAAAAGCGCTCTAAATCGGGTTTGCAATCATGGTTGTAGTGCTGCCCCATTGCATTCATCACAGTTTGCTGGTCAGATGCATTTTTTTGTAAGCTAAATAGCCACCCCCGAATTGGAGTGTCGTCGCCGATGCATCTCTTTCCTAAACCTGTCAAAATAGGCCTCGGGCCGATTTCCAAAAATAAGTTTGCGCCAGCTTTGACTAAGCTATTAAAACCAGATTCGAAATCAACGGGCGCAACAATGTGTTTTGTCCAATATTGAGCCCAATCTTCTTGGTCCTGAAGATTGCTTGCCGTCATATTGGAAATAAAACTAACTTTCGGTGCATTGTAAGAAATGCCACTAGCGAGCGCATGAAAGCCCTCTTTGATTTCCTCCATCAGAGGCGAATGAAACGCCTGAGAAACCGTCAAAGCCTGTGTTAATACACCCAGCCTTTCTGCTTCTTCTGTAATTTCACTTATCGATTTCACGCCACCTGAAAGTACAACTTGGTCAGGCGCATTAAAGGCGGCTATGGAGGCATCAGGTCGGTTACCAACTAATTTAGCTGCTTCTTGACGTGAGACATTAGCGACGAGCATTGCCCCGGGAGACGAAATCGAACTCATCATTCGTCCGCGAGTAGCCACTAAACGCAAACCGTCTTCAAGTGAAAATACGCCGGCGACGTAAGCCGCAGCGTATTCGCCGATACTGTGACCCATCACAAATTTTGGTTTTATACCCCAAGAAGCCCACAGCGAGGCAAGCGCAACCTGGATAGAAAAAATTGCCGGCTGTGTATATGCCGTATCATTTATACGATGATCTTCATTATCTTTTGAAAAAATTACGTCTAGGCAAGGAAAATCGAACTCGCGCTCGAGAAATTCGTTGCACCGATCTAACACAGCTTTGAATTCAGGCTCCGTTGTGTAGAGCTCGTGGCCCATCCCAAGATATTGGCTCCCTTGACCTGTGAATATCCAGGCGGGCTTTGTCAAACTCTTGGCTTTGACAGTCCAGGATTTTGCAGCGATACAATCCACTAGCTTCGTTCTTGCCTGATCTTTGCTCATTGCAACAACAAAAATTCGATACGATCCGAGAGAGCGCTTCAGTGCAGCTGTGGCGCATATATCGCCCCAATTAAAGTCAGTAGTAGCCAGGAATTCTTCGTATTTTTTTGATAACTGAATAAGACTATCTTCAGAATTCGCTGACAATACAAGTAAGGTGTAGGCGGGGCGAACTTCTGATACGCAGGATGGAGTACGATTCTTTAAACGCGGAGGTTCTTGCAGAATAATATGTGCGTTGGTACCTCCGAAGCCAAAAGAGCTGACACCAACTAGAAACTCTCTGTCAGCAGCGACCGTCTCAACCTCATTTGGAATATAAAATGGTCGTCCTTTTAAGTGCTTTTCTACTAAAGGGTTAAGTGTCTCTATATCTCGATGTGGCAATATAGAACGTTGTTTAACGGCGAGCACACATTTGATAAAACCTGCCATGCCTGCAGCACCTTCTGCATGACCGATATTGGCTTTAACAGACCCAATAGCACAAGCGTTTTTACTGGAACGATTTTCATTTAATACACTGACTAACGAGGATACTTCAATAGGATCACCTAGCTCGGTGCCAGTGCCGTGAGCTTCAACCATCGTTATTTGATCGGCAGTGATACCAGCATCGTTCAGCGCTTCAGTAATAACTCGCTTCTGCGCCAATCCACTCGGAGCGGTTATTCCGTTAGTTGCACCATCTTGGTTTACTGCCGAGCCTTTGATTACACCAAGTATTAAATCGTTGTCTCTTTCAGCATCTTCTAAACGTTTTAACACGGCTGTCGCGCATCCTTCAGCACGCACGTAACCAGAAGCCTTATCGCTAAAGGTATAACAACGCTTTGCCATCATTCCTGCATGCGATAACGCAATCGTTTCTTGAGGGCGTAACAACAGGTTCACTCCACCGACTATCGATAAATCAGATTCGAAATTACGGAGCCCTTGGCAAGCTAAGTGAATACTCGAAAGCGATGAAGAACACGCAGTGTCAATACTCATGCTCGGGCCGTGAAGACCTAGAAAAAATGAAATACGGTTCGAAGCAATGCATTGATAAGTTGCGGGGCCGTGGTAACCACCGATAGTCTCGAAATCTTCGTAAATCAGCTTTTCATAGTCGGTATGGCAAATTCCGATATAGACGCTAGTTCTTGAGTTCTTTAAGGAAAGCGGGACAATATTGGCATCCTCGAGAGACCTCCAGGCAGACTGTAAGAGTAAACGATGTTGCGGATCAATAGTCTTGGCTTCGCGACGAGACACGGAAAAGAAATCAGCGTCAAATTTATCAACGTCATTGATGAAACCTCCCCAGCGAGTGCTCATCTTTCCTGGCGTCGCCACCCGTTCATCGTAGTATTTATCGACATCCCATCGCTCGGCCGGTATTTCGATTACCACATCTTTTTTTTCACAGATAACATTCAAAAACTCTTGAACATTCGAGGCTCCGGGGAACTGACAATCCATTCCAATTATTGCTATATCTTTCATTCATATCACCTAGCATTGAGCAGCATAGTCAACCGCCTATATAATTTGATGAACAGGGACTTCAAGATCTTCAACTTGTCTCGCTATCCTTAACCGCCTCTTCTTAAACTGCTTAAATAAATTTCGCTTGGAAACTAGTAATAAAAGTCGACTCGCAGCTGTATATAATCATGATGATTGAACTGAGATAACTTATCGTCATCGCTGTTGAGCAATTCCAATACATCGGAGAATTTCTGAATTTCTGGTTCTTTTGCGTCAATAAATTGTGAGTCGAAACTAATCAAAATATTTTGGCTAAATCTAAAGCTTGACTCTAATGCAAAGATCGTTTCACCGGAGTGAGGATCATAAACAGCTTTAAGTAAAGCGATAGCACTGTTTGGGCTATTGAAATTTATTCTCGCGGCGACAGCGTAATCATGCTCATAGAATCCTGGCGCCTCATTTCCTCGGTCGTCGAACAGGTATTCGCCAACCCACCCAACGTCTACCTTCGTACCCAAAACACCAGTGCTTGTGTATTCAATCCCAAAAACAGCAGCAGCATAGCGCTCACTATCTTCATGTCTGCTGATTGCTTCTAACTTATAAGCGGAGTTACCTGAAAGGTACTGGAGTTCCAGACCAGTTTGATCAATAACGTAATAGTTGGGAATCAAACCCAGCCTAACCCCGTCTACACCTCCATTGATCAAACCCGATTTGAAAATAGGAACACGTGAATTGCCGGAAAAGTGCGACAAGGCGATATCGAGATCACCCATTATGGTTGCAAAGCGCACTGCACTGTCGATGCGCTGGTTTTCACTGCTAGATTCGTATGTCGCCTCACCTATAGGTAATAGCGGAGAGAGAATCTCACCGAAATCCGCATAAATCGGCTCCCTAAATCCCGGCAAAATATAAGCATCAACTGTCGAGCTGCCAAAGCTGTAGCGCATATTGATCATTGCCTGACCAAGCTTTGTGTCGCCTTCAGGATCTGCTGCAATATTCCTCGGATTAATGATATCGACAATATTTTCGGACTCAACCACCCCCCAAAATACTGTATCTACTCCTAGGCGATATTCCCATTGGCCCGCGTAATATGACCACTTTAATTCAGCGACATTAACAAACCGGCGATTTTCGTCAATTTCGTCATAAAGAACATCTATTTTTGCATCGCCGGCTTGATTATCGCCAATAGAGGTGCTGTAGTCGATTTCGAACAATAGTGCCGCGCTCTCACCCAGACCGCTAAATTTTTTCTCAGTAAAAACCCTTGCTTCATAACCGATAGACGCGTCAAACTCGGCTCGTACTTGCGTGGAAATAAATATCAAGCCGATGACTGCAAGCGCATTTTTTTTTCTTGTTGGCATACATATTCCTAAAATTTATCTTACGCGTTGCAAACCATTACTGCTAAAGTCCTCGGAGCTTACATCAACCTTGAACTGCCAATCAGTCGCGATCAAAAGCGTCGATTTTCCAGTTTGAAGATTCTCCATCGAGGCCTTATCTGCGCGCCAAAAACTATCTGCATACTTTTTGTAGCCGGTGTAGACAAGTGTCTTTAGCAGGGAATCTCGCTTATCATAATAATCAGTCTTTAAAACGTAATAGTCATTGGCGTCATACCAAACCACCTGACGCTTATAACCTGATGTATCGTTTACCGGTTTTAGCTCAATGACGTAACAGGAACCAGAGGCACAGTCTTCAGTTTTCAGATATTTATATGTGTACTTTTCGACTTCTGGCGAAGTGATATCTTCGTAAGAAAACTCACTCCCAGCAAATGGGCCAGACCGGTTATTCGAGGCTATACGTTTCACACGATTGAGCGCTGGCAGATATATCATCTGATCGTCAGGCTCAAGCTTATGAGAAAAAGACAGCACTTTGGTACCGCGCTGGTCTTGTGGTGAGTCAAAAATTATGAGGGTCTTGTTCCCATCGTTCTCGACCTCCAAATTCTTCACTCGCAGCTGTCGTTCAGATTCGGTGCCGTTGGAGTTCTTAATCAACATTTTCATGTCAAATTGATTACTCATAAATCCGTCGTCCCTTCGAGACGCCTCCTTGGCTATTGCAAGACCCTTTTCCTCATCAGATAAATCTTTGTAGCTATCGGGCATTAATGCGTTAGATGTGGAAGCTGCCAGGCAAGCAACAATATATATTAGCTTTTTCATGTAAAACTCCAGATATTTAAATAGTATTCATCGCTAAGGGTTTAATTCCCCGCCCCTTGGGGCGTAAGAATCTGTCGAGCTATTCAAAGCGAGCGAATGCACTTAATACCCCGTAGCTTGCTGCGGGGATTTTTATTTTGGGTGTTAAGCCTCAGCTTCAGCCGTAACAGCACTTGAAACAGGTTTAGCTCTGTCGGCGTAGAATAGAATAATTGGCAACAGAAACAGGTCGTAAATTAGCGCTACAAACACGGTAAAAACGACGAAGATACCGAGATCGGAATTTTGCGCGAACGATGAATTACCAATGATTGCAAAACCTACCATCAACGCCACAGACGTAAGCCAGATTGCATCGCCAACCATTTTATATGTATAAATGATCGCCTCTTCCACATCCAACATTAACTTCTCTCTTGCATACTTATACTTCGTAATAAAATGCACCGTATCGTCTACGACTATACCCAAAGTTATACCAACGGATAAGGATAGAGATAAGCCTACATTACCTTTATAAACAGCCCAAAATCCGAATGCGATGACAACTGGTATAATATTTGGGATTATGCTGATGACTCCTAGTCGAAAAGATTTCAAAGCAATCATGATAACGAGGGAAATCAGTAGCAGTGCAAAGATCCCACCCTCTATACCCGCCACTATATTTTGAAGCGCTATATGGCAAAACATAACAGACGGACTAGTGGCATTGACCCACATGTACTCTGGCAAGTTATTCCTAATCCAACTGTTCGCCTCTTTCTCGAGCTTCAACGTCGCTTTGGTTGGTAAATTATAAAGAGAACCTACCAAACGAGTAGATGACCTATCGACACTTATCTGTGAGTTGAGGTCGAGGCCAAAAGGTAAAGAAAGTTCGTATAGTAATAAATACTGTGACGCTAAAACTTTATCATCTGGAATTCGATAGAAATCTTCCTGGTCTCCGTTCATGCTTTTATTTAAGCGTTTCATAGTGTCGCTAAAAGACAGCACGTTTGCGACGTATTCCTGCTCACCGAGCCACTTGGAAAAGCGCTCGACATTCGCAAGATACTCGGGATCGGTAATGCCATTCTCTCCCTTCGATTTTAGTTCGAATTCGATGCTGTAAAGCGCTGGAAGATGCCCAGCAATGGCATCGTTCGCATTGCGGAATGGAATACTGTGGTCAAAGTATTCCGAATAGTTATCGCTAATCTCATTTTTAGGGGCCAAATACGCACCTGCGACACCAGCTGATACAAGCAGTATAAGCAGGGGAACGCGGTTTTTAATGACGAATCGACCAAATCTTTCCCCAATAAACGACATTTGCTTCGTCTTACCTTTGTCTGAATCTTTAATAAAAGACATAAACGCTGGCAGCAAAGTGAAGGTAAAAATAAAGGCGAGCGTTATTCCAATGCTTACAATATTACCTAGGTGCCTGTATGGCGGAGCGTCAGAAAAATTCAAACTTAGAAAACCGACCACGGTAGTAAAGCTAGTAAGAAATAGCGGTATGAAGTTTAGTTTTAAACTTACCTGCATTGCCCGGCTTTTTCCCTCCCCTGAGTTAAACCCCTGATAAAAATTCGCTAAAACATGGACTGTCGAAGCGATGCAGAGGATGAGGATGATGTTTAGCGAAGCTAAAGACGGAGGAGATAGCGGAATACCCAGCCAACCGGCAATACCTAATGCACCAAAGGCGCTAAATGTCACTAGAAAAAAGCTGGCGATCGCACCAGCCAAACTCCGTAATACGGCAGCAATTATTAATAAAATTGCGAGAAGCATCAAAGGCGTCAATTTCACCAAATCACTTAACGTAGCCTCTACAAAAGCGCCGTTGAGTGCTGTGAGACCGGACACATGTATATCAAGATTCGGATATTTAGCTTCATAACGCTTTTCCAGGTCTCGAGCGTAGTTAGTCGTTTCAACTTTTTGTTCAGTTGGATTCGGCGGAAAGTTTTGAGTGATAAAAAACGCAGTGAGGTTGCCCTTCTCTGTTATAAGGCGATCTTTTAAAGCCGGTTCGTTATTAACGAAGTCTCTAATCTCATTAATTTGAGCAATGGATAGCGACTCAGCATCGCTTACCGTAGGTATAACGCTAATATCGTCGCCGACAGACTGAATTCGCTGAAAGTTTACAATTGAATCGACGCGAGTGGCGTAAGGTACTTGCCAAAGCTCTTCTGTCAGATCTTCTAGCAAGCTCAAATTGTTTTTGTCAAAAACACTCCCTTCCTTAAATTCAACCGCCAGAAGAAGATTATCTGTTTTATCAAAGGTATTCTGATGTTTATCAAAGGCAATTAAATATGGATTGTCATGATCAAAAAAAACTTTATAGTCACCTGAAAACTGGAGTCTAGTCGCACCAAAGAGAAATACAGCTACCGCGACTAAACAGGCTAGAATTACCGACCAGCGATTTTTTTGAACTGTGATAACAAATTTTTCCATAACCAACCTCATGATATTCGTAGAAAGGATCATACCAAATGATTTCCGCTGGCTTGACTCGGAAACCTCGTGCAACATCTTAACTTCGTAAGCCACCTTCGATAACGGGTCGGGCTTCCGACTTGAGCCTTTTCTTCCTTGAATAATTAATATACAGCTCTGCAATACTAAGGTTCAGCAAAAAAGACACCCAGAACACAGTGGCAATTGAGGCCTCTGTCCCCAAACCAACCAGGTGGGACGACACCAGCAGGACTCGAATCGTGCCTCCTGCAGCTAGCGCAATCGCATAGTGCCTCATCATCCATTCTCGATGCGCCTCATAGTTTTTCTTTCTAGCGTTGTAAATGGCGATGGCTAAGAAGATGATGAACAGTGATGAAAAGAGCACCGTTGGAACTAACTCTTGCCACTTTCCAAGCCCCATTTCGTACGCGAGCCGATTTGCCGAAAATGCGACAACCAGTGCCAGGCAAGCAACTATATAGCCGTTGATACGATGGAGCCGTGGACGCGATTCTCTAAACTTACGAAAAAACTGCAAGCTGCCTAAAAGCAAATAAATCGGAGCAATTAAGACATGCATGAAAGTACGCACATCATCAGCGTCGTATTTAGGAAGCTGAATCCCGGTGGCCTCAACTCCATACATGTGTATGCCTAGTCGAAAGTGTGTTTCATAACTCATCAAGAGATATAAGTAACCCGCCCAACCGCCGATCAACACCGCCAGGTACATTAAAAGCCTATATGTTAGCTTCATTTAAAGCTCCAAAGTTTTGCTCGCTTTTTGCGCGGAACGGACCGTCAAATAAACTGCATTATTATTCTAAACGGCCGAGACTCTTTTCTCGTTCTTTTGCGCTTCAGTGGGGCATCGAACATTCCATACGAGCTTCAATGACTTACAAAGGCTTACAAAGTACCCTGCAATATCTACCTGGTACCATCGAAAGCCTAGATAGGCAGACCACGGGAAAGCGTGATGATTATTTTGAAAAGATGCTCCAAACGTGGGGATAGCACACCAATAGTTGTTACGACTGCGATCGCCTGCGTCAAAAGTCTTGCCCCCATACAGATGAGAGAAAGATGAATTGAGCCATGTCGAATGGTGGCCAACGAACATGCGGACGAACCCGCCCCATAAAACTCCCATTAGCGCTGCATAGTACGAACCTGTAATAAGGTAAGCGACAACGGCGGGGAGCAACAAACCTGCCATTACAATCGATATATAGTTGTCATTAATGCGGCAGAATCCTTCGCTTTTGTTAAGATCTTTTGCAAACATTGTCATGTTGGTCATTTTATCGTTGAACATCCAACCGATGTGTGAATGCAATACGCCCTTTAAAAAAGGCATGTTATCTTCACTCTCACCAACATTTCTAGCGTGAGGCGAGTGAGGGTCATGTTCCGTGTCACTGTGTAAATGATGCCTGCGGTGTGTGGCTACCCAATAAGTAATGCTACCTTGAGCGGCCATAGAACCTAGCACTGCAAAGGTGTAGGTTAGCCATTTTTTCGCCTTAAATGCATTATGGGCAATGTTTCGGTGGAAGCCGAATTCGATCCCAAGATTAACCAGCGTATACATTATTAAAAATGACAGCGCTTCTGTAACACCTATACCATTAATAAAGGCTAACACTATCGCTAACAAGGTGGCTAAAGCGGGTGTAATTATTGTAACCATCGCAACACGTCTCTGTTTTTTCATCAGCGACGGAATACCAACGGTTGGAAGCGGCATTTTTCTTTTGCTCACTCCATTAACGCCTTCATTCATTATTTCTGCAGAATTCGTACTCATGGCTAAACTCTCCGTATTAACTTTTTGGAATTACTGAAGGGTAACTACGTGGCTTGCAACATCTTTAATAGTCGGATAGTCATATAAAAGTGACTCACCAAGCTCAACACCAAACGAGTTTGATAGGTCACCAGATATGCCGACTGTAGACGACGAATCCAGTCCCATAGAACGGAAATCTGCGTCAACATCTATTTCATCAACACTGACATCAAGGAGCTTTGCCAGGTATTCCGACATCCATTCGGTAATGTCATTTTCCGTAAATACATCAGTAACAGGGGCTTCAATCGTGCTCATCTTAGTGTTCCTTTAGGTGTTTGTTTAACATTTGGTTTTTTTTGTTCATAAGGTGGTTTGACGGTGTTTTAACATCCCAAGCAAGTCCAAGTAGCTTAAGCAAGCAGACTGCATAAAAACCCAAGTCAACTTGCCACCACTTTAGTCCGAACTTTGCAGAACTAGGAAAAGCGTGGTGATTGTTATGCCAAGTTTCGCCGCCAGACACTATCGAAAGCCATGCATTATTTCTGCTAGTGTCGTTTGTATCGTAATCTCTAGAGCCAATCATATGGGCAATGGAATTGACACTACTAGTTGCATGGTATGAAACAAACACGCGAACTAAGCCACCCCACAGAAACCCCATTGCTAGCCCTTCAAGCGGATCGGCCGCGACGAAAGCTCCAATCAAGGCGGGCAGCACAAGCCCTGCGACGGCAAATCTGTAATAATTTTTGTTTATGAAAAGCATATTCTTATTTTTAAACAGGTTGCTCGCATACTTGATTGTGCTAGTTGTTTTATGGTCGAACATCCATCCAACGTGCGAATAGATAAAGCCTTTTAAGCCGCCAGTTTTGTCTTCATTTTTAAAATAAGGAGAGTGAATATCTCCATGAGTATCAGAATGGCCATGGTGTCTACGATGGTTGCTAACCCAATATATCGGCGGACCTTGAAAGGCGAAACAACCAAAAATTGTCAACATTGCCTCGACGACTGGCCCCGTCTTAAATGCGCAGTGGGACAACAACCTATGGAAGCCAACGGTAATACCAAGAACCATTGTCATGAAATAGAAAACGAGAAATAGCGTTAGTGCATACATCTCCAATCCGTTCACAAACGCGAGGTATACTGCTATTACCGTTCCCACAGCTGGAATCACGGTTATCCCAAACGCATGCATTTGCTGAATCAGCTTCGTGCGGTCGGAGATACCAACAGTTATTTGTCGACCTCCGTCAACCTGACTAGTCTCTCTCACAATTATCACCACTCAATTATTTAAGGTAATTTTGTACAATACTTTGTTCTAAATATCATGTCGTAAAGGAGTAAAAACACTCCATATCAATCCACAAACTGTGTCGCACATCAACTTACTCGGTAGCTTTTAATACATTAGTAATCGTTAATGCATTAATCGCGTTTTACTATTCTGACAAGGTAGCTTCAACTTCACTTAACGGGCGAATGACCCGACTATCAAATTCTCTATTTTGGTAACGACGAAGACACTCTTGCCTACGCACCTTCCCGCTCGTCGTTCTAGGTATTGAATTCGGCTTTAAAAATAGTATCTCGGCCAGTGTTATGTCGTGGTGTCTGTTAACCACAAGCTTCGCCTTTTTCGTTAGCGCTTCGACATCAATCGTACCCATGTGACTCCTTCCAACTTCCTGCAGCACCACCAACTTTTCTTTCGAACTATCGTCGTAAATTGCTGCAGAGGGGAGCGATTCTAATTCTTCGGCGACTAAACTTACCGATCTTTCGATGTCGTGAGGATAGTAATTTTTACCGCGGATTATTATCAAATCCTTAATTCTTCCTGTTACGTAAAGCTCTCCTTGAGATAAAAATCCAAGATCTCCCGTTCGTAGGAAGGTACTCTTTTCACTTGCTTCGCCTTCTATTCGCGCATACAGGCTCTGCTCTGTCAGATCTTTCTTGTTAATGTAGGACTTCGCAACATTTTCACCTTGAACCCAAATTTCTCCAATTTCGAGCTCCTCAAGTTCTATTCTCTTTTTCGGGTTTACAATAACAACCTTTTGCCCAAAAGATGGAACACCACAACTTACCAGGGTTAACCCCTCGCCTTCATGATCCCCAGAAAGCAATACTGCTTTTTTATTTCTGATACTTTCGCTGCAAAATTTTGTGAATTTTGGTGGATCTATGGACCCTGTTACAAATAGCGTTGACTCGGCCATGCCATAACATGGGAAGTGTGCGTTGTGGTCAAAACCGTAGCGAGCGAATTTATCGCTGAATTTCTGCAAGGTATCAGCTCTGACAGGCTCAGAGCCGTTGTATGCCACCGACCAGCTGGATAAATCAAGAGAATCGCATTGCGAATGATCTATCCTGCTTACACACAAGTCATAGCCAAAATTTGGCCCACCGCTTGTTGTTGCTCGGTACTTAGATATCGCTTGCAACCAGCGAATTGGTTTTTGCACAAATGAGAAGGGGGACATCAAATAACAGGGAATACCTAAGAATAACGGCTGCATGACATTCCCAATCAAGCCCATGTCGTGGTAGAGCGGTAACCATCCAACAAACACAGTTTGCTCGCTGTGCTGAAATCCCTCTTTTATCATTGCTTGATTACACATAATATTTTGATGGGTCACCTCAACTCCTTTGGACTGACCAGTCGATCCGGATGTATATTGGTAAAAAGCCGTCTCATTCGCTTCGATTTTTGACGGGGTGCACTCTCGTCCTTTTTCCTTTAGATCAGACATTGAGCATACTTCTACATTACTTAAGCCCAGACTCTGGATAATTTCTTCTGCTGTCGCCTTATAGCGTTCACTGGTCAGGACTAGAATCGCCCCCGAATCTAAAATTACATTTTTGACCTTTAAGATATCAGCATCTGGCTTTACCTGAGACACCGGCACACCAATATGTTGTGCGGCCATACAGCCGAATAGCACCGATATAAACTCCAGGGACGGCTCAAACATTAAAACAATTTTTTGTCTTGGCTCTGAATTTCGAAGCTTGTAATCGATTTTCGCCGAAATTGATTTGACTGACTCATATAGCTCGGAAAAGCTAAATGACTCTCCTTCAGTTTCGCCACGATCTAACCATTGATAAGCGGTGCCAGTCGGATTGCTCTCAGCATTATGTTGGATAACTTCAACGATGTTTTTGTATAAAATCATTTTAAACATTCCTAGTTAAATAGAATAACTACCCACCATTAATACGACCGCACTAAACCCTGATTACAGTGAAAATCTCATTTCTTTGTGGTACCAGAACTAGAATCGTCCGATATGCTTTCTATTTTGAATATTACTCATGGCGTGCTCAATACAACGCTCTGCCAATGATGAAATTAATAAAGAAGGATTAGCTAGAGCGGAACTTCCTGGAATTATCGAACCATCAATAGCGTACAAACCCGTGTAATTTTCAACAGCGCAAAACTTATTAGTCGCCAAACCAATGGGCATTCCACCCAGTGGGTGCAAAGTGAATTGTTGAGCCTGTTCAATTTTAAGAGGAAGGGCTTTTCCATATGGCGCCAGCTCATCCATCACTTGGAAGAACCGGTCATAGATGTTTTTTGATCCATCGACGGGCCAATCCAGATTCACCGATTTTGTTGCTTCATCCCACGTAAAAACACCTTCTTTTTCAGGAACACCGACGGCAATTGTCAATATCGACCCAAGAACCGGAGACGCTATATCAGAAGTTTCATCATTGATTTCCAATACTCGAGCTGCTTTTTGTGAGAGATTTTCAATAACTAATGGAGCAGAAGGATCATCCAGGTTGGTCGACTTTATTCCCGCTGGGCCGCCTTGTGTAATCCTCTTATCACTGCCACTTCTCAAAGTAAAAGTGTTTCCATTATTAGACCATTTGGTCCCAACGTGCTCGTTTAGGTTCGGCAATCCGCCTTGATGCTTAGCCGCCATCATCAACTTAGTTGTTCCTATTGACCCGGCCGACACTATGAGTGAAGGTGTTGAGAACTCGTAGCGTGCCACAATGTTATAGTCTTCATCAGTCTCGCTTACGCTAACAACATAGAGATCTGTCTTCTGCTCATAACGAATTGCCGTTACTGTGTGAAGCGGCTTTATGGTCACCTTTCCAGTTGCGCTAGCCATGCCAAGATAACTTTCGGCAGTATCTAAAGATCTCTTTGCACCGCTATTAATACCATACCAAGCCTCACCATCAATAACAGACGGCGCTTTCTGTCCGTTTAGCTCTTCTCTTACAACATCCCAATCAATAATCATGGGTAATAACTGCGAACCATGCGTTTGGTTTCCGTCAGCATTATTTGTGAACGGGTAGCCTGCAGCGAGCATTGTCTCAATATGTATTTGCGTACTTTGGTAATAAGGGGACTCGAGAATATCCTGAGGAATCGGCGAAGGACGCAGAAATGTCTCCACACGAGCAAAATATGTTTCAGTGAGATCCTGCCAGATTTCCTCCATCAAGGGCATTGACTGAAGATCGTAGGCAAGCTCCCAACTCTCTCTTAGTGGACGGTAAGTGATTCCGTTATTCACAAGTGATCCGCCTCCCACTCCTACGCCATTCCACGCGGCAACACCATTAATTTTCACTGCTGGAGAAAGATCGTAGGGATTAACCTTCGGACCGACCTGTTCTAAAACTCCAGTGTCTTTACCGCACAAAAGCTTAAACGGAAGCCCGACGAAAAAAGCGTTTCCATGGCATTCCTCACCCAACCACACGGCGCGCACGTCAGCACCAATACCATCCAAAAAACCTTCTAAAATTGTATCTTCCGTAGCGAACGTACCGGCTTTAACTGTGGGTTCAGTCACTGTCCAACGTCGCCCCTTCTCTAAAACAAGCGTCTCAATTCCCGCCTCACCCAAACGAAGCGCGCTCACTGAACCACCGTACCCACTGCCAATTACAATGGCTTCATGAAACTCTCTGATGAGCACATCTACAACCGCCCCGCTCCCAGGGTTGCCGACACTGCCATTTTTTTCGACTAAGGTGTCCTCGCCTTCTCTGCAACCCGACAAAAATGCAACGGTTAAAACAGACGCGATAAAAAAACTAATCGTTTTTCCAATATCATTCAACATGCCTTAATGCCTCATCATTCTTTAATAATCTTATGCACGTATCCTGGCTAGCAGCAATACGAAAACCGGATCAACTGCCATCAGAGAACTAAACGCCCAGAGTTTTCACGCGGCCACTCGACACAATTACACGCGAGACTAATAATTCAAGCGAAACAACACTCTATGTTTTGCGAAACATTGAAGTACGGAGAATGGAGTTTTTACAACAATTCGTGCCCGATAAAACAAACAGGCACAGAAAAAAACTCGCAAAAAAAATAGCGCAAAATTAAAAGCCAAGCGTTATTTGTATCACACGTACATCAAGGAAGAATTGAAAAGCACACTAGGGCACAAGCATTCCAATCCACAAAATTCAAAGGTTTAATATAGATTTCCTTTGGAGCGCACTCCGATTTTTTTGGCTATTTACAATCCCTCTTCATTTAGCAGAGTTGAATCAGTCGACCTCTCAAAAAATTAACTATAAGTTAACATACGACTAGCTCTAAACTTCTTGAAGACCACTTTATACATTACGGTTTTTCTGCAATCAATATATATGTATACATTTATTTACTTGTTTTTTATCCGGGTTAACTTTGACACAAATTAAAAATCTGACGCATAATTTTTTTTACAATTACCACTTTAGCGTCGAAAAATAAAGTTGTTCATCATTTTTAATATCGCGGACGGTGCAAGTAGTAAAATAACAATCTGTTGATTTCGCTAAAAACAAAACTTGAACGACTCATCACATTTTGTAAATTTTGTATAATCACCAAGAATATCAAAACTGTAGTTGATGGTAATTTTGGCCACCTAATTTAGAAATGATATTATCATTTAATCAAATATATTTTATTAATTTTTTCTTAATTTAAATCTTAAACAATATTTATTGATTTAAAAATGTTATGAAAAACCGCTAGGTTTTCGTACATCAAACATGCAAATAAAAAAAGATATACTGCTAAACGCAAAATTAATGGGCAGGCTCCGCCCTAAAACCGAATGGTCTTTCTAAGAAATACATCTAGCTAATATTCCACAACAACTCGAGGAAAAAACCAGGAACACACACCATCCATTTTTTATCCAAATTTTTTAATAAAATCTTTTCCTGGGAAATATTGACTATCAAATAGCTTGATCAATAATATCTTCCATTACTGAGTTAATAGTTTTCCATCTAAAAAACTAAACCAGCAAGTAATTTTAACTTTAAATATGTAGCTTTAAATATGTAGCTTTAATTATTTGGCTAATCTCTCCACCTATGAATAATTTTTATTTTCTAATTAATATTTTATTATTTATTCATTTTCAAGATTTAGAGCAATATACCTCGCTTTTATTTCAATCGCAATAACCATATATTTTTAAAAACAATTAATGGCGCACAAATCATTAGCCGTATAGCCGACCTCTAGTCTCGCGATACTTCAATTTGTATAAGCGTCACAGCTTACCCACTACACCAATGTATTTTATTAATTTCTACAAATTAAAATCTTAAATAATACTTATTGATTTAAAAAAACCACTAGATTTTCGTAAATCAAATATGCAAAAAAAAGATATACTGCCAAATGTAAAGTTAATGAGCAGGCTCCGCCCTAAAAAGGAATGGCGCCTCTAATGTATACATCTAGCTAATATTCCACAACAACTCGAGGAGAAAACCCAAGAACACACACCATCCATTTTTTATCCAAATCTTTTAATCAAAACTTTTCCTGAGAAATACTGACTATCAAATAGTTTGATTAATAATATCTTCCGTTACTGAATTAATAGTTTTCCACCTTAAAAACTAACCAGCAACTAATTTTAACTTTAACTCTTTAGCTCTTTAGCTTTAATTATTTGACTAATTTTTTCAATCTATGAATATTTTTTATTTTTTAATTAATATTTTATTATTTATTCATTTTCAAGATTCAGAGCAATATACCCCGCTTTTATTTCAATCGCAATAACCATAAATTTTTAAAAACAATTAATGGCGCGCAAATCACTCCCCACATAGTCAAACTCTAGCCTCATGGCACCTCAATTTGTATATGCCTCACAAACAACCTAACGAATAACCGATTGCAGCAAACCGCTCCTGACGCTAAACCAATAAGTATTGGCACGTAAAATTCGATGACTCTACTTTCTCATACAGATTTAAAATCTGTAACTAAAAATCCAAATTTAATTAATTTCATGTTTAAATATTTATTAACGTTAATTCGGATTTTACGAGGCTTAGCAGGAGGAATAAATCGAAGTGCATAGTTTTTCCGAATAGAAAAAAATACAGATTCGTGGCAGCACAGAATAACCAGTAGCAGAAAAATTTAAAGACCACGCTAATATGATGAAGAGCCTGATTCAGTGACTGAAAAAATGGCTGCTAACGATTGAGAATATATGTGACTGGGAAAGTTTCCGTGTTGCATTGATCACGGCTGTTTTCTGCCTAACGGCATCCGTTTGCAATTTGCGGCGCTGACACCTGCTCTATTGCTGATGTTTCATTATTATTAATTACAGCCTGCCGCAAGCTATCTTCATGACAGCAGGTTGATTTTCGCCAATCGATCAATGGTATAACGGTGTACAGGAAGCAATGAAATTGGGCGAAATCTCGAAATCATTCTTAGTCTTTGGTAATCCTAACCGTAACAAAATTGAAATTTTACTTTGGGATAAAACGGGATTTTGCTTGCTTTACATATGACCTGAAAAAGATAAGTTCAAAGGGCCACGCAAAAGCCTCGCCGCATAGCACTTATCGAGCGAACAATTCGATAAGTGCTGCGCAAACTGGATATTCAAAATTAACACCGAATAGCGAAAAATATTTAATATCAATTACCTAGTTAAAAAAAGCAAAAATAATTACGTTGTGGGCCAATCCAACGCATGACTAATTCCGATAACACTCTATTGTGAGAAATTGATTCTTTAAAATAAAATCTTTTCGAGCAGGAAAACGCTAAATGGTCTGGAGCCCTACGCTTATTTGAAAAACGTTTTGCCGATATGCCAAACACTAAATACTAAAGCGATTGAACAGGTTGAGACATTGTTGCCATGGAATAATAAAGGCGTGGATTAAGCTGCGCTTAGGAAGAAAAAAAGAAAAAAAATCCGAGTCAAAAACTTACCAATGGACTGATGAAAAAGCGAGGCACATTATTCTGATAGCCCCATAAAAACATAAAGCTGGCAGGGAGAAACCCTAACCAGCTTTATAGGTTACTATATAAATTTTGAATAACGTGATCTTAGAAAACCATACCAAATGATAAACCAAGATTATTAACTTCATGCTCATAATCAACCGAAGCAGAAAATTCCCCGTCAACTACTTTATCGTCCCAACTCATTGTTAAGATGGAATACTCAATACCCGCGAAGAATTTTTCATTAATTTTAAATTCAGCGCCGATGGAATAATACAAATCCTGGCCGTCTTCCTTCAGCTTAAATACTTCTCCCGGATTAGAAGAATCTGTTGAACTAAGATCTAAATCCCAATTAGCCAGCCCTAAGCGACCGACAATAGAAAAACTATCTGACATTGGTAGAATCCCTTTTACTCCTACACTTGTCGCTTTGGCTTCAATTGTTTCTCGAATTCTATCGTCGAAATCATCAAGAAAACTATTGGTATACTCACCGTAAAGTTGATGTGTTAGCTCTACAGCGAAGTGTTGGCCAATTTGATACCCAGCTCTAAATCCATAACCATTGCTATCGTTGTCAAACGATTCTTTTCCAGACTCTATCACGCCTTCGTTGTTAAACGAGTAAGATATATTTAATTCCTGACTCGCTTTACCCAAGAGCAATTCACCGGTAAATTTATTTTCAGCAAGTGAAGGAGCAGCGACTGAAGCTATGATTAATGCTAATGCTATTTTTTTCATAATCTTTTCCTTAGGGTATATAAACAAAGATCGGCAGGCTAATGGTTATTTTGCCTGCCATTTAAATTAAATCCTCAAAAATCAAAGACTCAAATTTCGATTACTGGCTTTTATAAATTCCTTTTTTAAATCTTCGAAGGTGTGCACTGCAGGAAATTGCGGAAATTGATCAATCACATTTTGCGGAGCATGAAACAAAATACCTTGATCCGCTTCACCGAGCATAGTGGTGTCATTATAAGAATCACCAGCAGCGATAATGCGGTAATAAAGGGTTTTTAAGGCTAGTACTGACTGCCTTTTTGGATCACGCTGACGCAAGGTGTAGCCCACTACCCGGCCACGCTCATCCACATTTAAGCGATGACATAACAGCGTTGGAAAACCTAGCTGACGCATTAGCGGTTGTGAAAACTCATAAAACGTATCAGAAAGAATGATTACCTGAAAACGTTCACGCAGCCAATCAACAAATTCGATAGCGCCATCTAATGGCTTCAAAGTAGCAATAACATCCTGAATTTCTTTCAAGCCTAAATTATTTTCTTCAAGAATACGCAAGCGTTGTTTCATCAACACATCGTAATCCGGAATATCGCGTGTGGTCGCCTTGAGTGATTCAATACCGGTGACTTTAGAAAATTCAATCCAGATTTCTGGAACCAGGACACCCTCAAGATCAAGACATGCAATTTCCATAACAACCTCAAAAAATAAATTAAGAACAACATTAAATAGCTATCAATAAAATGCCGACACAAGGTCGGCACTTAGAATCCAAATCCTTTATTTTTTTATTGCGCAACCCAAATAAACTGTGACAGCTGCGCAATGTAAATCAATGGATTAGGCAGAATACCCAGCACTATAATTAGTGCAGCAGAAAGGAATACGACTATACCGCCAGTGTGTTGACCCCAATCCCTTTTCGCGTCGAACGGCACCAAATCTTTATTGGTCATAAACATACTGATGATGGTGCGCAAATAAAAGTAAATACTAATTGCCGAGCCCAGCACCACCGATGCCAGCGCTACTCTAGCCCAGATATCATCTACCGCCAACGCAGCCATAACCACATAAAACTTACCGATAAAACCTGCGGTTAAGGGAATGCCCGCGAGCGAAAATAAAGCCACGGTAAATAAAGAAGCGAGCATTGGGCGATGCCAAAACAAACCGTGATAATCATGCAAAATATCGGCATCGCGTGTTGCATCAGCGGTGGACATCAAGGTCACCACACCGAAAGCAGCCAGCGCCGTAATCACATAAATAGTGAGGTAAACCGCAAAGCCTTCTACACCGAAACTTTTGCCGCCCAATAGCACCAGTGCAAAAAGATAACCAAAATGCGCGATGGAAGAATATCCCAGCATACGTTTGATATTATTTTGTTTCAGTGCGAGTAAATTACCTAACAACATAGAAAGACAAGCAACAACAATCAACGTAATTCTAAACGGCGCCGAGCTCAATGAGCCATCAGCTTCAATAACGATAAAACGAATTAATACAGCGAACACAGACACTTTTGCGGCGGTTGCCAAAAAGACACCGACGGGTGCAGGTGCACCTTCGTACACATCCGGCGTCCATAAATGAAAAGGTGCAAGCGATAATTTAAATAACAAACCTATCACTAACATCATTCCGCCGATAATAACGACCATGCCAGGTTCGGTGCCGATTTTTGCCCCGATTTCAGCAAATGATAAGGTGCCGAATTGTGCATAAATTAAGGCCATACCAAACAACATAACAGACGATGCAGTGGCAGAAAGTATTATGTATTTAATCGTGGCTTCAAGTGAGCGGGCGCGATCATAAGTGTATGAAATCATACCGTAGAGCGCAATTGACATCATTTCCAAACCGATAAACAAGGACGCCATATGATGGGCCATGGTCAATACAATCCCACCGGCAGTGGCGATGGTAATGAGCAAATAAATTTCTTCGCGGTTACGTTTAAATGATTCGATATAAGCATGAGTGAGCGTAGTCGCACCCAAAGCTGCTGCCAAAATTAACGCAGAAAAGAACAGCGAAAAACCATCCACCACAAATAGCGGCGTAATGGTTTGCGGTATCTGAAATAAGGGTTGTGGAACCAGCGCCGGCATAACCATGGGCGCAAATACTTCGTAGGCAATTGCCAATAATGCACTGTTGAGACCAACCACGGTTAAGGTTGCGGTCCACCAATGACTGCGGCGCACCGCAATCGCAAGCATAACGACGATTGTGGTCGCAGCTGTTATTAGCAGTGGTAACAGCGCCAGGAAATTTTCAAAAGTTAGCGTCATCTCAACCTCACTGCGCAGCTGGTAATGTAGAAGTTATGATCTGGGTAATACCCTCAATAACTGCTGCCGACGTATCAAATACAGGTTGAGGATAAAAACCTAACCAAACCAGAATCAACATTAAAGATACCAACATCGAAATTTCACGCATATTCAAACCAGGTATAGGAGTGTCCTCCTTTGCTGGACCATGCAATGCTCGCTGCACGATGATTAATGAATAAACCGCACTTAACACCACGCCAGAAGTAGCAACAATCACCACCCATTCATTAACCTTGAAAGCCCCCAGGAGAATCATAAACTCGCCCACAAAATTACCTAGACCGGGCAAACCAAGCGATGCTGCAACAAAAAACATCGCTATGGGCGGCAGGCCTTTCATGCGCGCCGAAAAACCACCCATAAGGTTTAAATCGCGAGTATGTAACCGCTCATATAACTGACCGCAAAGAATAAACAAACCGGCAGCGGAAATACCGTGTGCCATCATTTGAATAACAGCACCTTGCAGCGCTATAGGATTGAAAGAGTAAATGCCAATTAATACAAAACCCATATGTGAAATGGAAGTGTATGCAATCAAACGTTTTACATCGTCCTGGCCGTAGGCGAGAACAGCTCCGTAAATAACACCCACCACACCCAGCCACATAGCAACCGGTGCAATAATTTGTGAAGCATGAGGGAAAAATGGAATGGCAAAGCGCAACATACCGTAAGCAGCCGTTTTTAACAGGATTCCGGCCAGATCAACTGAACCCGCGGTAGGAGCTTGGGAGTGTGCATCCGGTAACCAGGCATGAAAAGGGACTATCGGGAATTTCACAGCAAAGGCGATAAAGAACCCCAACATGAGTACCATTTCTACTTCTGCGCTCATCTTGGTATTGCGCAAGGCTTCGTAATCAAAAGTAATTATCTGTGTTTGTTGGAAATGCACAAACACTAAACCCACGATGGCTAAAAACAATAGCAAACCGGAAGCTTGGGTATAGATAAAGAATTTAGTGGCGGCTTCTATACGCCCTTTGCCTTCAACTGAATTGTGCCCCCAAAGTGAAATCAGGAAATACATTGGGATCAGCATCATTTCCCAGAAGAAAAAGAAGAGGAACAAATCCATTGCGAGGAACACACCAACTACCGCGCCGATAATCCATAACAAGTTTAAATGGAAGAAACCAATCTTCTTTTGTACTTCACTCCACGAACACACAACTGCTAAAACACCTAAAAAAGCGGTCAATAACAGTAACAAAATGGATAAACCATCCAATGCTAAATGGAAGCTAATACCGAAACGTGGAATCCAGTTTATTTGGAGTTCTTCGGTCCAAACAGATTGCCCGGAACTAAGATTAGCCAGCGAGTAATCGTGCTCCAGCCAGAGTTTTAATGTTAAGCCAAATAACACAAACATACTGACGAGAGAAATCCAGCGCGGCGACTTGGAGCCCATTAGTTCGGCTAGCCAAGAAAAGAAACCGCCAATAAAGGGGATGAGTATGAGCCAGGTGAGCATTTTTCTCTGGTTCCTTAAAGTCTTACAACAAAACGAGGGCAGCGAGGATGATAACAACACCCGCAGCTATGGTGGCAGCGTACCAACGTACACTACCGGTTTGAGTCGCACTCAATGAATGATGCAGCTGCTGTGTTGCAGCAGGGATCAAATTGAATACTTTATCAATCGGGTCTTTGCGCAGGAACCGCGTCAAAAACAAAAATGGCTGAACAATAATCAAGTTGTATAACCAATCAAAACCCCAGCAATAGAACCATAGCCGCGTGAATGCTTGCCCTATTGGCGATGCAGAAATGGATTTAACAAATTTCGATTCGCCCAGGAACAGAAAGGCAGCTAACACAATACCGAATACGGCAATACCACCAGACACCCATTCAACGCGGTGTTTAAGTGCTTCATCTCCTGCTGCACTGATGGGCAAAACTCCCGCTAAAGGCGGATGTATCATTGCACCGACAAAAGTGGAAAGCACGAGCAAAACAGCTAAAGGTAACCAGTAAGTAACACCATGAAGCGCATGCGCATGGGTTTTTTCTTCGCCGTGAAAAACAATAAAAATTAAGCGGAAGGTATAAATGGAAGTCATCAACGCGCCAAACAAACCTGCGTAGAAAAGTTCAGGATGTTGCGTGGTAAATGCTTGCCACAAAATTTCGTCTTTCGAAAAGAAACCTGCAGTAAGAAAAGGAACTGCTGACAAGGCTGCGCCACCGACAATAAAGCAGGCGTAAACGAAGGGGATTTTTTTGCGTAATCCACCCATTTTAAAAATGTTTTGTTCATGGTGGCAGGCAAGAATTACTGCACCGGAAGATAAGAATAACAATGCTTTAAAGAAGGCATGCGTCATCAAGTGAAAAATAGCTGGAGCATAGGCTTTAACACCTAACGCCAAAAACATGTAGCCAATCTGGCTCATAGTCGAATAAGCCAAAATACGTTTAATATCGGTTTGCACTAATGCGGCAAAACCAGCCATCACCAATGTAATCGCACCAATCACACCTACCAGATACAAAATATCCGGTGCTAACTCAAATAGTGGGTGAGTTCGCGCAATCAAATAGACACCTGCGGTCACCATAGTGGCCGCATGGATCAATGCTGAAACCGGAGTTGGGCCCGCCATGGCATCCGCCAACCATGTTTGCAACGGCAACTGCGCAGATTTTCCGACAGCGCCGCCCAACAACATTAAGGTGGCAAAAGTTATAGTGGCAGAACCAACAACAAAAACGGTGGGTGCTTTAACGAGCACTTCCTGAATATTTAAAGTCCCCAGGTGTTTATAGAGGATGAAAAGACCGATTGCCATAAACGCATCGCCAACGCGAGTAACCACAAAAGCTTTACGAGCGGCTGCGCCATTCGCTGAATCGCGATAGTAATAGCCGATCAACAAATAGGAACAGAGTCCTACTCCTTCCCAGCCAAAATACATAGAAACCAGACTATCTCCCAACACCAGCAAAATCATGCTAGCCAGGAAGAGGTTCATATAGGAGAAGAAGCGCGCGTAATCTTCATCGCCGCGCATATACCAGGAAGCAAAGATGTGAATTAAAAAACCAACTCCGGTAATCACACCCAACATGGTTAGAGACAAACCATCAAGGCGTAAATTAAACGCCGGTGCAAAGCCATCCACATTTACCCAGACCCATAGCGGCTGCGTAAATGCGCCCGACTCAGGAGTGTGCTGCAGGAAATCAAAACCGGCCAGAGCAGCAAAGGTAGCCGCTAAACCAATAGAGCCAACACCGATAAATGCGGCAAGGTTTTCTGACAAGCGTTTGCGACCCGTTACCAATAATAGGAAACCGATCAGGGGAAATACAATCGTAAGGAAAAGTTGGTTCATCCGCGCATCTCACTTGCTGCATCAATATCCAGAGACTGGTAG